>DATBKP010000019.1:0-36028 GCA_036555785.1 Steroidobacteraceae bacterium
GCGAACATCGAGATCGCGGGTTTTCCGGGCGGCGGGGATGCGCCGTACTTCACGACGCAGCTGATGAGCTCGCCGCTGTACGGCATGCCGACGCTGTCGTTCTTCGAGACCACGAGCATTTTCCGGCTGGATGACACGATCCGCTCGGTGGAGATCCTGCAAGGCGGCCCCTCGGTGGTGTTCGCCGGCGGGCAGATGGGCGCGACCGCGAACTACCTGCTCAAGACCGGGAGCGATGAGCCCTCCGGGAGCCTGGGGCTGACCTATGGCGATGAGAACCTGTACCGCGTCGATGGCTTCTACGGCTTCAAGATCAGTGAGGGCTGGTACGGCAGCGTCGGCGGCTTCTATCGGGTGTCCGATGGCGTGCGCGATCCGCAGTTCCATGCCGATGAGGGCGGGCAGTTCACCGCGACCCTGAAGCACGAGGCCGATACCGGGGACCTGGTGCTGTACGCGCGTTATCTGAATGACAAGAACCAGTTCATCACGCCGATCCCGCTGATCCAGACCGGCACCGATCAGTTCCACTCCTTCCCGGGGTTCGATCCGCTCACCGACACCTACTACAGCAAGGCGATCCAGCACGTGCGCCTGGATGGCTACCCGAACGGCGGCACGAACGCGGACCTGGCGGACGGGCGCGGTGCGGACATGGTGTTCCTGGGCGCGAACTACGACTACGACTTCGGCAACGGCTGGTCGATCAGCGACAAGTTCCTGTTCAACAGCGGCGATGTGGATACCAACGCGCTGTTCTCGGGCACCAACCCCGCGAGCTTGAACGATGAGCTGTACACGATACCGACCAACCTGGGCGGCTTCGGGCTGCCGGCGGGCTCGGCGACCGCGACCTTCGTCGGCGGCGGGGCGGTGGCGGCGGATCAGAGCGTGATCCACCAAGGCTGGTGGTTCATCCACAAGGAGCTCGAGCAGTTCAACAACGACCTGCGCGTGAGCAAGGAGCTGTTCGAGGGCAACACGCTGACCGTGGGCCTGTACACCGCGTACTACACGATGGACGATGAGTGGGCGCTCGGTAACCAGATGTTCATGACCAACACGCCGAACGCCCGGCCGATCACGGTGAGCTTCGTGAACGGCGATGGCGACACGGCGCAGCTGACCGACGAGCAGGGGTTCCTGGACAACGGCGGCTTCAACATCACCGAGGCCGGCCACGCGTTCAACAAGGCGCTGTACCTGTCGGACTCCTGGCGCATCGACAAGTGGCTGCTCGATGCCTCGGTGCGCTACGAGAACCAGGAGGCGACCAACCGGGTGTGCAACCTGACCAACCAGGACACCGACGGCAATCCGTTGACGCTGTACAACAACGCGGTGCCGGTGTGTAACGGCACGCTGGCGATCACCGACTACGATGAGAACTTCACCTCCTGGACGGTGGGTGCGAACTACGCCTTCACCGACTCGATGGCGGTGTACGGGCGGGTGAACCGCGGCGGGCACTTCGCGGACTTCGACAATGGCATCCGCGGCAGCACCACCGGCAATATCGACGCGCCGCAGACCATCCGCAACTACGAAGCGGGCTTCAAGTTCGAGAATGACCTGCTGTATGCGGACATCAGCGTTTACAAGCGCGAGTTCGACGGCCTGGCGTATCAGCAGACGACCGCGAACGGTGCACCGACCGGTCAGAGGCTCTTCTATGGCTCGGACTCGAAGGGCATCAACTTCATCGGCTGGATCAATGCCACCGATGCGTTCCGCTTCCGGGTCATCGCCAACTACCTGGACGGTGAGTACACCGACTTCGATGCCTGCTTCCCGTTCACCAACGTGGTGACCGGCAACGGCTGCGCGCCGATCCAGGGCAAGCAGCTGCAGCGCCAGCCGAAGCTGCGCTACATGCTGACCCCGAGCTACACCTTCGAGCTGCCGTGGGGCGACATCGAGGCGTTCGTGAGCTACACGCACGTCGGGGATCACACCCAGGATCAGTCGGGGCTGCAGCAGCTGGGCACGTACGAGACCTGGGACTTCGGCATCGCAACGGCGGTCGGGGACAACTGGCTGTTCACGCTGCGCGGTACGAACGTGACCGACGAGCTGGGACTGACGGAAGCGAACTCGCGCATCTTCGGCACCGCTGCCGGCACCGGCGGTGTGATCCTCGCCCGTCCGCTCGAAGGCAAGGAGATCAACTTCCAGGCCAAGTACCGCTGGTAGACGCTCCTCAACACACGACGCTGCGCAGACATACCCCCGAAAGTGTGCAGCGTTGTGTGGGCCGGGAGGCGGGCCGCCGGATGTCAGTCCGGCGGTTCGCCAGCGCTACGCAAGCTGCGGGCCGCTCAGGCCGGCGGAGAAACCGAGTCGCGCTGGACGAAGTTCGGCTCGAACACGCGCTGCCGGACATCGAGGTTCTCGTGCTGGTAGACGTTCTGCAGGACCCAGCGCGCGGCCATGTGGCCCATGTCGGTGATCGGATAGTGCACGGTCGATAGCTTCGGGTAGATGTAGCGCGAGATCGGCGCGTCGTCGAACCCGACGATCGAGAGCTCGTCGGGAAGCTTCAGACCCCGGTCGTGCGCGGCCGCCATCGCGCCGGCTGCCATCTCGTCGTTCGCGCACACCACGGCGGTGAACGGAATCCCTTTGCTGAACAGATGAGTGAGCGCCCGGCTGCCGCCCGCCTCGTGATAGTCGCCTTCGTAGAGCAATCGTTCGTCGAACGACACGCGCGCCTCGGCGAGCGCACGCTTGTGGCCTGCGAAGCGCTGATGTGCGTCCTCCCAGTCGAGTGGTCCGGAGATATACGCGATCTTCCGGTGCTGCGCCTGCAGGAGCGAGCGCGTGGCGAGGTAGCCGCCGAGCTCGTTGTCGAGGCTGAAGCAGCGATCGGCGATGCCGCGCACCTTGCGATTGACGATCACGATCGGCGTGTGCTTCTTGTTCTGCTCGACCAGGAATTTATCGGGCAGCCCCGAGACGTGCACGATCAGCGCGTCGCAGTTGCGGCTGACGAGGAAGCGAATGCCCTCGCGCTCCTGGTCCTCGCGGTCGTGACCGGTCGCGACCAAGACGAACTTGCCCGCGGCGCGCAGCGTCTCCTCGATCGCGCTCAGCATCGCGCCATAAAACGCGCCGTGCAGCTCCGAGACCAGCACGCCGACGCTGTTCGAGGTGCGGGTCGCGAGCGACTGGGCGATCGAGTTCGGCTGGTAGCCGAGCTTGTGCATCGCCGACAGCACTTTCTGCCGCGTTTTCTCCGTGACGCGCGAGTCGGTGTTGACTACGCGCGAGACGGTCGCGATCGACACGTCCGCGAGCTTCGCGACCGCGTACATGTTGGCCGATGCACGCTTCACCCGCCGACTCCGCGGCGCACGTCCGGCGCTTTGCAATACTGCTCGAGATAGGTCTGGTGCTGCGGCAGCTGCATCACCGTGCGCTCGACCGACGAGCGAATTCCCTCGAGGAACCGCGACAGCTCCTCATCGCCCATCAGGTCGGCGACCGGATGGTGCTGCCGCGGCATGATGCCCTGGCCGAGCATGACCTGGATCCAGGAGTTCTCCGCAAACAGCTCGTTCGGCACGCGGAAGACGCGGCCGGTCTCGCGGAACAGGTCGATGCGGTGTTGCAGCGATTCCGGAATGCTCATGTTGCGCACGGCCCGCCAGAACGGCGTGTCCTGGCGATCGGTGACATGATAGTGCAGCACGATGAAATCGCGGATGTGCTCGATCTCCGAGCTCATTTGCCGATTGAACTCGTCGATGTCGGACTGCTGGATCGAGGTGCGCGGGAACATCTGCATCAGCCGGATCATGCTGCGCTGGATCAGGTGGATGCTGGTCGACTCCAGCGGCTCGATGAAGCCGCTGGCCAGACCGACCGCGACGCAGTTCTTCTTCCAGTGCTCGCGGCGCTGGCCCGGGCGGAATTTGATGACGCGCGGCTCGGTCAGCGCCTGGCCTTCGACGTTCGCCAGCAGAGTCTGCTTTGCCTGGTCGTCCGGAAGATAGCGACTGCAGTACACGATGCCGTTGCCGACGCGGTGCTGCAGCGGAATGCGCCATTGCCATCCGGCCTCGCGCGCGATCGAGCGGGTGTACGGCCAGGCTGGGCGCACCGATTCGGTTTGCAGCGCGACGGCGCTGTCGTTGTAAAGCCAGTGCGACCAGTCTTCGTAGCCGACATGCAGCGCCTGTCCGATCAGCAGGCCGCGGAAGCCGGTGCAGTCGATGAACAAGTCGCCTTCGATATCGACGCCCGAATCCAGTCGGATGGCAGTGATATAGCCGGACGTCGCATCGGTCTTGACCTCGACGATCTTCCCCTCGATGCGCTGCGCGCCGTAGCCCTCGCTGAACTTGCGCAGGAACTTCGCATACAGACCGGCATCGATGTGGAACGCATAGTTCATCCCGCCACGCGGCAGGTGCGCGAAGCGGTCCGCTTGCGCGGCTTTGAGCTCCAGGCAGTAGTCGCCGTAGTCGCCCGCCAGCTTGCGTTCGCGTCCCTTGAGCCAGAAATGCTGGAAGCCGGCGCTCCAGTGATCGGTGCCGGTGAGGCCGAAGGAGTGAACGTAGTTCTGGCCGAGGTCGCGCCAGTTCTCGAAGCCGATGCCGAGCTTGAACGTGCCTTGCGTGGCGGCCATGAATTCCTGCTCGTTGATGTCCAGCAGGCGATGGAAGGTCACGAGCGTCGGAATCGTCGCCTCGCCGACGCCGACGGTGCCGATCTCGTCGGACTCGATCAGCTTGATGTCGAGCACCTTGCCGAGCATCTTCGACAGGCACGCGGCCACCATCCAGCCCGCGGTCCCGCCGCCGGCGATCACGATTCTGTTGATCAGCTTGCGTTCCACGCTCGATTCCCTCAGCGGTTCAATCTCTGCAGCAGTCGGGCCCGCAACTCGCGCGCCGCTTCGGGGTCGAGCCTCCCGAGGACCCGGCGGGCTTGCGCTGGAATGTGAGCGGCGGTGCGCTCGTCCGCCTCGAAGACGTAATGCCGGAAGAGGTTGCGCCAGGCCGCGAGCTGCGCCGGCGGCAGGTCGCGCACGGTCAGGATCGCGAGCATGAGCGCGTTCATCGGCGAGTCCATGAACGCCGGCGATTGCCGCCACCAGTAGTTCACCAGCACGTTCAGGCTCTCCAGCGACTCGATGTGATGCCACCACATGCTGGGAATGAAGATCGCATCGCCCGGGCCGAGCTCCGCGACCTGCGCGTGTCGCAGTGCTGCGCTGAACTGCGGGAACTTCGCAAAATCCGGTCGCGCGAAATCGACCAGGCTGATCGCCTGGCCGGCCGGCGTGAAGTCGAGCGGACCGACGTAAAGGTTCTCCAGCTGTTCGGGCGGAAACAGCGTGAAGCGGCGGCGTCCCGCGACGACGCAGGCGATGTTGTCCGGCAGATCGTGATGCGCGGCGATGCGCGCGCGATTGCCCAGCCAGATGCTGACGAGCGGCTGGCGATTACCGAGTGCGAGATCGTTCTCGGCGCGAAAGCCCGGCAGGCACGTGTCGACTGTGGTCGACCCGACATAGATGGCTGGCGGGATTTCCGCCTTGCTCTGGCGCGAGATCTCGTCGAGCACCGCATCCAGCCTGATGCGCACTGCTTTGAAGTTGAAGCCGCTGAGGTCGTCGTTGTAGAAGAACCGCCCGCCGATGTCGGGCGCGCCGAGCATCGCGTTGACGGTCGCATCCTGGTAGAAGCGTCGCAGGTACGCGTCGGTGGCCGCGGCCGATTCGCGGCCCGCGCGCACGATGGGCCAGCCGGCAACGAGCCCGCGCAAGACCGCCGGCTGCGTGCGCGTCAGCACTTCGTCCGGCAGCGATTGCGGATCGAGTCCGGCGAGCTCTTCGATTGCTTTAGCGACGGGCAGCATGCAGTCGATTCCGGCGCTCGATCAGATCGCGGAAGTGCGAGAGCGAAGCGATCGCCATGTAGATCGCCTGCAGCTGTCCTGCCTGGTGCAGCCGTTCGAGCGCGCCTGCGTCGAGCGTGCCGAGCCGCTCCTCGTTGATCGTGTAGAAGCCCGTGAGACGATGCTGCGAGCGGTCGTCGAGCTCGACGTCGAGCACGAACGACTCCAGCAGGTCGTGCCGCAGCAGGGCATCGATGAACGCCGGCACGGCTTCCAGGCCCTGATGAATCGTCAGCAGCACCGAGCTCATGCGCTCGAGAAACTCGGTCGAGCCGCCGTACTCGCGGAACAGGGCTTCACCCTCGGTGCGACTCACGCGCGGACTGGCGAGGTCGATGTGCACCAGCGGCTCGCGATCGCGCAAGCCGATGAGGAACGGCTGGCGCTCGACAGTCAACGGCACGTACTGCGCATCCCATCCGTTCGGCCCGAGGAACAGATTCTCTTTGTCCTGGAAGCCGAACAGGGCGATCGACTGGAATTTTCCGTCCGCGGTCTTCTGGAAGACGATCGGATAGCAGGCCTGGACGTTGCGGAACTCGGCCGGAAACGTCAGCGCGGACTTCACGTCGTCGCCGTACGCGGCGCTGCGCGTGGTGATGACCCTGAGGTCCTTGTGGTCGACGTTGTTCAGCAGAACGGCGTTGCTCATGCGCTCGATTCTTATCCTCTGGGCCTAGATTCTCGGCAACCCGTGCCGCCTGATGTGCGTGATCAGCTCCCGGTTCGAGGGGAGCGCAGCCAGCATTTTGCCAGTCAGTGCCGCGGTGTCGCGAAAAAATGCGTCGGCACGCTCGCCGTCATCGCAGCGGCGCACCGAGACCGCCGGCTCGGGGCGAAAGCCCATACCGTACAGCACGTACTGGTAGCTCGCGGATGGAAACACTTCTTCGATGCGGTGCAGGTCGTAACGCGAGGGCGGCTGGTGACGCCACAGCACGAGCAGGTCGCGCAACCGGTCGGGAACGGTGGCTGCGTCGACGTTGTCGCGCCAGAAAGCGGAAGACCGGCGCCGGCTCAGCACGTAGTGCAGCTTCAGAAAATCGATGACACGTTCCCATCGATACGTGAACGAATCGTTGAAGCGCCGCGCGACGATGTCCATTTCCTCGCGCGTCGCAGGCATCTGGTCGCTGAGCATGGCGGCGGACAGCTCGACCAGCGCCAGCGCCGACGCTTCGAGCGGTTCGATGAAGCCGGCCGACAGCCCGATGGCGACGCAGTTGCGGTGCCAGAAGTGCCGGCGATAGCCCGGCTCGAACGTGAGCTTGCGCGCAGTGCCGCCATTTGCAGGTCCGGCCACGCGCTCCACGTAGCTGCGCAGCTCGGCCTCGGCCTGGTCGTCGCAAGTATGCGCGCTCGAGTAGACATGACCGATACCGCGTCGCGTCGGCAATCCGATGTCCCAGATCCATCCGCTGCTCTGCGCGGTCGATACCGTCTGCGACGCGATCGGGCTGTTGCCGTCGGAGTAGGGCACTTGCAGCGCCAGCGCCGAGTCGTTGAACAGCACGTGCTTCTGCGACACGAACGGCGTTTCATAGTGCCGGCCGAGCAGCAGCGACTGCAGACCCGTGCAGTCGACGAACAGGTCTGCTGCCAGCGGTCCCTGCGATCGCGTCTGCAGCGCGGCGATATCGCCGTTGGGATGCGATTGGATGCCGACCACGTGATCGAGCACCAGCCGCGCGCCCAGGCGCTCGGTACAGTGCTTGCGCAGGAACATTCCGAACTTGCCGGCGTCGAGGTGGTAGGCGTAGTTCGCGACTGCCGCATATTCGGGCGTCGCTGCCTGCTTCGGCGCCTTGTTCTGCACGCAGAGGTGCGGCTGGAAACTCACCAGGTCGGCGAATGGCACGTCGGCGTGACGCTGCAGCCAGCCGGCGACGAGATTCGTCTCCGTGTAGCCTTGCGGCACGACGAAGGGATGGAAGTAATAGTCGTCATCGTGACCGTCGCGCCAGCCATTGAAGCGCGAGCCCTGCTTGAAGGAGGCATCGCACTCGCGCAGGAAATCGCTCTCGCTGACGCCGATACGGCGCAGGGTGTCGCGCATCGTCGGCCAGGTGCCTTCGCCGACGCCGATCGGCCCGACGTCGGGCGATTCGATCACCGTGACCTGCAGCCCCGAGTCGGCAGCGGCGCAATGGTCGGCGGCGATGACGCCCGCGGTCAGCCAGCCGGCCGACCCGCCACCCGCGATTACCACCTGCTTGACCGGCCCCATCGTCATTGCACCGCCATCGTAACGAAAAGAGCCGCTGGTTGGGGGCGCCAGCGGCTCTGTCACGAACGCGGGATTGCGCTCGCGCTATTGACCGCCGAACTTGTACCGCGCTCCGATCATGTAGCGAGGCCCGGTCTGCGTGACGAACAAGGCCTCGGTGTCGGTGCGGCCGTGGATGCGCTGGATCTCATCCGTGAGGTTGATCGCCTCGGCCTGCAACGTCAGGTTCTCGCCCCACTGGTAGCTGATATTGAGATCGATCTGACCGTACGGTTCGGTGTAATTCGGATTCGCGCCGGAGCCGTCGAAGCGGCTCGACAGGAACTCGTCGCGCCAGTTGTAGGCGACGCGCACACCCCAGCCGTACTTCTCGAAGAACCCGACCACATTCGCCGCGTCGCTCAGGCCTTCGAGCGCGAACTGCTCGTTGCGCAGCGCGTTGGGGTAGGTCAGCCCTGAATCGACGATCGTGTAGTTCGCCGACACGCCGAAGCCGCTGGCGCCGAACATGTGCTGGATGTTGAACTCCCAGCCGTGCAGAGTGGACGAGCGCTGGTTCGCCGGCACCGTGATGCGGAAGTCGGCGATCGGATCGTCGGGCTGTCCGGTGATCGTACGAGCGATCGCGTCCACGCCGGGAGCATCGGCACGGTTGTCGAAGATCCAGTTGCGGATGCAAGTGGTGCTGCTATCCGGGCATGCGGTCGCCACGGCTTCGTTGTAGAGCGCGCCACCGATCGGCGTATGCAGCTCGAACGGCTGCTCGATGATCTGAGTGACGCCGACATAGTTGTCGATGTCCTTGGTGAAGTAACCGACCGCCGCGTAGCTGCCTTCGGCGTAGTACCACTCGAGCGAGAGGTCGAGGTTGGTGGACTCGAGCGGTTTCAGGGCCGGATTGCCCTGCGAACCGGTGCCGCCGTCGACGCGTACCAGCAAATCGAGCACCTGGCCGCCCTGGATCTCGCCCCATTTCGGGCGACCGATGGTCTTGCCCCAGCTGGCGCGGAACTTCAGGTTGTCCATGAGCCCGATGTCGAAGTCGAGGCTCGGCAGGAAGTAGTTGTAGTCGCCCTTCAGGGTCGTGGTGGTGGACGCTCCCTCCGGGCGGATGACATTCAACTCGTTATCCGAGGCCCAGCTGATACCTGACGGTGACGGTACCAGCGCGCTCGAGGTCACGTCCGTCTTCTCGTAGCGCACGCCGACCGCCGCATGGATCGGCATTGCAGTGTCGAAGGCCTGGCTGAACTGCACATACGCGCTTTGCGATTCTTCCTTGACGTGACGATCGGTCGTGAAGTCCGCGCTCGCGCTGAAGCGGTCCTCGCCACGCAGGCCGGCAGCGATGGCACGCACCCGGTCGAAGTCGAACGTGAAGAAGTCGTTGAACAGATTCGGGTTGCCGCTGCCGGAGATCTGGTCGAAGTACTGGCGGATCGTGTCGGAGCGCCACACGTCGTCCGGGAACACCGACGGGTCGAATGCGACGTCGGCGCCCCAGGTGTCGTTTTGCACAGTCGAGAACGCAGTGCGATTCTTCATTTCCGTCAGGCCGACGCCGAAGTCCAGGCGCGAGCTGTCGGAGAAGTCGAAGTTGCCGCTGAGCTGCGTCTGCTCGATGTCCATCCGCATGAGACCATTGCGGAACGCCGAGCCGGTGACCGTATTCTGCGATGGATCGATGGTGCTCTGGCCGTCCGGCAGTCGCACGCTGATCACCGGGAAGTCGTGCGTAAAGTCGCCGGTGGTATCGCCGCGCACGAAGCTGGCGACGCCGAGCACGGCGTTGGACCCGTACGGGCTGTCGGCGCCGGATTCGGCGCTCGAATCGTGATAGTCGAGCTGGAAGCCGAGATGCTCGGAGGCTTCCCACGCCAGGTTGAAGCCCAACGATTTGTTCTCGTTCTTGCTGGCGAACTTGGCGCCGCCCATCGACAGGTCGCTGTTCGCGCCGGGGATCAGCTCGGTGTAGACGAGCGGACCCGCCACCGGACCGTCGGTCCAGCTGCTGGACGAGGGACCGAAGTTGAACCAGACCGACAGCTCGTTGCGCTCGGTCTGGATCTTGTTCTCGGAGTAGGTGTAATCGAGCGTCGCGGTGAGCGCGTCGATCGGACGCCACTGCAGAGCGAGCTGACCGTTGGTGCGTTTGCGCTCGATGCCGTTGACGCTGTAGCCGAGGTTCTGTGGGACCGAGTAGGTGTCGGTCGCGTCAGGACGATTCTCGATGCGCTCCGAGCCCGGCTGGCCGGGCTGCGGAATCGTGCCCCAGTTGTTCTCGTCGCCGGCGAACGAGCGCCAGCCGTTGCCGACCGCGGCCTGGTTGAAGCCGGACTGGCGGTCCTGGTAGCTCGCAGTGAGGGAGACGCCGAACTTGTCGTCGCCGAACGTCTGGCTGTAGATGCCGGAAACCTCCGGCGTGATCTCATCGCCCTTCAGGTGGTCCGGCAGGTTCTGCCCGGACTCGTCCATCATGCCTTTCAGACCGAAGCTGGTGTGCAGGCCGGGATTGTCGAGCGGCCGCGCAGTCTTGATGTTGATCGTCGCGCCGATGCCGCCGGCCGGCGTGCTGGCGCGGCTGGTCTTGTAGACCTCGATCGCGGCAATCGCTTCCGAGGCGAGGTTCGCGAAGTCGAAGGCGCGCGAGTCGGAGGGACTCGTGTCCTGGATGGACGAGACCGGCATCTGCCGGCCGTTCAGCAGCACCAGGTTGTAGTCGGGGCCGACGCCGCGCACCGTGACGCGCTGGCCTTCGCCGATGTTCGAGCGGTCGATGGAAACGCCGCTGATGCGTTGCAGCGACTCGGCGAGGTTGGTGTCGGGGAACTTGCCGATGTCCTCGGCGACGATGCCGTCGAGTACGCCTTGCGCATCGCGCTTCAAGTTCATGGAGGAGGTGAGACTGCCGCGGATGCCGGTTACGACAACCTCCTCGAGCGGCTCCTGCGTTTGCGCGATCACCGGCAGCGCGACGGCAGTGCCGAGAATCAACGAAATGGCCTGTGCTATCGGCGAACGTCTACGTGCGCGATCGATCACGGCTATGCCCCCTGTCTGCGACTATTTCGGTTCTTGTGCCGAAAAATGTAAGCGCTTACAATTTGCCTTGTAGCACGCTCGCCGGGCGCTGGCAAGTAGAGCAAGAACAACTCGATGACCAACGACGAAGCGCACACTGCGCGCATGGGGCAACGCACACTGAACGTCGGATTCATAGCGCTCACCGCTGCGATCGGCGGCCTGCTGCTGGGATTCGATGCGACGGTGATCTCCGGCGTCGTGCCGTTCATTCGCGAATACTTCGCGCTCAACGGCGCCGGCGGCGATCTCAGGCTCGGCTGGGCGGTCAGCTCTCTGGGCTGGGGTGCGCTCGCGGGCAACGCATTCGCGGGCGTGCTCAGCGATCGACTCGGACGCAGAAAAGTACTGCTGTGCGCAGCCACGCTCTTCGTACTGTCGGCGTCGCTGGCGTCGCTCGCGACGACGCTCACGGCATTCGTTGCCGCGCGCATCGTGGGTGGGCTCGCGGTCGGCGCTGCGATTTTGATCGCGCCCGTCTACATCGCAGAGATCGCGCCCGCGCAGCGGCGCGGCGGGCTCGTGTCGCTCAACCAGCTGATGATCGTGATCGGCATCTCGGCCTCGTTTTTTTCGAACTATTTCCTGCTCGACGTCGGCGAGCACAACTGGCGCTGGATGCTCGGGGTACAGGTATTTCCGGCGCTGCTGTATCTGTTGCTGCTGTCGCTGATTCCTGAGAGTCCGCGCTGGCTCGTGCTCAAGGGCCGCGACCCGGCGGCGCTGGAGGTGCTGACGCGCGTCTACGGCGCCGAGCAGGCGCAGGCGAGTCTGCAGCAGATCCGGCAGAGTCTCGCAGCCAGGAAGCTCGCGCACGGCTGGCGCGCTTTGTTCGACCGGCGCATCCGTTTCGTCATGCTGATCGCGCTCGCACTGGCGTTCTTCCAGCAGATCACCGGCATCAACGCGATCTTCTATTACCTGCCGACGATCTTTGCGCAGGCCGGCGGCGGCGTCAGCGATGCATTCCGCCAGGCCGTGATCGTCGGCCTCGTCAATGTGGTCATGACTGTCGTTGCGATCTGGCTCATCGATCGCCTGGGCCGCAAGCCGCTGCTTGCCATCGGCGTCGCCGGCATGGCGGTGTCGCTGCTGACGATCGCGTGGGCTTTCAGCGTCGCGCCGCACGATCCGGCGCTGGTCGGCGTCGCTCCGGCGAACGCGCGGCTCGTGCTGATCGCGATCATCGGTTTCGTCGCTTCGTTCGCGATCTCGCTCGGGCCGGTCATGTGGGTGCTGCTCGCGGAGATCTTCCCGAACGAGTACCGCGGCGTCGCGATCTCGGCCGCCGGTTTCTGGAACGCGCTCGTGAGCGCGAGCGTGACGTTCGTGTTCCCGTGGGAGCTGTCGACGCTCGGCGCCGCCGGCGTGTTTCTGGTCTACGGCCTGTTCGCGAGCGCAGCGCTGCTGTTCGTGCTGCTGTTCGTGCGCGAGACCAAGGGCCGCACGCTCGAGGAACTGGAGGGCGAGTTGCTGTCGCGCCCGAAGTCGACGGCCGCATGAGTCGGGCGAACCTGGCCGAACTGCGGCGGCGTTTTCCGCGGGACTTCGTCTGGGGCGTCGCGACCAGCGCGTTCCAGATCGAGGGCGCCGCGCGCGCGGATGGCAAAGGACCCTCGATCTGGGACGAGTTCTGCCGTGTGCCCGGCGCGATCGCCGACGGCAGCAATGGCGACGTCGCTTGCGATCACTATCACCGGCTGGAGTCCGACCTGGACCTGATCGCGCATCTCGGCGTGCGCGCCTATCGTTTCTCGCTTTCCTGGCCGAGGATCCAGCCGGCCGGGAGCGGGGCGGTCAACGAGGCCGGCCTGGCATTCTACGAGCGGCTCGTCGACGGGTTGCTCGCGCGCAATATCCAACCGTACGCGACGCTGTATCACTGGGACCTGCCCGCGGAGCTGCAGCGCCGCCACGGCGGTTGGCGCGCACGCGAGACCGCCGAGCGTTTCGCGGACTATGCGCAACTCGTGGCCGGGCGGCTCGGCGACCGGATCGTTTCCATCGCGACCCACAACGAGCCGTGGGTCACCGCGGTGCTCGGGCACGAACGCGGCGTGTTCGCTCCCGGCGTGCGCGACCGAAGCGTGGCTTATCAGGTCGGTCATCACGTGCTGGTCAGTCACGGGCTCGCGCTCCAGGCGATTCGCGCGACCCGCAGCAAGGCCGAGGTGGGCATCGTGTTGAACATGTCGCCGGTCTATCCGGAGACGGACTCGGACCTGGACGCGGCACACGCCAGACTCGAGGACGGCCGGCTCGTGCGCTGGTACATGGACGCGCTGTTCAAGGGTCGCTATCCATCGGACATCCTCGAGCACCTCGGGATGGACTCGCCCGCAGCCCGGCCCGGCGATGCAAAGCTGATCGCGCAGCCGCTCGACTTTGTCGGCGTGAACTACTACAGCCCCACGGTCTTCTCCGGCAGCGCCAACGCTGCGTTGCCGGCATCGAGCGGCGCCGCGGTGACCGACATGGGTTGGGAAGTTGCGCCGCAGAGCCTCGCGGAGTTGCTGCTGCGCCTGGACCGCGACTACGAGCTGCCGCCCCTCTTCATCACGGAAAACGGCGCGGCGTACCAGGACGACGTCGTGGGCGGCAGGGTCGACGACGAGCAACGCCGCCAATACATCGAGTCGCACCTGGTCGCTGTCGCGGACGCGCTCGCGCGCGGCGTGAACGTTCGCGGCTATTTCGTCTGGAGCCTGATGGACAACTTCGAGTGGGCCGAAGGCTATCGCAAACGCTTCGGTATCGTGCACGTCGACTACCCGACGCAGCGTCGCACACTGAAGAGCAGCGGCTTGTGGTACCAGGCGCTGCTGACGATTCCTGCCTGAGTTTCAGACCCGCTAAGCTGGCCGCATGCTCAAGGTGGCAACGATCCTGACGGCACTCGGCGCTGCCGCAATAGCCTCGGCCGACGCCGCGGAGTCATCGCAGATCGATGCCGGGCACACGCTGGCGCTGATGGAGCGAGTCGCCGACTGGCAGCTCGCGCATCTCGAGCCGGTCGCCTCGATCAAGGTCGCGCGCGAGGAAACGCGCAGTCCTCGCAGCTGGCAGCAGGGAGCGTTCTACGCCGGGTTGACCACGCTTGCCGAGCGGAGCGGATCGCCTCGTTTTCGCGATGCGGTGCTCGCGCACGGACGCAGCACGGACTGGCAGCTCGGTGATCGCCGCTATCACGCGGACGATCACGTCATCGGACAGAGCTACTTGTGGGCAGCGGCGCATGGCGCCGGACCTGCGGCGCTCGCACCGTTACGCAAGCGCTTCGATGAGATCCTTGCCGCTGCGCCGCGCGGCAGTCTGACCACGCGTCCGCACGAATCGTGCGACGATCGCTGGTGCTGGTGCGACGCGTTGTTCATGGCGCCGCCGGTGTGGGTCGGGTTGGCTGCGGTGACCGGCGATCAACGCTACGCCGCATATGCGCACACCGAGTTCGCAGCCACCAGAGACTACCTTTACGACCGCGAGGAGCATCTCTTCTATCGCGACAGCCGCTTCTTCGAGCAGCGCGACAGCAACGGCAGGAAGCTGTTCTGGAGCCGCGGCAACGGCTGGGTCTTCGCCGGCATCGCGCGAGTTCTGGAACGCCTGCCCCCAAGCGACCCCGCGCGGCCGATGTACGAAGAGTTGTTCCGGCAGATGGCGGCGAAGCTGAAGGCGTTGCAGAAACCGGATGGATACTGGGCGCCATCGTTGCTGGTCGCGGCGGAAGAAGCATCGCCGGCGGAATCGAGCGGCACCGGCTTCTTCGTCTATGGCATGGCGTGGGGGATCGAAGCGGGCCTGCTCGATCGAGTGCAATACGAGCCGGTCGTGCGACAGGGTTGGAGTGCCCTGGAGCGAGCCGTCCAGCCGGATGGCATGCTGGGCTGGGTTCAGCAGGTCAGCGATCGTCCCGACCAGGTGGCGGCAAGCGATACGCAGTTTTACGGCGTCGGCGCGTTCCTGCTCGCCGGCTCCGCCGTACACGATCTGGCTACGGCGGTGCCCAGTCGATGAAGCTGTTGATGGACAGTCGACCGGTCGCGGGGTTGGGATCCGGTACGAAGCCGGCGTCGATGCAGCCCGAGTGCAGCGAGTTGCTTCGGTACACCAGCATGCGGTTGAAAACGCCGTCCTGTTTTGCGATCTGCTCGTACAGATCGGTGCTGCCGTTGATGTATGCCGGTCCGGGCGCCGCCGCGCCCGAATGCTCCTCGTGCAGCGCCCGCGAGTACGTCGGGCGGCGCGACTGGTCGATGGACTCGAACCCGGTGCTGCGGTGGCGGTAGAACGCGGTGCCGCCATGGTTCGCCTTGAACAGGTAGTGAATGGTCGCCAGACTGAATATCGCGAACGTATCGACGTGCGGAATCCGCTGCGGCGGCGCCAGCTCCTGCGCCGGTGTCGTGATCAGCGAGTAGTGGCACATGGAGAACGTGAGCTTGCCCTCGGGCATGCCGAGACAATCGAGCAGCGCACTCCTCAGTCCCGTGAGCAGCAATTGCTGGTATTCGGGCGGCGCCTCGGCTCGGATGCCGGGAAAGTATCGGCTGCGCACCGTCAGCGGTCGCTCACACGCGTCGGCGACCAAGATCTCGGCGTCGGCGATGAAGTTGTCGATGACGAGCAGGGGCGCGCGCTCGGCGCCGATCGCAAGCCGTTGCAGACGCAGGCCGGGGTGCAGGTCGAGCTTCACAGAGTGAATTTACAATGAACCGTCTTCTCGTGCTTGCGGTGCTTGGTGTCTGCATCCTGTCCGGCGGCGTGTCGCGCTCGGAGGAAGCGGCGACGCTGGGTCGAATCGAACGTCTGGACCCGGCCTTCGAGCGGCTCGTTGCGCACGATGCAGTCATCGAGCTGCTGGTCGCGAACCAGTTCGAATGGGCAGAAGGACCGGTCTGGGATCGTGCCGGCAGACGCCTGCTGTTCTCCGATGTCCCGCGGAACAAGGTCTGGGAGTGGTCGCAGGCGTCCGGGCTGAAGGAATTCCTGACACCGTCGGGCTATACCGCAGCGGCGACTTTCACCGGCCGCGAGCCGGGCTCGAACGGCCTGGCCTTCAACGGGGCCGGCGAGCTCGTGCTGTGCCAGCACGGCGATCGGCGCGTTGCCAAGTGGGTCGACGGCAAGTTCATCACGCTGGCGGACCGTTACGGCGGCAAGCGACTCAACAGTCCGAACGACCTGGCGATCCGCTCGAACGGCGACGTGTACTTCACCGATCCTCCCTATGGCTTGCCGCGGCAGACCGAGGATCCCGGCCGGGAGCTGGATTTTCAGGGCGTCTACCGACTGACTGCGCACGGCGAGCTGACCTTGCTCACCCGGGAATTGAATCGGCCGAACGGCCTGGCTTTTTCTCCGGATGAGAAGACGCTGTACGTAGCGAACTCCGAGCCTGAGAAAGCGGTGCTGCTGGCATTCCCGGTGAGATCCGACGGGACCCTCGGCGCGGGCAAGGTCTTCTTCGATGTGACTGCTGCCGTCAGCAACCAGAAGCCCGGTGTGCCGGATGGTCTGAAGGTGAGTAAGGACGGCACCGTCTGGGCGAGCGGTCCGGGCGGCGTGCTCGTCTATTCGCCGCAGGGCAAGCATCTCGGCACGTTGGCCACTGGCGTAGCAACGGCGAATCTTGCGTTCGGCGACGATGGCAGCACGTTGTACCTCACGGCCGACAAGAGCCTGGTTCGCGTCCGCACGAAAGTGCAGGGCTGGTAGCGTCAGCCGCCGTACTGATCGACGCCGAGCTCGCGCAGGATGGCGACGCGCAGCTCCTGCGCCGCCGCGCTGGTCAGCCGGCGCGGATGCGGGAAGGGCACGACGAACTCCGCCTGGACTCGCGCCGGTCGCGGCGAGAGCACCAGGATGCGATCGGCGACGTGAATCGCTTCCTCGACGTCATGCGTGATCAGCATCGCCGTGTGGCGCTCCTCCGCAAGAATGCGCAGCAGCTCGTTGCGCATCCGCAGGCTCAGCAGTGCGTCGAGCGCCGAGAACGGCTCGTCCATGTAGAGAACGTCCGGTTTCACCACTAGCGCGCGCGCCAGCTCGGCGCGCTTCAGCATGCCGCCCGACAGTTCGTGCGGGTAGCTGCTCTCGAAACCTTTGAGGCCGACGATCGCGGCGTAGTGATCGGCGATCTCGGCCTTGTTGCGCGGCGCGTGTCCATTGAGGCCGAACATCAGGTTCTCGCGCACGGTGAGCCAGGGGAACACCGAGCCATGCTGCGTAATGAGGATGCCCTTCGGATCGGGCTTCATGCGCGGCATTCCGTCGATGACGATCGCGCCCGCGTCCGGCTGCACGAAGCCCGCGATCATGTTCATCAGCGTGGTCTTGCCGCAGCCGGAAGGACCGACGATTGCCACGGTCTCGCCGTCGCGAACCGTGAAGCTCACGTCCTCGACCACGGCCAGCCGGCCCTGGTCGGACTCGAAACTCTTGTTGAGGCTGCGGACTTCGATCTTACTGTGCATAGCGCCAGCGTACCCATCTGATGCGTTCCAGTCGACGCATGCTGCCATCGAGCGACAGGCCGATCACGCCGATGATGATCATGCCGGCGATCACCAGGTCATAGCGATTACCGGCGTTGCGCGAGTCCATGATCATGTAGCCGAGCCCCGAGCGCAGCGCGATCATCTCCG
This sequence comes from Steroidobacteraceae bacterium, assembly GCA_036555785.1. Classification (GTDB taxonomy): domain Bacteria; phylum Pseudomonadota; class Gammaproteobacteria; order Steroidobacterales; family Steroidobacteraceae; genus Steroidobacter. Next base: position 17,857 of record DATBKP010000019.1, read on the forward strand.
CGGCGACGACCACCAGCCAGGCGACGCCGAGCCCGATGCGCATGCCGACCAGTACTTGTGGCAGCACCGCCGGAATGACGACCTGCCTGAACAGCGTCGCACGCGACACGCCGAAATTCTCCGCCGCGCGCAGGTAGCGCTTGTCGATCGTATGCACGCCGACGGTCGTCTGTACGATCATCGGGAACACCGACGAGATGAAGATCAGGTAGATCGGCGAGGCGTCGCCGACGCCGAACCACAGGATCGCGATCGGGATCCACGCGATCGGCGAGATCGGGCGCAGCATCTGGAAGATCGGATTCAAGGTGTCGTACGCGCCGCGCACCCAGCCCATCCACAATCCAAGCGGCACCGCCACGCAGACGGCGAGCACGAAGCCAAGGCCGACGCGCATGAGCGATGCGCCGATGTGTCGCCACAGCGTTCCGTCCCGGAGCAGTTCGAGGGTTCCGGTGACGACGCCCCACGGCGTCGGAAAAATCAGGCTCCGCGTGGCGGCGATCGCGCCCCACCAGGCGAGCAGGAGGGCGGCGATGACGCCGAGAGCGGGCAGGGTGGTTTTGATTCTGTTCATAGTCGTCGGGCTCGCCACACGATTCTCGCCCACGGCGTTGCCGGGTACGGGTACACGATCACGCGCATCTGCCCGCTCGCGTGAGCGGTGCAGGCGAACTGATACTCGGCTGCCTGCTCGAACGGCAACCGGAAGCTCTGGCCCGGCATCATGAGCGTCGGGCCGAAGATCTGCGGCACGTCGTCGCGATTGCGCAGCACGAGGATATCGCGAATCCCGAGCGTCAGGCGGATCTCGTCGGGCAGGATGCCGAGATCCTCCCCGGCCATGCGGCGGGCCCAGGTGCCGCGCGGAATCTCGAAAAGCTCTTCGCGACCGGCATCGGCGCGCGGTTCGACCGGCGTCAGCCCGGCCCAGGCAAGCACCGCGAACACTACGGCGCCCCAGGCCACCAGGATCCACCGCAACAGCGAGCGCATGCGCACGGCTACTCCGCGAGCAGGATCTTCAGGTCATGAACATAATCGTCCGCGCTGCGCCCGTAGGGCATCAGGGCGCGCAGCCGGCCCTGGCGGTCGATCAGGTAGATGAACGAAGAATGCGCGACCGTATAGTTGCTGCCGGTGCCATGCTTCTCGGCGGTGATGCCGTAGTCCTTGCGGACCGCGGCGAGCGCACGATCCGTGCCCGTGCCGCCGACGAAGGTCGGATCGAAGGCGTGCAGGTACTGCTGCATGCGCGTCGCATTGTCGCGCTCCGGATCGACGGTGACGTAAAGGACCTGAACGTCGGTCGCGTCGGGACCCAGCTTGCTGCGCGCCAGCTTCAAGGTCGCGAGCGTGACCGGGCACACCTCCGTGCACAACGTGAAGCCGAAGCCGAGGATCACGACCTTGCCGCGATAGTCGCGCAACGCGAGCGTGCCGCCGTTCGAGCTCTGCAGAGAAAACGCGGGCGCCTCGCGAGGCGGGTCGAACACTCCGGCTTTGAGCGCGGGCGCGCTAAGCACCGGCGCGCTCATCATCGCCATGAGTATCAGAAGTACGCAACCTGGGGCGCGTGCGTTCATAGCGGGATGGCCGCGGGCTTCGCGCTGCGCGCGAAGCGCTCGTCGACGTACTTCTCGTACGCAATGGGATGCTTGATCGTGCCGGCCTGGATCGACAGCTGCATCAATTCCTCGAACTCGCTGCGGATCATGCGCAGGTCGCCGTAGGTGACCCGGTCGGTCGGATTCTGCATCACGAAGCGGATGATCTTCGGATCCTGGTTGAAGTAGCTCCGGCCGGCTGCGATCTGCACGGCCTTCTCGCGGTTCGCCGGTTGCTGATCGAGCCACACGCCGGCGCCGAGCACATGATCGACGAGGTCCTGCACCATGACGGGATTCTCGTTGATGAGCTCTTCGCGCACCGTGAGCACGCAACAGATGTACCTCGGCCACTCGTCGCGCGTCATGCGCAGCGGTCTCGCATAGCCGGCGCTTTGTGCGGCGGCTCCGAATGGCTCGCCGGTGCAATAGGCATCGACGGCATTCGCATACAGTGCGGCAGGCATGTCGGGCGGCGGCATCTCGATGATCTGCAGCTCCTCGACGCGCATGTTCTCTTCCGCGAGCATGCGGCGCAGGAACAGGTAGTCGACCGCGAAACGACTCGGGATTGCGACCCGGCGGCCGGCGAGCTGACGGAAGTGCTGGTACGGCGATTCGGTGCGCACCATGATGACGGCGCCCGAGCGATGACCCAGCGACACGATCTTGATCGGGATGCCGCGGTCGGCGAGATCCATCACCAGCGGTGCGAGCATGTAGGCGGCCTGGATGCGCCCCGCCATGAGCGATTCCTTGATCTCCGGCCAGCCGTTGTACTTGCTGTACTCGAAAGCGAATTTCGGCGCGCCGGCGCTTGCTGTGCCGTTGCGCGTTGCCCGGGCGACGCAAGCGACCGGGAGCGTCAGATTGCACGTCACCGGCAAGCCGCCGACCACAAGGGCATTGGGATCCCGGCGAGTGCAAGCGCTCTGGCCGAGCGGCAGCGCGGCCGCCATCAGTCCCTGGAGCACGGCTCGGCGGGACGGGCGGAATGAAGACATGGACAGCTCGTTCTGATACTTCAAAGGACCGCCGCGATAGTGCCGTCCCTGCGCCAGCAAGGTCAACGGCAGGTGCAGTGTGCTCGGGGATCAAGCTACAGTGGCAGACATGATGTCAGCGTCTCCCAAGACTGCCGAGCCGAGTGTGGCCGGGAGGCGCGCCACTATTGAAGTCTGGATCCTTTGGGCCGCTGCGGCCGTGGCGCTTGCGTACCTGGTGCTACAGCGTCCGTATGCGGGCGACGTTGCGCTCAAGACGTCGATGTGTGTGTTGCTTGCGATCGCGGCGTTGCGCAGCAAGCTCAGGCTCTTCGCGCTTGCGTTGCTCTTTTCGGCGGCCGGCGATGCGTTCCTTGCCTACGACGGCCAACGACTTTTTGTCCGCGGCCTGGCGAGCTTTCTGGCGACCCACGTGTTGTATGCCGTCGTCTTCGTGCTTGCGACGAGGGGAGCAGCGGCGCCGATGAGCGCGGGACGCAAAGTGACGTTCGCCGTCATTCCGACGTTCGCAGTCGCGTATAGCGTGGTGCTGTGGCCGAACCTCGGTGCGTTGGCGATTCCGGTAGTGCTTTACATCGCTGCGATTGTAGTGATGGCAATGCTGTCGCTGCGCGTTCGAGCGATCGAAGCGCCGCTGGGTGCGGTGCTGTTCATGGTCTCGGACAGCCTCATCTCACTCGAGAAGTTCTTGTGGCAAGCCGCGTGGATCGGACCGCTGGTGTGGATTACGTACGCGCTCGCGCAGTTGCTGATCACGCGCGGCATGTTGACGAGCGCGCGCAACTGATCGCCGCCTCGGCGACGGGGCGCATCGCCGCATAGCCTGCCGCCGTCGGGTGCACCTCGTCCTTGGCAAGGTCGAGTTTCACATTGCCATTCGCATCCGTCAGCGCGGCAGCGTAGTCGGCGTAGATCGCGCCGGTCTCCTTCGCATACGCCCGCATCCAGTCGTTCAACGCAATGGCAACCGCTTTGGGCTGCAGATCGGCGCGCCACCAGTACTTCGATGCCGGCGGTACGGAACCGAGCACGACGCGAATGCCGTGAGCGCGTGCGATCTCGCACATCGCCGTGAGGTTGTTCTTCGAATCCTCCGGCGACATCGGTCCGGTGTTCTGAGCAATGTCGTTCGTGCCAGCCATGATGTGCACCACGCGCGGCTTCAGCGCAATGACGTCAGCATGCATTCGCACGAGCAGCTGGGGCGTGGTCTGAGCGCTGATGCCGCGGCCCACGTTGGCTTTCGCGAAGAAGGCGGGATCGGTACTGGTCCATCCTTCAGTGATGGAGTCGCCCAGAAATACCGCGTCGACTTCGGTCCCGCTGGAAATGAGCTCTGCATTGGCCTGGCGGTACCTGTCGAGCCAGGCCCAGTCCGTCAGCAGACGTGGCGGCTGCAACGCGGGCGCAGTGTTGGGCTGCTCGCCGCATCCTTCGGTGGCGCGCGCGATCGATGGCAAGGCGAGGCTGGCTCCAAGAGAGCCTGCGATCAGCGATCGTCTGCTGAGCTCCGTCATCCTGATGCTCCGGCGAGTTTTGGTACTGCGAACTGTACATCACGCAACCTGACGTCCGACGGCGCGCGATGGTGTCCACCGGTCCGGTGGACACCATGACACCTCAGCCGAGTCCGCCACTAGCCTGGCGACAGCGACGCCGACGCGACCTTGGAGCCCAGCACCTCCGTTCTTTCGATGGTAGGTGGGGTGGCCAGCAATTGCGGAGCCTGGGCCATGAGCGCCTTCGCGATCGGTCCGTTGAGATGAGTCTGGCGGCCGGACTCATCCGCGAAGGCGTCGAAGACGCCGAACGTGGAGGGGCCCAGTCGCAGTGCGAACCACAGCGGCGTGGTCTGCTCCTGGTTTGCCAGCTGCAGTCCCTGCATCAGGAAGGCGGCGACGTCCTGCTCCTTCCCGCGTTTTGCTTCGAGCCGTACCAACAGTCCAAGTGCAAGCATGTGCATTCTCCTCGCGGCCAACAGCGGCCTGTCGCGAGAGTGGTCTCCGTGCGCTCCGCGGGCCAGAGGCAGGAACGTCATATTTCGGATCATTCTTGCCATGGCCATTCCGGCGGTGCCCGCCGCGTGCTATTTCTGCGCTCCCCATTTTTCGGGAGCGATCCGCGATGAAGGTCAACGTCCTCGCCCTGGACGGGGTTTTCGACCTGGGTCTGGCGGCGGTGCTGGATGCGTTCCAGACGGCGAACGAGCTGATTGACATGGCGGCGCTCACAGTGCCGCGCTTCGAGGTCAGGATCGCCGGAGTGCGCCGGACGGTCAGAACGTCGCACGGCCTGACGGTGCCGCTGAGCGATGCGCCGTGGCGCGCGCCGGATTGCGCAGTCGTACCGGCGATCGGCTTCAAGATGCCCGCGGCGCTGGAGACGGCGCTCGCGCGGCCCGACATCCGGGACGCAGGTGGCGCGATCCGGCAATGGCATCGCGAAGATGCATTGCTGGCGACGGCCTGCATCGGCACCTTCGTGATGGCCGAGTCCGGCCTGCTCGATCAGCATCGCGCGACCACGACGTGGTGGCTGGCGCCGTTGTTCCGGCGGCGCTACCCGCAGGTGCTGCTCGACGAATCGAACATGATCGTCAGGTCCGGCCGTTTCGTGACGGCCGGCGCGGCGCTCAGTCACATCGATCTGGCGTTGTGGCTGGTGCGCGGAGTGAGCCCGAAACTTGCGTCGCTGACGGCGAAGTATCTGATCGTCGACTCCAGGCCGTCGCAGTCGGCCTATGCCTTGACGGATCACCTCGTGCATTCCGATGCGCTGGTGCAGCGCTTCGAGACCTGGGCGCGCTCGCGGCTGAAGCAGGGATTCTCGCTCGAAGAAGCGGCTCAGGCGGTCGGCTCGAGCAAGCGAACGCTCGCGCGGCGCATGCAGCAGGTGCTCGGCAAGTCGCCCTTGTCCTATTTCCAGGGCCTGCGCGTGGAGCGGGCAGTGCACCTGCTGAGAACCAGCAGCGCGAGCGTGGACGAGATCGCGGCCCGCGTCGGCTACACGGAAGGCTCGATTCTCAGGGTCCTGCTGCGCCGGCGGCTCGGACTCGGCATCCGCGAGATCAGGCGCTCGTCCTGACGGCAGCGGGAAATTAGTTGTATCCGACTTTTTCTGCCAAGCTGCGACACTCACCGGGGTTACACTGCGTCTCCAGCTTCGAAGGAGTAAGACCATGAAGCGAGTAGTACTGGGCTGTCTCATCTCGACCGCGATCTGCCTGCCGGCACTCGCTGCCTTGAAAAGCGGCGACAGCGCGCCTGACTTCGCCGCGCCGGCGTCGCTGGCGGGCAAGGAGTTCAAGTTCTCGCTGCAGCAATCGCTGAAGAAAGGACCGGTCGTCGTGTACTTCTATCCTTCGGCCTACACTCAGGGCTGCAACTTGCAGGCGCACACGTTCTCGGTGAATCAGGAGAAATTCGCGGCCGCCGGCGCCAGCGTCATTGGCGTCTCGCTCGACAGCATCGACCGTTTGAACCGGTTCTCCGCGGACCCGGATTACTGCGCCGGCAAGTTCCCGGTCGCCTCGGATGCCGACGGCAGCATCACGAAATCCTATGAGCTGAACGTCCGGCAAATGCCCGGTCTGAAAGACACGAAAGGGGACGAGGTGACTCACGGGCTCGCTGAGCGCACGACGTTCGTCGTGACGCCGGACGGCAAGATCGCTTCGACCATCGGCGGCATGAAACCCGACGAAAACGTGATGAAGGCGCTCGAGGCCGTTCAACAGCTGAAAGCGAAGCCGTAGCATAACCTCGTGAAAGCAAGGCGCGCTTGGGTCGCCGGAAGTATCGCGCTGCTTGCAGCACAGTCGCTGCAGGCTGCGCCCAAGACGCATCGGCTCGAGGTCACGCCAGGCACCGTTGCTTACGGCTACTACTGGTCAGAGGCGCAGCCGGTGCTGCGCGTTGCGTCCGGTGACATCATCGATGTCGACACGTTGCTGACGAATACGCCGGACGGATTGAAGCGCGCCGGCGTTGCGGAAGAGAAAATCCAGGCATCGCTGCGGGCTGTGGTCGACGAGGTCACCGGCGAGCGCAAGGGACCGGGCGGACACATCCTCACCGGGCCGGTCTATGTCGAGGGCGCGCAGCCGGGCGACGTGCTGCAGGTCGACGTCCTGTCGATCGACCTGGCGCTCGACTACGGCTACAACGGCTGCAACGGATTTCTTCCCGAGAACTGCGACAAGGCGCTGCCGGCAAAGATCATTGCGCTCGACCGCAGGAAGATGACAGCGGAGTTCATGCCCGGCATCGTGATTCCGCTGCGCCCGTTTTTCGGCAGCATGGGCGTTGCGCCAGCGGCGCAGGAAGGTCGCGTCAGCAGCAATCCGCCGGGCCGCCACGCCGGCAATCTCGACAATCGCGAGCTGGTGGCCGGCAGCACGCTGTACATTCCAGTGTTCGTGCCCGGTGCACTGTTCGAGGTCGGCGACGGGCATGCCGCGCAGGGCGACGGCGAAGTGGATCAAACCGCGATCGAAACGTCGCTACGCGGCCGCCTGCGCCTGACGGTGCGCAAGGACATGAAGCTTGCATGGCCGCGTGCGGAAACGCCGACGGACTACATCAGCATGGCGACCGATCCGGATCTGACGATCGCGACGCGCGGCGCGATTGCCGAAATGATCGATTTCCTCATCGCCGAGAAGCATCTCAGGCGGCATCAGGCGTATCAGCTGGTGAGCATCGCCGGCAACGTCGCGGTGACGCAGCTGGTCGACAAGCCGAATCACGGCGTGCACGTGCGGCTGCCGAAGAGCATCTTCAAGAAATAGCTACGGCCGATAGCTGCGCTCGATGTGACCTTCGAGGTCCTTCGGATAGAAGTACACCGGGCGCAGATCGCCCCTGGTGTAGCGCTGCACCTGATCGACGAAGTGTTTCGACTCGGGGTGTCCGCTGGCACCGCCGATGCTGATTGCCAGGGCGCGCACGCTCGGGCCGAACTCGACAGCGGCGACGAAGGTGTTGCCGTAATTTCCGTAGTAGCGCTTGGTTCCCGGATACCGCTTGGCGCCGAACGCGGCGAGCGAGCCCCATTCAGAGGAGGTAAAGGGCACCGCCGTGCTGGGTTTCGCATCGTCGAACTTCTGCACGATGGCGCCATCGTTGCGCTGGAAGCGGTTGATCTCGCCCCACGGCACTTGCCAGCTGCCGAAGTCCTGCGTCAGTCGATCTACTGCTTTGGTCAGCGCGGCGAGCTTCTGTGCCGGCGTCGTGCGATCGGCCATGTAGTCCCAGGTCGAGAGCCCCGCCGCCTGAGCGGGCTCGGCTGCAACGGACCAGAGCGCCTCGCCGAAGAACACGGCCAACGACGTTGGCTTCGAATCGAGCGACCAGCGATAGTCCCAGCGGCGCAGCAGATCGACCGGGCCGGCGAGCTTCGTGCGCGCGGGATCGCCTTGCGGCAGGGCATCGTACGCCTTCAGCACAGATGGAGTGAGCCGCGCAAAAGCGGTCAGATAGGGATCGAAGGCGGCTGCGAGCAGCGTCTCCAGGGTGAAATCCTGTCTTGCACTGAGCACGCGTTGTGCGTGCGCTCCGCGCGGATTCTCGCCGTCCTGGTCCATGTACCGGGGAAAGTTCGCGGCCTTCGGACTGTCTGCGCCGGCAGCCGTCCACGGCCAGTTGTTGACGTTCATCACCCAGCCGTTCGCGGGAGTGACGACGTGCGGCAGGCTGCCCAGATCGTGCAAGCCCTGCCAGTCCGTCGCCGGATCGCTGCCGTCGACCACAGTGCGATAGTCATACCGATCGTTGCGGATCGGCATGAACTGGGGATGCAGATAGGCGACGGCGCCTTTCGAATCTGCGAACAGGGTGTTGTTCGAGGAATTGGCCTTGAGCTGCGCCACTTTGAGGAAACTGGCGTAGTCGCTGCTCTTGGTACGCAGGAACGACTGCTGCAGCGCTGTCACCGGCGTGTTCATGAGCGCGAAGGCGATCCATTTGCCATTCGCCTCACGCACGATCGGGCCGTGATGCGTGGCATACGTGGTGAACCTGCGTTGCGTGAGCTTGCCGTTGGCAGCCTTGTAAGAGAGCGTCACCATCTTGGTCTTGACGGGCCGCTGCTCCTTGCCATAGCGATACGAATGCCCGCCGTCCGCTTCGCGGACCACGGTCTCCGCGAATTCGTCGACGTTGTCGGCGCCGCTCGAGGTATGCATCCAGCCGGCGTGCTCGTTGAACCCCTGGTAGATGAAGAACTGGCCCCAGGTGGCCGCGCCGTAGACATTCAATCCTTCGCTGCTGGTGACCTGCAGCTCGGAGCGGAAGAAGAAGCTGGTGTGCGGATTGATCAGCAGCAGCGCATGGCCGTTCTTCGTGTGCGAGGGCGCGATGGCGAAGCCGTTCGAACCGAGCGGCTCGCGAAACAGCAGGCCTCGTTCCTCGGCCGTCATCGCCAGCCGTTTGCCGCCGTAGAACGCCTCGAGCTGGCTGAGCGGCACGCGCTCGATATCGCCGCCGATGCTGCCTTCGCTGAAGCTCAACGCCATCCACGGCTCGAACCGCGTGATGACGCGCGGGCGAGCCTGCGGATTCTTCGCGAGATAGCAATTGAGGCCGGCCGCCCAGGCGCTCATCAGCTTCTTGAGCCAGTCCGGGCTCTTGTCGAAGTCGGCTTGCAGTGTGTCGAGGTCGAGGAACAAACGCTGACGCAGATCCTGCCAGAGCGCGCTTTCGCCCTCGGCCTCGGCGAGGCGGCCGAGGCTGACGAGGTAGTTGGTCTCGATGCGATTGAAGTCGTCCTCGGCCTGCGCGTACATCATGCCGAAGATCGCGTCGGCATCCGTGCGGCCGCGCACGTGCGCGATGCCCCAATCGTCGCGCGTGATGGTGACGTCATGGCTTTCGCAAGTCGCTGCGAAGCTGATCGTGCTGGTGAGGGTGAGGAGCAGAGCGCAGAGGACGGCGGAACGCGTCGGGTGGGTCATTGTTAGCGAGCCGAGCCATTGCAGTGGATGTGTCATATATATGTATCATCACCGCCCCCTCGAGGTCATCCGCATGAGTGAGCAGCCATCGCCCGATGAAGCCGCGATCTGGCAACGCCGCCTGGCAAGTCAGGCGAACAACCGGGCCTGGACACTCGCCGAGTCGCTGACGCGCACGCCCGAGCAAGACGAAGAAATGCTGCAGGCGGCTCACGCGGCCATGTATTTCTGGAAGATCGTCGGCAACCCGAGGAATCGAGCGCACGCCGCGCAGCTCGTTGCGCACGCCTACGCATTACTGGGCCAAGGCGGACCGGCCGGACACTTTCAGGCGCAGTCGCAGCCGGTGTTGCTCGGCGCAGGGGCGGAGGCGTGGGAGCAGGCGATGGCGCACGCCGTGGCGGCCAACGTTGCTGCCGCCAACAACGATACCAAGGCGCAAAGGGAACACTATCGGAACGCCGTGCGCTTGATGGATTCCCTGCCCGAAGCGGACCGCAAGGTCCTGAATGCAACGCTGCGAGTCGTGCCACAACCGAAGGACCCCACTTGACCATGCATACACCGACTGTTCTCACCGCCCTCGTCCTGAGTCTCGCCGGGCAATCGCTTGCTGTGGCGAACGCGCAAACCACAGCTGATCCTGCTCATCTTTCCCAGGACGTGAAGACGCTGTCCTCCGATGCGTTCGAAGGGCGCGGTCCCGCGACGCCCGGCGAGCAGAAAACCGTTGCATACATCGTCGAGCAGATGAAGGCGGCTGGCCTGCAGCCGGGTGGCGATCTGCAAGATGGCAAGCGCGCGTGGACGCAGGACGTCCCGCTCGCGCAGTTCAACATCAGCGGGCCGGTGGATGTGAGCGCGACGGCGGCGGGCCAGCGCCACCCGTTGGCGCAAGGCAAAGACATCGCGATCCGCGCGGCAGCGACCAACATCGACCGGGTGCAATTCAGCGATGTGCCCGTGGTGTTCCTCGGGTACGGCGTGACCGCGCCGGAGCGAAGCTGGGATGACTATCAGGGCATCGATATGCGAGGCAAGATCGGCATCGTGCTCGTGAACGATCCGGACTTCGAAACGGAGTCGGGTGAGTTCGGCGGACGCGCCATGACGTACTACGGCCGCTGGACCTACAAGTACGAGGAGGGCGCACGGCACGGCGCACTCGGCATCCTGATCGTGCACGAGACCAAGCCCGCGTCGTATGGCTGGGCGACGGTCGAGAACTCCAACACGAACGCGATCTTCGACATCCTGCGGGCGAAGCCGCGCGACGCGCACGTCGACGTCGAGGCGTGGATCCAGCGCGATGTTGCCGTTGAACTGTGCAAACAGGCAGGTCTCGACTTCGAGGCGCTCAAGAAGCAGGCGCAGTCGAAATCGTTCCGCGCCGTTCCCCTCAAGGGCGTAACGATGTCCGCCAACTACAGCGTCACGCACGAGACAGTGGTGTCGAAGAACGTGGCAGGCCTGCTGCCGGGCACGAAGCGGCCGAACGAAACGGTCGTCTACAGCGCTCACTGGGATCATCTCGGGATCGGCAAGCCGGATGAAACGGGCGATCGCATCTTCAACGGCGCCGTCGACAATGCCACCGGCGTCGCTGCGTTGCTCGAGCTCGCTCGTCTCTTCAACGCTGCGCCGCAGCCGCAACGCTCCGTGCTCTTCCTCGCGGTGACGGCCGAAGAAAAAGGGTTGCTGGGCAGCGAGTACTACGCGAACCACCCGCTCTATCCGCTGGACACGACCGTCGCCGACATCAACATGGATTCGCTCGGCACGCGCGGACCGACGCGCGATTTCGGCACCATCGGCGCGAACACGCTCGTGGATGAGTTCGTCGCAGCGGCTCACAAGCAGCAACGCACCCTTGCGCCGGATCCGCGGCCCGAGGCCGGTTCGTTCTACCGCTCCGATCACTTTCCGTTCTCGAAGGTGGGCGTGCCGGCGGTCTCGTTCTCCTCGGGCGAGGACCTGGTGAATGGCGGCAAGGAAAAAGGCCGCGCGCTGCGCGAGGAGTTCACGGCGAAGAAGTATCACCAGCCCAAGGATGAATGGAGCGAGAGCCTGGACTTCGCCGGCACGGCGAACGACGTCGCCTTGATCTACGACGTCGGGCGCTCGCTCGCGAGCTCGGGAAAGTGGCCGCAGTGGAAGGCCGGCAGCGAGTTCAAAGCACTGCGCGACAAGTCGAGCAGCAAGCGGCAGTGACTGCTCAGGAAACGGCAGGGTGCCGTGGAGTTTCAGTCACTCGTCGGCCAGTCCGTGCGCAATCGCGTACGCTGCGACCGCGGACGCGTTGCGCAGCCCGAGCTTGCGCATGAGGGTGGTGCGATGTTTTTCGATCGTCTTGTGGCTCAGTGACAGCGCTTGCGCCATCTCGCGCGTACGGCGCCCGGCAGCGATCAGCCGGATGACCTGGCGTTCGCGTTCCGTGAGATCTATGGTGGCCGGGGCGACGGCGCGGGCCGCGTCGGCGGCGCGCGCCGACCCGCGAACGACGCGCCCGCGAACGGACGGACTCATGAACCGTTTGCCGGCCGCGGCGCTCAATACGGCCTCGAACAGGTCGTCGCGACTGTCGGTCTTCAGCACGTACCCGTCGGCTCCCGCGCGCACCGCTCCCTCGATGAGATGATCTTCGCCGTGGAAGCTCAGCACGACGATGTGCGTGCCGGGCGACTCGGCCTTCAGCGTCGCGATCAACTTCAGCCCCGTCAGCGGCGTCGGCGGAAACTCGATGACGATGACCGCCGGGCGCAGGCTCGTTACCGTCCGCACGGTATCCGCACCGATGGCGACGCTGCCGACGATCTCGAGGTCCGGCATGACGGCCAGCAGCGCACAGAGTCCATCGCGCATGATCCCTTTCTCATCGATGACCAGGACGCGAACGCGCACGCGGCCGCGCGCCGGCGCGGGCTCACCGCGCGCGCCGGGTGAGCGCGAGTCGGGGCGGCGTCGCAACTGAGTACGCCAGGAAAGTTCGGCGAACACCTGCTCGATGATCATGTGCCGCTTGCGGAGACGACCGCCGTTGGACGCGTGGCTGCAAGTTCTCCATCGCACACCGAAGAGCGAATAGCTTGTACCGGAACGCGCGGCGCCGCCATCTACAGGAATACCCTACCGGGTCGCTACAGGATTTCTCGTGGGGGTCGTAAAGGGCGTGCCGACTATGTCGACGCCGAGTGTTGGCCGACTCTAGCTGCAATGAGAGCAACAATCGGTCGGCGCAAGGTGCATCTGTTCGCCGCGGCGCTGTTTGCGGGCAGCCTGCTGCAATTCCTCACCGGGTCGATGGCGCAGGTCCGCGTCGAGGAGTCCGCGTCGCTGCCTGCCGCGCCGCTCGCACGACAATCTACGACGACCGATCGAGCGCCCGCGCTCTCGCCGCGCAGCGCTAGTGTGTCGTTGGCGCTCGCTCATCGCACGACAGATGCGAAGCACGCCGGCGAGTTGTTCGCACCGCATTCCTGGTACTCACCGCCGCCGCCGCCACCGCCGCCGGCTCCGGCGCCCGTGGCGGCGCCTGTGGCGCCGCCACTGCCGTACACCTTGTTGGGCAGCTACACGGACAGCGACAACAGCACGGTGTATTTCGTCGCGCGCGAAGATCGGGTCTACGACGTGAAGCCCGGCGACGTTCTCGATCCGACCTACAGCGTCGCCGCCGTGGAGAACGGCCAACTCATATTTATCTACAAGCCGCTCAACGTGCGCCAGCCGCTGCCGATCGGAGCGACGCCGTGAACGCGGCAGCACTGCGCTCAATTTCGCTCGTGGCGCTCATGCTCTGCATCCTGGTCGGGTGCGCGGCCGAGAAGCTGCACCGCGAAGGGCTGGCGGAAATGGCGGCAGGCCGCTACGAAGAGGGCGTCGCGAAGCTGGAAGCGGCCGCGCGCGAGCACCCGGACAACATGACGTTTCGGGTGGATCTGAAGACTCAGCGCGACGCCGCGGTGCAACGCCTGCTGGCGCAGGCCGACGCCGCACGCAGCGCCGGCAAACCGGACGAGGCCGATCGCTCGTATCGTCGCGTCCTGGTCCTCGAACCTGGGAACAGCCGCTCGCTGCGCGGTGTCGACGCGGTGCAGGCGGATCGTCGTCACGCCGACCTGATCGTCGCGGCCGAGCGGGACTTCAACGCCGGGCAGCCGGAGCAGGCGGATGCGGCGATACGTGCCGTGCTTGCCGAAGACCCGGGCTTCGCGCCGGCCCTGGCGCTGCGTACGCGAATCGAACAGGCGCGCGGACCGGTGAACGTCGTGCCGCGGCTGCGCGCGCGCGACAATCGCCCCGTGACCCTGCAGTTCCGCGACGCGAACACCAAGATGGTGTTCGAGGTGCTGTCACGCCAGACCGGCATCAACTTCATCTTCGACAAGGATGTCCGCAGCGACGGCAAGACGACCATCTTCGTGCAGCAGGTGCCGATCGAGCAGGCGATCGAGCTGGTGCTCGGCCAGAACCAGCTCGCGCGCCAGGTGCTTTCGGACAACATGGTGCTCATCTATCCGAACACGCCGCAGAAGCAGAAGGACTACCAGGATCAGATCGTCAAGACGATCTACCTGACCAACGCCGATCCGAAACAGGCGCAAAGCCTGCTGAAGACGGTGCTGAATGCCAAGACGCTGTTCATCGACGAGCGCTCCAACCAGATCGTGATCCGCGATACGCCCGAGACGGTGCGCATGGCCGAGAAGCTGCTGGCGGCGCTGGATCTGCCTGAGCCCGAAGTCATGATGGAAGTGGAAGTGCTCGAGATCACGCGCAGTCGCCTGCAGGAGCTCGGCATCAACTATCCGACCGGGGCTACCTTCACGGCGACGGCCCCGGGCAGCACGACCCTGCACGTCGGGGACATCAAGAACCAGACGGAGAACACGATCACGGTCTCGTCGCTCGCCGCGTCGGTCGATCTGCTCAAGCAGGTGGGATACACGAATGTGCTCGCCAGTCCGCGCATTCGAGCGCGCAACCGCGAGAAGGCCCGCATCCTGATCGGATCGCGCGTGCCGGTGATCACCAATACGGTTACTCCGGTGTCAACGGGCACACCGGTCGTGACGGGCAGCGTGCAGTATCTGGACGTAGGTCTCACGCTCGCAGTGGAGCCGACGGTCTATCTGGACAGCGACGTCGCGATCAAGGTGGACCTCGAGGTCAGCTCGATCATCAAGGAAGTGCCGGGGCCGAACGGCTCGCTCGCGTACCAGATCGGAACGCGCGACGCGAGCACGCTGCTGCGGCTGCGCGACGGCGAAACGCAGATCCTCGCGGGGCTCATCAACGATCAGGACACGCGCAATTCGCAGCACATTCCCGGGCTCGGCGACATCCCGATCATCGGACGCCTGTTCGGCTCGGTGCGCGCGACCACCGACAAGAGCGAGATCGTGCTCTCGATCACCCCGCGGATCATTCGCGCGCAGCCGCGGCCGGCGAGCGACACGACGGAATTCTGGTACGGCACGGAAACGAGTATCCGGGGCACGCCCTTCGGCGCGACGGGTTCCGGTGGCGCGGCCAACTCAGCGCCGGCGCAACCGATTGCCTCACCGCCGGAGGAACCGTCGACGAACGCGCCGCCGCCACCGCCCGACGATCCGCCGCCGCAGGATACGGCTGCACCGCCGGCGGCGGTGTCACGTTCGACACCGACCATGCCCGGCGCGCCGGCGGTCAGCTGGGACGCGCCGGGGCAGGTGAGCATGGGCCAGGAGTTCGACGTCACCGTCCACCTCGCCGGCGGCGAGGATCTCAGGAACATACGCTCGCAGCTGCACTACGACACGAACGTCCTGCAACTCGTCTCGGCCGACGCCGGCGATGTTCTGCCGAGCGGCAACACGGCGGCGCCGCGTCTCAATCAGATCGCAGGCGTCGTGCAGTTCGTCGTCAACGCGACTGCCGAGAAGCCGGCGCGCGGCGACGGCAGCCTGATCGTGCTTCACTTCAAAGCGCTGGCGCCCAACTCCGGCACGCGCGTGTCGTTGCAGATGGCGGCGGTCGCCGCGAGCGGGGCGTCGATGACGCCGACGCATCAGCCGCCGCTCACGATCGTCGTCGCTCCCTGAGTCGCGCCAGCGCGCGCACTACAGTCTTTACCCCCATCGTTGGGAAGTATCTCCCGAATTGTTGCCGTTGCGGTTTTTCACGAGCCTACGGGAGCAACGCCGCTCCATACGACGGCGGGAGGTCACGCATGAAGGGCTCACGACTCTACTGGCACGGCCTGGCGGCCGTAGCCGCGGTCGCACTCGGCGGACCTGCGAGTGCGCAGTCGTTTCAGATTCAGTGCCCCGAGAGCACGACCTTGCATCCGGGCGGCAACGGCATCAAATGCCAGCAGCTCTCCGGCGGCGACGGGTTCGCGACGATGGCGGACGGCACGCAGACGTATCTGTTTGCGTTCGGACCGCTCTCGGGCCTGCAGGACATCAAGCACGGCCTGGCTGGCACCCAGCCCGCGCCGATTTTCCTGCAGCCGTACCAGGCGGATCCCGATCATCCGAACGATGCGGACTTCGCGACGAACGGCAACGGCGCCGTGGGTCTGGAGCCGCAGGCGGATGCGCCGAGCCACGCCGATCCGCGCCCGATCATGGATGTCGGAGTGCTGAACGGCAACATGCCGGCACCGCTGATCGCGATCGACGAGGACGACGAGCTGTTCCTCACGCTGACCAACGTCGGCCAGATCATGCGGCCGGATCTGTTCGAGCAGCACACCGTGCACTTCCATGGCTACCCGAACGCCTCGGCGTATTTCGACGGCGTTCCGGACGCATCGGCCGCCATCAACATCGGCGGCAGCTTCACGTACTACTACCTCGCGCCCGACGCCGGCACGTACATCTGGCACTGTCACATCACGCCGCCCGAGCACCTGCAGATGGGCATGGTCGGCCAGCTGTACGTGCGGCCGAGACAGAACAAGGTCCTCGGCAGCCTCTTTACGGCGGTCAACAACCTCGAGGCGTCGCCGAACGTTCCGCCGGCGACGCAAGCGGACTACGAGCGCGTTCGCAAACGCTGCGGCGGCGACATTCTCTGCGCCGCGCCGGTGCCGGCCTCCGATATCGGCGCCACCAACAACGGCACGAAGCGCTACGCCTACAACGACGGCGACGGCTCGACGCAGTACGACGTCGAGTATCCGATCCAGATCCACGGCTTCGATCCCGACTTCCATTTCGTCGGCATGACGTTCAATCCCGAGAACTTCACCGACAGCAAGAACAAGTACTTTCTGCTGAACGGCCGCAGTTACCCCGACACCGTGACGCCCGGTGCGCTCAGCACGCAGGTCGCGGATGGCAGCGACCACTTCTCGCAGCCGCTGCCGACGATCGTCAACATCCCGGTCGGCGGCCGCGCGCTGCTGCGTTTCGGCGATCTCGAGACCAACGAATTCCAGACCCTGGCGTCGCTGGGTATCCCGATGCGTGTCGTCGGCGTCAACGCGCGGCTGCTGCGCGACATGTCCGGCAACGACATGAGCTACACGACCAACTCGATCACGCTGGGCGGCGGCGAATCGATCGACGTGATACTCGATGCGAGCGACAGCGCGAAGTATCCGCTGCACAGCACGTTCTATCTCTACACGCCGAACCTCGATCACCTGTCGAACGATGCGGAGAATTTCGGCGGGCTCATGACCGAAGTGCACATCTGCGGCGCCGTCAATCCCGACACCAAAGTGGCGACCGACTGCGCGGCGCCGTGAGGAGACCGGTCATGAAGCGAACGACTTCGAAGTGCCTGCTCGCAGTGGCCGGGCTGATCGCCAGCAGCGCCTACGCGGCCGCGCCGGGCATCAAGAGCAGCACCAACAGCTTCGCGCTGCGCGCGGAAGAGAGCTACATCTCCCAGCCGGACGGCACGTCCGTCTACTCGTGGGGCTATGGCTGCGCGAGCGGCAGCGCTGTCACCTTTGCGCCGGAAATGCCGAACAGCAACTGCCCGACGATGCAGATTCCCGGGCCGACGCTGATCGTGACGGAAGGTGTGCCGTTCTCCATCACGCTGACCAACGCGTTGCCTGCGGCGGCCGGCAACACGTCGATGCTGTTTCCGGGGCTGCGTGTCCTCGGTACGTCCGGCGGCACCGCGGGTGTGCTGACGACCGAGGCGGCGATCGGCGGCACGGTGACTTACAACCTCGTGGCCGATTCAGCCGGCACGCGCTCCTACTACAGCGGCACGCAAGGCGACCTGCAGATCGAGATGGGATTGTACGGCGCGATCATCGTGCTGCCTGCCGCCGTTCCCTCGAGCTGCGACAGCGGCGTGGCCGCGCAGAATGCGGCGGCGATGGCGGCGCACGACGAGACGGATTTCCGGCTCGCGCATGCAGCGTACAACCATCCCGCGGCGTGCTACGACCGCGAGTATCTGTTTCAGTTCTCGGAAGTCGACCTGCGCATCCACCAGCAAGTGCAGCAGCAGCTGGAGATGATCAAGGCGTGCAATGCCATTCCGATCGCCAGCCGCCCGGTTTGCGCAACGACTCTCAGCGTCGAGACGGAGCCGTATCACCCGACGTACTACATGATCAACGGGCGCTCGATGCCGGATGACATGGATCCGAACTACGC
>DATBKP010000020.1:0-8341 GCA_036555785.1 Steroidobacteraceae bacterium
CAGGTGTGGATGAGGGATGTCTTTGTGGAGTCTGTGTCGACGCTATCGACCAGATGGGCGCCACAACGTCCCTTCACCCCGGCGCTGAAGAGCCTACTCCAGCGCCGCGGGCGACCATACAAGACGCAAAGGCGCGAAGAAGAATTCGGAATTTACCAAGCTGCGAGAGTATTTCTGGTCTCCGGTTCGCTCAGAGCAGGCGTCGAAGCTCGCGGAGTAGTCGCTCGACGCCGGCGGGCGTAGTGACGATGCCCGGCGACAAGCGCAGGGTCGAGCCGCGACAGTCGGCATAGGCGCCAGCTGCGCGCAGACTGTCGACGATTGCTTTCGGGTCGGCCGCCGCAGGGAGTTTGAGCATTACGCTGCCGCCGCGGCGCGCCTCGTCGCGCGGGCTCACGACTTCGACGCCGAGCTCATCGGCACCTTCCATGAGCGCGCCGGTCAGCGTGCGATTGTGAGCGAGCAATGCGCGAGCATCCTGCTGCGCGTGCCACTCCAGCGCCGGTAACGTCCCCGCGCATGCCACCACCGAAGGCGTGCCGTGGTCGAAGCGCCGGGCGTCCGGTGCGTAGCTGAAAGCATTCAGATCCCACGAGAAAGGATTCGGCTGACTGAACCAACCGCGCAGCAGTGGCCGGCACTCATTCAATACCGACTCGCGGACTTGGAGGATGCCTGCGCCGGCCGTGCCGCTCAGCCACTTGAGGCTGGTCGAGACAGTGAAGTCGACTTCAGGTGTCCGCACGTCATAAGGCAGCAGGCCGATGCCTTGCGTGACGTCGACACCGATGAGGCTGCCGACGCGGCGGCCATGTGCGACGAGCATCGGCAGATCGCAGCGATAGGACGCTGTCGACGTCACCTGCGTGATCAAGGCGACGCCGACGTCCGCAGTCCAGCGTGCGATGAAATCTTCGTCGCGCACCCAGCTCTCGCCGACGCGCAACGGTACGGTGTCGAGGGTGAAGCCGTGTTGTTCCGCCAGTCCCGCCAGCAGAAAGTGCAGACTCGGGAAACAGTCCGCAGCAACCAGCACTCGGCGTCCTTCGAGATAGCGCGCGGGCAAAGAGCCGATGAGGCTGTAGAGTGCAGTGGTGACGTTCTCGGCGGTCGTCAGCGTGCCGGGCTGTGCGTTGATCAGGTTCCGCCAGCGTTCGATGAACTGCTCGCGAATAGCGAGAGCCCGCGGCCATTGCGCATCGTCGGGCGTGCTCCACAGGTCCGCATACTTGCGCAAGCCTGCCGCGATCGCGGCCTCCTTGCCGGGAAACATGCCGATGGAGTGATAGAGCAGGTAGCCGGAGCCGTCGGCGGTCCTGCTCATTTTGCCGCCGCGAAGCATGCTCATTGCTTACCGCCCGCCAGCGACAACTTGCTCTCGTCGACGATCTCGCCGTTCTTCATCACGAAGGCGATCGCCTTGGCGTTGTCGATGCTGACGCCGGGGTCGGCATCGAGCAGCACCAGGTCGGCGAGGCGCCCGGCCTGCACCGACCCGAGCTGGTCGGCTTTGCCGAGAAAGACTGCGCTGTTGTAAGTCGCAATCCGAATGACATCGAGCGGCGCGATGCCCGCAGCCGCCAGCAGCTCGAGCTCGCGATGCACGGCCGGCCCGCTGCTCTGGTCCGTGCCGCACGCAACAACACCGCCGGCCGCATGGATCTTGCGGATGTTCTCCTGCGCCACCGGCGTCATCAGCTTCATCCACTGCGTCCACATGCGCGACTGGTACTCGGCGCGCGTCTCGGTCTTGAGCTTGTTGCGCTCTTGGACCGAGAGCGAAGCAGCGTACAGCGGTTGATCCAGATACTCCGGATGCTCGGCGAGTCGGCTGTAGTTCTCGCCGATCGTGAGCGTGCTCGCGAACGGTATCCGCTTCGCGGCCATCAGCTTCACGAACGAGTCGCTGACCGGGCCCTGAATGACCGGATGCGCCAGCGTGTCCATCCCGGCGTAGATGGCTTCGAGCGCACGGAACTCGCTGGAGACGTGCGCAGTCGTGCGAATGCCGTGCTGGTTGTAATAGCGCACGATCTTTTCGGCGAGCTCGGGCGTGAGCAGCGTGATCATCGGCCGCGCGCCCCAGCCTTCCTCTTCGATCATCAGCTTGACCATGTCGGGCTGCTGCTCGGCGATGTGCGCGTCGAGCAGCGCCTTGTCCTTCTCGAAGTCGCTGATCCCGATGGAGATGCTTGCGCCGTGGCTGCCGGGATAGGTGATCGCGTTGCCGGTGGCGAAGATGCGCGGCGCCAGGATCTTGCCGGCGCGTTCGTCGGCCCGCAGCGGCAGGATCAGCTCCTTGCGGTTGCCCGCGTCGAACACGGTGGTCACGCCGGAGTAGAGATAGCTCGCCAGCGCGCCGAGCGCCTCGCCGCGGCTCGCTTCTTCCCACTTCACTCCGGGGCCCGAAGGCTGCGCCGCGCCGCGCAGATGGATGTGAACGTCCATCAGTCCTGGAATGAGATATTTGCCGCGCGCGTCGATGCGGCGGCCGGGCTCGGCGCCCGCAAGCTGGCTCGGAGTGACCGCTGCGATCCGTGCGCCGTCGACGACGACGGCCATGTCTGGCTGCGGCGCGCGGCCGGTGCCTTCGATGACTGTCACATGATCGATGATCAGCCGCTCGGCGGCGCTCGCGAACAGCGGTACCAGCAGCAGCGCGACGAGGACGAAAATCGAGCGAGAGTTCATTAGTAGTTGATGCCCGGATTGTCGCCGGGATGGATCACGCCGAGCACGTCCATTCCGTCGGGCGAAGTGCATTGCAGGGAATGCACGTGCTTGCGCGGAAAGAAGATCACGTCGCCGGCGGCCACGCGGGCGCGCACGTTCTCGTTCCAGATCACGCCTTCGCCGGACACGACGATCACCGCTTCCTCGTAGAGGTGACGATGCATTTCGGCTTTCGACTGCGGAATGTGGCCGATGAACTGCACCGCGTTGTCGGCGCCGAGCTTGCCGTCGACGAGATGCTGAAAGAAGCGTGTGCCCATCGCCTTGCGCTGCTGCTCGTCGATGCAGGCGACGCGCGACGGTTGTGTGTCGTCGAAGGGCGGCATGGCGTCGATCCGTTCGAGGCCGGCAACCGAACAGACAGACACGAATGCCTGCAAGGTGACGCCTGCTGCGGCAGTCAGGCGAAAACCCTCGCCAGGAAGCACCATGACGCCATCCAGCGGACCGACCCTGAATGTGCGCGCTCCGATTTCCACCGTGCCGCTGCCGCCGGCAATGAAAATGATCGTCTGCGTAGGTGCGCGCGGCGCCAGCATGGGGGAGGGTTGGTCGCGAACCTCCAGGTACAGCTGCGTCTGGAACGCGGCGCCGCTGTCCGGGCCGACGAGGGTACGCATCCAGAATGGACCGGGGTCCGCGGGCCGGGTCGCGGCCGCGCGGATGGTGTAGCAGGTGCCATCCAGTCGATGCACGCCGCCGTCCAGCTCAGGAGCCCATGGCACCTTGCTCGCAGCGATGCTCTCAGCGCTTTCTTCCGCGTAGCCGCCGGGCAGGTTGGCGTGCGTGCCGTCGCAGAACGGCGGCGTGCCGGTCCGCTTGCACAGGCAGAATAGCGCCTCCTCCTTGTCGGCCTTGGCAATGTACGCGACCGGCTGAAAGCCGGTGCCGGCGTGCGACCCGTCGCAGAACGGCTGAGTCTTCGAACGTCCGCAGCGGCACCAGAGGTAGCGCTTGCCGGCAATCAGCTCCTGGTACGAGGGTTTGCTGCCGGCAATGCGCGGTTCGATGGGTTCGTCCGAATTCATACGCGTAGTTTAGGCTGGGATGAGCTCGGACAGCACGTTGCCGAACCGATGGATTTCCGCGACCGTGTTGTAGTGAGCCAGCGAGACGCGAACGGTGCCGCTGGCCTCCGGTAAGCCCAGGCGCCGCATCAGGCGCGGGCAATACATATGGCCGTCGCGAATGCCTATGTCCGCGCGAGCCATTGCTTCGGTGACGGCGCTCGGTGCGACGCCCTCGACGTTGAAGGATATCGTGGGAACGCGGCCTGCGATCCGCGCCGGGTCGCAGATGCCGTGGACCTGTGCATTGCACTCGCGCAGCACCTTCAACATTTCCACGGTGAGGCCCTGCTCGTAGGCGAGGATTGCCTGCATGGCGCTCACGATGTCCTCACGCATGTCGCCGCGGCCGGGCGAGAGTGAGCGCCCGAGCTCGGCGAGATAGCCGACCGCTGCGTCCATGCCGGCGACGTTTTCATAGCAGACGGTACCGGCTTCGATCTTGCCGGGCGGCGCATCCGGGATGAATTCCTCGCGGAAGGTCGGCAGGCGCTCGAGGAGCGCGTACCGGCCCCACAAAAATCCCATGTGGGGCCCGAAAATCTTGTATCCGGAGCAGACCAGGTAGTCGCAATCGAAGGCCTGCACGTCCACGCTTCCGTGCGGCGCGAAGTGGACGCAATCGAGAAAGACCTCGCCGCCGACCGCGTGCACCAGGTCGGCCACGCCGCGGACGTCGACGATCGTGCCGAGCGCATTCGACGCCACGCTGCAGGCGAGCAGACGCGTCTGCGGCGACACCAGTTGCGCCAGGTCGTCCAGGTACAGATTCCCGTCGTCGCGCATCCGCCACCAGCGAAAGGTGGCCCCGAGGGGCGCGAGTGCGAGCCACGTAGCGACGTTTGCTTCGTGGTCGAGGTCCGTCACGATGATTTCCCGGCGCGCGCCCAGCGTCTGGCCGATCGCCAGGCTGATCAGCCGGATGAACGAGGTCGCGTTCATGCCGAACGCAATCTCGTTGGGGTCGCGCGCATTGACCAGCGCCGCGACGCTGGCTCGTGCCCGGGCGATGGACTTGTCTACGGCGATGCTTTGTGCGTAGCGACCGCCGCGCTGAACCATGCGCTCCAGCAGATGCTGGTTGACCGCATCGAACACGGCTTGCGGCACCTGCGCGCCGGCGGCGTTGTCGAAGAAAACGGCGTTGCCGGCGCGCTGCAGGGCGGGAAACTCCGCTCGCACGCGTTCGACCGGAAACGCATCTCGCCTGCTATTCATGGGAGGTCCTGCGCTATCCTATCCATACGGTCCTGTCCGAAACGCTCATGGCCACCCGCGATACGCAGACTCGCATCGTCGACGCCGCCCTCGAACTCTTCAACGAGCACGGCACCGCTGCGGTATCCACCAACCGCATCGCCGAGCATTGCGGTATCAGCAAGGGCAACCTGCACTACCACTTCCGCAACAAGCGCGAAATCATCCGCTTCCTCTTCCAGCGCGCGGTCGACGAGATGGACGCGGGCTGGTACCGCGATCATCTGGCGGCCACCATCGAGCACATGGCGGCGATGTTCGTGCGCCAGCTGCAGCTCATTCGCGACTATCGCTTCTTCTACCGCGAGATGGCCGACCTGCTGCGCCAGGACCGGGTGCTGCGACTGCGGTTCGCTCACAACCGCGAGCGCCGGCTGGTGGAGATCGAGAAGTTCTTCCGTGCGCTCGCCGCCGCGGGTCTCATGAAGCTGCCGGCCGAGCCGCGCCGGCTGCGCTCCATCGTCGATATCACGTGGATCATCTCGGAGAACTGGCTGAACTACGTCGAGTACCATGACCGCGAGCTGACGGTGCAAGCAGTGGTGGCCGGGTACGACGAGATCCTCGAGGTGCTGCGGCCGTATCTCATTGCCGACCCGCAACGGATCACGCGCGAGTCCTACACCACCATCGAGCGCCTCACTGCCCAGGTTTCTGCACCGGGGCGATTATCCCCAGCCCGCACGCGCGCGAGCCCGGAGAATTAGGGCGTTCGGGCTAAAGAGGCAGGGGACAGACGGCGCGCGGAAGCGGTTAAATCCCGTACGAATACCCGGTCACGGGACTAGCGATTCACGGCGAGAGGGGGAGGCCATGATCATGCGCTGGACACTCAATAGCGGCCGTGCAGTGACGATGCTGTGCGCAGCCGCGTGCGCACAGACGTACGCGGCGGATTCGACCGAAGTTCGCGGGCTGGAAGAAGTCGTAGTGACTGCGACCAAGCGCGGCGAAACGGACGTGCAGAAAACCGCCGAATCGATCTACGCGCTCGGCGGCGCCGACCTCGCGCTGAAGCGCGACACGACCTTCGAGGCTTTCGCCGGCAGCGTTCCCGGCCTGCAGTTCCAGAACCTGGGCCCGGGCGATTCCGAGTACATCATCCGCGGCATCAACGGCAGCGGCCCTTCCGTCGTCGGCGCCTACCTCGATGAGTACGTGATCACTGCGAGCGATCAGCAGGACGGTGGCGGCAAGAACGCACCCATCCAGCTCGTCGACGTCGAGCGTGTCGAGGTGCTCAACGGCCCGCAAGGCACGCTGTACGGATCGAACTCGATGGCCGGCAACATCCGCTTCATCACGCGCAAGCCGGATGCCTCGAAGTTCGACGCCTATGCCGAGGGCGACTGGAGCTCCGTCGAAGACGGCGGCGCCGGTTACGGCGTCAACGCTGCGTTCAACATCCCGGTGGTGCGCGACAAGTTTGCGTTGCGCCTGGTCGGCTATCGCGAGGATCGCGACGGCTGGATCGATCAAACGCGGCTGGAGCGCACGTCCGGCGGCACGACGGTTTTCGACGGGCGCGCCGAGGACATCAACTCGACGGAAATTACCGGCGGCCGCTTGAGCGCGCGCTGGACGCCGAACGATGCCTTCACGCTGGATGCGATCTACGTCAAACAGAATCTGGACAGCGACGGCTCGCCGCGCTTCACCAACAAAGGGGTGCCCGCTTATCCGGATCAGCCGCCGGAGATCGCCTCGCTCCCGGGCAATACCGGCTTCGCACCGCTCCCCGGCCTCGCGTCGTTCACGCCCGGCCGGGACTTCATCAACACCGACATCACCAAGAGCCCGCGCAAGGACGACTTCGACCTGTTCGGCGCCACCGCTCGCTACGATGTCGGGGTCGGCAACATCTCGCTCGCCGCCTCGCAGTACAAGCACGACATCGATTTCACCTTCGACAGCACGCCGATCCTGCTGTTCTTCGGCGTGCCGATCGCCGGCATTACGCAGCAGCCGCAGGAATACAAGACGAAGATGGCGGAGCTGCGCTTCGCCTCGGACTTCGACGCGCCGGTCAACTTCGTCGCCGGTGCGTACTACCAGAAGGACGAGAACGAATTCAGCGTGCACGTCGTCACGACCGACGGCAGCGGCGGGCCGATGCCGTTCAATGCACTGAACTCCGACGACGCGCTGCTCGCCGGCGGCAACACCTTCTTCGGTCGCACGCGCGCGGATGAAGTGGAACAGAAGGCAATATTCGGCGAATTGACGTACAAGTTCGCCGAGCGCTGGACGCTGCTCGCCGGCCTGCGGCATTCCGAGGCGGATCTGCGGTCGGTCCAGGCGACGTTGCACTCGTTTGCGCCGACGGGCCCGGCGCCGGTCGCGGGCGAACAGATCGGCACGACTGTCAACGGCAATGCTGTCGGCTTGCTCAAGCAGGACGGCAGCGACACGCTGCCGAAGCTCAGTTTGTCGCTGCAGGCTACCGATGACGTACTGCTGTACGCGCTGTATTCGGAAGGCTTCCGCGTCGGCGGTATCAACAACGGCAACCAGCCGTTCGCGCCCGGCATCCCGGACACGTTCGAGTCCGACGATCTGAAGAACTTCGAGCTCGGCATCAAGTCGCGCTGGCTCGAAGATCGCCTGCAACTCAATGCGACGGTGTTCCACATCAAGTGGAACAACATCCAGGTGGAGCCGCGCGATCCGGTCGGCAACATTCCGTTCACGACCAACGGCGGCGCCGCCGATGTGACGGGTATCGAATGGTCGCTGGATTCGCTGCTCACCGAGCAGCTGTCGCTGACGTTCACCGGCACTTATTTCTTCGAGCATGAGCTGTCGGAGGACCAGCCGGTGCTGCCGGGCGCTTCGCCCTTCGTGATCATCGGCCGCGAGGGCGACGAAATCCCGAACACGCCGGATCTGCAGCTGTACGGCGCGCTGCGCTACGAAGTGCCGATCGCCGGCAGGAACACGACGTTCTCGCTGGATGCGACCTATCGCGGCAAGACCAACACCGAGTTCGTGCCCAGCAGCCCGTTCAACATCGCGCTCGATTCGTACACGCTGCTGAACGCGGTGGTCCGCATGGACGTGACGGAGCGGGTGCAGGTCGGCGTATTCGTGAAGAACCTCACCGACGAGCTCGCGCTGTACGATGGTGTCGGCACATTCCAGGATCCCGAGGCTGTCGTGGCCGCGCAGCCACGCACGATCGGTGTCAGCGCACGCATCAGCTTCTGAGTGATCGAGGCCGTCGGCACTGCGGAAATCGCCAGCGCTCGCGCACGGCTCGCAGGTATCGTCGCGGGGCCCCCCGG
>DATBKP010000021.1:0-70046 GCA_036555785.1 Steroidobacteraceae bacterium
CGGCGATCGGAGAGCTTCCGTCGCTAGATTCCTCATCGACGGTGCAGGTGTGGATGAGGGATGTCTTTGTGGAGTCTGTGTCGACGCTATCGACCAGATGGGCGCCACAACGTCCCTTCACCCCGGCGCTGAAGAGCCTACCCCAGCGCCGCGGGCGACCATACAAGACGCAAAGGCGCGAAGAAGAACCAGAGATTCTGATTTCCGGACTGCGGACTCCGAATTCTTACCTTCGCGTCTTTGCGTCTTTGCGAGAGTATTTCTTCTCTTCTCCTCACACCTGGCAGAACACGCGCGCGATCGTGCCGTTGTCGCGCTGATGTTCCGGGCGCGGCGCGAAGCGCTTGCTGGTGAGGCTCAGCTGCGAGAGTTCGGAGAGCTTGAACGAGCGCCAGCGCGCCGGCTCGCCGTCGGTGCCGCCCCAGACCTGGTAACAACTCAACAGCTCCTCGCCGGCTGCATCGATACCGTAGATGTGCGGAGCAACGCGGTAGGTCTGTCCGTCGTGATGTAGTTCCAGCAGGCGCTTCTCGCGAATGGCCTGGCAGATGAGGTCCTGCATGCCGGTAGGAACACTCGAAGTCGCCGGCGCGTTCCAGCGGCGGGACTAACCTCTTCAGGAGGGCGCCATGGCGCGCCGTTACAGCAAGAAAGCTTCGCGCAAGGTGAAGCGTGCAATGCACGAGCGCAAGCGCGGCACGCTGCGCAGCGGTCGCTCGGGCCGGAAAGTGAAGAGCCGCAAGCAGGCGATCGCGATCGGTTTGTCGGAAGCGCGCCGCTCCGGCGCGAAAGTTCCGAAGAAGCGTCGCAGCAGCAAGAAGAAATAACCTGGGTTAATCGGCCGCAACGGCTGCCGGTGCCGCACGCGAGCGCAGCGGCACTTCGGGAATGAACAGCACGATCCCGACCGCGAGACCGACGATCCACAGCGCGCGCTCCAGCATGTGTGCGACCGAAGTCGCGAATGCGACCTTCATGCCGCGCTGGATGCGCTCCACGAGCTGCTTGCCGTAGATCGACATCGCCGCGTGCACTGCCAGCAGCGATTGCTGAACTGTGGCCGCGACGAGCGCGTCCTCCTTGGCGAGGATCGCGTCCCGGAATAGTTTGCTGACGCGGGCGATCAGCTCCGGCTCGTGCAGCGCGCGCACCGGAATATCGGCGAGCTGCTGCTTCAGGCTCGCCGGCAGCTCCGGATCGTGCAACAGTCGTTCGCGCCCCTCTTCGCCGGACTCGAGCTCACTCTCGATCGTCTCGACCCGTTGCACCAGCTGCCGGTGAATGCGCCCGCGCACGCCGCCGTCGCGCAGCGCCGCCTTGAGCTGCTCCGGCATGCGCGGATCGCCGAGTATTTCGGCAACCGCCGCCGGGTCTTCGTGATACGCGCGATCGAGCACTGCGTAGCGCTCCTCGAGAGTCGCATCGACGCGCGCGCGAATCACGTCCGCGTTCATCGCCTGGCTCTGCGCGTGCGCGAGATCGATGTGCTGCTCGCTCATGCCGGGCAGCATTGGTACCTGCTTTGGCAGCTCGGCGGTCAAGCCGTGGATCAGGAACGTGCCGAAGATGGCGACGCCGACAGTCGCCCCCATCTGCCGGCCGAACTGCGCCATGCTGGTCGCGACGCCGATCTGCGTGGGCGGCGCGGAGTTCTGGATCACCAGGCTGAACAGCGTTTGCGCAGGCCCGAGCCCGACGCCGGTGAGCGCCAGGCGCCACGCGAGATCGCGCGGGGTCGTGTCGGGCCCGATGCCCATCAGCGCGATCACGCCGGCAATCAGCACGATGCCGCCGCCGATCATGAAAGGCTTGTAGCGGCCGGTGCGCGTCACGAGCCGGCCGCAAACGATGCCGCTGACGATCAGGCCGGCCATCAACGGCAGCAGCGCGAAGCCGCTTTGCGTCGCGTTGATGCCCTGGACGACCTGCATGTACAGCGGCATGAACATCACGACGCCGAGGAACGCAGTGCTCATGACGAACGAGCCGAGCGCGGCGACGCGAAACGCGTGGATCCGGAACAGGTGCAACGGCAGGATCGGATGCACTGCGTGCGTCTCGACCCACAGGAAGAGCGCGAGCGAGACGCCGCCGACGGCGAACAGCGCGAAGATCTGCGGCGAGTCCCACGCATAGCTGGTGCCGCCGAGCGTGAGGCCGAGCAGCGTCGGCGCTGCCGTCAACACCACGAGCAGCGCACCGAGATAATCGATGCGTCCGCCGGCGGCATGCCGCAGCACCGGCATGCGATACATGATCATGAACAGCGCGAGCAAACCGAGCGGCAAGTTGACGTAGAACACCCAGCGCCAGCCCGCGACCTCGTGGCCGAGCAACTGGAACGTGGCGTGATCGGTGAGGAAGCCGCCGATGAAAGGACCGATGACCGTGGCGACGCCGAACACCGAGCCGAACACGCCGAACAGGCGGCCGCGCTCGCGCGGCGGGTACAGGTCCGCCATGGTCGCAAACGACACCGTCATCAATGCGCCGCCGCCGAGCCCCTGGATCGCGCGGCACACGATCAGCTGCCTCATGCCGTCGCCGATCAGCGGCAGAGAACCGAATTCGCCGCTGAGCCCGCAGAGCGCGGAGCCTGCCAGGAACAGCACGACACCGAGAATCAGGATGCCCTTGCGGCCGTACTGGTCGCTGACCTTGCCGTAGATCGGCACGGAGACCGTCGACGTCAGCATGTATGCCGTGGTCACCCACGCATACATCGAGAGCCCCTGGAGCTGCTCGATGATCCGCGGCATCGCTGTCGAGACGATGGTCTGATCGAGCGCGCTCAGCAGCATGACGACGGCGAGAGCGGCCAGCGTCAGCCGCTTCTCTGCCGGCGTAACGGAAATATCGGTCAAGCTGCTATTGCTTTCTCTTGCCGGTGAACTTGCCGTCGCCGAACGAGCCGAACACGACCGTGCCGCTCATGGTGTCGCCGGTGACGGTGCCGGTGTAGTCGATCTGCAGCTGCTGGCCCTGCACGTTGACGTTGATGCCGAAGGCGATGGCGTCGCCCTTGAGCGTGCCGGTCAGCGGCGTCTCGCCGCGGGGGCTGACCATCTTGCCGCTCAAAGCTTCGCCGGACTGCTGGAAGATCGCGTCCGAGGCGCGCGAGCCCATCGGGCTTTCGACATTGAGTTCCCACGTGCCGGTCACGTCCATGCCCTTGGCAGCGGCGGGTGGCGGCGGCGGCGGCGCGCCCTGCTGAGTGGGCGTCGTGGAGCAGGCGACAGCAATCGATGCGACAACCGCGACGAATACGACCCGCAAAATGGACATCGGCGTGGACTCCCCCATGAAAGTGGCGGGGAGTGTGCGACGTTTGCTAACCGAAAGTCATCAAGATTCGTCAAAGGGTTGGTTAAACCAGCGGCGCACGTAACGCATCCCATCGAAGCACGTCTCATCGCAATGGGCCGTCGCTTGGTCTCAGCCGGCCGAACGTGCTGCGTGGTTGGTGGTCCAATCGCCGCACACAATTTGTATGGTCGAAACCGCCAAGGCGCTTTCGACACCCAGGGAGTTCACGGTGCGCATCATCGCAGGAGCCATCCGCAACCCCGTCGCGATCGGCGTCACGGTTTTACTTATTTCCCTGTTCGGCGTGCTCAGCCTGAAGCACCTGCCCCTGCAGTTGTTTCCCGACATCGAGCGGCCGTCGATCGCGATCTTCACCAACTGGCGCGGCGCCTCGCCGGAGGAAGTCGAGGCCGAGCTGCTCGAGCCGCAAGAGCAGGTGCTGCAGGGCCTGCCCGGCGTTGAGGAGGTCAACGGCAACGCCAACTCCGGCGGCAGCCAGGTGTTCCTGACGTTCGCGATCGGCACCGACATGAAAGCCGCGCTGGTCGACGTCATCGGCCGCATGAGCCGCCTGCCGCCGCTGCCGCGCGACTCCGACCGGCCGGTGGTGCAACTGGGCGGCGACGGCGGCGACTCGAACCAGCAGCTGTCGTTCTTCTTCGTGCAATTGCTACCCGGCAGCGAGGGGCCGATCGATCGCTATCGTCGCTTCGTCGAGGACGTGGTCAAGCCGCGCATCGAGTCGGTGCACGGCGTCGCGCAGGTCGAGGTCCAGGGCGGTCCGCCGGATGACGTGCGCATCACGCTGGATCTGGCGCGTGCCGCGGCGTTGGGCATCGGCATTCCCGACATCGCCCGCCAGGCGCAGAGCGCGACCAATGTCTCCGCCGGCCAGCTCGACGTCGGTCGCCGCCAGTATTCGCTGCGCTACACCGGACGCTACGACGCCACGGAGCTCGGACAGCTCGTGCTCGCGTGGCGCGACGGGCAGCCGGTGCGCCTCGCCGACCTGGCGACGGTCGAGATGCGCCCGCCCGAGCGCTCCTTCTTCTCTTACCAGAATGGCAACCCGGCGATCGGCCTGCGCATCGTGCGCGCGCCCGGCGCGAACGTGCTGGGCACGCTCGAAGAGGTCAAGAAAGTCGTCGCCGAGCTGCGCGAGGGACCGCTCCAGGAGCGCGGCCTCGGCATCGAGCAGTCGTTCGACGCTTCGCTGTTCATCAAGCGCGCCGTCAACCTGCTGATCGAGAATCTGGTGGTCGGCGCTCTGCTCGCGCTGGCCTGCGTGTGGTGGTTCATGCGCGACTCGCGTGCGACCGTGGTGATCGCGACCACGATCCCGGTGTGTCTGCTGGCGACGTTCTGCGCGCTCGATCTCGCCGGACGCAGCATCAACGTCATCTCGCTCGCGGGACTGGCGTTCGCCGTCGGCATGGTCGTCGAAGGCGCGATCGTGGTCTCCGGCAACATCATCCGGCTCAAGGAAGGAGGGATGCCGATCGAGCAGGCCGCGCACGACGGCACGCGGCAAGTCGTGCCCGCGCTGTTCGCCTCGACGGCGACCACGATCGCCGTGTTCCTGCCGGTGCTGTTCCTGAAGGACGTCGAGGGACAGCTGTTCGCGGACCTCGCCCTGACGATTTCCATCGCAGTCGCGTTCTCCATCGTGGTCGCGATCACTGTCGTGCCGGCGGCCGCCGGCCGCTGGCTCGGCAAACACTCGACGAACTCCGGCTACGGCGCGGGCTGGCCGTGGTTGACCGACCGCGTCATCGCGTGGACACGCACGCGCAAGCAACAACTTGGTTGGGTCGGTGCACTGCTCGTCGCGCCGTTGCTGTTGTGCTGGCTGCTGCTGCCGAAGCTCGACTACCTGCCGCCCGTCAAGCGCGCAGCCATCGATGCGTACTTCAGCTTCCCGCCCGGCATGAGCCCGGAAGCGGTCAATCGCGAGATCGCCCCCAAGATCCTCGAGCGCATGGCGCCGTACATGAAGGGCGAGAAGCAGCCGCAGCTCAAGAACTGGTACATCCTGTTGTGGCCGGGCGGCGGCACGATCGGCGCACGCGTCGTCGATGAAGACCGCATCCGCGACCTCGAGCGCATCGTGCGCGACGAGATCGTGGTCGGACTGCCGGACACGCGCGTGTTCGTGAACGAAGGCGAGCTGTTCGGCGGTATCGGCGGTTCCGCGCGCTCGGTCGCGATCCATCTGCAGTCGACCGACACGACAGCGCTCAACGCGGCGGCCGAGGAAGGCCGCAAGCTCCTGGAGCGCACCTTCCCCGGCGCGAACGTGCAATCGTTCCCGAACGCTGACGTACAGGCGCTGGAGCTGCGCGCCGAGCCGAACGACCGGCGCATCGCCGAAGTCGGCTGGGATCGCGCGTCGCTCGGGACGGTCGTGCGCACGCTCGGCGACGGCGCGTGGCTCGGCGAGTACTTCGACGGCCAGACGCGGCTGCCGGTGATGCTGCGCGCGAAGCTGGGTGAAACGCCGGAAGAGCTGGCGCAGGCGCCGCTGATGACGCCCTCCGGCGAAGTCGTGTCGCTCGGCGAGCTGGTCAACCTGCAGACAGCGCTGGCCGCGGAGCAGATCCGCCGCATCGATCATCACCGCACCGTCACGCTGACGATCGATCCGCCGGCGACGCTGTCGCTCGAAGACATGCTGGCGAAGATCCAGAGCGACATCGTACCGTCGCTGCGCTCGCAGCTGCCGCCGGACGCCAACATCCGGCTGGCCGGCAGCGCCGACCGCCTCGACGCGATCATCTCGACCATGGGCACGAACTTCCTGCTGGCGCTGCTGGTGCTGTTCATGCTGATGGCAGCGATGTTCCGCTCGCTGCGCGACGCCGCAGTGGTCGTGCTCACGGTGCCGCTGGCACTCGCGGGCGGTGTGCTCGGCATCCGCGCGCTCGGCCTCGTGACGTTCCAGCCGCTCGATCTGCTGACGATGATCGGCTTCATCATGATGATCGGCATCATCGTCAATCACTCGATCCTGCTGGTGGATCGCACGCGCGACGCCCTCAATCACGGGCACAGTCTCGAAGAAGCGCTGCGCATGGCGTTGAACCAGCGCTTGCGCGCCATGGTTGCGAGCACGTTGACGGGCGCTCTGGGCGCACTGCCGATGGTCGTGAACCCCGGCCCGGCGAGCACGATCTACCGCGGCCTCGCGGCGGTGAACGTCGCGGGCGTCGTCGTCAGCATGGTGTTCTCGATCGTGCTGCTGCCGAGCCTGCTGCGGCTCGTGTACGAACGCAGCGCCGCGGCGACGGAGCCCGCCGGATCGCTCGCGGACGCTGATTCTTCTGTGGGTCAGGCATCGGCCTGACGAAAAGGGGACGGGGATGTTCAAGTCACGATTGTCGACGCTTGCGCTCACCACGAGCGTTGCGCTTTTCGCACTCAGTGCCGCCGCCGAAGCGCCGCCGCCCGAAGAACCCGGCGTCGTCGTGGAAGTCGCGAAAGCCTCCATGGCGCGCGTGGCGCCGCGGCGCTGGGTGCCGGGCGGAGTCGTCAGCCGCAACGATGCTCGGCTCGCGACCAGCGCCGCTGGGCGGCTCGAATACGTAGCCGAAGTCGGCACGCGGGTGCGCGAAGGCGAGCGCGTCGCGAAGCTCGAAGACGAGTCGGTCCGGCTGCGCGTCGATGATGCGAAGGCTGAAGTCGCGCGCATCGAGTCGCAGCGAACGATGACGGAGCGGCAGGTGCAGCGCCTGGAGAAAGTGGGCAGCACCATCTCGCAGACGCAGCTCGACGAAGTGCGCTCACAGCTCGGCGTGCTCACCGCACAACTGCAGCAAGCACAAGTGCGGCAGCGCGCGGCCCAGCACGATCTCGACCAGACCGAGCTGCGCGCGCCGTTCGCGGGCATCGTCACGGAGCGCCTCGCGCAGCGCGGCGAGTATGTCGCGACCGGCGCTGCGATCGCGCACCTGGTCGATACAGTTCACTTGGAGGCGCGCGTGCAGGCGCCGCTGAATCTGGTCGGGCTGGTCCGGCCAGACATGGAGCTGCCGGTCAAAATCGCGGACCGGCAGATCAACGCCGACGTGCGCACCGTCGTGCCCGTCGGTGAGGAGCGTTCGCGCCAGTTCGAGCTGCGACTCACGCTGGCCAACAACGCGCTGAGCGTCGGTACCGCGATCGAAGTCGGCCTGCCGGAGCGTGAGGCGACCGAGTCGCTCGTGGTACCGCGCGATGCCATCGCCGTGCGCCAGGACGGCAATTACGTGATGCGCGTGCGAGCCGACAACACGGCGGAGAAAGTCGCCGTGACCTCGGTGGCGACCGATGGCGACCTGGTCACGATCCGCGGCCCGGTCGTGGCGGGCGACCTCGTGGTCGTGCGCGGCGTCGAGCGCCTGCAGCACGGGCAGAAAGTCACGGTGCTGGGGCGAGCGGCGGACGTTCGCGGCGCGGGCGGCCGCATGAGCTCGTCGTAGGGCAATCGGCCGCGGGTTCCACTAAAATCCGCGGCATGCTGGAAGAGCTCGAAGTGCTCCGGATAGTGAGCGAGCGCCTGGAAATCGCCCAGCTGCCCTTCATGCTTACAGGTTCCTTTGCAATGGCGTACTACGGTAGGCCGCGGATGACTCGCGACCTGGATATCGTCGTTGCACTGGGCGAGGACGACGTGAGTGGTCTGGTTGCCGCGCTCTCGCCGGATTTCTATGTCGACGCCGACAGCGTCCGGTCTGCCGTTGCGTCACAGCGGCTGTTCAATCTGATGCACCTCGCCACGAGCATCAAGGTCGATCTGATCGTCCGCAAAGGCTCGGAATATCGGCAGGTCGAGTTTGCACGCCGCCGGCCGGTCGAGTTGAGCGGCGTGAAGACCTGGATCGTGAGCCGCGAGGACCTTATCCTTTCCAAGCTCGTCTGGGGGAAAGACTCGGGGTCGGAGCTGCAGCGTCGCGACGTCCGGACACTGCTGGATGATTCGATGGATCGTGCCTATCTGGACGGCTGGGCCGCTCGACTCGGTGTAGCCGAGACTCTCGCGGAGATTGCACAATGAAGGACACGTCGGGCGAGTTCGAGGCGATGGTGAACGAGCGCTATCGGCGCATGACGCCGGACGAGC
Source organism: Steroidobacteraceae bacterium (assembly GCA_036555785.1). Taxonomy (GTDB): domain Bacteria; phylum Pseudomonadota; class Gammaproteobacteria; order Steroidobacterales; family Steroidobacteraceae; genus Steroidobacter. The sequence continues at coordinate 8,405 of DATBKP010000021.1, forward strand.
GCGTACGAATTGCAGCGTCCATGTATGACACGGCCCGCGCAATAGTCCTGTCGTCGTTGTCGCCGGACTTGAGTCGGCGTGACAGGCGTCTGGCGTTCGCCAGGCGATTTTACGAAGGAGAGCTGCCGGAAGCCGCTTTGATCGCGTACGCCGAGTGGGATGAAATCAGTCGCACCTGACAGGCTTGGCGAACTCCGCATCCGTCAGGTTCTTCAGAAACGCCACCAGATCGCTCTTCTCTTCCGCGGTCAGATCGAGCGGGCGGATCTGCGAATCGACCGTGCCGATCGAGCCCTCGTGCTTGCCGCCTTTGGCGTAGTGCTCGATGACTTCTTCGAGCGTCGCGAACCGGCCGTCGTGCATGTATGGCGCCGTGAGCGCGATGTTCCGCAATGTCGGTACACGGAAGCGGCCGCGGTCCTGCGCGCGCTTCGTTTCCGTTGCCAACCCCTCATCGCCCTGCACTGCTGAGCCGTTATTGGCGAACAGCGGCGACGGCGACTTGCCGCGCTGGACGATGGGTCCCGAGAAATTCAGGCCGAAGTGGCAGCGCGAGCAGTTGCTGCGCTCCGAGTAGAACAGCCGCATGCCGCGCCGCGCGCTTTCCGAAAACGCCGCGCGATCGTCATCGTAGACGTAACGGTCGAACGGCGAGCGCCCGGAGATCAGCGTCCGCTCGAACGACGCAATCGCTTTCAGCACGTTCGGAATCGTGATCGGCGCGGCCTCCTGCGGAAAGGACGCGCGAAACGCGGCGGCGTAGCCCTGCTGCTCGCCCAGCCAGGCGAGCAGCCCGGCTTCGTCGCGCTTCAATCCCATCTCCAGCGGATGCTCGTTGAAGAGCGGCTGCTCCATCTGCCGCTCCAGCGTCACGACGCTGGCGCTCGCCCAGGTGAACGCGGGGTTGTACGCGACGTTGGTGAGCGTCATCGCGCCGCGATGCATCGTGTCGCCCTTCGAGCCAATGGCGAGCGCACGGCCGTCGGTGAACGCGAGCTCCGGCCGATGGCAGCTCGCGCACGAGTACGTGCGCGTGACGGACAGGCGCGTTTCGAAGAACAAGCTGCAGCCGAGCGCGACTTTCGCCTCGGACATCGGGTTGTCGGCGGGAACGGCGGGCGGCGGAAATCCGGGCGGCAAGCGCCACGGGTATTGCGACTCGCTGCTGACGGGATCGCTCGATGCGATCCCGATCCAGCAGCAGCAGACGATCAGCAGGATCCGCGTCGTACTCAGTCCCAGGAATGCACGACCGGCGCGTCCGTCGCGAGCGACGCAGTCTGACGCGCGATGTTCGAACGCTCGTCGATCCACTGCGCGAGCGCGTCGACTTCCGGAGCTGCATTACCCGACGCCCGTCGAGCTGCAACCCACTTCTGCATCGCCGCCATCAACTCGTCAGCGAGCGGGCGCGAGCTCTGGAACAGCTGCATGTACGCGTTCTTCGCGTCCTCGACGCGATTCAGTCCGAGGTACGCCTCGGCGCGATACTCGATCGCCTGGCCGTAGGTCGGGTTCAGGCGCAGCGCCTCGTCGTAAGCCAGCAGCGCCTTGTCGTAGTCGCCGAGCTTGCGGCTGGTGTAACCGACGTAGTTCCAGGCCTCGTACATGTCCTGCTTGCGCTGCAACGCTGCCGCGAAGTAACCGCGCGCGTTCTCGTACTGGTGGTTGGCCTTGTCCTGCGCCTTGGCCTTCTTCTTTTCGTCCGTGGCTTCTTCCGCGGACTTCGCTTGCTTGTCCGCAGCCTTCACCGCGCGCAGACCCTGGTTGTAGGCAGACTTTGCCTGCTCCTCCGGCGTCATCTGCCGCTCGGGCATGTTGAACGAGCCGCCGCCTGCCGGCGCGCCGCCGCCGCTGCCCGAAGCGAACGCCGCGCCCGAGCCCAGCGCCACGACGAGCACACCCAAACCGATTGCCGCGATTCGCATAAAGCCTCCCGACTGACGGTATGCCAGTACGTCCGCTGCCCTTGAGGCAGGGTTCAATCCTGGTGCTGCCGGGGGATGGTACGCCAGTGACGGAAGTCAGGTCGCGCACGCGCACCCGGCGCAGGTGGCGAATCGTGCTCGAGGATGGCGGGATCCGGGGCGGGCCGTTCAGCTGGCCGGCGGTGCCGCCCTTCATGTCCCGGTCGAAGCAACGAGATTTCGCCGGAACCGGCACCGCCGGCCAAAACGATCAGGCGAGCATCGGTACGCCGATGACCTCGCCGGCAGACTGTTCGGGTGCATGCGGGGCTTGCGATTGCGCGTCGTCGCGCTCGACGGGTTTCGTCGGCTGCGCCTCGTGCGTTTTCGGCGCCGGCGCGGAACGGGCATGCTCAGCCGCGTCCTTCAGCACGAAGGCCGCCGAGGCGATCGTGGGGATCAGGATCAGCGCCAGCCCGAGACGTCGTTGCATGCTGCCCTTCTGCGGAAATCGTTCTTTCCGGGAGCAGATGCAAACTGCGGGCCCGGCCAGTTGTGCCGTGATTTCCACGGGTCGGCGCGCTGCGCTGTAAGCATTCGCGACAGCCGCGGCCGGTTATGTGCAGTCCTTTCTGCAGCGCGGGTTCGCAAACGCAAAGGACTGTCATGCCGCGCCGGGCACGTCGCGACCCGTGGCAGACTCTGCGCCCGGATCGCCGGCACAGACTTCAAGGGGAACGGACCATGTTGCGATTCATCGCAGGCTTCGCGAGCGCGTTCGCACTTCTGTCATCGGCCGCGACGCTGGCGCAATCGCCGCCGGCGGATTCGGCGCCGCCTGCCGCGCCGGCGGCGCAACCGAACGACTACAGCAAACCTGAAACGTGGCTGTGCCGCCCGGGCGCCAAAGATTCCTGCGCGGTGGACCTCTCGACGACGATCGTCGCCGCGAACGGCAAGTTCAGGAACGAGTCGTTCAAGGCCGCGCGCAATCCGCCGATCGACTGCTTCTACGTCTATCCGACCGTCTCGCTCGATCAGTCCGGCAACAGCGACATGACCGCCGGACCGGAAGAGCACGGCGTGATCCTGCAGCAGTTCGCGCGCTTCGCATCCGTGTGCCGCACGTATGCGCCGCTCTATCGGCAAGTCACCTTGACGGCGCTGCGCTCGATCCTTGCCGGCAAGCAGATCCCGGTCGATCGCCAGCTCACCTACAACGACGTGCTCGACGCGTGGAACTACTATCTGAAGAACGACAACGCCGGCCGCGGCGTCGTGCTCATCGGCCATTCGCAAGGCTCGGGCATCCTGACGCAGCTGATCAAGAACGAGATCGACGGCAAGCCGGTGCAGGAGAAGGTCATCTCCGCGTTGCTGCTCGGCACGAACCTGCCGGTCGAGAAAGGCAAGGACGTCGGCGCGTTCCAGCACATCCCGCTTTGCAAGTCGGCCTCGCAGACTGGCTGCGCAGTCGCGTATGCGAGCTTCAGAGACAACGTGCCGCCGCCGGCTAACTCGCGCTTCGGCAAGGCGCAGGGCGAGAACATGGCCGCCGCGTGCGCGAATCCTGCTGCGCTCGGCGGCGGCAGCGGCGAGCTGCATGCATACCTGTCGAACGGCCGCTTCATCGCGGCGTCAGCGGCTGCGCCGAAGCCGTGGGTCACGCCGGAAAAGAAAGTCACGACGCCGTTCGTCAGCGTTCCGGGATTGCTGAGCGCCGAGTGCGTATCGAACGACGCCGGCACCTATCTCGCCGTGCACGTCAATGCCGATCCGAACGACCCGCGCACCGATGACATCGTCGGCGACGTCGTCGTCAACAACGTGGTGCAGAAGGACTGGGGCCTGCACCTGATCGACGCCAACCTGGCGATGGGCAATCTCATCGAGCTGGTGCGCTCGCAGGCGAAGGCGTACTCGAAGAAGAAGTAGGGAACCGGTCAAAGTTGCACGGCGTTACAGGACCGCCCCTGCAACGCCGAGACCTGTATTGATGCGCTATCTCGCGCTGTGCTGCGACTACGACGGCACCATCGCCCACCACGGCCGCGTCGACGAGCCGACCCTCGCTGCGCTGGAGCGCCTGCGCGAGTCGGGCCGCAAGCTCGTGCTCGTGACCGGCCGTGAGCTCGACCAGCTGCAGGAAGTCATGCCGCGCCTCGACCTGTTCGCGCGCGTCGTCGCCGAGAACGGTGCGCTGATCTATCGCCCGGAAACTCGCGAGGAGCGCCTGCTCGACGAACCGCCGCCGCAGAGTTTCGTCGACAAGCTCGTCGAGCGCGGCGTCGGTCCGATCTCGGTCGGGCGCGTGATCGTCGCGACCTGGGAGCCGCACGAGAACACGGTGCTGAAGACGATCCGCGACTGCGGCCTCGAGCTGCAGGTCATCTTCAACAAGGGCGCGGTGATGGTGCTGCCTGCGGGCATCAACAAGGCGACCGGGCTGCGCGCCGCGCTCGCCGAGCTCAATCTCTCGCCGCACAACGCGGTGGCAGTCGGCGACGCCGAGAACGATCACGCGTTCTTCAATATCTGCGAATGCGCTGTCGCGGTCGCGAACGCGCTGCCCGCAGTGAAAGGGAAGGCGGACATCGTGACGTTCGCAGATCACGGCGCGGGCGTCGTGCAGCTCATCGACGAGATGCTCGCCGACGATCTCGCCAGCCGCGAAAGCGGCTCGCTCGCGCGACACGACATCGCGCTCGGCAAGAACGCGGAAGGCAAACGGATCGCGCTGTCGCCGTTCCGCGCGAGCGCGCTGGTGGTCGGCAGCTCCGGCGGCGGCAAGTCGACGGTGGTGGCCGGCCTGGTAGAACGGCTGCGCGATGCCAGTTACAACTTCTGCATCATCGATCCGGAAGGCGACTACGACAGCGTCGAGTCGGCCGTCGCGATCGGCAATCCCGAGCACGCGCCGACCATCGACGAATGCGTGCAGCTGCTGAACAAGCCCGATCAGAACGCCGTGATCAATCTGCTCGGCGTGAAGCTCGAGGATCGGCCGTGGTTCTTCCTGTCGCTGTTCGCACGCATCCGCGAATTGCGCGCACGCACGGGACGGCCGCACTGGCTGATCGTCGACGAGGCGCACCACGCAGTGCCGGCGAACTGGCGACCCACCGACCAGACGCTTCCCGAACGACTCGATGGTGTTCTGGCGGTGAGCGTCTCGCCGAAACTGGTTGCACCCTCGGTGCTGCGCGCACTCGATTCCATCGTCGTGCTCGGCGACCGGCCGCGCGAGATGCTCCGCGAGTTCACCGATGCGAATCGCATCGGACCTGTGGACGGCGCGCCTGAGGCGCTCGAAGCGGGCACGGCACTGCTGTGGAACAAGGTGGCGGGCGGCGGGCCCACGCTGGTACGCCTGGAGCCGAGCCGGACCGAGCGCCGCCGGCATCTGCGCAAATATGCCGAGGGCGAGCTGCCGGAGGATCGCAGCTTCTATTTCCGCGGACCCGAAGGAAAGCTCAACCTGCGCGCTCACAACCTGATCCTGTTCATGGACCTGGCCGACGGCGTCGATGACGAGACCTGGCTGTTTCACCTGCGCCGCGGCGAGATCTCGCAGTGGCTGCGGCGCGGAATCAAGGACGAGACGCTGGCCAACCAGGTTGCCGCGATCGAGCGTAACGAGCGGCTGGACGCCGGCACTGCGCGGCGCAAGCTGCGGGAGCTGATCGAAGCGACGTATACGCTGCCTGCTTCGTAGGTCGGGCTTTAGCCCGACTCGTCGCTGCTGCTGTAGCATTCGCCGATGGCGTGGTTCCCCGGCTTCAAGCCCTTCCGCATCGCGACCTCCGGCGCCGAGATCAACGGTGTCGTCGGCGGCAGCGGGCCGCCTGTGCTGTTGCTGCACGGCTGGCCGCAAACGCATCTCATCTGGCGACACGTCGGTCCGGCGCTGGCACAGCGGTTCACAGTCGTCGCGACGGACCTGCGCGGCTACGGCGACAGCAGCAAGCCGCACGAAGGCGAGAATCACGCGAGCTACTCCAAGCGCGCGATGGCGCAGGACCAGGTCGAGGTGATGCGGCGGCTCGGCTTCGAACGCTTCGCGGTCGTCGGTCACGATCGCGGCGGCCGCGCCGCCTGCCGCATGGCGCTCGATCATTCGCAGGCCGTGACGCGCCTGGTGCTGCTCGACATCGTGCCGACGCGCACGGTGTACACGCAGGTCAGCAAGAATCTCGCGACCTGGTACTTCCACTGGTTCTTTCTCATCCAGCCGGCGCCGCTGCCGGAAATGCTGCTCGCCGGCCAGGCCGCGCCGTTCCTGCGCAATTTCGCGTTCCGCGGTCTGATCCCGGACGCGATCGACGAGCCGGTGTTCGCCGAGTACCTGCGGTGTTTCGCGGACCCGCAGACGCTGCGCGCGATGTGCGAGGACTATCGCGCCGGAGCGAGCATCGATCTGCAACACGACGAGGCGGACCTCGCCACGCCGCTGCGTTGCCCGGTGCTCGTGCTGTGGGGCGTGCACGGTGCGATGCATCGTCTGTTCGACGTGCTCGGAACCTGGCGGCCGCGCGCACCGCAGGCGCAAGGCAAGGCGCTGCCGGCGGGGCATTGGTTGCCGGAAGAATGTCCACACGACTTAACGTCGGCCCTCAGCGGCTTTCTCGCTTAATATTCACCCTCGCACTGTAGGTCGGGCTTCAGCCCGACACTCTTACCCAAGGGATATGCAATGCCATTTTCAAAGTTCCTCGTCGCCGCGCTCGTGCTGGCGGCAGTCACCGCGTCGGCCAAGACCGTGAACGACTCCACCTCGCTGGCGCCCGCCAATCCGTTCGCGAAGAAGAGCGCGCTGCCCTACGAGTTGCCGCCGTTCGACAAGATCAAGGACGAGGACTTCAAGCCGGCGCTGCTCGCCGGCATGGCCGAGCAGCGCAAGGAGATCGACGCCATCGCGAACAGCAAAGCCGCGCCGACCTTCGCGAACACGATCGTGGCGATGGAGCGCTCCGGCGATCTGCTGACGCGCGTCAGCTCGGTGTTCGGCAATCTCTCCGCCTCGAACACCAACCCTAAGCTGGAAGAGCTGCAGACCGAGATGTCGCCGAAACTCTCGGCGCACAACGACGCGATCTATCTCGACTCGAAGTTGTATGCACGCGTGCGCGCGCTGTACGAGAAGCGTGCGTCGCTCAAACTCGATCCGGAATCGCTGCGCCTGCTGGAGCGCTATCACACGAATTTCGTGCGCGCCGGCGCGCGCCTGTCCGATGCGGACAAGACGCGGCTGAAGCAAATGAACGAGCAGCTGTCGACGCTAACCACGGAATTCCGGCAAACCGTCCTCAAGGGAGTGAACGCCGCCGCGGTCGTCGTCGACAGCCGCGCCGAGCTCGACGGCATGAGCGACGAGCAGATCGCAACCGCCGCCGAGGCTGCGAAGGAGCGCAAGCTGGACGGCAAATACGTGATCGCGCTGCTCAACACGACCACGCAGCCGGCGCTCGCGCAGCTCAAGAACCGCGCCTTGCGCGAGCGCATCTATCGCACCTCGACCAATCGCGGCTGGGGCGGCGAGTTCGACACCACCGGCGAGATTGCCAAGATCGTGAAGCTGCGCGCCGAGCGCGCTGCGTTGCTGGGCTATCCGAATCACGCGGCGTACGTGCTCGAAGACGAGACCGCGCTCAATGCCGGAGCCGTGAACGAGATGCTGCAGCAGCTCGCGCCGCCGGCGGTCGCCAACGCGAAGCGCGAAGCGGCCGACATCCAGGCGCTGATCGATTCCCAGGCGAAGGCGAACGGCACGCAGTCGTTCAAGCTGGAGCCGTGGGATTGGGATTTCTATGCGGAGCAGGTGCGCAAGGCCCGTTATTCCTATGACGAGTCCGAGGTGCGGCCGTACTTCGAGATGAACCGCGTGCTGGTCGACGGCGTGCTGTTCGCGGCGCACGAGCTCTATGGGCTGAGCTTCAAGGAGCGCAAGGATCTGCCGACGTATCAGCCGGACGTGCGCGTGTTCGAGGTGTTCGACACCGACGGCACGACGCAGGGTCTGTTCCTGGTCGACTGGTACGCCCGCAGCAACAAGCGCGGCGGCGCGTGGATGAACAGCTTCGTCGAGCAGGCGCGGCTGCTCGGCACGAAGCCGGTGGTCGTCAACAACCTCAACATTCCGAAGCCGCCCGCCGGTCAGCCGACGCTGCTCACGTCCGATGAAGTGAACACGGCCTTCCACGAGTTCGGCCACGCGCTGCACGGTCTGTTCTCCGACGTGCAGTATCCGCAGTTCTCCGGAACCAACGTGCCGCGCGATTTCGTCGAGTATCCCTCGCAGTACAACGAAATGTGGATGACCGATCCGCGCGTGCTCGCGAACTATGCGCGCCACTACCAGAGCGGCGCGCCGATGCCCAAGGAGCTGATGGACAAGGTGCTGGCCGCGCGCAAGTTCAACCAGGGCTACGCGACGACCGAATACCTGGCCGCGGCGATCCTCGACCAGGCGTGGCATCAGCTCCCGGCCGACAAGACGCCGGCGCAGGGCGACGTCGCGAAGTTCGAAGCCGATGCGCTGCAAGCGGCCGGCGTCGATTTCGCGCCCGTGCCGCCGCGCTACCGTTCGAGCTACTTCTCGCACATCTTCGCGAGCCCCATCGGCTATTCGGCGGGCTACTACGCCTATATCTGGAGCGAGGTACTGGCGCGCGATACCGAGCATTGGTTCGATACGCACGGCGGGCTGAAGCGCGAGAACGGCGACGTCTTGCGGCAGAAGGTGCTGTCGCGCGGCTTCAGTGCCGATGCGCTGACGCTGTTTCGGGATTTCTACGGCAAGGGCCCGGAGATTGGTCCGCTGCTGGAAGCGCGCGGCCTCACCGGCAGCACCGAAAGCAGCGGGCCCTGAGGTATGCTTGGCGCCCCTTCAGCCATGCCAGGAATAGCCATGCGCTTTCTACCCGCCCTGACAGCCGCCTGCGCGCTCTGCGCCGCGACGTCCACGACGGTGCTCGCCGCTGAGCCGAAGACCGAGGAAGAGAAGGCGCTGTACGCGCTGGGCGTCGCGCTCTCGCAGAGCATCGGCTCCTTCAACCTCACCGACCAGGAGCTCGAGTGGGTGAAGTCGGGCGTGACCGACGGCGCCAAGGGCCGCACCGGGAATTTCGATCCGCAGCCCTACTTCCCGAAGCTGCAGGAGTTGCAGAAAACACGGCAGGCGGCTGCAGAAAAAGCAGTCCTGGACAAGGCAGCCGCGGAGAAGGGCGCGAAGCGCACCGCTTCCGGGCTGGTCATCACGACGATCAAGGAAGGCACCGGCCCGGCGCCGAAAGCGACCGATACGATCAAGGTCCACTATAACGGCACGCTGCCGAATGGCCGCGTGTTCGATAGCTCGCTCAAGACCGGGCCGGCCACGTTCCCGCTCAACGGCGTGATCAAGTGCTGGACCGAGGGCCTGCAGCTGATGAAGGTCGGCGGCAAGAGCAAGCTGGTCTGCCCTGCCGCCATCGCCTACGGCGAGCGCGGCTCGCCGCCGCTGATTCAGCCGGGCGCGACGCTGATCTTCGAGGTCGAGCTGCTGGAGATCGAGAAGCCGGCCGCGCCTGCGGCACAACCCACGCCCGAGAAGAAGAACTGATCTATGACGCTCTTGCGCACTCTTGCCGTCCTGTTGTGCGTGCTGGCCGCTCCGGCTTACGCGCAGGTGGAGAACCAGGACTATAAGAAGCTGAATCCGCCGCAACCGACGGCGTCGCCGAACAAGGTGGAAGTCATCGAGTTCTTCTCCTACGGCTGCCCGCATTGCTATGCGATGCAGTCGCACATCGAGAAGTGGGCGGCGGAGCTGCCGTCCAACGTCAGCTTCATCCGCGTCCCGGTGTCGTTCGGCCGGCGCGAGTGGGGTCAGCTCAGCCGCGCGTACTACACGCTCGAAGCGACCGGCGACCTGAAGCGTCTCGACGACGCCTTGTTCGACGGCATCCACAAGGACCAGCAGCCGTTGTTCGACGAAGATCATCTCGCCGCCTGGGCCGGCGAGCATGGCGTGGACGCGGGCAAGTTCCGCGCGGCGTTCGAGTCACCGGGTGTGACCGCGAAGACGATGCACGCCGAGGAGATGTCGCGCTCGTACGCGGTCAACAGCGTCCCGACCGTGATCGTCGACGGGAAGTACCTCGCGCTCGGCCGGAGCCACGAGGAAATGCTGAAGATCGCGCGTCAACTCATCGACAAGTCGACCGCGGAGCGGCAGACCGCGAAGCGCTAGAAATGGGGACATTCCCCATTTCCAAGCGCTTTCGGCATAACGGGAACTGTGTTTCCAGGAAATGGGGAATGTCCCCATTTCTCACCCCGACCAGCCTCGCGTGTAAGTGACGCCGCCGTCGACCACCAGCGTCGAGCCCACGACGTAGTCGCCGGCGCGCGACGCGAGGTAGATCGCGGTGCCGGCCATGTCCTCGTCGGTGCCGATGCGCTTCACCGGAATTCGCTTGGCCACCTCGTCGGCATGATCGCGCGCCAGCGTGTTCATGTCCGAAGCGAACGCGCCTGGAGCGATGGCGGAGACCACGATGTTGTCTTCGGCGAGCCGCACGGCCATGCGCCGCGTCAGGTGAATCAGCCCGGACTTGCTCGCGGCATACGAGTACGTGTCCTGCGGGTTGACCGATACGCCGTCGATCGATGCGATGTTGATCACCTTCGCCGGCCGGTCCGGCCGGGCCGCGGCCCGCAGCGCGGCGTGCAGCGCCTGCGTCAGAAAGAACGGCGCCTTGAGATTCAGGTCCACGACCTTGTCCCAGCCCTTCTCCGGAAAGGCATCGAATTCGGCGAGCCAGGCGGCCCCGGCATTGTTCACCAGGATGTCCAGCTTCGGCTCGTGCCGCAGGTACGCCGCTGCCAGCGCCGCAACGCCCTCGTTCGTCGACACGTCAACGGGCAGCGCCACGCACTTGCCGCCGCCCTGCGACAGCTCCTTCGCAGTCGCCTCGCATACGTCCGCCTTGCGGGACGAAATGTAAACGCGCGCGCCCTGCGCGATGAATCCCTTCGCGATCATCTTGCCGATGCCGCGCGAGCCGCCGGTGACCAGGGCCACGCGGCCCTGCAGTGAGAACAGATCGTTCATTGTTGGTTTCCTCAGTCGATACCAGTACGCAGCAGCGAGTCGGGCGACCGGTCATGGAGCTGACCGCTGCGCGCCCAATCCAGCACCCGCCCGTAGCACGCGTCGGCGCGCAACTCCGCTGTCAGCCGCTGCTCGGTCAGTTCCCCGCGCGGATCGTGCAGCACCTCGAGCACGCCCGGGGCAGTCACTTCGCAGGCGAGATAGCCTATCTGCCGCCCGGTCCCCGCGGCGTCACGAATCGTGAAGATCGGCGCGACCAGCGGTCCGCCTTTGCCCAAGCGCACCGCCATGGGCTTGTCGTTCGCAGGCGTCATCAGGATGCCAGCAGGCTCGTAGCTCCACGGCTCGCCGAAGCAGTCGCGCAGCGCTCTGTCGCGCTGGAGCGGACACGATGCGAACAGGACCGCGACGACGCGGCCGCAGCCGTTCTCGAGCAGCCACAGCCGGCCTTCGTCGGAACGCGTCGATGCGACGCAGTCGGTCGCCTGCCATTGCGTCAGGAAAGCGGCAGGCGCGACCGACGCAGGCCCCGGGTGTTCGGCCGCGAACCTCGCTCGCGCCAGCACTGAGCTCAGGTCCGCGTCGCCCGGGTGTTCGGCCAGATATTGACGCGCAATTTCGGCGGCCTCGGAGTATTCGCTGCGCTCCAGATGCCAGCGGGCCGTCGCCAGCGTCTCCGCCCTGTTCTCAAGGCTGCGCTCGGTTGCCCGCAACTTCGCCGCGCGTTCGGCCGCCGGGTCCGGCGGCCGGGACGACGCAAGCGTTGGCGCGATGAGCGGTGGGGCGGCAGGAACCGGCATGAACCGCTGCCACGAGGTCGTCGCACCGATCGTGACGAACGCAACGGCGCCGATCAGCAACATCGTGCCGCCGCCGCCGATCGCGAGCGCGGTCGCTGAGATGCGCGTCCGCCGCGCCAGCCACTGGCCGAACAGCCAGCTTGCCAGCGAAGCCGCGACTGTCAGCAGGGTGAGGATGACTACCGCCGTGACCATGACCGAGCGAGATCCGAGGGCCCGCGCCAGCGTGCGCGCCCGAGCGATTGCCGTCAATTCCGCTACGTCAGGCGAAAAAGGGTTTTTCAACGGCGCGCCGGTGCTTCACAAGTCGCGCAATGACTTCGCGTGACCGTAACCCGTCCGGTCCGGTGTACGAGCAGCCGCTCAACGAGCGGATGCGGACCTTCCTGCGCCTGGACTTCCTCTACCAGCAGGCGCTGTTCCACGAAGAGCGCGAAGACGCGTGGTCGACGCGCGCAGCGGTCGGGTCGCTGCTGGAAATTCTTGCAATCACCGCGCGCGGCGACGTGCGCAGCGAAGTGCTCAAGGAGCTCGAGCGCCAGATGAGCGTGATGAGCGATTTCCAGGCGAAGCCCGGCGTCGACAGCGGCCGGCTGCGCGCCGTGCTCACCAACCTCGAGCGCTTGCGCAACGAGCTGAACGCGGCCGGCGCGCTGTTCATGCAGAAGCTGCGCGACTCGGAGTTCCTCAACGCGATCAAGCATCGCAGCACGATCCCGGGCGGCACCTGCGAGTTCGATCTGCCCGACTACCGCCACTGGCTCGACCAGCCGTTCGCCGTGCGCGCCGCCAACTACGGCGAGTGGATGACGACGATCCGGCCGCTGTGCGATGCCGTCATCGAGTTGTTGTGGCTGACGCGCGAGGCGGGGCGGCCGCGCCCGGAAACGGCAATCGCGGGCAACTTTCAGCTGGCGTTCGAGCGCGACAATCCCAGTCAGCTGTTGCGCATCACGCTGCCGGCGGGCACGGACCTGTTTCCGGAAGTGAGCGGCGGCCAGCATCGTTGCAGCATCCGCTTCCTGCGCTGGACCGATCCGCACGCGCGCCCCGCGCAAGCGACCGAGGACGTCAAGTTCCAGCTGACCGTCTGCACGTGAACAGCGTCGTTCGATGCCCGACCTGCGGACGCAGCGTCGATTGGAGCGCAGGCTCGCCGTGGCGGCCGTTCTGCAGCGAGCGCTGCAAGCTCATCGATCTCGGCGCCTGGGCCTCGGAGCAGCGTTCGATCCCGGGCGACACGGCGGAGACGGAAGAAAAGCCCAAGACGGAAGGTGATGACGCGTGATCACCTTCCCATCTGCGCCACCCGCTCCCCTTCCATGTGCAGCGTCTTCACCAGAAACGCCCACTGATCGGCGAAATCGTCGATCTGCATCCACACCGGCTTGCCGGCGCCGTGACCGGCGCGGGTCTCGACCCGCAACAGCACCGGATTCGGGCAACCCTGCGCGCGCTGTAGTTGCGCCGCGAACTTGTAGCTGTGCCACGGCACGACGCGATCGTCGTGATCCGCGGTCGTGACGAGCGTCGGCGGATAGCAGGTCCCATCGTGCACATTGTGGAGCGGCGAGTACGCGTACAGCGCGTGGAACTCCCGCTCGTTCTCGCTCAACCCATAGTCGCTCGACCACTGCCGCGCGTTCGCGCTCGGCGTGTGATAGCGCAGCATGTCGAGCACGCCGACCGCGGGCAGCGCCGCGCCGAACAGGTCGGGGCGCTGCGTGAGCGCTGCGCCGACCAGTAAGCCGCCGTTGCTGCGGCCGCGGATCGCGAGCTTCGGCGTCGACGTGTACTTGTGATCGATCAGCCACTGGGCCGCCGCGATGAAGTCGTCGAACACGTTCTGCTTCTGCAGCTTGGTGCCGGCGCTGTGCCAGGCCTCGCCGTACTCGGAGCCGCCGCGCAGGTTGGCGACGGCGAACGCGCCGCCCATTTCCAGCCACACGATCACCGGCACGCTGAAGGCCGGCTGCTGCGCGATGTTGAACCCGCCGTAGCCGTACAGCATCACCGGCGTCTCGCCGTTCTTCACCAGGTCGCGCTTGCTGGCGATGAACATCGGCACGCGCGTGCCGTCCTTGCTGCGGTAGAAAATCTGCTCGACGGTGAACGCGTTCTTATCGATGGCGACTTGCGGCGCGCGGAAGACGCTGACCTCGCCGCTCGCGACGTCGAGGCGCGAGATCGTCGGCGGCGTCAGGAAGTCGGTGTAGGAGAAGAAGGTCTCGGTATCCCTGGCGTCGCCGCCGAAACCGTTCGCCTGGCCGAAGCCCGGCAGCTTCACGTCGTACAGCGCCTTGCCCTGCAAATCGGTCACGCGCACGACGGAGTACGCATCCTTGAGGTACTGGGCGAAGATGCGATTGCCGACGATCGAGGCCTCGGTCATCGCGTACTCGCTCTCCGCAATCACGACGCGCCAGTTCTTGCGCGCCGCCGAGGTCGCGGGCACGGCGATCAGCTGCGAGTTCGGCGTCCCGGCCGTGGTGCGCATGTAGAAGGTGTCGTCGATCTCGCCGACGAAGTCGTAGTCGGCGTCGAAGCTGTCGAACAGGCGCACGACCTCGCTCGACGGCGACCCGTCCTGCCCCAGCGTGCGGTAATAAAGACCGGTCTGCTGCGAGCCGTCGTAGATCCAGATGATCAGGTAGCGGCCGTCGTCGGAGACCTGCGGGTACGGATTGCGGGTCGGATGATCGACGACTTTGAACACGCGCTCGTCGGCCTCCTGCGCGGCGCCGAGCTTGTGCCAGTAGATCTCGCGCTGCTTGCTGTCGTCGCCCGAGCCGTCCGCCCGCAACGGATAGCGCCCGTAGTACACCGAGCGCGAATCCGCGGTCCAGCCCGGCTGCGCGAACTTGATGAAACGCAGCACGTCCGGCAGATCGCGGCCGGTCGCCACGTCGCGGAAATGCCAGGTGCGCCAGTCGGTGCCGCCATCGGACAGGCTGTACGCCAGCAGCTTGCCGTCGGGGCTCGGCACGATCTCGCCGAGCGCGATCGTCGCGTCGTTGCTCAGCCCGTTCGGATCGAGCAGCACACGCGGCTGCGCCTGCAGGCTGTCCGCCACGTACAGCACGCTCTGGTTCTGCAAGCCGTCGTTGCGCGAATAGAAGTAGTGCCCGCCACGCTGCACGGGAATGTCGTAGCGCTCGTAGTTCCAGAGCTCGGTCAGGCGTTTCTTGATTGCATCGCGCGCCGGAATCCCTTCGAGGTAGGGCTGCGCGAGCGAGTTCTCCGCGCTGACCCACTGGCGCGTCAGCGAGTCGTCGACGTGCTCCAGCCAGCGATACGGATCCGCGACGCGCGTGCCGTAGTAATCGTCGACCTGGTCGCCCCGGGTGGCTGCGGGATACGCGAGCGTCGGCGGCGGACCGGACGCAGTTTCCTGACGGTGCAGATCGGCGCCGCATGCAGCGAGCAGCGACAGCGACGAGAGCGCGAGTAACTTGTGCATGCGAGCCCCTGGCCATTTTGATTTTGCGACGTAGTTTAATGTCATCATTGCTGCGGCAGAATCAGTGATGATCATCATGCGGTATACAACGGCCCTGCTCGTGTCATTAGTCGCAATCCATGCCACCGCCGCGCCCCTCACCGTGGACCGCATCTTCGGCGCGCCCGATCTGAGCGGGCCGCGGCTGCGCGAGCCGAAGTTCTCGCCGGACGGCCGCTACGTCACGTATCTGCAGGGCAAGGCCGACGACAAGGACCAGCTGGACCTGTGGGCCTTCGATACGCGCAGCGGCAAATCGCGTCTGCTGGTGGATTCGCGGGTGCTGCTCGGCGGCGAGGAGCGCCTGTCCGCGGAAGAGGAGGCCCGGCGCGAGCGCCAGCGCACCGCTTCGCTGCGCGGAATCGTCGAATACCAGTTCTCCGCCGACGGCAAGCGCCTGCTGATCCCGCTCGGCGGCGATCTGTATTTGTACGAGTTGAATGCGCGGACGAATCCGGTCACGCGCCTGACCTCGAGCGAAAGTTACGAGACCGACGCGCGCTTCTCGCCCGGCGGCCGCTACGTCAGCTTCATCCGCGACCAGAACCTGTTCGCGATCGACCTGCGCACGCGCCAGGAGCGCAAGCTCACCAGCGACGGCGCCGGGCTGGTGCAGAACGGCGTCGCGGAGTTCGTCGCCCAGGAAGAGATGGATCGCGACACGGGCTACTGGTGGGCGCCGGACGACTCGCGGATCGCGTTCACGCGCATCGACGACACGCCGGTGCAGGAAGTCGAGCGCTTCGAGATCAATGCAGACGGCGCGCGCATGTACCGGCAGCGCTATCCGGCAGCAGGCACTGCGAACACCAGCGTCGAGTTGAAGGTGATGGAGCTCGATTCGGGCAAGGTGACGCCAGTCGATCTCGGGCTCGGCGACGGCTACCTCGCGCGGGTCGACTGGTTCCGCGATTCGCAGCATGTGGCGGTCCAGCGGCAGACCCGCGACCAGAAGCGGCTCGAGCTGCTGAAAGTGGACGCGGCCGACGGCAGCGCGCGCGTGATCCTCACCGAGACCAGCCCGAACTGGATCGAGCTGGACCACGACCTGCACTTCCTGAAGAAGCAGCCGGCATTCATCTGGGGCTCGCGCCGCTCGGGTTACAAGCATCTCTATCTGTACGACCTCGAAGGCAAGCTGCTGCGCCCGCTGACGGCGGGCGAGTGGATGGTCGTCGGCGAAGACGAGAGCGGCCTGGTCGGTGTCGACGAGCAGCACGGCAACGTCTACTTCATGGCGAACACGCCGTCATCGTTCGAGCGCCAGCTCTATGTGACTTCGCTCGCGACGCACGAGCCGGCGACGCCGCGGCGACTGTCGCACGAGCCCGGCTGGCACGACGTGAAGCTGCTCCCCGAAGCGCGCGGCTATCTCGACCTGTATTCCTCGCCCGACCAGCCGCCCAGCGCGAGCCTGCATGCGCTCGACGGCTCGCTGCAGCACTGGCTCGTGCGCAACGAGCTCGATACGACGCATCCGTATCACGAGTTCCTCGCCGCGCACGTGAAGGAAGAGTTCGGAGCGATCGCCGCAGCAGACGGCCAGCAGCTGAACTATCGTCTGCTCAAGCCGGCGTCGCTGGAGCCGGGTAAGCGCTATCCCGTGGTCGTCGATGTGTACGGCGGGCCGCACAATCAATACATCAAGAAGGATTGGATGGGCGGCGCGCGCGCGCCGCAGGGCTATTTCCGCCAGGTGCTCGCGCAGCACGGCTTCGTCGTGTTCACGCTCGACAATCGCGGCTCGGGCTTCCGCGGCACCGCGTTCGAGACCGCGCTCGCCGGCCAGTTCGGCAAGGTCGAGGTGGCAGACCAGCTGCGCGGCGTGGAATTCCTCAAGTCGTTGCCGTTCGTCGACGGGCAGCGCATCGGCATCATGGGCTGGAGCTACGGCGGCTACATGACGCTGATGGCGCTCACCACCACGGACGCGTTCAAGGCCGGGATCGCCGGCGCGCCGGTCACGGACTTCCGACTCTACGACACGCACTACACCGAGCGATATCTCGGCATGCCGCAGCAGAACCAGAGCGGCTACGAGGCAACCTCGGTCCTACCGCACTTGAGCAAGCTCCACGGCAAGCTGCTGCTCGTGCACGGCATGGCTGACGACAATGTGCTGTTCACGAACAGCACGATGCTGATGCAGGCGTTGCAGGCGCAGGGAACGCAGTTCGAGCTGATGACGTATCCGGGCAGCAAGCACGGCCTGATCCGCATGCCGCAGCAGGGCCGGCACTTCTATGCGATGGTGCTGAGCTACTTCGAGCGCGAGTTGTAGATTTCCTGTACGCTGGCTGCAGGTCGAGCGCCCATACTCATCACAACACGGCACTCGACGGCGGGAAGTTTATGTCATCCGTCACGATGGCACGCGCAACCTGGACGGCGTCGATCGCGCTGTTCCTGCTTTGTCCATCGATATTTGCCGCGCTGGCAGAGGATGTCACGCCGGCCGAGGCCGAACGGCGTGCGCTTGCCGACCCGCAGGCACCCGACGCGGAACGCTGGTTGAAGATCGCGGCGGACGGTGGCCTGCGCGATGCTCAGGCGCTGCTGGGCGAGCGGTATCTGCACGAAGGTGCGGCAAGCAAGAATCTTGCGGCCGGCATCGACTTGGTGCGTCGCGCGGCCACTCAAGGCTCTGCGCAAGCCCAGTCGATGCTGGGCTGGGCGTACGGGACCGGTACCGGCGTCGAGCAGAATGCGAGCGAGGCAGTGAAGTGGCTCGAGGCCGCAGCACGGCAGGAAAACGGCTATGCGCTGTGGGCTCTTTCGGGTGCCTACTATCGCGGCGACGGCGTTGCGCAGGATTCTCAACTCGCCAAGCGCCTGCTGCTGCGCTCCGCCGAGCTTGGCGATGCCCGAGGACTCACCCGCGCGTGGAGGACACTGCTGTTCGGCAAACCGGACGAACGCGACTCGCGCCTCGGCATGTATTTCCTCTACAAGGAAGCGAGCACGGAGGAAGCCGACGCCGCTTACATGATGGGGCGCGAATACCTCACCGGCCGCGACGTGCCGCGTGACCTGGCCCGCGCCACGATGTGGCTGGAGCGCGCGGTCAGCAAGCAGCACACACTCGCGTCGCTGTGGCTGAGCGAGCTGCATGCGAAAGGCATCGGCGTAAAAAAAGACCCCGTTCGTGCCGAACAGATGCTCCAGGCTGCGTTGCGCGCCGCCACTCTCAGGGAGAAGAACCAGTTCTCGTGGACGTTGTCCGTGGCCGAGGACGAGGAGCTGCGCAACTCCGCACTGGCGATTCGCGTGCTCGAGCCGGCACTCGCGGCCGAGAAGCAGAAACCGCCGCAGTACCTCGACACGCTGGCGGCCTCGTACGCCGAGAATGGTCAGTTCGACAAAGCAGTCGCCACGCAGCTCGAAGCGATTCAGACGCTGCGTCGCACCCGGCCCGCTGAGCCGGCGCCGGACATGGAGCAGCGGCTGGAGCTGTATCGCGCCGGCAAAGCGTATCGCGAGGATCGGCTGTGATCGCGCCGCTTCTGCGCGCCGCACTCATGTCCGCGACGCTACTGGCCATCGCGCCGGCTGCGCGCGCCGAGCCGCTGCGCAAGGTCATCGACGAGCTGGCTGCAGCGCCGTCGCCGGATGCTGCGGTCAACGAGGCGAACGACGCGGCACTCGCGAGCTTCGAAGCGGCATTGGCAAGCTACGATCGGCAGATCGAGCAGCAGCCGGCCGACGTGGTCACACGGCTGAACCGCTGCCGCTTCATGCTGAACTTCGCGTCGAGCTACGAGATCGCCGAGTTCGCAGGCAAAATCGTCGAACGCGGGACGCAGTGCCAATCGCAAGTCGAGCAGGCCTATCCGGACCACCCCGAGATCCAGCTGGATCACCTGCAGACGAATGCGTTCGGCGCAGCGCTGGATCAGGCCGAGGCGGTACTCGCCGAGGCACGCAGGCGCGACACCTGGACCAGCGGCCAGCTCGGCCGCTTGTACTCGCTGCTCGCACGCATTGCCGACAACAACGATGACGGCACCAAGGCGCTGAACTATGCGTTGCTGGCCATACGATTCGACGACGAATCCAATGTGCGCCTGATTGCCGCGGCTCGCTTGCTCGCCCGTGGCGAAAAGGCGCACGCGCTCGAAATCCTGCGTGCACCGGTCGACAGCGGCGGCGACGACCAGAACGGCTGGGAGCTGACACGCAAGATGAAGTTGCTCGCGCAGGCGGGCGCTCCACAGGATGCGGTCGCCCTGCATCCGCGCCTGAAACAGCTGGGCTATTACAGTCACAGCGAGGTCGCGGACATATTGCTATCGGCAGATGCCATCGCACTGGCGCGCGAGGAGCTCGAAGCCGCGGTCAAGGATGGCAAGTACAGCAGTCGCGACGAAGGCGCACGCTTCCGACTCGAGTTGACCCATGGCACTGCGGCAGCAGCGCTCGCTGCCTACCAGGCGTGGCGGGACCTCGGCTGGAAATCGGATCCGCTCGGCCTGAACCGGGTCGCGCTGTTCGCGCGCGACCCATCGTTGCCCTTGCGGGCTCGCGACACCTTCGGACTGCTCATGTTCCTCGGTGTCGGCCTGTTGCTCGCAATGGTCGCGGCCCTGCCGATCGTCGCAGTCCACTACCGCGGACTGGCAGTGCGGGCCCGCAGCGGCGAACCGTATCCGCAAGGCGACTGGTCGCTGCGGACGGCGTGGCTGGCCCTCTCCGCGCTCTTCATCGGCTCGATAGTCGCGCTGTACTTCGGCGGAGCGCTCGACCTGCACATGGACAGTGCGGTGCTCTGGCAATTCGAACCGACGCCAGAGCAATTCAGCCGCATCGCCGTCGCGTCGAGCCTGATCGGGCTCGCGGCGATGCTGCCTTTCGTCATGAGCGCGTCGCGGCGCCAGGGAACATGGTGGTCAGCGCAGTGGAGCGTGCGCAAGTGCCTGCTGATCGGTTCGAGCCTCGCGGTCGTGCTGCGTTTACCGCTACTGCTGGCGTGGGCCGCAAAGCCAAACGCGATCCAGTCGTTCGCGCTCGATAATGAGCTCTGGCAAATGTTGCGAGCCGTGCAGGATCACTACGGCCTGCTGGCGGCACTCTGGATCGTCGCGCTCGCGGCGCCGGTGACCGAGGAGTTCCTGTTTCGCGGCGTGCTGTACCGCGCGTTCGCTGCGCACCTGCGTCCGCTTTGGGCCAACTTGCTGCAGGCGGCCCTGTTCTCTGCGATGCACCTCGAAACCGTGCGCGGCAGCATTGCGCTCTTCATTGTCGGACTGACGCTGGGCACGCTGACGCGGCGCTCCGGCGGCCTGCTCGCGGCGATGGCGCTGCACGCCGTTTTCAACCTGATCGCGGCGCTCATCATTCTGCGCAACTAGGAACGGCGAAGAGCCGCCAGCGCCGCGATCATCGGTCGATCGGCTTCGAGCAAGCCGATGCGTTCGAGGTCCTCGATCGCCGCCCATTGCAGCGCCGGCGCATCGAGCGGCTGCGGCTCGCCGCTGTAGCGCGTAACGACCCACAGATCGAGCAGCACACGGCGATGCGGGTACTGGTGCTCGTACGCGATGAGCGGCGCTGCTTCGTGAACTTCGATGCCGAGCTCCTCGCGCAGCTCGCGAACGAGCGTGTCACGCGGTTGCTCGCCGGCCTCGCGTTTGCCGCCGGGAAATTCCCAGCCACCGGCCAGGTGCTTGCCCGCCGGCCGCTGTGCGATCAGCACACGACCCGCAGAGTCGAACAAAGCGCCGGCGACGACGTGAATCAGGCCTTCTTATCCTTCTTTCGCCAAAGCGCCGTGGCAGTGCTTGTACTTCTTCCCTGACCCGCACGGGCACGGCTCGTTGCGGCCGACCTTCTTGGTCTCGCGCACGAACTGCGCGACAGGCTCGGGTGCGGCGCGCTGCTGCTGCGGTTCGGACACAGGGCCTTGCTGCTGTTGCTGCGGCGGCGCCGTGATCTGCTCCGGCGCAGCGTGCTGGAACTGCATCGCGCGCGCGAGACGCCGCTGCCGCTCTTCCTCTTCGGCATCGATCTCGGCTTGCGTGCGCAACTGCATCCGGGACAGCACCGACACTGTGTCGTGCTTGATGCGATCGAGCATCGTGGTGAACAGCTCGAACGCCTCGCGCTTGTATTCCTGCTTCGGGTTCTTCTGCGCGTAGCTGCGCAGGTGGATGCCCTGGCGCAGGTAGTCCATCGCCGCGAGATGCTCGCGCCAATGCGAATCCAGCTGATGCAGCATGATCGACTTCTCGATCGGCCGCACCAGCTCCGCGCCGTACATCTGCACCTTGGCCTCGTACGCGCGGTCCACTTCCTCGAACACCTTCTGGCGCAGGCCGTCTTCGGCCATGCTCTCGTCGGCCTCGAGCCAGCTCTTGGCATCGATGCGCACGCCGAAGTCGCGCTCGATCGCCTGGTTCATGCCGGGGATGTCCCACATCTCTTCCGGGCTCTTCGGCGCGATGAAGCGGTCGATGATCGTGTTGACGACTTCGTGGCGGATGCCGGCCACTGCATCGGCGACGTCCTCCGCCGCCATCACTTCGGTGCGCTGCTGGTAGATGACTTTGCGCTGATCGTTGGCGACGTCGTCGTACTCGAGCAGGTTCTTGCGGGCGTCGAAGTTGTGCGCCTCGACCTTGCGCTGCGCGCGCTCGATCTGCTTCGACAGCATCCGGCTCTCGATCACCTCGCCTTCCTTCATGCCGGCGGTCTGCAGCCAGCGCTTGGTGCGCTCCGGATCGCCGAAGATGCGCATCAGGTTGTCTTCGAGCGAGAGATAGAAGCGGCTGGAGCCCGGGTCGCCCTGGCGGCCGGAACGGCCGCGCAGCTGGTTGTCGATGCGCCGCGACTCGTGGCGCTCGGTGCCGACGATGTGCAGGCCGCCGGCGGCGATCACCGCGTCGTGGCGCTGCTGCCATTCCTCGCGCGTACGTCGCCGCGTGGTCTCGTCGGCAGGATCGATCTGGTGCAGCTCCGCTTCGAGATTGCCGCCGAGCACGATGTCCGTGCCGCGGCCGGCCATGTTGGTGGCTATCGTGATGGCGCCGGGCCGGCCGGCCTGCGCGACGATGTGCGCCTCGCGCTCGTGCTGCTTGGCGTTGAGCACCTGGTGCTCGATTTTCTCTTGCTGCAGCAGGCCCGACAGGAACTCGGACGTCTCGATCGACGTGGTGCCGACCAGCGCGGGCTGGCCGCGCTTCACGCAATCGTTGATGTCCTCGATGATCGCGGCGAACTTGTCTTTCGCCGACAGGTACACGAAGTCCGCGTGGTCCTGGCGGACCATCGGCCGGTGCGTCGGGATCACCACGACTTCCAGGCCGTAGATCTGCTGGAACTCGAACGCCTCGGTATCGGCGGTGCCGGTCATGCCGGAGAGCTTCGAGTACATGCGGAAGTAGTTCTGGAACGTGATCGAGGCGACCGTCTGGTTCTCCTCGCGCACGCGCACGTTCTCTTTCGCCTCGACCGCCTGGTGCAGGCCGTCCGACCAGCGCCGGCCCGGCATCGTGCGGCCGGTGAACTCGTCGACGATGACAACCTCGCCGTTGCGCACGATGTACGCGACGTCGCGCTGATACAGCGAGTGCGCGCGCAGCGCGGCGTTCAGGTGATGCATGAGGCGGATGTTCGCAGCGTCGTACAGGCTTTCGCCCGGCTGCAGCAGGCCCGCCTCGGTGATCAGCTCCTCGGCGTGCTCGTGGCCCGCGTCCGACAGGTGCACCTGGCGCGACTTCTCGTCGGCCCAGTAATCGCCCTCGCCTTCCTCGGTCGCCTGCCGCTTCAGGCGCGGCGCGAGCTGGTTGATGCGCACGTACAGCTCGGTGCTCTCTTCGGCCGGGCCGGAGATGATCAGCGGCGTGCGCGCCTCGTCGATCAGGATCGAGTCGACCTCGTCGACGATCGCATACGCGAGACCGCGCTGCGTGCGGTCGGGGAGCCGGAACGCGAGATTGTCGCGCAGATAGTCGAAACCGAATTCGTTATTGGTGCCGTACGTGATGTCGCACGCGTAAGCGGCGCGCTTCTCGTCCGGCGTCTGGCCGCTCTTGATCACGCCGACGGTCAGGCCGAGGAAACGGTACACCGGGCCCATCCAGTCCGCGTCGCGTTGCGCCAGGTACTCGTTGACCGTGACCACGTGCACGCCCTTGCCGGGCAGCGCGTTGAGATAAGCCGGCAGGGTCGCGACCAGCGTCTTGCCTTCGCCGGTGCGCATCTCGGAGATCTTGCCCTGGTGCAGCACCATGCCGCCGATCAGCTGCACGTCGAAGTGCCGCATGCCGAGCGTGCGGCGCGACGCTTCGCGCGCCGCCGCGAAGGCTTCGGGCAACAGGTTTTCCAGATCCTCGCCGCCGGCCAGCCGCTGGCGAAACTCTGCGGTCTTGGCCTGGAGTTGCTCGTCGCTCAGCGCCTTGTAGGACTCTTCGAGCGCGTTGGTGCGGGCGACGCTCTTGTTGTAGCCACTCAGAAGCCGTTGGTTACGGCTGCCGAACAGCTGGGCAAGCCAATTGGCCACGTCAGCAGACTCCGGAAGGAGGAGGGAAAAAGGCGGCTATTGTAAGGCGCTAGGCCCCAGGCGCCACTCCCGAGGCGAATTGGAGCCAGGAACCGCGAAAGCAAGCGCCGTTGTGGGCTTTTTTTGGGATCAGCGCTTGACGAAGCTCATCGGATCGACGGCCCGGCCCTGCTTGAGCACTTCGAAATGCAGGTGCGGGCCGGTCGAGCGGCCGGTCGAGCCGATCAGCGCGATCGGCTGGCCCTTCTGGACAGTGTCGCCGGCCTGCACGAGCACGCGCTGGTTGTGCGCATAGCGCGTCACGTAGCCGTTGCCGTGGTTGATCTCGACGCATTTGCCGTAACCGAAGCGGTCCTTCGCGTAGGTCACGACGCCGGAGGCGACCGCGACCACTTCCGCGCCCGCCGGGCCGGCGAAATCGAGGCCGCGATGGAACGCGCTGCGGCCGGTGAACGGGTCGGCGCGATGGCCGAAATAAGAAGAGATCCAGCCGGACATCACCGGCCGGCCGCCCGGCACGATCTGGCGGCTCAGGTTGCGCGTGGAGATCAGGCTCTCCAGCACGC
This sequence comes from Steroidobacteraceae bacterium, assembly GCA_036555785.1. Taxonomy (GTDB): domain Bacteria; phylum Pseudomonadota; class Gammaproteobacteria; order Steroidobacterales; family Steroidobacteraceae; genus Steroidobacter. The sequence goes on from DATBKP010000021.1 coordinate 32,768, forward strand.
TCAGCTGCCGCTCGCGATCCTTGATCTGGTTCGCCAGGTCATCGAGCATCGCCGTCAGCTCCGGCGCCGCAGCGACCGCGCCGTCGACGACACCTTCCGGACCGCCGACCGCGGGCTCGCGCTCGAAATCGAATTCGCCCTTGTCGAGATTCGCCATGTCGGTGAGGCGGCGGCCGAGCGCGTCGAGGCGGATGACGTGCGCATTCATCTGGCCGACGCGGCCGGCGAGCGCATCGAGGCGATCCTGCAGCTCGCGACGCGTCGCGAGCACTTGCGCGCGCTGCTCTTCGAGCTTCGCGCTCCACTCCACGACTTGCTGTCCGGGATCGCTGATCGCTCCGCTGCTGCCGATCTTCATGCCGGCGTACAACACGCCCGCGAGCACCGCGACGACGGACGCGATGGTCACCGTCAAAGCAAGCGGTCGGCCGAGCTCGATCTGGCGGGCTCGCCCGTGCCTCTTGGAAAAGACGATGACGTTCATGCGATCAGCCTCTTGCCAGCAAATGCATCACAGCGCAGTCTCTTCCCGGCGAGCCCGACAACTTACAATGAGCGGCGGGCGCGCCGAGTTCACTCGCGACAGGCGTTGGACGTAGAACCGACAAGTTCGTGTTGTACATCCTGGCAACCCCGCTATCGTGATCGCCCATGGCATTGCCATGAGCATCCTTAGACCGGTGGCTTTGCGTCCCCGCCTTTCGAACGGGTTTGCCCTGAGCAGTGCGTGCTTTCGAGGGGGAATATGCAGAATCGCCCGACGAAAGATCAAGCAGACACGCCACACATAACCACTCTTTCAGTTTATGTCTGACCGCTTCAAACACGTCGCAGAAGACCTCGGAGCGCTGTTCTCGGACCTGGAACGGCGGGTGCAAAGCACGGTCGATTTAACCGTGCAGGTCCGTACCGCTCTGCAGGGCGCCGAGAAAGACCACATAGTTTCAGTTACTTGTCGCGACGACACGCTGGTCGTACTGGCCGATGCCGCGGCCTGGTGCCCCCGCATCCGCTACGCCCAGCAACAGGTGCTCGCCGCCCTGCGCGCCAGCGGTGAGACACGGTTCACAAAACTGAAGGTGAAGGTCGGTAGAAAAAGCGCTTAGCGGTTCACGCTCGGCCGCGCAGGCAGCAGCCATCACGCAGTGACCATCGCGGCGGCCGGCACGTAGGAAATCGGCGCATCCTTGACGTCGTCGAACGTCACTTCTTCCCAGGCATTCGGCGTGTTGATCAGCGTGCGCAGCAGCTTGTTGTTGAGCGCATGGCCGGACTTGTAGCCGCTGAACTCGCCGATGAGGCTGCGCCCGAGCAGGTACAGGTCGCCGATCGCATCCAGGATCTTGTGCTTGACGAACTCGTCCTCGTAACGCAGCCCGTCTTCGTTCAGCACGCGGTAATCGTCGAGCACGATCGCGTTGTCCATCGTGCCGCCGAGCGCCAGGTTCTTCGAGCGCAGGAACTCGAGATCGCGCATGAAGCCGAAAGTGCGCGCGCGGCTGATCTCTTTCAGGAACGACGTGGTCGAGAAATCCATCGACGCGCTCTGCGCGCGCTTCTTGAAGATCGGGTGATTGAACTCGATCTCGAAATTCACCTTGAAGCCGTGGTACGGATCGAAGCGCGCCCACTTGTCCTCGTCCTGCACCAGGATCGATTCCAGCACGCGCACGAAACGTTTCGGCGCCGGCTGCTCTTCGATGCCGGCGGACTGCAGCAGGAACACGAACGGGCCGGCGCTGCCGTCCATGATCGGCACTTCTTCCGCCGAGAGATCGACGTAAGCGTTGTCGAGACCGAGTCCTGCGAATGCCGACAGCAGGTGCTCGATTGTGGAAACGCGCACGCTGTCGCGCACCAGCGTCGTGCCGAGCATCGTGTCCCCGACGTTCTCCGCGTAGGCGCGGATGTCGACCGGCTCGTCGAGATCGGTGCGACGGAACACCACGCCGGTGTCGATGGGCGCAGGGCGCAGCACCATCAGCACTTTCTTGCCGGAATGCAGCCCCACGCCGGTGGCGCGGATCGTGTTCTTGAGCGTACGTTGTCGCAGCATTCTCGTCGGACCTCTTACGAAACCGTCCCTCCGTTACTGCCCGCGGACACCCGCAGCGGGCGCAGACCCTAACATCGCCGCAAGGCAGCGGCAAGCCTCTGACTCGCCGCTGTTTTTGCGGGCCGGAAGAAATGGGGACATTCCCCATTTCCTCCGACGCGGACTCGCGTCGCACCATCCGGTGCCTGAAATGGGGAATGTCCCCATTTCTTCGCCGCCCGCCGGACGCGTCGTCGCAGCGACGCGCCCCTCGCGATACAGCCCTGATGCCGCTAGTCCGCCTGCCGTCGCAGGAACGCCGGGATGTCCAGCATCGAGGTGTCCTCCGCGCTCAGCCCGTCGCCGACGGCCCGTCTCGGCGTAACCGACTGCGGGTCCCGTTGGTTGCGGATGTAGGTCGGCACGTGCAGGTCGTCCAGCGTCGGCACCCGGTGGTTGCGGCCGCCCGGGATTGCCGTCATGCGCCGGCCGTCCTGCTGTGGCATCTGTCCGGCAACCGGCCGGCCGATGCCCGTCGCGACCACGGTGACCCGGATTTCCTCGCGCATCTCCGGGTCGATGACACAGCCGACGACCACGTTCGCGTCCTCGGAGGCGTACTGCTTCACAGTGTCGCCGACCATGCTGAACTCGCTGGTCCGCAGGTCCATGCCGGCCGTGACGTTGATCAGCAGGCCATGGGCCCCTGAAAGATTTACGTCCTCCAGCAGCGGACTGGACACCGCGGCCTCCGCGGCCTCGCGCGCCCGGTTGTCGCCGCGCGCCGAGCCCGAGCCCATCATGGCCATGCCGGTCTCCGCCATCACCGTGCGCACGTCGGCGAAGTCGACGTTGATCATGCCGGGACGGGTGATCAGCTCGGCAATACCTTGGACCGCGCCCTGCAGCACCTGGTTCGCTGCTTTGAACGCGTCCAGCAGCGTCACGTCGCCGCCCAGCACTGTCAGCAGTTTCTGGTTCGGGATCGTGATCAGCGAGTCGCAGTGCTTGGCGAGCTCGGTAATGCCGGTGTCGGCCGAGCTCAGGCGCTTGCGGCCTTCCATGTCGAACGGCTTGGTCACGACCGCGACGGTCAGGATGCCGAGCTCCTTCGCCACCTGCGCGACGATCGGCGCGGCGCCCGTGCCGGTGCCGCCGCCCATGCCGGCGGTGATGAACAGCATGTCGGAGCCCTCGATCATCTCGATGATGCGATCGCGGTCTTCCATCGCCGCCTGGCGGCCCACCTCCGGATCGGCGCCGGCGCCGAGCCCCTTGGTGATGTTGCAGCCGATCTGCAGGCCGACCTTCACCTTCGAGTGCTTCAGCGCCTGCGCATCGGTGTTGATGCAAATGAAATCCACGCCTTCGATCCCGGCGGAGATCATGTGCGCCACGGCGTTGCCGCCGCCGCCACCGACCCCGATCACCTTGATCACGGCACCTTGGTTTTCTGTATCAGCGAGTACGAACATCGTTAGTCCCCTCGATGTCTGCGAGACATCATTCGATCACTTCAACCCGCTGCGGCTTCGGTTGCGCTCAGAGGACGCAATCGAGGTCGCAGCCCTTCGACAACAAACAAAGTGATGAGCGTGATGACGTGATGGGGCGCAACGGCGCGCAGCCAGTCCCCCCTCATCACGTTGCATCACTGCATCACCCTCATCACCGGAAATTTCCGAGCGCCGCGCGCTCAGAAATTTCCTTTGAACCACGCATTCATCCGATCCCACACGCCTTTCGCCGCGCCCAGCGGCTCGCCGCGGCGGCCGCGCAGGTAGTTCTCGCGGCCGTACAGCAGCAGGCCGACGCCCGTGGAATGAATCGGATTGCTGACCACGTCGACCAGGCCGGTGATGTGCTGCGGAATGCCGAGGCGCACCGGCATGTGAAACACTTCTTCCGCCAGCTCCACCGCGCCTTCCATCTTCGAGCTGCCGCCGGTGAGCACCACGCCCGCGGCGATCACTTCCTCGAATCCGGAGCGGCGCAGCTCCTCGCGAATCAACGCGAACAATTCCTCGTAGCGCGGCTCGACCACTTCGGCGAGCGTCTGGCGCGCCAGCCGCCGCGGCGGGCGATCGCCGACGCTCGGCACTTCGATGGTCTCGTCGGAGTTCGCGAGCTGCGACAGCGCGCAGGCGAACTTCAGCTTGATCTCTTCGGCGTGATGCGTCGGCGTGCGCAGGCTGACCGCGATGTCGTTCGTGACCTGGTCGCCGGCGATCGGGATCACGGCGGTGTGACGGATCGCGCCGCCGGAGAACACGGCGATGTCGGTCGTGCCGCCGCCGACGTCGACCAGGCACACGCCGAGCTCCTTTTCGTCGTCCGCCAGCACCGCGTAACTGGACGCGAGCTGCTCGAGCACCACATCTTCGACTGCGAGTCCGCAGCGCTGTACGCACTTCACGATGTTCTGCGCGGCGCTCTCGGCGCCGGTGACGATGTGCACCTTCGCTTCCAGGCGCACGCCCGACATGCTGATCGGCTCGCGGATGCCTTCCTGGCTGTCGATCAGGAACTCCTGCGGCAGGATGTGCAGGATCTTCTGATCCGCGGGGATCGCCACGGCGCGCGCCGCGTCGATGACGCGGTCGACGTCCTCGGACGTCACTTCCTTGTTGCGGATCGCGACGATGCCGTGCGAGTTGAGGCTGCGCACGTGGCTGCCGGCGATGCCGGCATACACCGAGTGGATCTCGCAGCCCGCCATCAGCTCGGCTTCTTCGACGGCGCGCTGAATCGACTGCACCGTCGACTCGATGTTGACGACGACCCCGCGTTTCAGGCCGCGCGAGGGATGCGAACCGAGGCCGATGACCTCGATGCGCCCGTCATAAGTCATCTCGCCGACGATCGCGACGACTTTCGAAGTCCCGATATCGAGGCCGACGATCAGATTTCGTACGTTTTTCTTAAGCATCTGGGTTTGCATCCTGTGCGTCATGCGCGACGCGGGTAGGACCGTTCCAACCGATCGAGAAACCGTTGCTGTAGCGCAGGTCGACGTAGCTCACATCCGAACTGCGCGCCGCGACCACGGAACTGGCGATGGAGATGAAGCGCTCCAGGCGCGCCGCGACGTCCTGCCTGCCGAGGCGCACCTGTGCACCGTTGCCGAGCGTCAGCTGCCACGCGCCGCGCGCATCGAGCTCGACCTGCGACAAGCGCATGCCGACGGCGAGCAGCCGCGGATAAGTCTTGAGATACAGCTGCGCGACCTGCGCCTCGGTGCCCGGCGGCCCGATCAGCTGCGGCAGCTCCGGAGGAACGTGCCGCGCGTGCGCCAGGAACAGCTCGCCGCGCGTGTTCATCAAGCCGTCCTCGCCCCAGCGAGCGACCGCGACGTGCTCGGTGATGAACACGCGCACGCCGTTCGGCCAGCGGCGCTCGACGCGCGCGCGGTCGACCCACGGGATGCTTTCGAGGGCGGCGCGCAGCTTGTCGAGGTCGACCGAGAGAAAGCCGGCGCCGCGAAACGGCGCAACCACTTCCTCGATCTGCACCGGCGCGACGCGCTGGAAGCGGCCGCCGACTTCCACCGTGCCGATCGGGCGGTCGAACGCGAGCGCCAGTCCCCACAGCATGATGCCGATGCCGATCAGCATGCCGGCGACACCGAGCACGGATTGCAGCCCGCCGGTCAGCGCCGGCTTGAGCCAGCCGAGCGAGAAGCCGCCGCCGCCGGAACGCTCCGGCTTGCGACGATTACGTTTGCGATTGCCGAGGATCATGGCTGTGCTCCCGACGTCGTGGCGCGCGTACCGCGCGCCAGACTCGTCTCGAGAATCCGCCACACCAGGTCGTCGAACTCGATGCCGAACGCCTTCGCGGCCTTCGGCACCAGCGAGTGACTGGTCATGCCCGGCGTGGTGTTCACTTCCAGCAGGTAGTTCGCGCCGTCGCGATCGCGCATCACATCGACGCGTCCCCAGCCGCTGCACGCGGCCGCGCGGAACGCTTCCAGTGCGAGCTGGCGCATGTCGGTCTCCGCCTGGCCGTTGAGGCCGGGGCAGATGTATTGCGTGTCGTCGGAGACGTATTTCGCGTGGTAGTCGTAGTACTCGCCCGGCGGCACGATGCGGATCGTCGGCAGCGCTTCGTCGTGCAGGATGCCGACGGTGAATTCTTCGCCCTCGATGAGCTGCTCCATCAGCAACTCGCCCTCGTAGCGCGCCGCGAGCGCGACGGCCTGCGCCAGGTCGGCTTCCTTGAACACGCGACTCACGCCGACGCTCGAGCCTTCGCACGCCGGTTTCATGATCACCGGCAGTCCGAGCCAGCGGGCTGCAGCGGTCACATCGTCGATGCGCGACAGGCGTGCGTAACGCGGCGTCGGCATGTTGAGCGACAGCCAGACCTGCTTGGTGCGGATCTTGTCGAGCGTGAGCGCGGAGCCGAGTACGCCCGAGCCGCTGTAAGGCACGCGTAGCGCGTCGAGCAGGCCCTGCACGACGCCGTTCTCGCCGTCGCCGCCGTGCATGATGTTGAAGACGCGGTCGCAGCGCTTGGCACTGATGTCGGCGAGCAGCGCGGGCATGCCGTCGACCGGATGCGCATCGACACCGCGCCGAAGCAGCGCATCCAGGCAGTTCTGGCCGGAGTTCAGCGACACCTCGCGCTCCGAGGAAATCCCGCCCAGCAACACGGCGACGCGGCCGAAGTCCTTGGGATCCGTGATCTGCCTGCTCATCGTCCTGCTCCCACGATGCGCACCTCGGGCTTGAGCTGCACGCCGTGTACTCGCTCGACCGTCTGCCTGACGTGGCCGATCAAACGCTCGATGTCCGCGGCACTCGCGGTCCCGTCGTTCACGATGAAGTTCGCGTGCATCTCCGAGACGCGCGCACCGCCGATGCGATGCCCTTTGAGACCGGCGCTGTCGATCAGGCGCGCCGCGTGATCGCCCGGCGGATTCGTGAACACCGAGCCGCACGACCATTCGCCGATCGGCTGCGTCGCCTTGCGGCGCGCCAGCAGCAGGCGGATGTCTTCGTTGCTCACACCGGGACGTCGCTCGAACGTCAGGCGCGCGCCCAGGAACCATTCGTCGGCGGGGCCGCTGACGTGGCGATAGCTCGCGACGTAGTCGCTTGCCGGCCGCTCGCGTTGCACGCCCGCGCGATCGATGGTCGCGACGCCGAGCACGTGCCGCCAGGTCTCGCCGCCGAACGCGCCCGCGTTCATCGCGAGCGCGCCGCCGAGCGTGCCGGGAATGCCGGCGAAGAACTCCGCGGGTCCGAGGCCCCACTTGATGCATTGCTTGGCCAGCTTTGCGCACGCTACGCCGACGCCGCACCAGATCTCCGTGTCAGCGCGTCGCTCCAGCTCGTCGAACACGCCGTGCGTCTCGATCACTGCGCCGCGGATGCCGCCGTCGCGCACCAGCAGGTTGCTGCCGAGCCCGATCCACATCAGTGGCGTATCCGGCGCGAGGCTGCGCAGGAACGCCGCGAGATCTGCCGCGTCGGTCGGCCTGAAGAACAGGTCGGCGGGACCGCCGACGTGCCACGACGTGTGCTTCGACATCGGCTCGTCGCGACGCACGCGCGCGGCAACGTCGGGAGGCAGCGCCAGCGCGTTCATGGCCGCCTCCGCTCTACGACCGGCGCAGGCTGGAGCGAGGCCAGCGCCGCCGGCAGTTCCGCCGCTGCAGCGCCGATACTGCCGGCGCCCATGGTCACGATCACGTCGCCGTCGCGCGCGATCTGGATCAGCGCCCGCGGCAGGTCTTCGATCTTTTCCAGGAGCAGCGGCTCGACGCGGCCGTGCGAGCGGATTGCGCGACAGATCGCCTTGCCGTCGGCGCCGGCGATCGGCGCTTCGCCCGCCGCATAGACCTCGGTCACGATCAATGCATCGACGCCGGCCAGCACGCGCGCGAAGTCGTCGAGCAGATCGCGCGTACGCGTGTAGCGATGCGGCTGGAACGCCAGCACGATGCGCCGCTGCGGCCAGCCCTGGCGGATGGCCTCGAGCGTGGCTGCCAGCTCGGTCGGGTGGTGCCCGTAATCGTCGATCAGCGTTACGCGACCGACTGCGGTCTGTACGTCGCCGTACTGCTGCAGCCGGCGGTCGACGCCGTGGAAATTCGCGAGCGCGCGCTGGATCGCCGTGTCCGACACGTTCAGCTCGAGCGCGACCGCGATCGCGGCCAGCGAATTGAGCACGTTGTGCGTGCCCGGCAGATTCAACTGCACCGCCAGCACCGCGCGCGAGTCGCGCAACTGCACGTCGAAGCGCGTCTGCGTGCCGCGGCGAGCGATGTTGATCGCGCGAACGTCGGCATCCGCGTCGATTCCATAAGTGACGACCGGACGCGCGATCCGCGGCACCAGGTCGGCAACCACCGGATCGTCGGCGCACACGACCGCCACGCCGTAGAACGGCATGTTGTGCAGGAAGTCGATGAAGCTCTGCTTGAGACGCTCGAAGTCGCCGTCGTGCGTCGCGAGATGGTCGTTGTCGATGTTGGTGACGATCGCCATCATCGGGTGCAGATGCATGAACGAGGCGTCGCTCTCGTCTGCCTCCGCAACCAGGTAATTGCCCGTGCCGAGCCGCGCGTTGCTGCCCGCACTCTTGAGTCGCCCGCCGATGACGAACGTCGGATCGAGGCCGCCTTCCGCGAGGATCGAAGCCACCATGCTGGTGGTCGTGGTCTTGCCGTGCGTGCCGGCCACGGCAATCGCGTAACGAAAACGCATCAGCTCGCCCAGCATCTGCGCGCGCTGCACGATCGGAATGCGCCGCTCCTGCGCCTCGACCACTTCAGGGTTGTCCGGCTGCACCGCGCTCGATACGACCAGCACGTCCGCCTTGCCGACGTTGGCCGCGGCGTGACCGAACGTGATCTGCGCGCCGAGCTGAGTCAGCCGCTGCGTCACGGCGTTCGGCTTCAGGTCGCTCCCCTGCACCTGGTAGCCGAGGTTCAGCAGCACTTCGGCGATGCCGCCCATGCCGCTGCCGCCGATGCCGACGAAGTGGATGCGGTTGATGCGGCGCATGCGATCGGTCATCGCGCGCCTCCCGCGACCGCGTCGCATGCATCCGCGAGACGCACATCCGCGTCGACGATGGCGACTGCACGCGCCCGCGCAGCCATGGTGGAGAGCAGCTGGCGCCCGCCGCGCAACAGCTTTTGCAGCTCGTCCGCGAGACGCGGCGGCGTCAGCTGCGACTCGGCAATCGACAGCGCCGCGTGGGCGTCGACGAGAAACTTCGCGTTCAGCGTCTGGTGATCGTCGACGGCTGCCGCGAACGGCACGAAGATCGCCGGCAGTCCCGCTGCCGCCAGCTCGGAGACGGTGAGCGCTCCCGAGCGACACACCACGAGGTCCGCCCACGCATACGCCTCTGCCATGTCGTCGATGAACGCCCGCACATCGGCCTGCACGTTGTGCTTGGTGTACAGCTCCTGCGCCTGCGCGAGATGACGCTCGCCGGCTTGATGAATCACGAGCGGTCGCGCGGCTGAGTCGATCGTCGCGAGCGCAGCGGGCACGACTGCATTCAAGCGCGCCGCGCCCTGGCTGCCGCCGAACACGAGCAGGCGCAATGGCCCGCTCCTCTGTCCGAAGCGTTCAGCGGGCGTCGCGAGCGAGGCGATCTCGCGCCGCACGGGATTGCCGACGCGGACGGCATGCGCGCCGGGCGGGAAGCTGGCCGGAAATGCTTCGAGCACGCGCCGCGCGAAGCGCGCCAGCAGGCGATTGGTCATGCCGGCGACTGCGTTCTGTTCGTGGATCACGAGCGGCCGGCGCGTCAGCCACGCGGCGACGCCGCCCGGTCCCGAGACGAAGCCGCCGGCGCCGAGCACGACGTTCGGCCGGCGCCGCCGCATGACCTGCAGGCTCTGCCAGATCGCCAGCGTCAGCTTGAACGGCGCCGCGAGCCAGGTCGCGAACCCTTTGCCGCGCAGTCCGCTCACGCTGATCCATTCGATCTCGATGTGCTGCGGCGGGACCAGCTTCGCTTCGAGTCCGCGCTGTGTGCCCAGCCAGACCGGCTCATAGCCGCGCTCGCGCAGAACGCGCGCAGCAGCGAGCGCCGGGAAGACGTGTCCGCCGGTGCCGCCCGCCATGATGAGCACGGTGCCGCGCTTCATTGCGCACGCTCCCGGCGCGGCACCGCGAGCCGGCCCGCGACGCTCGCTTCGTGATGAATGCGCATCAGCACGCCGAGCCAGCCGAGCGTCACGAGAATGCTCGAGCCGCCGTACGACATCAGCGGCAGCGTCAGACCCTTGGTCGGCAGCAGGCCGAGATTCACGCCGATGTTGATGAACGTCTGCAGGCCGAGCCACAGCCCGAAACCGGAGGCGAAATACGCCTGGAACGCCAGACCCGCTTCCGCGGCCTCGCGCGCGATGCGGAACACACGCCACACGAGCACGACGAACAGCGCGAGCGTGACGATCACACCCGCCAGTCCGAGCTCCTCGGCGAGCACGGCGAACACGAAGTCGGTATGCGCCTCCGGCAGGTAGAACAGCTTCTGTACGCTCGAGCCGAGACCGACGCCGAACAGCTCGCCGCGCCCGATCGCGATCAGCGACTGCGTCAGCTGGAAGCCGGAGTTGAACGGATCCGCCCACGGATCCATGAACGCAGTGAGCCGCTTGAGGCGATACGCGGACGTCACGGCGATGAGAGCCATGCCGCCCGCGGCGAGCAGGACGAGCGCGAGGAAGTGCCGCAGCTTCACACCTGCGAGGAACAGCACCGCGAGGCCGGTTGCCATGAGCACGGTCGCCGCGCCGAAGTCCGGTTCCAGCAGCAGCAGCAGCGCGGCGCCCATCAGTACGCCGAGCGGCTTGAGAAAGCCTTTCAAATCCTGCTTCAGCTCCGCCTGCTTGCGCACGACGTAGCTGGCGAGATACGTGAGCAGCAGCACGCGCGCCAGCTCGGACGCCTGGAAATTCATGAAGCCCGCGCGCAGCCAGCGACGGCTGCCGTTCACTTCGTGACCGACGCCCGGGACCAGCACCACGACCAGGAATACGAATGCGAGTAGCAGCAGCGGCAAGCCGAGCCGCTCCCAGATGCTGGTCGGGATCGCCATGGCGATGACGGCGGCCAGCAGGCCGAGCCCGACGCCGACCATCTGGCGCTCGAAATAGTGCAGCGGCTCGTGCAACTGCCGGTCGGCGGTGGCGATCGAAGCCGAGGTCATCATGACCAGCCCGAACAACAGCAGCGCGCCGACGGTCAGCATCAGGACCGGATCGAATGCGAAGCGCCGCGGGCGGGCGCTCGAGCGTGCGAAAGCGAGTGCGGCAGTGTTCACGCGTCCAGCCTCCGCACCGAGGCCGCAAACATGTAGCCGCGATGCGCGTAGTCGCGGAACATGTCGAGGCTCGCGCACGCGGGCGAGAGCAGCACCGTCTCGCCAGTGCGAGCTGCGCGGGCCGCGCGCTGCACGGCATCGTCCATGTCCTTTGCGAACTCCATGCTCGTGACGCCCTCGAGCGCTGCGGCGAGCACCTTGGCATCCTGACCCAGCAGCACCACATGGCGCACTTTGCCGCGAAACGCCGCCGCCAGCGGCGAGAAGTCCTGGCCCTTGCCCTGACCGCCGGCGATCAGCACGAGCGAGCCGGGCATGCCGGCGACCGCCGCCAGCGTCGCGCCGACGTTCGTGCCCTTGGAGTCGTTCACGTAGCGCACGCCGCGCACGTCTGCGATCCACTGCGAGCGATGCGGCAGTCCGGTGAATTCACGCAGTGCCTGCACGCACGGCTCCAACGGGAGCTGCAGGGCATCGCACATCGCCAGCGCCGCCAACGCGTTCGCGACGTTGTGCAGGCCCGCGATCTTCAGCTCGGACATCGCCAGGACCTGGCGTCCGTCGTGCATCAGCGCGACGTCTTCACCCACCGGGAGCGCGTAGTAGTCGCCGCCGCGATCCGCGCGCAGCGTGAACGAGAGCACGCGCGGCGCTTGCTGGGTCATCGCTTGCACCAGCGGATCGTCGAGATTGATGACGGCCGCATCGCAGTGTTGGAAGATGCGCGCCTTGGCCGCCGCGTATTCGCCGACGGACTCGTAGCGATCCATGTGATCGGGAGTCACGTTGAGCACGACCGCCGCAGCGGCGCGCAAGGACCGGGTCGTCTCCAGCTGGAAGCTCGACAGCTCCAGCACGTACAGGTCCGGCGCCGGATCGTCGAGCAGATCGAGCGCCGGCCGTCCGAGATTGCCGCCGGCGAGCACGCGCTTGCCCGCGGCCTCGGCCATGCGCGCGACGAGTGTCGTCACGGTGCTCTTGCCGTTCGTTCCCGTGATCGCCGCGACCGGCGCCTGCGCCTCGCGCGCGAACAACTCGATGTCGCCGATGATCGGCACGCCGCGGATCGCCGCGCTCATCATGAACGGCTCGCGCAGCGAGACGCCGGGCGAGGCGATCACGCGCATGGCATCGTCGAGCAGCGCTTCGTCGAAGGCGCCGAAGTGGACTTCCGTATCGGGCGCGAGCTTGTGCAGCGCGGCCGATTCCGGCGGCGCGGCGCGGTTGTCGGTGACAGCGAAGCTCTCGTGGCGCGCGTGCAGATAGCGCGCGCACGACAGTCCGGTGCGGCCGAGCCCGACGACGATGCTGCGTGCGCTTTGGGGCATTTCAGCGCACCTTCAAGGTCGCCAGGCCGACCAGCACAAGGATCACCGAGATGATCCAGAAGCGCACGATCACCTTCGGCTCGGCCCAGCCTTTGAGCTCGAAGTGATGGTGGATCGGCGCCATGCGGAAGATGCGCCTGCCGGTGAGCTTGTACGAAGCCACCTGCAGCATCACCGACACGGTTTCCATCACGAACACGCCGCCCATGATCAGCAGCACGATCTCCTGGCGGACGATGACCGCGACGACGCCTAGTGCCGCACCAAGCGCGAGCGCGCCGATGTCGCCCATGAACACTTGCGCGGGATAGGTGTTGAACCAGAGGAAGCCGAGCCCGGCGCCGACCAGCGTCGCGCAGAACACCAGGATTTCACCGGTTCCTTCGATGAAAGGAATGCCGAGATAACCCGAGAAGACCGCATTGCCCGTTGCATACGCGAACACCCCCAGTGCTCCGCCGACCAGTACGGCAGGCATGATTGCGAGCCCGTCGAGCCCGTCGGTCAGGTTCACCGCGTTGCTGGAACCGACCACGACCAGGTAAGTCAGCACGATGTAGCCGTAGCCGAGCGGCACCATCACCGTCTTGAAGAACGGCACGTACAGCGCGGTCTCCGCCGGCGCCTTGGCGGTGACGAACAGCGCGATCGCGCAGCACAGGCCCGCGACGGATTGCCAGAAATATTTATAGCGCGCGATCAGCCCGCGGCTGTTGCCGATGACCAGCTTCAGGTAGTCGTCCCAGAAGCCGATCAACCCGAACGCCAGCGTCACGCCGAGCGTGATCCACACGAAGCGGTTGCGCAGATCCGCCCACAGCAAGGTCGACAGACCGATCGCCACGAGGATCAGCGTGCCGCCCATGGTCGGCGTGCCGGCCTTCGGCAGGTGCGACTTCGGGCCGTCGTCGCGCACGCGCTGGCCGATCTGGTTGTACGACAGCCGCCGGATCATCCACGGTCCGATCAGGAACGAGATGACCAGCGCCGTCAGCGCGGCCAGGATCGCGCGCAAGGTCAGGTAGTTGAAGAGGCGGAACGCGCCTTCCAACGCCGTGAGTTTTTGTGTGAGGTACAGCAGCACTCTTCTTTGTCCCTCTAGTGACCGTCTGTACTCGCCGGTGGATGCAGCGCCAGCGCCGCGGCGACCCGCTCGAGCCGGTTGGCGCGCGATCCCTTGATGAGCACGGCCACGCCGCTGGTGAGCGACTTGCTCGCCTCGGCGATCAGCGCGTCGAGCGTGGCGAACCACTGTCCGCCGCGACCGAAGGCTTCCACTGCGAAGCGCGAGCCTTCACCGACCGCGAGCAGGCGCTCGACGCCCGCCAGGCGCGCGTAACGCCCGACCTCCGCGTGCAGCTCATTGGCGCTCGCACCGAGCTCGCGCATTTCGCCGAGCACCAGCCAGCGCACACCGCCGAAAGTACGGAAGGCGTCGAGGCCGGCCTTGAGCGAGCTGGGATTGGCGTTGTAGGAATCGTCGACCAGGAACGCGCCGTTCAGCGCCGGCTTGAGCTCGAGCCGCCCCGCGACGCTCTTCATGACGGCGAGGCCTGCGACGATCTCATCGACTTCGATGCCGACAGCACATGCCGCCGCCGCCGCGCCGAGCGCGTTGCGCAGGTTGTGCAATCCGCCGAGTGCGAGCGTCGCCGGCCGGCTGCCGTACGGCGTCACGAGCTCGAACTCCGTGCGGAATCCTGCGGCGTTGCTCTCCGACTTGACCTTGTGCGCCATGAAATCGGCGGGCTGCTCGAAGCCGAACGTCAGCACGCGCTCGGCCGCACTCGAATCGCGCCACTGCGCGGCGAACGAGTCGTCGGCATTGACGATCGCGACACCTTCGGGCGGCAGCGCCTGAAACATCTCCCCCTTGCCTTGCGCCACGCCCGCGAGGCTGCCGAATCCTTCCAGGTGAGCTGCGCCCGCGTTGGTCACGATGCCGACGGTCGGCTCGGCGAGACTCGCCAGGTGCGCGATCTCGCCGATGTGATTCGCGCCCATCTCGATGACGGCGTAGCGATGCTCGGCCGTCAGCTCCAGCAGCATCAGCGGCACGCCGATGTGATTGTTGAGATTGCCGCGCGTGACCAGCGTCTTGCCCTGCCGCGACAGGATCGCGCCGAGCAGCTCCTTGGTCGTGGTCTTGCCGTTGCTGCCGGTGACGCCGACGAGCGGAATGTGGAACTGCCGCCGCCACTCGCGTGCGAACGCCGACAGCGCGGCGAGCGGATCGGGCGCCACGACCTGCGGAATCTGCGCGGCGAGCGGCCGCTCGACGATCGCTGCGACAGCGCCGCGCTCCGCGGCGGCCGCGACGAAATCGTGGCCGTCGAAGCTCGGTCCGCTCAGCGCGACGAACAGCGCGCCCGGCTTCGCGGTGCGCGAATCGGTCGACACGCTGCTGAAAGCGCAGTCGTTGCCGACGATCTGCCCCGGGGCGCAGCGGACCAGCTCGCTCAGGCGCCACGCCATCATGAGCGCTGCTCCAGCGCGGCGCGCGCGACTTCGCGGTCGCTGAAACGCCGCCGCTCGGTGCCGACGACCTGATAGTCCTCGTGACCTTTGCCGGCAATGACGACAACGTCATCGGGCGTGCCCAGCGCGATGGCCTGCGCAATCGCCGCCGCGCGGTCGCGCTCGATCAGCACGCGCGCGGGCGCTGCAAATCCCTTGACGATGTCGGCGACGATCGCATCGCCGTTTTCGGTGCGCGGATTGTCGTCGGTGACGATGACCCGGTCCGCGAGCTGCTCGGCGGTCGCAGCCATCAACGGACGCTTGCCGGGATCGCGATCGCCGCCGCAACCGAAGACGCAGATGAGCTTGCCCGCTGTGTGCTTGCGCGCCGCACCGAGCAGTTTCTCCAGAGCATCGGGCGTATGCGCATAGTCGACGATCGCGAGCGGCTTGCCGGTCGCGACCAGCGTCTCCATGCGTCCCGGCGGCGGGCTGCAGCGCTCGAGCGCCGCGAGCGCATCGTGGAACGGCACGTTCCAGCCGAGCAGCGCGCCCAGCGCCGCGAGCAGGTTCTCGACATTGAAGTCGCCGATGAAGCGCGAGTGCAGCGTCGCGACACCCCAACTGCCGTCGACGGTGATGTCCAGGCCCGTTGCCCCAGCGGCGGCACGCGCCGCAAACAGATGACGCATGCGCGGATCGTGGGCGGAAGAGGACCGGGAGTACGACGTCAGGTTCGCGGTGGGCGTGCAGTTGCTCAGCAACGTGCGCCCGAACGCATCGTCCGCATTGATGACCGCATGCTTCAGCTGCGGCCACGCGAACAACCTGGCCTTCGCCGCCGCGTAGTTTTCGAAGGTTCCGTGATAGTCCAGGTGATCGCGCGTCAGATTGGTGAATACCGCACTATCGAAGCGCACCCCGCCGACGCGGTGCTGATCGAGCGCGTGCGACGACACTTCCATCGCGAGACAGCGCACACCTGCGTCGCGCAGCTCGGCGAGCTGGCGGTGCACTGTGATGGAATCCGGGGTCGTGTGCGTCGTGGTCTGCAATGCATCGATGCGACCGAAGCCGATCGTGCCGGCGTACGCAGCAGGCGTGCCGAGCAGCTGCGCGGCAGTCGCGATGACGTACGCCGTCGTCGTCTTACCGTTAGTGCCGGTCACGCCGACCGTGCGCACAGCCTGCGACGGTGCACCGAAGAAGCGATCGGCAATGGTGCCGAGAATTGCGGTGAGATTCGGCACGGCGAGCAGCAGCACACTCTCGGGCACGCGCGGCGCGGCGACACCAGGTGTCGGTTCCCACAGGATCGCTCTTGCGCCGGCGTTCACCGCTTGAGCCGCGAAGCCGATACCGTGCGTACGCGTTCCAGGCAGCGCGATGAATGCGCCGCCGAACTGCACACTGCGACTGTCGAGTGTGAGATCGACGATCCCGACGTCGGCAGGCACGGCGACAGCGGCTCCGGCGAGCAGGGCTCGCAGATCCTTCGCGCGTTTGTTGGAGCGTGGGTGCATCGTGCTGCTTCCGGATAGCGCCGCTGCTCTCATGGCACTCGGCTCGCCTGCACGAGCGTCGTCGCCGGCACGCGGTCGAGTCCGTCCGGCGGCACGCCGAGCAGGCGCAGCGCGCCCGCCATCACGTTGGCGAAAACCGGCGCGGCGACATCGCCGCCGTAGACGAGCTTGCCGCCGGGCTCGTCGATCACGACCAGCGCAGCGAGCCGCGGATGACTGGCGGGCACGACACCGCCGAACGACGCCTTGTAGCGGTTCGACGAGTATCCGCCCGCGTCGGCGGTCCACGCTGTCCCGGTTTTCCCGGCAACGCGATAGCCGACGAGCGCCGCGCGCGTGCCGGTCGCGCCTTCCTGCGAGACGACGCTTTCCATCATCCGCAGCAGCTCACGCGCGACACTTTCGTCGATGACGCGCTCGCCGGGCACCGGCCCCTCGACGCGGCGCAGCGTCACCGGCCGGCGAATACCGCCGGCGCCGAGAATTGCGTACGCCCGCGCGAGCTGCAGCGGCGTCACCGACAAGCCGTAGCCGTACGAAATCGTCGCCTGCTCGATCCGGCGCCAGTGCGAGACGTCATATAAGAGTCCGGCGGATTCGCCGGGAAAGCCGCTGCCGGTCACTTCGCCGAAACCGAACGCGCGCAGCATGCGGTACATCGAATCCGGCGACAGCGTCATCGCCATCTTGGTCATGCCGACGTTGCTCGATTTGGCGAGCACTGTCGTCAGCGGCACTGCGCCGAGGTTGTTGTGGTCGGTGATCGACTTGATGCCGACGCGCACCATGCCCGGCGAGGTGTCGATGATCGTGTCCGGGTGATAGCGGCCCGAGGCGATGCCGGCCGCGGCGATGAACGGCTTGATGGCCGAGCCCGGCTCGTAGATGTCGGTGGCCGCGCGATTGCGATAGCGCGACGCGGCGACCTGGTCGCGGTCGTTCGGGTTGTACGCCGGCTGGTTGACCATCGCGAGGATTTCGCCGGTGTCGATGTCGAGCACGACGACCGAGCCGCCCTTGGCCTGCTGCTCCTGCACTGCCGCCTTCAGCTCGCGATACGCGAGGTACTGGATGCGCAGGTCGATGCTCGTGATCAGGTCTGCGCCGGGCCGCGGCGCGCGAATGCTCTCGACGTCCTCGACCGTGCGCCCGTAACGATCCTGGATCACGCGCTTCGCGCCCGCCTGCGCGCCGAGCCAGCGGTCGTAGGCGAGCTCGAGTCCTTCCTGGCCGATGTCGTCGTACTTCTTGGTGAAGCCGAGCAGATGACCGGTGACCTCGCCGGCGGGGTAGAAGCGCTGGTACTCGCGCAGCAGGTAGACGCCGGGAATCTTCAGGTCTTTCACCTGCTGCGCGTCGCTCGGCCGCATGTGCCGCACCAGGTAGACGAACTCGCGATCGAGATTGCTGGTGATGACCTGCGTCAGCCACTTCTTGTCGCGATTGAGCGCTTCGGCGAGGCGCGGGATCTGGTCGGCCGCGCGCATCACTTCCGGCGGACATGCCCAGACCGTGTCGACGGGCGTGCTCGCCGCGAGCGGCTCGCCGTTACGGTCATAGATGCCGCCGCGGATCGCGGAGAGCTTCGCCACGCGCGTGAAGCGCGCATCGCCCTGTCCTTCGAGAAATCCGTCGTCGAGCAGCTGCAGGTCGACCGCACGCGCGACCAGCGCGACTGCGATCAGTACGAGCACGCCCAGCACCAGGCGCAACCGCGAGCGGAACTGCTCCTGCGAAAAGCTACGGGTCTGCTCGTTGCGGATCATCGCCACTTGCGGTCAGTACTCATTGGGTCACCGTCGTGGGCTTCACGATGCGGACTTCGTCGGGACGCGGAATCACCATGCGCAGACCGACGCGCGCGGTCTGCTCGACCCGCCCGTGCGTCGCCCACGCGCTCTGCTCGAGCTTCAACTGGCCCCACTCGATCTCGAGCGCATCGCGTTCGTTATTGAGGCCCTGCAATTGAATGAAGGCATCGCGCGCCTCGTGCTTGGCGAGCACGACACCGATACCCGTCCCCGCGAGCGCCAGCGCGAGCACCCCAACTCCCGCGCGCATTACCAGGCTCATGCTGCGACCCTCTCGGCGACGCGCAACACGGCACTGCGTGCGCGCGGATTGGCGGCGACTTCCTCCGCGGACGGATGCACGGCCCGGCCGATGCGCCGCAGTTTCGGACGCGCGTGCTGCGGAACGTGCGGCAAGCCGGCGTAGACCGGGTCTTCCTGCGAGTGCTGCTGGATGAAGCGCTTCACGATGCCGTCCTCCAGCGAGTGAAACGCGATCGCGCACAGGCGTCCGCCCGGCGCCAGCACTTCGAGACTGCCGCGCAGCGCAGCCTGCAGCTCGCCGAGCTCGTCGTTCACGTGGATGCGGATCGCCTGGAAGGTGCGCGTCGCCGGATGCTTGCCCGGCTCGCGCGTCTTCACTGCGCGCGCTACCAGCTCGGCCAGCTGGCCGGTGCGCTCGATCGGTCCCTCGCGCCGCGCCGCGACGACGTCGCGCGCGATCCGCTTCGCGAACTTCTCCTCACCGTATTCGCGGATCACACGCGCGAGCTCGTGCTCCGGCGCGCGCGCGAGGAAATCGGCTGCACTCGCCCCGCTCGTGGGGTTCATGCGCATGTCGAGGGGGCCATCGTGCGCGAAGCTGAAGCCGCGCGCGGCATCGTCCAGCTGCGGAGAAGACACACCGAGGTCGAGCAACACGCCGTCAATTCTCCCGGCCAGTCCTTCTTCCGCGATCAGCGCCGCGAGGCGCGAAAACGGACTGGCCCTCAACGTCAACCGCGCTTCGCCCGCGAAGCGCTCCCGCCCTGCACGCAGCGCCTGCGGATCGCGGTCGAGCGCGACCACCCTGCCCTGCGCGTTCAGCCGCTGCAGCAGCGCGGCCGTATGACCGCCGCGGCCGAACGTCGCATCCACGTAGCGACCGTCGGCGCGAATCGCGAGCGCCTCCAGCACTTCGCGCAGAAGCACCGGCGTGTGTCGCCCCATCGCGCGCCTACAACGACAGCGATTCGAGCTCCGGCGGCAGCGGCTCGGCGTTCTCGTCGGCCTTCAGCCACTGCTGGCAGCTCTGGTTCCACTGCGTTTCGTCCCAGAGCTCGAAGCGATTGCCCTGTCCGATCAGCATCGCGGCGCGCGACAGGCCCGCGTATTCGCGCAGACTCGGTGGGATCAGGATTCGCCCGCTGCCGTCGAGGTCGAGATCGGTGGCGTGACCGATCATCAGGCGCTGCAAGCGCCGCGCGAGCGGATTCAGCGTCGGCAGGCGCCGCAGCTTCAGCTCGATCTCTTCCCATTCCGGCAGCGGGTAAATGAGCAGGCAGCGGTCGGCGCGATCCACGGTCGCAATCAGGCGCCCGTTGGAGCGCTCGACGATGCGCTCGCGATAGCGGGTCGGCATGGCCAGCCGGCCCTTCGCATCGAGCGTCACCTTGTTTGCACCGCGGAACATGCCGAACGGAACCCCCACTCAAATGGGCGGGCTCAGACAGCACCTGCATGCCATCTGCACCCACTGTTCTCCACTTTTTCCCACCTCGCTGCACTATAGGTACCGGGAAAGCTGCAAGTCAAAAAAATCTCGGAAGTTTCCTGTTTGGCGACAGGGACTTAGGATGGATATCCAGTCCTCGCCAAAGATCGTCCGAAAGCGGTCTGACGTAAATCAACCGCTTATGAAAGCTTCTTGACGTGGAAGCACATACGGTGGCGGCGAGGGCCCGAGAGGCTGGTTTCGCTGCTTAGCGCAAGACTGCGCGTCGATTTGCGCAGCGGAAGAGCCGGACCGTGGCGCCCGGCGGGCGAATCGCGATCAATCAGGGCACGGCGGCAGCGCTCGCGCGCAGGCCCGAACAATCCCTGCACAGCGGACACTTTTTGTATACCAGTCCGGCGGCGCCCACGCTGTTTCGGGCCGCTTCCGGCGGTCGATCGTTAATAAAAAGGAGTCGGCCGATAAGCCGGGTTCTGTCGAGGACAATCATTCATCTGCGATACGCGTCGCCGCGTACCTCCAGCGACCTACCCGGGAGCCTGTGTGGGCCACACGTGCTGCCCCATCCGAAGACGGGACCGCTTGCTCCCCTATTTGGTCTTGCTCCGGGCGGGGTTTGCCGTGCCGCCGAGTGTTGCCACCGGCGCGGTGCGCTCTTACCGCACCCTTTCACCCTTACCGGCCCCCTCCACGAGGGTGGGGGCTTAGGCGGTTTGCTTTCTGTTGCACTTTCCGTGGGCTCGCGCCCCCCAGGCGTTACCTGGCGCCTTGCCCTGGGAGCCCGGACTTTCCTCCACGCTTGCGCGCAGCGATTGTCTGGCCGACTCCGACGCGGATTCTATCTCTTCTCGTCACCGGCCACGCCGCCGATCTGCATCGCCGCGTCGTAGAGCTCGCTGCGCTTGCCGCCGGTCAGGTGCGCGGCGATTTTCGCAGCCTGCGATGGCGGCAGTTCCTGGAGCAGCGCGCGCAGTAACGCGTCTGTGCTGAGCTCGAGTGCAGTGCTTGCTGGCGATGCACCGCTGACGACGATCACTATCTCACCGCGCGTCATGTCACCGTCGCGCGCCGCAGCCGCGCTCAACTCCGCGAGCGTGCCGCCGTACGTCGTCTCGAAACGCTTCGTCAGCTCGCGACTGATCGATGCACGGCGCTGCGCACCGAAGATCTCGACCATGTCGCGCACAACTTCGGCGAGCCGATGCGGCGCTTCGTAGAAGATCAACGTGCGCTCTTCGCGCGCCAGCTGCCTGAGCCGCTCGCTGCGGGCCGCAGCTTTCGCAGGCAAAAATCCCTCGAAAACGAAGCGGTCGGTCGGCAGGCCCGCGATCGACAGCGCCGCGATGGCCGCACAGGCGCCAGGAATCGCGACGACGGCGATGCCTTGCTCGCGCGCGGCCGCCACCAGGTCGAACCCGGGATCGCTCACCAGCGGCGTGCCGGCGTCGCTCACCAGTGCCACCGAGTCGCCTTGTGCAAGTCTTGCAACGAGCTCCGCGCTCTTGTGTGTCTCGTTGTGTTCGTGCAGCGACGTCAGCGCCGTGCCGATGCCGCAGGTCTGCAGCATTTGGCGCGTATGCCGCGTATCCTCCGCCGCGATCAACGCGACGCTCGCGAGTACCTCGCGGGCGCGCGGCGTGAGATCGCCGAGATTGCCGATCGGCGTTGCGACGACGTAGAGGGTGCCGGGCATTGAGAGATCCTATAATGGCGGCCGCACTGACGGAGAGACATTGGATGGCCGGAAGGTCGAAGTGGCTGAAACTGGCAGGCGCGGCGCTGCTCGGAGCGCTGTTGGCGAGCGCCTGCCAGGTGCCCGTGACCCAGCCCGGGCGCGAGCCGACCGATCGCAGGCTGGTCACGCAGGCCGAGAAGTTGTCGCGCGACGGCGATCATCGCGGCGCGGCGCAAACGTTCGAACAGGCAGCGGCGCAGGCGCCCGGCGAGTTGCGCGATCGATTCCTGTTGCGCGCGGCCCGCGAATATCTGCGCGCCGATCAGGCCGATCAGGCCGGCGCGTTGCTCAAGCAAGTCGGCACGACCTTGCCGAGCGCCGATTTCGCGCTGCGCGCTGCCGTCGCGGCCGAGATCGATCTGAAGCAGCAGAAACCCGACCGCGCGCTGGCGGAGCTCGACAGCATTCCGCAGCCGCTGCCGCGCGAAGATGTCTCCGATCTGCTGGCGCTGCGGGCGCGCGCGCTGTTCGCGATGAATCGTCCCGCGGCCGGCGTCGCGGCGGCGCTCGAACGCGAGCGCGGCCTGAACAACCAGGACGAAGTGCGCGCCAATCGTCGCCTCATCTGGCAAGGACTGCAGCAGAGCGCGTCCGGCAACGCCGATTTCTCGGCACCGGCCGGTGCGAGCGCGACAGTCACGGGGTGGTTGGATCTCGGCCGCGCCGCGCTGACGGCCGCGCGCAATCCGTTCACGGCGAACGAGGATCTCGCCGATTGGCGCAGCCGCTATCCCTCGCATCCCGCGAACTCGCTGCTGAACGAAGACGTTCTGCCCGAGCTCGGCGTCGGCCTCGACTATCCGACGCAGATCGGCCTGATCCTGCCGCTGTCGGGGCGCCAGCAAGGCCCGGGCGTCGCCGTGCGCGATGGCTTTCTCGCGGCGTTGCTGCAGCAGGAGCAGGCGAAGCGGCCGGTCGTCAACGTTTACGACTCCGCCGAGATGGGCGCGACCACTGCATATCGTCGCGCCATCGCCGACGGTGCGCAGTTCGTAGTCGGGCCGCTCACCAAGGACGATGTCACCGCGATCGCGACGTCCGGCGAGGCCTCGGTCCTGACGCTGGCGCTCAACCAGACCGGCGACGAGGTGAGCGTGCCGTCGATGATGTTCCAGTTCGCGCTCGATCCCGAGGATGAAGCGCGCCAGGTCGCGCAGCGCGTCGCTGCGGACGGCCGCATGCGCGGGCTGCTGCTGCTGCCGAACAACGACTGGGGCCGGCGCGTGTTCAAAGCGTTCGACACGGAGCTCAAGACGCTCGGCGGCACGATCGCAGCGATGCGCTTCTACGATCCGGAGGCGCGCGATTACTCGACACCGATCACGCAGCTGCTGCTCATCGACGAAAGCCGTGGGCGCGCCAACAGTCTCAGCGCGACGATCGGCTCGCATCTGGAATTCGAGCCGCGCGCGCGCGGCGACGCGCAATTCGTTTTTGTCGGCGCGCAGCCGGTGCAGGGGCGCTCGCTGCGCCCGGCGCTGCGCTTTCATCTGGCCGAAGACCTGCCGGTGTACGCGACCTCCGATATCTTCGAGCCCGACGCCGAAGCGAACAACGACCTGGACGGCGTGATCTTTCCCGACATGCCCTGGGTGATTTCGCCCGACGCCGTATCCACGCAGCTGCGCACCGCCTTGAGCAAGCATTGGCCGGTGCGGGCACGTGGCCGCGGTCGGCTCTACGCATTCGGCTTCGACGCCTACCGGCTCGTGCCGTTGCTCAAAGCGGGGAAATTCGGCAACGAGCACTCGGTGCCCGGCATGACCGGCCTGCTGTCCGTCGACAGCAAGGGTCGCGTGCGCCGCGAGCTCGACTGGGCGCAGGTCGCGGGCGGCAAACCGAATCCACTCAGCACTGCTGGAGCGACCGCCGCAAACTAGCGCGGCACGACAGGAGAACGATCATGGACGATCGGCAACGCAAGGAAGCGGGCCGCGCCGGCGAAGCGAGCGCGCTCGCACATCTGCAGAAGGCGGGTCTGCAGCTGGTGGCGCGCAATTTCAGATGCAAGGCGGGCGAGATCGACCTGGTGATGCTGGACGGTGCGACGCTGGTGCTGGTCGAAGTGCGCTATCGTTCCAGCGAGCAATACGGCGGCGCCGCTGCGTCGGTCACCTGGCGCAAGCAACGGCGACTGGCAAATGCAGCCGCATACCTGTTGCTCGCGCACCAGGAGCTGCGCCGCTATCCGGCGCGCTTCGACGTGGTGGCGATTTCCGCCGCGCCGGAGCCGCGGATCGATTGGATCAGGAGCGCGTTCACGCTTTGACGTCATGCTCGAAACCACGGCCGAAGTCACCTGTCCGTATTGCGGCGAGACGATCACGCTGCTGCTCGACCTGTCGGTCGAATCGCAGTCGTACATCGAAGATTGCAGCGTCTGCTGCCAGCCGATGAGCGTCTCGTACCGCGCCGAAGACGGCGAGCTCGTGGAAGTGAGCGTCGAGGCCGCTGCCTGATGTGGCGCCGGCTGCGCATCCTGGTGTTGCTGCTGATCCTGCTGTTCGTGGCGCTGAACACGTACTTCGATCGCGTGTACTCGACCGACTGGGACATCCCGTTGCGCGTCACCGCTTTTCCGGTCAACGCCGACGGCAGCGCGGTCACCGACAACTACATCCGGCAACAAACCGCCGACGCGTTTCAGCGCGTCGAGACCTTCTTCGAGCAGGAGGCGAAGGAATACGGGCTGAAGATGGAGCGGCCGATTCGCCTGACACTGGCACCGCCGCTGTCGCAGCAACCGCCCGAGCTCGCGCGCCATGCGAATGTATTGTCCGCTGCGCTATGGAGCCTGCGCATGCGCTTCTGGGCATGGCGAGTGGACGCGCCGCTGGGCCCCGCGCCGGACATCAAGTTGTTCGTGCTCTACCACGATCCGGCGATTTCGCCCACGGTCCCGCATTCGGTCGGCGTGCAGAAGGGATTGTTCGGGCTGGTACACGTCTTCGCGGACCGGGCGATGCAGGGCTCGAACGACACCGTGATCGCGCACGAGCTGCTGCACACGCTCGGCGCAACCGACAAATACGATCTGCGAACGAATCAGCCGCTGCAGCCGGACGGCTACGCGGAGCCCAACCGCGAGCCGTTGTATCCGCAAGCGTTCGCCGAGCTGATGGGCGGGCGCGTGCCGATCTCGGGCTCGGAGTCGACCACGCCGGAGTCCTTGCGACAGGTCATCATCGGCCCGCGGACTGCGCTCGAGATCGGCTGGAGCAAGCGATGAGCGCGTTGCCGAAGATCCCGACGAGCAGCCTGGCGTGCACGCGCCTGACCGTAAGAGTTGCCGGACGTGCCCTGGTGCGCGAGCTCGAGCTGGCGATCTGCCGCGGCAGCGTCACGGCGATTCTCGGTCGCAACGGTGCAGGCAAGACGATGACGCTGCACACGCTAGCAGGATTGCGCGCACCGGCGCACGGTACAGTCACGCTCGATGGCGAATTACTCGCGAGCTGGCCGCGACGCGCCCTCGCACGCAAGCTCGGCCTGCTCACCCAGACGACTGAAGATCCGTTTCCTTCGTCCGTGCTCGACAGCGTCCTGGTCGGCCGTCATCCGCACATCGACTTCTGGCGCTGGGAGAGCGATGCCGATCGCGAAATCGCCCGCGCGGCGCTCGCATCGGTCGCAGTCGCCGAGCTCGCGGAGCGCGACATCGGCACGCTGTCGGGCGGCGAGCGCCGCCGCGTCGCGCTCGCCATGCTGCTCGCGCAGGATCCCGATGTGTTCCTGCTCGACGAGCCGATCAACCATCTCGATCCGCATCATCAGCTGGACGTGTTGCAGCTGCTGCGCGCGAAAGCGCACGCGGGCAGGACAGTTGTGATGAGCTTGCACGACGCGGGGCTCGCGGCGCGTTTCTCCGATCACGCAGTGCTGCTGTTTGGCAACGGCGAATGGCTGAGCGGACCGACTGCCGAAGTGCTCACGCCGCAAACGATGACGAAGCTCTATGGCGTCGCCGTGCGCGAGATCACGTGGGCCGGCGGCAGGACATTCGTCGCGGGTTAGAGCGCCTGCAGCACTGCCTCGTGCAGCTTGCCGTTGCTCGCGAGCACGGAGCTCGTCTGCAGACCCGGCGCGCGACCTTCGAGATCCGTGAACTTTCCGCCGGCCGCTTCGACGATGACCGCGAGCGCGGCGATGTCGAGAATATTCACGTCGGATTCGATGACGACGTCGATCTTGCCGGACGCGAGCAGGTGATAGTGCAGGAAGTCGCCGTAGCCCCGGATGCGCTGCGCGCGCGTCACGAGCTTGCCGAACGCTGCCCAGCGCGGACCGCTCGCGAGCGTCTTGAGATTCCCGGTCGAGATCGCGCCCGCTTCGATCGACGCGACGTCGCTCACCTTGATCGGCCGATCGTTGAGCCACGCGCCGCGCCCGATCTCCCCATACGCGAGCTCGCCGTACACCGGCGCTGACGAGACGCCGACGATCAGCCGGCCGCGATGCATGAGCGCGATCTGCGTCGAGAAGAACGGATACTCGCGCACGAAGGCCTTGGTGCCGTCGATCGGATCCACCAGCCACAGATACTCGGCGTCGAGCGCGCTGTGCCCGGTTTCCTCGCCGTAGAAACCATGAGCGGGAAAGCGCTCGCCGAGGATGCCGCGGATCGTCTGCTCGGTCTCGACGTCTGCCTGCGTGACCGGCGACTTGTCGGCCTTGAGCGTGACTTGCACATTGCGCTGGTAGTAGCGCTGGATTACTTCGGCCCCGGCGCGGGCGGCGTCGAGCGCGGTTGCGAGAAATTCTGAATGGGCCACGTGCGGACTCTAGTGAGCCTTGATCGGCATCGCAATCCCGGCGACGACCAGCGTCACGCGCTCGCACAGCATCGCGATTTCCTGATTGAGACGGCCTTGCTCGTCCTGAAAGCGCCGCGCCAGCGCCGACGCCGGCACGATCCCGGACCCGACCTCGTTCGAAACCAGCAGCGCCGCGCCTCGATATTCCGCCAGCCAGTTCGACAACGCGGCGCGCTCCTGCTCCCAGCGCCGCAACGGCGCGCTCGGCTGCACTTCGTCGAAGTCGGGCAGCAGCGCATTCGAGAGCCACAGCGTCAAGCAGTCGACGACGAGTATCGCCGGCGGCTGCGCGCGCAGTGCTGCGGCCAGCTCGAGCGGTGCTTCAATCGTCCGCCACGATTGCGGCCGCTGGACGCGATGGCGCTCGATCCGATGTCGCATCTCGTCGTCGAGCGCCTGCGCGGTCGCGACGTAGACGACCGGCAGCTCGCGGGTCGCGGCGAGCTTAGTCGCGAGCGTAATCGCATGATTTGTCTTGCCCGAACGCGCGCCGCCCAGAATGAGATGGCGTTCAGGCATCATGTGCGCCCGCTCACGCGATCCGGATTCATCGGGACGCCTTTCATGACGGCCATGATAACCACTCAGACTCTGCAGCGCCGGCTCGACACGCGCACCAAGCCGCAGGGCTCGCTCGGCGCGCTCGAAGCCCTCGCGCTGCAACTCGGCTCGGTCCTGCAAACCGAAACGCCGGTACTGCGCGCGCCCGCCTTGTTCGTATTCGCCGCCGATCATGGCATTGCTGCGGATTCCGTCAGCGCCTATCCGCAAGCGGTCACGGCGCAGATGCTCGAGAACTATCGCAACGACGGCGCCGCAATCAACGTACTAGCCAATCAGCACGGTCTCGATCTCACGGTCGTCGATGCGGGCGTGATCGCGACCGCGACGCGCAAGGCGCAGCCGCCGAGCTGGATAGCGCCGGGCACGCGCAACTTCCGCCTCGAGTCCGCGATGAGCCCGGAGCAATGCACGCGCGCGATCGAAACCGGCCGCACCTTTGCGACCGACGCGATCGCTCGCGGCTCCAACGCACTGCTGCTCGGCGAGATGGGCATCGGCAACACGGCGTGCGCCGCGTTGCTGTTGCATCGTCGCACCGGCTGGCCGCTCGGCGACTGCGTGGGACGCGGCACCGGGCTCGACGATGCAGCGCTGCAACGCAAGCGGCAGCTGCTGGAGGAATCTTCGGCGCGCTGTCCGCAAGTCTTGTCGCCGTTCGAGACGTTGGTCGAATTCGGCGGCTTCGAGCTCGCGATGCTCACCGGCGCGATGCTGGAAGTCGCGCGACATCGCTGCATCGTGGTCGTCGACGGCTTCGCCGTGAGCGTCGCTGCGCTGCTCGCGACCGAAATGGACGCACGCGTTCGCGCCCATTGCATCTTCAGTCACTGCTCCGCGGAAATCGGCCATCGCAAGCTGCTCGAACACCTGCAGGCACGACCGCTGCTCGACCTGGGACTGCGTCTCGGCGAAGGCTCGGGCGCCGCGCTCGCGTGGCCGCTGATCGACTCTGCTGCGCGGCTCATGACGGAAATGGCGAGCTTCGAATCCGCCGGCGTCGCCAATCGCGAGGCGTGATGGCCGAGATCCGCCTGCTGCTCACGGCCGTGCAGTACTTCACGCGCATTCGCGTGCCTGCGTGGGTCGGTCATGCGCAGGAGCAGCTGGCAGGCGCGGTGCGCTACTTTCCGGCCATTGGCCTCATAGTAGGCGCGAGCGGCGCAGCGACCTTGTGGCTGGCAGCGCAAGCGCTGCCGGCACCGCTGCCGGCGATTCTCTCGACAGTCGTAACCATGCTGATGACCGGCGCGATTCACGAGGACGGGCTCGCCGACACCTGCGACGGACTAGGCGGCGGCGCTACGCGCGAGCGCGCGCTCGAAATCATGAAGGATCCGCGCATCGGCGTGTTCGGCGCGCTCGCGCTGGTCCTCATCCTGCTGTTGAAGATTTCCGCATTGAGTCTGATGCCCGTCTGGACAGCGATGGCTGCGCTCGTCGGCGCACATGCCTTCTCGCGGTTCTGCGCCGTGCTCTTCAGTTTCACGGGTCGCTACGTCGGCAGCGCCACAAGATCGCGCGCCGCGCCGGTCGTCAGACGCGTGCGGATCGTCGATGTGCTGATCGCCGCACTGTTCGGACTGCCTGCACTCGTGTTGTCCGGCCGGGCTGCGCTCGTCGCCATGGTCGTTGCGCTGGCGCTGCTCGGCTTGCTGGTCCGCTGGTGCGTGCAACGGATCGGCGGCTATACGGGCGACACGCTGGGCGCGGCTCAACAGATCACTGAAACCGGCTTCTACGTCGCGCTGCTGGCCGCCACTTGACGGTAGGGGGCCTTCGGCTCATCCTCGCCGCGCGCGACAAGTTCCCCCTGTGGGATTCAAACGGGAACTCGGGTGTGAAGCCCGGGCTGCCCCCGCAACTGTAAGTGGTGCGCCGCGCGTCGAGACCACTGGAGCTGGCAGCAACTGCCGGCCCCGGGAAGGTGACGCGGCGGACTCCAAGCCACGAGCCAGGAGACCTGCTTGCCGCCGTCGTCCATCGCTCAGCCGGGGTGTGCTGAACGAGCGGGAGTTCCCGAGCGACGACTGGTCCCGGTCAGCGATGGCCGGGGGTAGGCAGTTTTTCCGGAGCTTTCGCCATGGTCGTTGCACCCGCTGCATCCACTGCATCGCGTTCCATTCCCTTCCTGTTGTCATGCCTGATTGCGCCCGCGGGCGCTGCCCTCGCCGATGCGGCGAGCGGCGGCGATCAGCTCGAGCGCGTCGTCGTCACGGCGAACCGCGAAGAGCAACCGCTCGCGCGCGTCGGCGACTCGGTCACGCTGATCGAGCCCGAACAGGTTCGCGCCAGCCAGAAGCTGGCGGTCTCGGACCTGCTCGCGACCACGCCGGGCATCACCGTGACGCGCAACGGCGGACTCGGCACGACGACGCAGCTGCGCATCCGCGGCGCGGAGTCCGATCAGACCGTCGTGCTGATCGACGGCGTCAAGCTGAACGATCCCTCGTCCGCCGGCGGCGGTTTCGATTTCGGCAACCTGCTGACCGGCGACTACATGCGCATCGAAGTGCTGCGCGGGCCGCAGTCCACGTTGTGGGGCAGCCAGGCGATCGGCGGCGTCATCAACGTCGTGACGACGCTTCCCGAGGGACCGCTGCTCGCCGCGTACTCGGCGGAAGGCGGCGAGCGTGGCTCGGCGACGGTCCAGGCGCGCCTCGAAGCGGGCGGCGAGCGTTTCGCCTGGCGCGTCGCGGGCCAGTACCTCACGACCGACGGTGTCTCCGCACTGAACGACGAGCGCGGCGGTCGCGAGAAAGACGGCTATCGCAATGCCGGCGCCAACGTGCGCGGAGTGTGGCGGCTCACCGATACCGTCTCGGCCGAGCTGCGCACCACCTACAGCAGCGGCCGCACCGATTTCGACGGTTTTCCCCCGCCGAACTTCGAGCTCACCGACACGCGTGAGTACGGCGACACGGACGAGCTCGTCGCGTACACCGGCGTCAATGCCACGACCTTCGACGGCAAGCTGCAGAACCGCTTCGGTTTCGCATACACCGACACGGATCGCGAGAACTTCGATCCGGATTCGCCGGTGCGCACGACGTTCGACGCGAGCGGCAGCAACAAGCGCTGGGAGTACCAGGGCACCGTGACGCTCACCGACCGGATCGGCGGCGTGTTCGGGCTGGAATCCGAGCGCTCCGAGCTCGACACGCGCTCGCCGAGCGTGTTCGATCCGAATCCGGTGCCGCTCAAGCACGACGCACAGCTCGACAGCATCTACGCGCAACTCGCGGTTTCGCCGATCGAGACGCTGACGCTGACCGGCGGCCTGCGCTACGACGACCACGACACGTTCGGCAACGAGACCACCGGCCGCGCGACGCTCGCGTGGTCCGCGACGCCGACGACCATCGTGCGCGCAACGTACGGCGAAGGCTTCAAAGCGCCGACGCTGTTTCAGCTGTTCAGCGAGTTCGGCAACGAAGACCTGACACCGGAGCGCGCGGACGCGTGGGATGCAGGTATCGAGCAGCACCTCATGAACGATGCGCTGGTGCTGTCGGCAACCTACTTCGGCCGCAACACGCGCGACATGATCGACTTCGTCTCGTGCTTCCCGGCCGCGGATCCGCGCTGTGCCACGCGGCCCTTCGGCTTCTACGACAACGTACAGAAGACCGAGGCGGACGGGATCGAGCTCGGCCTGGTCGCGCGGCTCGGCGAGCGGCTGCGCTTCGACGCGAACTACACCGACATGGACACGACCAATCGCGGCGGCGAGAACTTCGGTCTCGAGCTGCCGCGCCGGCCCGGTCAGACGCTGAACGGCGAGCTGACGTACCAGTGGGCGTTCGGCCTCACGACCACCGTCGCCGTGACTCACGCGAGCCGCAGCTTCGACGACGCCGCCAATACCGTCGTCAATGACGGCTACACCGTGGTCGATCTGCGCGCCGCATTCGGTCTGCGCGACGATCTCGAGCTGTACGGCCGACTCGAAAATGCGTTCGACGAGGACTACGAAACGATCGCGCGTTACGGCACGCCCGGTCGCGGGCTGTTCCTGGGAGTGCGCCAGAGCTTCTGAGCCATGGACGGCAACGGGCAGATCGCAGCGGGCCGCTTCGCCCGGCACGGCGGGCGACTCGCCATTGCGCGTTCGTTATTTCCCGAGATCGCCCAGCCGTGGCTGGACCTCTCGACCGGGATCAATCCACGTTCCTATCCCGCGCCGCGCGCTTCGCACCGGGCACGCAATCGGCTGCCGGAAACCGCTGAGCTGGCGCGCCTCGAAGCGCTCGCGGCGGCGGCGTTCGGCGTGGACGATCCAGCGCGCGTGGTTGCGACCGCGGGCAGCGAGTGCGCGCTGCGACTCCTGCCGCAGATCGTAAGTCCGCGCGCAGCGGTAGTCGTCGGGCCGACCTATTCGTCGCATGCAGATGCATGGACGGGCTCTGGCGCATTGACCCAGACGATCGTCCACGACGAACTGCCGGCGCACGCGCAGCGAGCGGTCTGCCTCACGATCGTCAATCCCAACAATCCCGACGGTCGCATCGTCGAGCGTGCGCAGCTGCTCGCTCTGCACGACACGCTCAGCCAGCACGGCGGCATGCTGATCGTCGACGAAGCATTTGCAGACGTGGTGCCGCAAGTCAGCGTCGCAGCGGAGGCCGGCGCAGCAGTAGCGCCGCGGCTCGTCGTGCTGCGTTCGTTCGGCAAGTTCTTCGGCCTCGCAGGCTTGCGCCTCGGATTCGTCATCGCGCCGCAGCCGCTCGCCGCCTCGCTGCGCGGCCTCATCGGCGATTGGCCCGTGTCGAGCGACGCGCTCGCAGCTGGCCTCGCAGCGTACGCAGACCAACCGTGGGCAGAACGCGAGTGCGTGACCCTGCACCGCTCGGCGCAGCGCCTCGACCGCCTGCTGGAACGCAGCGGCGTCGAGCTCATGGGCGGCACTTCGCTGTTTCGTCTGGCGCGCGCGAGCGATGCGCA
Source organism: Steroidobacteraceae bacterium (assembly GCA_036555785.1). Lineage (GTDB taxonomy): Bacteria > Pseudomonadota > Gammaproteobacteria > Steroidobacterales > Steroidobacteraceae > Steroidobacter. The sequence goes on from DATBKP010000021.1 coordinate 64,966, forward strand.
TGAGCGTTTCGCGCGTCTGCTCGCTGCGGGAATCCTCGTTCGGCCGTTCGACTTCGACCCGAGCCTGTTGCGCTTCGGCCTGCCGCGCGGACGCGATCAATGGCGCAGGCTTGCCGCCGCGCTGGGTACCAACACATGAGCGAATCCGAGCGCGACCTGCAACACGCGCAGGCGATGCAGATCCTGCAGGGGCAGCGGCGTGCCGAGCGCGCGACGAAGAAGCTGCGCGGCGGCCTGCTGCTCGTGCTCACCGGCGCGGGCAAAGGCAAATCGTCGAGTGCGTTCGGCATGGTGGCGCGCGCGCTCGGCTGGGACATGCGCGTCGGCATCGTGCAGTTCATCAAGGGCAAGTGGCAGACCGGCGAGAAGCATTTCTTCCGCCGCTTCCCGGACGCGGTGACGTTCGAGGTGATGGGCGAAGGGTTCACCTGGGACGTGCAGGACCGGCAGCGCGACATCGCTGCGGCACGCCAGGCGTGGCAACGCGGCTGCGCGATGATTCTCGATCCGCAGTTCGACTTCGTGCTGCTCGATGAGCTGAACATCGCGCTCCGCGACGAGTATCTCGACGTCGCGGAAGTGGTGGCATTCCTCGCACAGCGCCCGCGCGACAAGCACGTGTGCATCACCGGACGCGATGCGCCGGCGCGACTGCTGGACATCGCCGACCTCGTGACCGAAGTGAGCTCGCCGAAGCACCCGTACCAGGCCGGCTACAAGGCGCAGCGCGGAGTCGAGTTTTGAATCCGCATCTGCCGCAACTCGCCTTCACGCTGCTCGTGCTCGCAGTCGGCGCGCACGCGCGAGCGGATGAAACGCAGCACCCTCCTCCTGCGCGCATCGTTTCGCTGAATCCATGCCTCGACGCGATCCTGGTAGAGCTCGTACCGGAACAACGGATCGCCGCGGTGAGCCACTACTCGCGCGACCCGCTGCGTTCGCCGATCGCGGCGCGTGCGGCGCATCTGCCGATCACCTACGAGACGGCCGAAGAGATCGTGGCGTTGCGACCCGATCTCGTGCTCGCCAGCCGGCATTCCGCAATCCCGACGCGCAACGCGCTGCGACGCGTGGGTATTCGCTATGAGCTGTTCGATGTCGCGTTCTCGGTCGCAGACAGCATCGCGCAGATCCGCCGGATCGCAGCGTTGGTCGGCAGCGCCGCGGAGGGTGAAGCGCTGGTCGGTCGGATCGAGCATGCGATCGACGCAGCGCGACTGCCGCCAGGCGCGCCGCGGTTGACAGCCGCGGTATACGAAACCGGCGGCCTGACCGCCGGCTCACACACAGTGACGAACGAGCTGATGCACATCGTCGGTTTCGACAACGTGGCTGCGCGCTACGGCATCCTCACCCACATGCCGTTGCCGCTCGAGCTGATCGTCGCACAGCCGCCGGATCTGCTGCTCGTCGGCGAAATGCCGGGCACGGAGGGAACTCAAGCCGGCCGTCTGCTCCAGCACCGCGCGCTGCGCCAGTTGCCTTCGACACGCCGCGCCTTCCCGGCGCGCTTCATGTACTGCTCCGGGCCGACGATCGTCGAGGAAGCCGCTGCGCTCGCCGCCGCGCGCGACGCTCTCCGATGAGCACGCGACGTTGGATTCTGCCGGCGCTCCTCGCACTCGTCGTGCTGCTCGCTGTCGCCTCGATCGCGGTCGGACGCATCGTGCTGGGCTGGAATGTGTGGCTCGACCAGGATGCAATCGGCCGCACGATCCTGCTCGAGCTGCGACTGCCGCGCGCCCTGCTCGGCGTCGTCATCGGCGCGGCACTCGGCCTCGCCGGCGCCGCGCTGCAGGGCTATCTGCGCAACCCGCTCGCCGATCCCGGCACCCTCGGCGTTTCCTCGATGGCTGCCTTCGGCGCAGTGCTGAGCATTTTCCTCGGTGCTGCCGATCTGCATCCGCTGATCCTGCCGTTGAGCGGCGTCGCGGGCGCGATGGTCGGCATGCTGGCGTTGTTTCTGCTCGCCGGTCTCAGCGCGAGCGCGCTCACGCTGGTGCTGTCGGGTGTCATCCTGAGCGCAATCGCCGTCGCGGGAATTGCCCTGGTGTTGTCGCTCTCGCCGAGTCCGTGGACCGCCGGCGAGATCGTGCGCTGGCTGCTCGGCGCGCTCGCGGATCGCAGTCTCGACGATCTGGCCCTCTCGACGCCGCTGATCGCAGTCGGTGCGGCGTTGATCCTGAGCAGCCGGCGCGCGCTCGATGCACTGACGCTCGGCGAGATCGGCGCGCGCTCGCTCGGCATCGATCTCGGTCGTGCGCAATGGCTGCTGGCCGGCGGCGTCGGGCTGGTCGTCGGCGCGAGCGTCGCGGTCTCCGGGATCATCGGCTTCGTCGGCCTGGTCGTGCCGCACCTGTTGCGGCCGCTCGTCGGCGCGCGACCGGCCGCGTTGCTCATCCCGAGCGCGATCGGTGGCGCGGCGCTGCTGCTCGCAGGCGACGTCGCGGTGCGCCTGCTGCCCGGCGGCTCGGAAGTCCAGCTCGGCGTCGTCATGTCGCTGATCGGCGCGCCGTTCTTCTTCGCATTGCTGTATTCCATGCGCAGGCAGGTCACATGAAGCCCGATTCGCGTCTGAGCATCGCGGCCCTGACTGTCGAGCGCAGCCGTCGCGCAATCCTCGAGTCCATCAGCGTGACGTTCACGTCGGGCAAGGTCACAGCGGTGCTCGGCCCCAATGGCGCCGGCAAATCCACGCTGCTCGGCTGCATGGCCGGGCTGCTGGCGCCGTCGCACGGCAGCGTCGATCTCGACGGCGTGCCGCTTGCAACATTGGCCGCCGACGAACGTGCGCGACGCATCGCGTTCCTGCCGCAGATCCCGGAAGTGTCCTGGCCCGTCGACGTCGCAACGCTCGTGGCGCTGGGCCGCATTCCATTTCGCCGGATCGCCAGCGACGCGGACAACGAAGCGGCCGTGCAGCGAGCGCTGCAGGTGACGCACACGGCGCAGTGGTCGCACCGAGTCGTCACTACGCTTTCGGGCGGCGAACGTGCCCGCGTGTTGCTCGCTCGCGTGCTGGCAGGCGAATCCGGCTGGATCCTCGCCGACGAGCCGTTCGCTGGTCTCGACCCCGCGCACCAGTTCGAAGCCGCGGACCTGCTGCGCTCGCTTGCATCCCGCGGGTGCGGCGTCGTGCTGACGATCCACGACCTCGCGCTCGCCGCGCGCATCGCCGATCGGGTCGTCGTGCTTCATCGCGGACGGCTCGTCGCGGACGACACGCCCGAAGCGGCGTTGACGCCGGCAACATTGCGCGAGGTGTACGGGATCGAAGCGCAGTGGCTGGCGGTGCGCGAACGCAGCACGCCGCTGATCGCGATCCATGGCCGGCATGTCGGTTGAAGCCTGGCTGCCGGCGGCCGTACTCGCCGCCGAAGCGTGCTGCGGCTATCCGCAGGCGCTGTACGCACGCATCTCGCACCCTGTTGTCTGGATCGGCAGATTCATCGAGATACTGGAACGTCGCTGGAACGATCCGGCGCGCAGCGACGCAGTCCGGCGAATGCTCGGCATCGTCGCCACTCTCATCGTCGCTGGCGGCGCAGCAGCGGTGGGATACGCGATCCAGGCGGGTGCGCGGGAGCTGCCGTTCGGCGCGATCCTGCTGGTGGTGATCGCGACTGCGGGCCTCGCCCAGCGAAGCCTCTACACGCATGTACGCGACGTGATGCAGCCACTGGCGCGGAACGATCTGACCGCAGCGCGCACGGCCGTTGCCAGGATTGTCGGCCGCGACACGACTGAGCTCACCTCGTCCGGCGTCGCCGCGGCTGCAATCGAAAGCCTCGCGGAGAGTTTCAACGACGGCATCGTGGCGCCGGCGTTCTGGCTCGCAGTCGGCGGCCTGCCCGGATTGTTCGCGTACAAGGCGCTGAACACTGCAGACAGTCTCATCGGTCATCGCGAGCCGCGCTGGCGCATGTTCGGCTGGGCCGCCGCGCGCGCCGACGATGTCGCCAACCTGCTTCCCGCACGACTCGCCGGCCTGTTGGTCGTGATCGCGGGCGGCGGCGGGTGGCGTGTAATGCTGCGCGATGCGCGCTTGCATGCATCGCCGAACGCCGGTTGGCCCGAAGCGGCGATGGCGGGCGCGCTGCGCGTGCAATTGGGCGGCGCCGCGACTTATGACGGCGTCCTGCACGAGCGACCGACGTTCGGTGATGGTCGTGCTCCGGATGCCGCCGATCTCAGCCGGGCACTACAGATCTACCTCGAGTCGTGCGCGTTGCTCTGGGCACTCGCGCTGGTGCTCGCAGTCGGAGTGGTGTTGTGGCCGCGTTGATGATCCAGGGGTGCGGCTCCGACGTCGGCAAGTCGCTGCTGGTCGCGGGGCTGTGCCGCTTGCTCGCGAACCGCGGCAACGTCGTGCGACCGTTCAAACCGCAGAACATGTCGAACAACGCCGCAGTCACCGCGGGCGGCGGCGAGATCGGCCGTTCCACGGCGCTGCAGGCGTTGGCGTGCCGCACGCCGCCGACAGTGCACATGAATCCGGTGCTGCTCAAACCGCAATCCGACATGGCAGCGCAACTCATAGTGCGCGGACGGCGCATCGAGACGCAGCAGGCGGGTGCATTCGCACGAGATCGCAGCGAGCTGCTGCAGGTGGCGCTCGACAGCTTTCGCAGACTGCAACGCGAGGCCGATGTCGTGATCGTCGAAGGCGCGGGCAGCCCGGCGGAGACGAACCTGCGCGCGCACGACATCGCGAACATGGGCTTTGCGCACGCGGCCGGTGTGCCGGTCGTGCTGGTCGGCGACATCGATCGCGGTCACGTGATCGCTGCACTGGTCGGCGCGCACGCCGTGCTCGACGCCGCGGATCGCGAGCGCGTTCGCGGCTTCATCGTCAACAAGTTTCGCGGCGACGCGCGGCTGTTCGGCGCGGGCATCGAAACAATCGCAGCGCGCACGGGCTGGCCTGCGCTCGGCGTAGTGCCGTGGCTGCATGCGGCGGGAGCGCTGCCGGCGGAGGATGCGATGCAGCTGGAGCACCGCCCCCTCACGGGTCGAGGCTTCCGCATCGCGATTCCGCACCTGCCGCACATCGCGAACTTCGACGACTTCGACCCGCTGCG
>DATBKP010000022.1:0-17863 GCA_036555785.1 Steroidobacteraceae bacterium
GACGTACAGCTCGAGTTCGTCGCGCCGGGTACGCCGCTGCCGCTCGATGCTCAGCTCATCGTTCTTCCGGGCAGCAAAGCGACGATCGCGGATCTGGAGTTTCTGCGCGCGCAGGGTTGGCACATCGATCTGCAGGCGCACGTACGCCGCGGCGGCCGTGTGCTCGGCATCTGCGCCGGATACCAGATGCTCGGCAAGATCGTCGAGGATCCGCAGCAGATCGAAGGGCCGCGTGCGTCGTGTCCCGGGCTCGACCTGCTCGACATTCGCTCGACGATGACAGCGCACAAGACACTGCGCGCGGTAAGCGGCGTCGAGCTCGCAAGCGGCGCGCGGATCGCGGGCTACGAGATGCATCTAGGCGCGACGGACGGTCCGGCAACATCGCGGCCGATGATCCGCTTCGATGACGGCACGCCCGACGGCGCAGTGTCGGCGGACGGCCGGATCGCCGGCTGCCACGTCCACGGCCTCTTTGCCGCAGGCGCCTTTCGCAAGGCCTACCTCGCGGTGCTGGGCGCTCGCAGTAACGGTGAAGATCATGCGCAGCGAGTCGACCGCGCGCTCGACGAGATCGCGGCCGCGCTCGAAGCCGCGCTCGACATCGAGCGACTGCTGCGGCTTGCCTCCGCCGTCTGAGCGGTGCAACGTAGCTGCCAGCAGTATCCAGGAGCACTCATGGGCCACCGCCTCAGCAAGATCTACACCCGCACCGGCGACGACGGCACCACCGGCCTGGGCGACGGCTCGCGCGTGCCGAAGACGCACGCGCGTATCGAGGCCTATGGGACGGTGGATGAGGCCAACAGCGCGCTCGGCGTCGTGCTCGCAGTGCCCGGCCTGCCGCCGGCGGTGATCGAAGCGCTCACGAAGATCCAGCACGAGCTGTTCGATCTAGGCGGCGAGCTGGCGGTGCCCGGCTACCGCGCGATCCTCGACAGTCACGTCGAGCAGCTCGAGCAATGTCTCGATCGCTTCAACGAGCCGCTGCCGATGCTCAAGGAGTTCATCCTGCCCGGCGGCGGACCGGCCGCGGCCGCATGTCACGTCGCGCGCGCGGTCACGCGGCGCGCCGAGCGCTCCACCTGGGCGCTGGCGCAAAGCGAGACCGTGGCGCCAGAAGTGATGCGCTATCTGAACCGGCTGTCGGACCTATTGTTCGTCGTTGCACGTGTACTGGCGCGACACGAGAACGGGCAAGAGGTGTTGTGGAGAAGGCTGTAGGCTGTGGGCTGTAGGCTGTAGCCAGAAGGAGAGAAGACGCTCTTCACTCTGGCTACACTCTACGGCCTACAGCCTACAGCCTCTCCGCGAGCAGCGAGCCGTCGCGGGGATCGATCCGGATCGTGATTTCCTGCTCCAACTCCGCAGCGACGAGTAACGAGGCTTCCAGGCGGTTCACCACGACCGGCCGCACCGTGGCGCCGTTCACGGAGTGCGAGACCATGAAGCTGTGGTATTCGCCGGCATGCGTCGCCGTGAACTGCACCAGGATGTTCACGATGTGCGGCTCGCTCGCTTCGTTGATGCGCTCGTCGCAGATCACCGAGAACGCCTGCTCGGGCGGCACCGCCGCGAAGGCGCCAGCGCTCTGCAGCTCGCCCAGGAAACGCCGCACCTGAGCTGCGACGCCGCTCCAGACGGTCGGATCGCCGGGGCGCAGTACGCACCAGCGCGTGCCGCGCTCGATCGAGTTGATCACGAACAGCGCGAACCGGCGCTGCGAAAGATACGACCAGTCCGATGACGCACTCGCGCCGCACGCCAGGGTTCGCAGCGGCGGACGCTCGCGATCCGCGCTGCGTACCGCCTGCAGCACGTTCACGCCATGCGCCGCGAGCGACCAGCGATCGGCCGGTTGCACGTCGCGGGACAGGCGCGCGCCGGCGCGGAGCAGCGGCTCCGGATCCTTTGCAGCAATTGCGGCCGAAACCGCCTCGCCGGTGCGCGACAACAGGCCGGCGACGGCGCCGCCGTTGCCGAAGGTCTCGATGCGGCCGCGCAGCCGGTCGGTCGCGGCGATGCGCGGGAAGAACATCAGCGCATGATCGCTATGAAAGTTCAGGCGCTTGAGGCCGCGCACGGCTTCCGCGGCGCTGTCCCAGGCGGCCGGCGGGTCGACGATCAACATCGCGCGGCGCTGGCGGCAGAACTTCGCCGCGACCAGCACCGTGCTGACCCCGATGTCCACGGTGCGCGACAGCGGCGGGATATATAAGAAGGCGAGCTCATCGACGTCTTCGAGCGCGAACAGGCCGGAACGCCGCGCCGCCGAGCCGATCACGTCGTAGTCGCTGATCGGTCGGCCGTCGTCGCCGTCCGGATTCGAGCTCACGTAGCCGACCGGCAGGTTCGTGCCCGGCATCAGCGTGCGGTCGGGCCGCACTGCCGGCACGGCGCCGCGCACGCGAGCCAGATGCGATTCGAGCAATGCGAAGCCGACGAAGCGCGGCGACGCGGGATCGATCGACAGCGCGCGGAACGTCTCCTGCGACTCGATGCGCTCGGAGCCCGGGGAGCGCACGCGCTGCACGACCAGGTTGAAGCGCTGCTCGTCTTCGGCGTCGAGGTGATCGTAGTCGATCGAGGCGCGCAGGAATTCGCGCGTGCCGGGCGCACGAGCTTCCAGCTGCAGGAACTCGCGGCCGCAACGCAGCGACAGCGTGACCGGGGCCGCGGCATTCGCGACCCGCACGATGACGGCCTGGCGCCCGCCCTGCTCGAAGAAGTGCTCGACGGCGTAGGAGAGCGGGCTCGGCTGCCACAAGCCGCCGAACTCCTGCTGAAAATCCGCGAAACTGTGGACGATGACGGGACGGTCGACGGGGCCGCGCAGCGTGCGCCCGACGAAGGCCGTCAGCTGCGCGCTCGCACGTGCGATCGGTTGCTCCGCGCCGGGCGTTTCGGTGATCTGGATACCTTCGAGCGGACGCTCGGGCACCTGGCCTCCCCTGTTTTTGTTGGCGCGTAACTTAGCACACGCCATGCGAGTGATGGGGAGGTGTCGGCGCAGCTTACATGTGAAGGCAAGGTGATGGAGGTGATGAGGTCATCACGTTCATCACCCTCATCACGTCCATCACGGACTTCTGGTTCCAAACGTGTCGCACGCTTCGATCGTGCCGCTCTCGAAGCCGCGCTTGAACCAGCGCACGCGTTGCTCTGAGCTGCCGTGCGTGAACGATTCCGGCGAGACGTAGCCCTGCGACTGTTTCTGCAAGCGATCGTCGCCGATGGCGGCGGCGGCGTTCAAACCTTCTTCGACATCGCCCGCTTCGAGCACCTGGCGCGAGCGGTCCGCGTTGTGCGCCCAGATGCCGGCGAAGCAGTCCGCCTGCAACTCCATGCGCACCGATAGCGCGTTGTCCTCGACTTTGCCTGCGCTCTGGCGCTGCGCGCTGACCCGTTCGGCGATGCCCAACAGCGTCTGCACGTGGTGCCCGACCTCGTGCGCCACCACGTACGCCTGCGCGAAGTCGCCGGGCGCGCCGAAGCGGCTCTGCAGCTCGTCGTAGAAGGACAGGTCGATGTACAACTGGTGATCGGCGGGGCAGTAGAACGGCCCCACGGCGGCCTGCGCGAACCCGCAAGCCGACTGCACGGCGCCCGAGAACAGCACGAGCGTGGGCTTCTCGTAGGTGCGTCCGGCTGCAGCAAACAGCTGGGTCCAGGCGTCCTCGGTATCGGCGAGCACGAAGGCAACGAACTTGCGCTGCTGCGCTTCTTCGGGCGTTTCCTGGTAGTTGCCGGGCTCGCCCTGCTGCTCGACCGGTTGGGTGCCCTGCAGGACGACCCGCGGATCGATGCCGAAGTAGGCGGCGACCAGCGCCAGCACGATCGTTCCCAGCCCGATGCCGCCGGCCCGGCCGAAGCGCATGCCGCGGCGATCTTCGATGTTCTGGCTTTGGCGCCGCCCTTCCCAACGCATGGAAACCTCGAAGGAGGTGATGGGGGTGATGGCGTGATGGGTGATGTTCATCACGTCATCACCTTCATCACGCCATCACTTTATCCTATACGGGTTGCGAGACGGGCGAGTTCCTCGCAGCGTGGTCGACGACGGCCGCGTACAGGCTGGCCAGCCGGTCGGCCATGGCGGCGGCGGACCAGGTTGCTGCGTAGGCGCGCGCCTCTGCCGACATCGCGGCGCGGCGCACCGGGTCGTCGAGCAGCCGCACCACGATGCTGGCGAATTGCGCCTCGTCGTCGGGAGCAGCGTGCGCGCCGCGCTGCGGATTGACGATGTCGGCCGTGCCCATGTGCGCCGTCGACACGACCGGCACCCCCAGCGCCATCGACTCGAGCAGCACCAGGCCCTGCGTCTCGGTCTTCGAGGAGAACACGAACAGGTCGCCGGCGCGGTAGCAGTCGAGCAGCTCGCGCTCGCGCGAGAGGTAACCGACGAAGCGCACGTGCGACTCGAGACCGAGCGTGCGCACGTACGCCTTGCACGAGGGTAACGCCGGCCCTTCGCCCGCCACGACGAGTACAGCGTTCAGCGTGCTGCGTATCACCTGCGCGAACATGCGGAACAGGAATTCGATGTTCTTCTCGTGCGCGATGCGCCCGACGTGGACCAGCACCGGCTGCCCCGGCTTGATACCGAGCTGCGCGCGAAGCCGCGCACCGTCGCCGCCGGCGAAGCGCTCCATCTCCATGCCGGTCGGAATGATGTGCATCGGGGCGCGCACGCCGTAGTCGAGCAGCGCCTGCTCCATCGCTCGCGACGGCACGACCAGCGCATCGAGCACATTGCATTGGGAGACAGTGAAGCGCCGGGCAGCGAAGCGCATGACGGAACGCGGCATCAACGGCACGTAGTGATGCAGGTACTCCTCGAAGTACGTGTGATAGGTCTCGATCACGGGGACACGCAGCGCACGCGCGAGTGCGGTTCCCTGGTAGTGAGCGATGAACGGCGTCTGGATGTGCACCAGGTCGGGCTCGAGGCGCTCCAGCTGCGGCCGCAGCGCGCGGATCGCCTTCAGCTTCATCGCCCGATCCTCCGGATCGCGCGGCAGGTAGCGCGACGGCACGCGCAGGATGCCTGCTTCGTCGTCCGAGGCGCCGGCCGGGTATGCCGGCGCGATCAGGACGGTTTCATGGCCGGCGGCGTGCAGGCCGCGGCGGAACGTCTGGATGGAAGTGGAAACGCCGTTGATCCGCGGAAAATAGACGTCCGAGATCATCACTATGCGCATGAACGCTCCCAGGCCGAGTGAAGTCGGCCCGGAGGGTAGGGCGCGGAGATGACGGCGGGATTACAGCGCGGTCTGGCGGGTGCCGGCGGGCACAGCGGTCGCGGTTGCGGCCGGCTTGGTAGCGGTCTTCTTGGTCGCCTTCGGCGCGGCCTTCTTCGGCAGGGGCGTACCGTCGCGCGCCGCTTCGAACTCCTCGGCGGTGTAGTACATCTCTTCGCTGCCGTTCCAGTTCGCACCGGGCGGCACGCGATTCTCGACGTGCCGCGCAGCGGCAATGTAAGTGTCGAGCGTCATCTTCGGCCTGGAGACCGGCAAGGCGATGCCGCGCGGCTGAGCCATCAGGCCGTTCACGACCTCCAGGTCGATCGCGGAGCCGTGGTACTTCACCTTCTGCCACATCTCGTCGGAGATCGCGGCGTTCAGCAGCTTGTCCGCCGCCTTCGGATGCTCACGCTGATCGTCTTCCATCACCGGGAACGCCTGCACGTACAGAGCGCCCTCGTGCCAGCCGAACACGAACGGCTGGTTGACCACGGTCACTTTCGTGCCGACCGGGATCTTGCTGTACAGCTCCGCGATGTCCTCGGGGTAGAAGCGCATGCAACCGTGACTGGAGCGCAGCCCGACGCCGTACGGCTTGTTGGTGCCGTGGATCAGATAGCTCGGCCAGCCGAGCGTCATCATGTACGCGCCCAGCGGATTGTCCGGGCCGGGCGGCACTTTCGACGGCAGCGGATCGCCCGCTTCCTTGTGCTCCTTGCGCACCGAGGCCGGCGGGAACCACGTCGGGTTCGTGCGCTTGCCGGTGACCTTGGTCGTGCCTTCCGGCGTCTGCCAGCCGACTTTGCCGATGCCGATCGGATGCGTGATGACGGTCTGCGGCTCGCCATCCTTGACCTTCGGGAAATAGAACACGCGCAGCTGTGCGAGGTTGATCACGAGTCCTTCGTGCGGCGCGGCCGGCAGCACGAACTGCGTCGGCAGCACGATCTCGCGGCCTTCGCCCGGCACCCACGGATCGACGCCCGGATTGGCGCGCTGGATTTCCTCGTAGCCGAGATTGAAGCGCCGCGCGATGTCGGGGAGCGTGTCCTCGCCCATCACCTTGGTCACCTGCAACTGGCCGACGACCTCGTCCTCGGGGGCGATCTGGAACAGATGCGTCGCGACCGGCTCATGGATCGCAGGAGCGACCGGCGCGGGCGGCGGCGGCGGCTCGTGCTGCCGCTGCATCAGCTGACATCCGGCGAGGCTCAACGAAAGGAGAACAGCGGCCGGGCGGACGGCGGACGACGGATTCATGGCGGCATTATTACCCGTTTGGCGCTGTCGCGGATATCCGGCGGCTGTCCGCCTACAGCAACACCGGCCGGTTCGGCAGCTCGTCGCGATCGATGGCCGGAAAATGGCGCGCAATCAACGCGCCGACGGCGTGGATCCCCTCCACGGTGGCTTGTTTTGCCGCGCCGCGCGCGAATGCCTGCTCCATGTGTCTGCATACCTGCGCCCAGTCCTGCTCGGTCACGCGGCCGTTGAAGCCGCGATCGGCGACGATCTCGACGTCACGGTCCGCCCAGGACACATAGATGAGGACACCGTTGTTCGCCTCTGTGTCCCACATGCCGAGACGTGCGAACGCATGAAGCGCGTGCTGGCGCGGAGTCAGGCCGCGCATCAGGTCGATCGCGCCGTGGCTCGCCTCGACCGCGAAGCGGATTTCGCCGCCGTGACTGCGCTCCGTGTCGGAAATCGCCTGCTCGATCGCCTGAAGCGTGGCTGCATCGAACGCGCGGCGCATACCCCAGCCAGTGGTGAACAGGTGCCGGAATGTGCGCGCGACGCTCACGTGCTGCTCACCATCGCCCCGACGCTCCACCGCCGCCGAAGCCGCCGCTGCCGCCGCCGCCCCAGCCACCCCCACCGCTACCACCCCATCCTCCGCCACCCCAACCGCCGCCGGTCCAGCCGCCGAACCCGCCGCCCCAGCCGCCTCGACGACGACTGGTCCATCCGCCGCCGCCGCCGCTGAACAGCGCGACGATGAATGCGATCACAGCCGCGCCGATCGCGATGGCCAGCGTGCTCGTCAGGAACCACACGATCGCGGCCGCGATGCCGGCGGTGACAGACGCACCTCCGAACGTCCCGAGCATGCGTCGCAGGATTCCGCCGCCAACGAGCACGACCATCAACAGCAGCGGTAGAAAAGAGCCGATGCCTTGGGCGCCGGGGCTGCGTTGTGCAGGCTCCGGCAGCGGCTCGCCCTCGATGAGCGCGCCGATTCGCTCGAGGGCTTCGTGCAGGCCGCCGAAAAAATCCCCGGCGCGGAAGCGCGGACTGATGACCTGCTCGATGATACGGTTCGCCAGCACGTCGGGCACCGCGCCCTCCAGGCCATAGCCGACCTCGATGCGCACTGCGCGATCCTGTTTCGCGACCAGGATCAGCAGGCCGTCCTGCACGCCCGGACGCTCCAGCTTCCAGGTCTCGACGACGCGGATCGAGTATTGCTCGATGGTCTCGGGCTGCGTCGTCGGCACCAGCAGGATCGCCATGTAGTTGCCCTTGCGCGCCTGCAGATTGCGCAGCTGCTGATCGAGCTGCGTGATCTGGTCTTGCGTCAGCGTGCCGGTGAGATCCGTCACCGGCGCCTGCAGCGGCGGCACCGCAACTTCAGCAAGTGCGCCGGAGCCGAACAGCAGCAGCGAGAGTGCCGGCAGTGCGAGCCAGCGTGCGAGCATCGTGAGGCAGCGTCAGCCCGGGGACTCGGGCTTGGGCTCGGCCGGCGGCGCCGCCGGCGTGTTGAAATCGACCGGCGGCGGCTTCGAGATCGAAGCTTCGTCCTGCACGGTGAAGTTCTGCTTCGGCCGCTGACCGAACATCTTCGCCGTCAGGTTCGTGGGAAACGAGCGCACCGTGACGTTGTAGGCCTGCACCGCGTCGATGTAGCGCTTGCGGGCCACGGCGATTCTGTTCTCGGTACCTTCCAGCTGTGCGCGCAGGTCGCTGAAGCCGGAGATCGACTTCAGATCGGGATAGCGCTCGACGACGACCATCAGCCGCGACAGCGCCGAGCTCAGCTCGCCCTGCGCCGCTTGCCACTGCTGAAACGCCTGCGGGTCGTTGATCAGCTCCGGCGTCGCCTGGATCGAAGTTGCCTTGGCGCGCGCCTCGACCACGCTGTCGAGGATGTCCTTCTCCGCCGCGACCGCACCCTTCACGGTATTCACGAGGTTCGGCACGAGGTCCGCGCGGCGCTGGTACTGGTTCAGCACCTCCGACCACGCCGAGGTGACCTGCTCATCCTGCTTCTGCAGCGTGTTGTAGCCGCAGCCACCCAGGAGAGAAGTCAACAGCAGCAGGACAGCAGCGCGCAAAAATGACATACCGGGCCCTTCACTAGACGAAGACGAGGCAATGCAGGCCCCTCGAAAGGGGCACATTGGCCGAAAGCCCTGAGTACGTGTCGGAGTTCCGATGACTACCAGATTTTCACGCGGTCGGCCGGCGCCCGGTACATCTTGTCCCCCGGCTTGACGTCGAACGCGCGATAAAACTCGTCGAGGTTCGACACGATGATATTGGTGCGGTACTCGCTCGGCGCGTGCGGGTCCGTGACCAGGCGGCGGCGCAGCTCGTCGTCGCGGTACTTGCGGGCCCAGCCCTGCGCCCAGCCGATGAAGAAACGCTGATCGCCGGTGTAGCCGTCGATCACCGGCGCCGGCTTGCCGTGCAGCGACAGCTGGTACGCGCGATACGCCATCGCGACGCCGGCGAGATCGGCGATGTTCTCGCCCATCGTCAGGTCGCCGTTGACGTGCGCGTCCGGCAGTGGGCTCGATGCGTCGTACTGCGCGCCGAACGCCTTCGCGCGGCGGGTGAACTCTTCGTTGTCCGACGCCGCCCACCAGTCGTGCAGGTTGCCGTGGCCGTCGTAGCGGCGACCCTGGTCGTCGAAGCCGTGACTGACCTCGTGGCCGATCACGGCGCCGATCGCGCCGTAGTTCATCGCATCGTCGACGGTCACGTCGAAGAACGGCGGCTGCAGGATCGCCGCAGGGAACACCACTTCATTGGTCGGCGGGTTGTAGTAGGCGTTGATCGTCTGCGGCGTCATCAGCCACTCGGTGCGATCGATCGGCCCGCCGAGCTTGTTGACGCCGCGCTCGAACACCACCGCGGCCGCGCGCATCTCGTTGCCGACCAGGTCGTCGCGACGCACCTCGAGCTTCGACCAGTCGCGCCACTTGTCGGGATAGCCGATCTTGCGGGTGAACAGCGCGAGCTTCTCGTGCGCCTGGCGCTTGGTGTCCGGCGTCATCCATTGCAGCTGGTCGATGCCGCTATCGAACGCCGCCATCAGATTGCTGACGAGCGCGTCGATGCGCTGTTTCTGCTCCGCCTTGAAGTGCCGCTCGACGTACATCTTGCCGACCAGGTCGCCGACCGCGCCTTCGATCGTATCGACGCCGCGCTTCCAGCGCGGCTTCAGCTCCTCGATGCCGGAGACGGTGCGGTCGTTGAACTCGAACTGCCGCTGCACGAACTTCGCCGGCAGATCCGGCGCATAAGTGTGCAGCAGCTTGTAGCGGTAATAGACGCGCCAGTCGGCCATCGGCACTTCCGCGAACAGCTTGCCGAGCGCTTCGAAGTAGCTCGGCTGCGTGACGATCACGGCCGCGACCTTGTCGCTCGGGATCTGCGCGCCGCGCAGGAACGCATCCCAGTCGAAGCCCGGCATCAGCTTCGCGAGCGCTGCGCGGTCGTAGCGGTTGTAGGTCTTCTCGGCGTCGCGATTCTGCACGCGCGTCCAGTGCGCTTGCGCGATGCGCGACTCGATCGCGTAGATCTTCTTCGCGCCGCCTTCCGGATCCGGCGTGTCGGCGAGCGCCAGCAGGTCGCGCACGTACGGCTGATATTTCTCGCGGATGCCCTTCAGGCGTGCGTCGTCCGACAGGTAATAGTCGCGGTCCGGCATGCCGAGGCCGGTCTGGGTCACGGTGCTGACGTATTGCGTCGAATTCTTCTCGTCGACCGTGACGAAGTACGCGAACGGCTGCGCGACGAACAGCCGCTGCGCGCGGCCGACGTAGGTCGCAAGATCCTGCTTGGTCTTCAGCGCATCGATGCGGGCGAGCTCGTCGCTCAGTGGCTTCAGGCCGCGCGACTCCACGGTCGCTTCATCGAGAAAGCTCGCGTAGTAGTCGCCGACCTTCTGCGCGTCGCTGCCATGCGCGGCCTTGCTCGCCGCGGCCTCTTCGAGAATTGCGCGCAGGTCACGCTCCGCGTCGTCCTGCAGCTTGGTGAACGTGCCGTAGTTGGAACGGTCGGCCGGAATCTGTGTCGCCGCCAGCCAGCCGCCGTTGATGTGTCGATAGAAGTCGTCCTGCGGCCGCACCGACTTGTCGAGATTCTGCAGGTACACGCCGGACTTCAGGATGCCGGCCGGCGCCGGCGCGTCGTCGGCGGCAGCGAGCAGCGGCGAGCAGGCGATTGCCAAGGCAAGCAGTTTCGCGTTCATGTCGATCCCTTCAGCGTTTTAATGAGGTCGCCCGATTCTCAAGTGCAGCGGCCAGAAGACCGGCCGGTGTCCCGAGCCCCACAGCGGCGCGATTTCAGCACGTAAGGCCGGCAGCGGGTCGGCGCCGGACACCTTGGTATACCGCTGCGTCGCGGACCAGGTTCCGACGTAGCCGATGAAGTCGTCGAGGTCCCAGTCGAGATGGAGCTGAAATTGCGGCGCGGCGAGCTCATGCCACGGAAACGGCAGTTCGCGATAGGCGGTTTCGACGTGACGCCGCTCGGGCGGCCAGTACGGGCCGACGGTCTCGTCGTAGTAGTGCCGCACGACTGCGTCGATCGGCGGCGCGACGAACGCCAATCCGTAGGTCCACAGCGCGAGCACGCCATCCGCCCGCAATACACGCCGCATTTCCGGGTGGAAGCGCGCGTGATCGAACCAGTGCGCCGCCTGAGCCGCGGCAGCAAGGTCGACGCTGCCGTCCTGCAACGCCGGTTGCTCGGCGAGATTGGCGAGATAGGCCACGCGCGGATGAGCCTGTGCATTGCGGAGCTGCGCCACGCTGCCGTCTGTCGCAATCACACGGTCGAAGTGTCTCGCCAATCCGACGGCCGCCTGGCCGCTGCCGGTCGCACAGTCGAGCGCCACTTCATGGCGCGGCGTCAGCGACGCCAGGTACTCGAACAGCTCGCCCGGGTAATCGGGACGATAGCGGGCGTAGGAGCTCGCGTGTCCGGAGAAGTGATCCTTGAACGCCATGAGCGTTACACGGGCAGGCCGGCGAGGAAGGTGTCGATCGCGCGCAGGCTGTCCGGCTCGTCGAGCTGCGGTGCGTGGCCACGGTTACGCACGGTCACTGCGACGAGACTCGCAACCTGCTGCTGCATGCGCTCGAACGTCGCCGCCGACAGCAGATCGGAGTGCGCGCCCCGCAATGCCAATGCCGGCACATTGCGCAGCTGGCCGAACGCCAGCCACATCGCCTCCGCTGCGTTCGGCGGGGCGGGAATGCTGCGCACGGCGTCGCCGATTTTCGGATCGGCCGCGAGCCGCGGCACGCCGTCCTCGCCCTCGTCGAAGGAGTTGCGCGCGAACTCGTGCCACTGCCGCTCGTCGTAGTCGGGAAACGTGAGACCGAAGGTCATCTTCATCTGCGCAGCCGCGTCGTCCCAGGTGCGCACCGGCGGCAAGCGCCCCGCGTACGCCTGGATGCGCGCCACGCCCGTCGGATCGATCTCCGGACCGATGTCGTTCAACACCACACCCGCGATCATCTGTGGTCGCGTCGCCGCCATCAGCATCGCCATCAGACCGCCGAGAGACGTACCCATCACGACCACGCGCTCGACCGACGCTGCGCGCAGCAGCGTCCACATGTCTTCGATGTAGGTGCCCGGGTGATAGTTCAGCCAGTTCGTGTCGTACTGCGAACGGCCGCGCCCGCGCTGATCCGGCACCAGCACGCGCCGCGCCGGCGCGATGTGCTCCGCGAGATTGGCAAAGTCGCGGCTGTTACGCGTGAGCCCGTGCAGACAAAGCACCGGCACCTTCGTGGCATTGCCCGCGTAGTCGCGATAGTAGATTTGCAGCCCGTCGCGGCTGCTCACGAATTTTTCGGCGAACGACATGGCGCGCAAGGATAGCGCGACGTCGCACGGGGCCTATAAAAAAAGACCCCGGGGGTGAGCCCGGGGCAGAGAAGCGGACTTTCTGAAGGGAAGTAAAGCCCGCTAGGGGATTCGCAGGAAACCTTACGCTCAGTGAATCAATGCAGCCGCGACCACTGCAGAACCTTGATATCCTTCGACTCGCACTCGAAGTTCTTCGCCAGCACCGAGGCGGCTTCTTTCAGATCGCCGCGCGACAGCACCCGGTTGACCTCGACGACGCCGCGGAACTCGCTCATGCCCTTGGGGGAGCGTTCCTGCAGCAGGAAGTGCGTGTAGTACTTGATGCTCATGGGACATCAGACTAGAGACGCCCCCGCGCGCGTACCGTGAAGGAATTCGCAATTTCCAGGCCATTTGACGATATCAGGCGCCGCCTGAGCGCCGCTTAGCAAACCAGCTCACATGTCGCGATACCGCACACCGCAGCCGCGCGGCTCGAAATTCATCACCCCGGAGGGGGCGGCGCGGCTGAAACAGGAACTGGATCACCTTTGGCGGGTGCTGCGCCCGCAGGTGACGCAGGCCGTGCAGGAGGCCGCGGCGCAGGGCGACCGCTCGGAGAACGCCGAATATATTTACGGCAAGCGGCAGCTGCGCGAGATCGACCGCCGTGTCCGCTTCCTGCGACAGCGGCTCGACGGCATGGTGGTGGTCGCCGCGCCGCCGTCCGATCCCGCCCGCGTGTTCTTCGGCGCCTGGGTGCAGCTCGAAGACGAGGCTGGCGCGGAGGTCGAGTACCGCATCGTGGGCCCCGACGAGTTCGACGCCGCGCAAGGCTTCATCAGCATGGACGCGCCGCTCGGCCGGGCCCTCCTGGGGAAGCGACTCGACGATGAAGTGAAGGTGGAGCTGCCGGGGGGAACGAAGGTGTACGTGGTGGTGGGAGTGAGGTACGGAGAGAAGTGATGACCCGCATCACCTTCATCACGCCATCACGTTCATCACCTTCTTCTATTCCTACAACCCAAACAGCGACAGCAGTTTTCTCAATCCGCTCCCTGCTCCATCCAGATCCTTCCGCCTGCGCTTGTGCATCCGTTCCTGCAAGCTCGCGCAGCGCTCCTGCAGCCAGCGCTCGCGATCGGCATCGGGCGTCGCGTGCTTCCTATCGTACGAGTCGCGGAGCTTGCAGAAGTCGCGATACGCCTCCAGGTCGTGGTGCAGGTCGCGGCTGACCAGCTCGATCATGATCGCGTGATCGAGCATGCCGCTCGCCGGCGCGGCCGTTGCCGAGGAGCCGAAGCACGCCAGCGCATTGAGCGTGCGCAGCCGGTCCTCGGAGCTCAGTCCCCACAGCGGATCCTCGACCATCTGCAGCATCGTCTCGAGCCAGGAGTAGCGCTCCTTCACGAAGTCGGCGAGCTGCGCGCGATTCGCGCTCTCCAGCACTTCGCGCGCGCCGGCGATGATCGCCTCCGCCGGCTCGCTGCGGGCGCGCAACTGCGTCTGCTGCGCGATGGCGGCAAGATGCTCGAGATCGGCGTCGTCGAGATTGAAGCTGACCCGGACGCTCACACCAGCACGTTCTTGAACTGCCACGGATCGCTGCGATCCAGGTCTTCCTCGAACAGCTCGCCGCGCTGCGTGAGCGGCGTCCACTGGCCGTAGACGCCGACGACCGGCCCGAGGTACGGCATGCACACTTCGAGGTTGCGGCGGAAATCCATCTCGTCGGGCTCGATCACGCCGGCCTGCGGGTTCTCCATCGCCCACACCATCCCCGAGAGCACGGCGACACAGACCTGCAGACTGGTGGCCGTGTTGTGCGGCACCAGCTTGCGCGCTTCGCCGATCGAAAGCTGCGAGCCGTACCAGTACGCGTTCTTCTTGTGGCCGGCGAGCAGCACGCCGAGCTCGTCGATGCCTTCGATGATCTCGTCGTTGAGGATGCGCTTGCGCTCCTGCAGGTGCCAGTTGCGGCCGGCGAACTCGTGCACCGAGAGCACCGCGTCGTCGCACGGGTGATAGGCGTAGTGCACGGTCGGCCGGTACGCGACCTTGCCGCCCTCGCGGTGCGTGAGATAGTCGGAGATCGAGATCGACTCGCCGTGCGTGATCAGGAAGCCGTGGAACGCGCCCGCGTCCGGCGTCCAGGTGCGCACGCGTGTACCCGCGCCAGGCTGCAACATATAGATGGCGCTCTGCCGGCCGAAGTCATGACGCTGGCCGCGCGGCGGCAGCACCTTCTCGTGCGTGCCCCAGCCGAGCTCGGCCGGCTGGCTGCCTTCGCTGACGAAGCCGTCGACCGACCAGGTGTTGACGAACTCTCCCGGGCGCTTCGGCACGTTCGCGACCTGCGTGTCGCGCTCGGCAATGTGGATCACTTTGACCTGCAGCTTGCTGGCGAGCGCCGCCCACTGCTCGCGGTTCGCCGGATTGCCGGCGGCGACGCCGAGGTCGGCTGCGAGATTCAGCAGTGCCTGCTTGACGAAGTGCGATACCAGGCCCGGATTCGCACCGTGCGTCAGCACCGCCGTCGGACCGTTCTTGTGCGACTCGCGCAGCGCCAGCGCTTCCTCGCGCAGCGCGTAGTTCGTGCGGCGCGACGGCGAGATCGACGGGTCGGTGTAACCGCCGGGCCACGGCTCGATGCACGTATCCAGGTACAGCGCGCCTTTCTCGTGCGCGAACTTGATCAGCGCGATGCTCGAAACGTCCACCGACAGGTTCAGCAGGAAATCGCCGCGCCCGATCAGCGGATCGAGCACCTGCTGGTAGTTCTCGCGCGTCAGCGGGTTGACGACGAACTTGATGCCGTACTCCGCCGCCTCGCGCTTGCCGGCCTCGTCCGCGGTGACGATGGTGATGCGCTCGGGCTCGATGCCGATGTGGCGCAGTACCAGCGGCAGCACGCCCTGGCCGATGCTGCCGAACCCGACGAACACCAGGCGGTGAGGAAATTGAACGTGGACGGGGAAGTCGGGCATGGAGGAGTACTCGAGCTAAGGGGAAACGGGGGGCGGAGTTTACTTGCGAAGCTGCAAGGTGACGAGGGTGATGGGGTGATGAAGGTGATGAGCGCTGTCCATCACCTCATCACCTCATCACCCCCATCACTCTTTCCAATGCGGCGGCACCGTCCTCTCATACCCCGGCAGCTGCTGCACGCGGCCGATCCACGCGGCGATCGCCGGGAAGTTGCTCTCCAGCGGCAGGAAGCGCGCCCGCAGCTCCTGCGCCTCGCGGCGCTCCAGGCTTCGCAACAGCATCTGGATGCCGGGGAACACCACGATGTCGGCCGCCGAGAACGCCTCCCCCACCAGCCACGCCGAGGTCGTCAGCCGCGTCTGGATCGTGGCGGCCTCCTTGAGCACGAACGCCATCACGCGCTCGATCTCCTCCATGCGCCCCTCGACGCCCTGGAACAGGATCGCCTGGATGATGCGCATGATGTGTTCCTCGGCGTACGACTGGTACTCGCAGATCACGCGCTCGATCGTGCCCGCCTCCTCGGCACTGCGGCCGAACAGCGGCGGCGAGGGATACTTGCGGTCGAGGTAGTGCAGGATCGCCAGCGACTCGAACACGACGTAGTCGTCGTCCTTCAGCACCGGCACGCGCCCGCGGGGATTCATCTTCACCAGCGCCGGCGCCTTGTGCTCCTGCTTCGCGAACTGCACCAGGTGCGACACGTACGACAACTGCTTGTACTCGAGCGCGAGCAGCGCCCGCCACGAATACGGGCTGCCGCTGCCCCACCAGATTTCCAGTGCCATGATTCCTGCCCTGCGTGCATTGCTGCGTCGGGCGCGATTGTAACGGTGCGGCGCAGTGAGCAAACTACTTCGCATGCCGAGCCGCTCCGGACTGCCCTTTAACGCGCTGATCTGCGTCAGTGAGCTGGCGCCGCGCCTCGCCGATCCCGACTGGCTGGTCGTCGACTGCCGCTTCGAGCTCGGCAAGCCGGCAACCGGCGAGCGCGCCTACGCCGCCGGCCACATTCCACATGCAATTTACGCCCATTTGGACCGCGACCTCGCCGCCCAGGTCACGCCGGCAACCGGCCGGCATCCGTTACCGCAGCCGGACGCTTTCGCCGCCACGCTCGCGAGCTGGGGCATGACGCCGGCGACGCAGGTGGTCGCCTACGACGCCGACAATGCGGCATACGCGTCGCGCTTGTGGTGGTTGTTGCGCTGGGTGGGTCATGAAGCCGTCGCAGTGCTCGACGGTGGCTTCAAGGCGTGGACCGCCGCCGGTCAGCCGATCACGACCGAGGTGCCGCGACGCCGCGCCGGCCACTTCGTCGCGCACCCGAGACGCGACATGTGGTTCGACGCCGGGGAGGTCGCCGAACGTGTCCAGCACGCCGACTGGCGCCTGCTCGACGCGCGCGCGCCCGAGCGTTTCGCCGGAGCGGTCGAGCCGATCGACCCGGTCGCGGGTCACGTGCCGGGCGCGCGCAATCATCCGTTCGCGAGCAATCTCGGCAGCGACTCGCGTTTCGCGCCGGTCGCGGAGTTGCGGCGCCGCTTCGAGCAGTCGCAGGCCGGCGTTGCCGACGATCACACGATTGTCATGTGCGGCTCCGGCGTGACTGCGTGCAATCTGCTGCTCGCGATGGAAGCTGCCGGCAAGCGCGGCGCACGCTTGTATGCGGGCTCGTGGAGCGAATGGATCCGCGACCCGTCGCGACCGATTAAGAAAGGAACCGACTAGTCACTCGCGACTGCTATTTCTGCTATCTTTCGCGCGCCCGGAGCCCATGGAGGCCGCAACTGCCTTGGACCAACCTGCCAAGAAATTCACGCCGAGTCCGGCGTGGGACACCGAGGACTCGCTCGACCTGTACCAGGTCACCGCCTGGGGCAAACCGTACTTCGGCATCAACGAGGCGGGCCACGTGGTGGTCCGGCCCGACGGCACGCCGGAGCGCGACATCGATCTGCTCGAAGTCGTCGAAGGCCTGAGGGCCCGCGATCTCACCACGCCGGTGGTGGTGCGCTTCTCCGACATCCTGCATCACCGCCTGACGCGCCTGCACAAGGCGTTCGAGCAGGCGATCGCCGAGAACGACTACAAGAACCGCTACTGCGCGGTGTTCCCGATCAAGGTGAACCAGCAGCGGCTGGTGGTCGAAGAGGTGTACCGCTACGGCAAGGAGTTCAGCTTCGGGCTGGAGGCCGGCTCGAAGCCGGAGCTGCTGGCGGTCATGGCGATGACCGAGGATGCGCCGGAGCGCATGATCGTCTGCAACGGCTTCAAGGACGACAGCTACATCGAAGCGGTGATCCTCGCGACCAAGCTCGGCCGCACGATCATCCCGGTGATCGAGAATTTCGACGAGCTGAAACTGGTGCTGCGCAACGCCGACAAGTACCAGGTGCGCCCGCGCATCGGCGTGCGCGTCAAGCTGGCGAGCGAAGGCGCCGGGCGCTGGCGCGACTCGGCCGGCGAGAAGTCCAAGTTCGGGCTGTTCGTCAGCGAGATCCTGGAGCTGGTCGACACGCTGCGCGAGCACGAGATGCTCG
>DATBKP010000023.1:0-166747 GCA_036555785.1 Steroidobacteraceae bacterium
GCGAGCATGCCGTAGCTGGGCATCAGGATTTCTCCTGGTACCGCTCGCGCAGCTGCTCGCGCACCTCGTAGATCGAGATCGCGGGCAGGAAGCGCACGAACAGCAGGAACAGCAGCGCGAACATGCCGATCGAGCCGATCAGGTGAGTCCAGTCCCAGCCCGTCGGATAGAACATGCCCCATGACGAAGGCAGGAAGTCGCTGTGCAGGCTCGACACGACGATGACGAAGCGCTCCATCCACATGCCCAGGTTGACCACCAGGCTGAGGACGAACAGCAGCGCGACATTGCGCCGCGCCTTGCGCCACCAGAGCACCTGGGGCACGACGACATTGCACACCAGCAGCGCCCAGAACAGCGGCGCGTACGGACCGGTCGTGCGGTCCTGCACGACGTGCATCTCGAAGCGATCGCCGCTGTAGTACGCCATGAAGATCTCGCTCAGATAGCCGTACGCGACCAGCCAGCCGGTCGCGAGCATCACCTTCGCGGCGTTCTCCAGGTGTTCGAGCGTGATCAGATCGTGCAGACGGAAGAAGTGTCGCAGCGGAATCGCCAGCGTCAGCACCATGGCGAATCCGGAGAACAGTGCGCCGGCGACGAAGTAGGGCGGGAAGATCGTCGAGTGATAGCCCGGCGTGTTGCCGATCGCGAAATCGAGCGACACGACGCTGTGCACAGAGACGACCAGCGGTGTCGCCAGCCCGGCGAGCAGCAGATAAGCGCTCTGGTGACGCGCCCAGTGCCGCGCTTCGCCGCGCCAGCCGAGCGCGAACAAACCGTAGACGATCTGTTTCCCGCGTGTCTGCGCGCGGTCCCGCAAGGTTGCGAGGTCCGGGATGAGGCCGATGTACCAGAACAGGAGCGAGACGATCAGGTAGGTACTGATCGCGAAAATGTCCCACACCAGCGGACTGCGCCATTGCGGCCACAGCTCCATTACGTTGGGGTAGGGCAGCAGCCAATAGAAGAACCACGGGCGGCCCAGATGCAGGATCGGAAAGATGCCCGCGATGCCGGCGGCGAACAGCGTCATCGCTTCGGCGAAGCGATTGATCGAGGTGCGCCAGTGCTGGCGCAGCAGCAGCAGGATCGCCGAGATGAACGTGCCGGCGTGACCGATGCCGATCCACCAGACGAAGTTGCTGATCGCGTAGCCCCACGCCACCGGAATGTTGATGCCCCAGATGCCGGGGCCTTTCCAGAACAGCACGCCGCAGGCGAAGAAGAAGGCGAGCATGCACAGCAGTGCGAGCGTGAAGCCGAGGAACCACGGCCAGCGAGAGCGCCGCTTCAGCACCAGATCTGCTATGCGATCGCTGACGGTCGCATAAGTGACGCCCTCAGCTTGCATCGCTGTCCGCATCCGGATTCACGACTCGCGCCAGGTACGTAGTCCGCGGCCGCGTGTTGAGCTCCGCCAGCAGCGAATAGTTGCGCGGCGACTGCTTGAGCTTGCCGACTTGTGCGTTGGCATCGTTGAGATCGCCGAAGGTGATGGCCTGCGTCGGGCACACGGCCTGGCAAGCCGTGACGACCTCGCCATCCTGGATCCGCCGGCCCAGCTTCTCGGCCGTAATGCGCCCGCGCGTGATGCGCTGGATGCAGTACGTGCACTTCTCCATCACGCCCCGCTCGCGCACGGTGACTTCCGGGTTCTGCAGCGCCTTGAGCGGCTCGACCGACTGGTTGGAGTACTGCAGGAAGTTGAAGCGGCGCACTTTGTACGGGCAGTTGTTGGAGCAGAAGCGCGTGCCCACGCAGCGGTTGTAGACCTGCAGATTCAGGCCTTCCGAGTCGTGCACCGTGGCGCCGACCGGGCAGACCTCTTCGCACGGCGCGCGTTCGCAATGCATGCAGGGCACGGGCTGGAAGTCGACGCCGTTCTCGTCGTCGCGCACATAGCGGTCGATGCGCAGCCAATGCATCTCGCGGCCGCGCATGACCTGGTCCTTGCCGACCACGGGAATGTTGTTCTCGGCCTGACAGGCGATCGTGCAGGCGTTGCAGCCGATGCACGCATTCAGGTCGATCACCATGCCCCACTTGTAGCCTTCGTACGGATAGTCCGGGTACAGCGTGTGTTCGGGGATGCGCTCGGGCGGATCCTGCGTCGTGCGGATCAGCTTGCGGCCTTCCATGCGCGAATGGTGCTGCGTGCTCACCAGCACTCGCTTGCGTCCCGTAAGGGCAACTTGCACCGAGGCGTTCCAGGGTGCGTCGAGCGTGCGCAGCGGGTACGCGTCGAATCCCACTGCGTTGCCGACATCGCCGGCACGCGTGCGGCCGTAGCCAAGCGGGAGCGTCACGCATTCGTCGGCGTGACCGGGCAACACCCACACGCCAGCGTGCACCTTGCGTCCGGCGCGTCGCAGTTCGATCTCATCGCCGGTACTCAGCTGCAACCGGGCCGCCGTGCGCGGCGATAGATATGCAGCGTTGTCCCAGACCAGCTTGCTCATCGAGCGCGGCAGCTCCTGCAACCAGGCGTTGTTCGCGAATTCGCCGTCGCGAACGGACTGGTCCGGCACGAAGCTGACGGTCAATGCATCCGCTGGAGACTGTGCGGGTAGATCGACTTGCCGCGGAGCAGCCGAGACGGCCGGAGCTTCCGAGCCGGCGATGACTCCATCGCGCAGCGCTGTGCGCCATCTCTCGTCATCAGCGCCCGAACCGAACTGCGCCCGCCAGTGAGCGCGCACGGTGTCGTACGCCGTTCCGGAATCACGAAGCAGGACATTCAGGATCTCGTGCAGCGAACGGCCGCCGTACAGCGGCGCAATCGTCGGCTGCACGATGCTCGCGGTGCCGTCGAATGCCCTGACGTCGCTCCATTGCTCGAGCTCGTGAGCGAGCGGGACGTGCCATCGGCACTGCACGGAGGTCTCGTCGACGTAGGTCGCCAGATGAATCGATTGGGGAACGCGGCGCAGACGGGCGGCGAAGTCGAGGTTCGCGGGAGCGTCGTAGACGGGATTGCCGCCGAGGATGAGCAGCAGCTTCACTTGCCCTGCGCTCATTGCTGCGACGAGCTGCTGGATCGATTCGCCGTGAGCGACCGGCTCGAAGGCAACCGGCAGCGTGTGCTCGAACGTGTGACCGAGCCCGCCGAGCCGATGATTGAGCGCGTGCGCGGCCGCATGCACTTCCGCGGACATCGATGGACCCGGAATCACCAGGGCTTCGCGTCCCGCCGCGGTCAGATCGCGCACTGCTGCTCGTAACAGCGCGTCGCCTTCGGCAGCGGCGCCGGTCAATACGGCGCGAGCCAGGCGCGCGGCAAAGTCAGCGATCGCGGCGGGACGAAGCGCCACGCGGCGATCAGCGCGCGTACCGAGCAGTCCCGGGAACGACTCCACCGCATAGAGGCGGCTCGACATGCCGTGTTCCGGATCGCGCAGCGAAGCCAGATCGCGAGCATAGCGAACGCTCATCGGCCCGCCGCAAATGACATCGGCATCGAGAGTCAGGAGCACGCGCGCACGATCGAGTCGGTAGCGTGTATCCAGCACGCGGCCGAAGGCGAGCTCGCTGCCGCGCAGCTCGTTGTCACGATGCAGCGGATCGTATTGATGCCGTTGCATTCGCGGGTAGCGCAGGCGCAATTTCTCGAGCTGACCCTGCAACGTGGGCGACGTGACCGTTCCCGTCAGCACGAACAGACCTTCGCCCTTCGACTCATCGAATGCTCGCAGCTGCTGGTCCATCGTGAGCAGAAACTGCGGCCACGTCGCAACCTGCTTGTCGTGCAGCAACGTTTGCGAGCGGCCGGGATCCCACAACTGCAGCACGGCTGCCTGGGCGAATACGTCGGTCGCACCGAGGCTGGCCGGATGGAGCGGATTGCCTTCGATCTTGATCGGACGGCCGTCGTTCGTTTCGACCAGCACGCCGCGGCCGAAGCCGCTCAACGACAATGTCGTTGCGTAGAAGAGCGGCACGCCGGGCAGCGCTTCTTCGGGCGCGCGCACGAACGGCACGATCTCTTCGTCAGGCGGCCCGCTGCACGCGCCGCTGGCCAGCGCGGTGGCGGCGGCCATGAGTTTGAGTACGCGGCGCCGTTGCTGCGAGAAGGCATCCAGCTCCGGGGAGTCGTCATGCGCCTCGCTCATTCCTGCTCACCGATGGCAAGTCGAGCAGTCGGTGAGGCGGCGCGCATCGGCGATGTGATAGCGCTCTCCCGCCTGTCGATGGCACGACAGGCACCACTGCATTTCGAGCGAGCGCACGCGCATCGTCAGCGGCATCTCGTCGACGCGTCCATGGCATTCGGCGCACGGCACGCCGTGAGTCACGTGCGCCGAGTGATCGAAGTAGACGAAATCCGGCAGGTCGTGAACGCGGATCCAATGCAGGCGCTGGCCGGTGCGCATGCTGTCGCGGAGCGGCGCGAGCATCGCCGCGTCCGTGAACAGCTGTGAGTGACAAGTCATGCAGACCTCGGTTGCAGGCAGCCCTGCGGATGCTGCGTTCTCGACCGAGGTGTGGCAGAAGCGGCAGTCGATCCCGTCATCGCGAACGTGGTGCCGATGACTGAACGGGATCGGCTGTGGCGCTGCTGCCGCCTGCGCGTGCGGGTACGCGATGCCCCAGCGCCATGCAAACAGCAGCGTCACGATCAAGACGCCGACGAGCGCCACGCCGAGCTTCAGTGCCAGGACCAGACCGCGATCGAAGATCTGCGCCATGACACTCCGCCATCACAATCACTCTCGCAGCAGCGTAGTTTCAATACCCGCTTCTAGGGAAAGTTCCCGGCGAGCATGGCCCGGTGTAGGTGATTCTGGCGCGCAACCACACGCGCGCTTCGCTCATCTACTCTTGCATGCGAGCGCTGACACTGATTCCTGGACAGCCGCACTCGGCCTGTCTGACCGATGTTCCGGAGCCCGAACCCGACGAACGCACCGTGCTCGCGCGCACGCTGGCGATCGGCATCTGCGGCACCGATCGCGAAATCCTGGCCGGCGAATACGGCCAGGCGCCGCCGAACCGGACACGTCTGATCCTGGGTCACGAGTCGCTCGCGGAAGTCGAAGCAGCGCCGGCCGGATGCGGACTGCAGCGCGGCGATCTGATCGCCGGGATCGTGCGTCATCCGGATCCCGTGCCGTGCGACGCCTGTCGCGCCGGCGAATGGGACATGTGCCGCAACGGCCTGTACACGGAGCACGGGATTCACGGACTGAACGGATTTTGCGTCGAGCGCTGGCGCATCGAGCCGCAGTTCGCGGTGAAGCTCGAGCCGTCCATGCGCAGCGCCGGTGTGCTGATCGAGCCGACCAGCGTCGTCGCCAAAGCGTGGGATCACATCGAGCGCATCGGCCAGCGCAGCTCGTCCTGGCGTCCGCGCCGTGTACTCGTTACCGGCGCAGGACCGATTGGGTTGCTCGCAGCGCTGCTGGCTACGCAGCGCGGCTGCGTGTTGCACGTATACGACCGGAACACCGGTGACATCAAACGTGGGCTCGTCGAGCAGCTCGGCGGCCAGTACCACTGCGCCTCGTTGCAGGAGGCGCTGGCAGTGAACCCGGACGTCATCGTCGAAAGCACCGGCGCCGCCGAGGTCATCCTGGGTGCAATGGACCGCAACGCCCGTGGCGGCATCGTGTGCCTCACGGGTCTGTCTTCCGGCGCGCACCGCGTCGACTTCGACGTCACGCAGCTCGATCGGTCGATGGTGCTCGAGAACGACGTGGTCTTCGGCTCGGTCAATGCCAATCGCCGGCACTACGAGCTGGCCGCGACGGCATTGTCAGCGGCCGATCCACGCTGGCTCGGGCAATTGATCTCGCGCCGTGTGCCGCTCAGCCGTTGGCAGGAGGCGATGGAGCGGCGCGAGCGCGACGTCAAGGTCGTGCTGGATTTTTCATTGTCGTAGCAGCGCATTGCCACGGCGTTGCATTTCGTCCGCGGACACCTCTTCCTTCCACGTCAGCACGACCCACACGTGACCGAACGGGTCGCGCAGGCTTGCAGAGCTCGCGCCGTAGAACATCTCGGTCGGCGCTTGCACCTGCTCCGCGCCGGCTTCGACTGCGCGTTTCAGCACGGCCGCATTGTCGTCGGCGAAGATGTGCAGACTGGTGCTGCAACGTCCGAGCGCACGGGGGTCGCCGTAAAGCTTGTCGTCAGGATCGCCGATCATCAGCACCGAGCCGTGGATCGAGAGCTCGGCGTGCAGGATCCTGCCATCCGGGTGAGCGATGCGAAACAGCTCGACGGCGCCGAAGGCGCGTTCGTAGAACTCGATTGCTTCGGCGGCGCGCGTCACGTAGATGTGCGGCACGACCCCGTTGCGATAGCGCTCAGGTCTTTCACGCATGGGTAGGAAAACAACGGCTGCATGCGGCGAGGGTTCCCAGGCACTTGGAACATCGCAGCCCCTTGTGGGCTTGAATAGCATGAGTTACGACCCGAGCGCGGAACGGATCATCTACTCGGAGCGGATCATCTATTGGGTTCGCCATCCCGCCGCGCGACGGTACCGGTTGCCGCTCGGCATTCTCTGCGTGCTCGGCGGCTTGCTCTGGTTTCTGCCGGTGCTCGGACTGTGGCTATTGCCGATCGGATTGCTGCTGATCGCTCAAGACGTGCGACGCTTGCGCTGGCCCGTCGCGCGGCTGATGTTCTGGCTCGAGCACCAGTGGCTGGCTCTACGCCAGCGGTGGCCGCGCAAACGCTGACGGCTCAGCGACTCACATCCGCCATCGGCGGTAGCCATTGCCTTTCCGCCACAGTAGCGCTGTGCCGACCGCAACTGCTCCCGCCACCAGCACGGCACCAGCGGCGGCGCCGACTGGGAACGAGCGAATCGAGCTCGCAGCGATCTCGCCCACATGCGGTTTCAATAGTTCCATGCGCCGCTTCGTCATCTCGAGCCCGAGCTCGCCGAGCCGATCGCGTAGCAGTCGCTCCGCTGCGGGCAGCAGTCGCGTTTCTTCGTCCGCGACGTGATGCATCACGATGCGCATGAGTTGCAGGAACAGGTCGTCGTAGGACGTGTCGCCCACCGGCGCGTCGCCCGCGACCCGCTCACGCAACTCGCCGATCAGCCGGCGCATCTCGTCGTGCTCGGGCCTGCTCTTCTCCAGCACTTCGTCGCCGGCCATCACGGCCCGCAAGGCCGGATAGAAGATTTCCTCCTCCAGCTGCGCGTGAATTTCCAGCGCCAGGCACGCATTCCTCACCAGCGCACGTTTCTTGCCGGGGGGCGCATCGGCTTTGAAGCGATGAAACAGCGCCAGCGCATGCGAGTGATCCA
The DNA here is from genome assembly GCA_036555785.1 of Steroidobacteraceae bacterium. GTDB lineage: Bacteria > Pseudomonadota > Gammaproteobacteria > Steroidobacterales > Steroidobacteraceae > Steroidobacter. The sequence goes on from DATBKP010000023.1 coordinate 7,265, forward strand.
TGCGGATCATCGTCGTGATGCTGGGCGTGATGCGGGCAGCAGCGGTGCTCATGATGTTTACCCCATCCGGATCTCGATTTCGGGAAGCTTGCCTTCGTAGAACGCGACTCGGTCCTTGAGATCCTCGTGCTCCTCGTAGGGCGCTTCGTAGCTCCACACTGCGTCGTCGAGCGTCGCGTCGCCAGTGCGAACCGCGAAATAGCGGGCAGTGCCCTTGAACGGGCATTCCGTCGTAGTGTCGCTCGGGGCGAGCAGCTCCATGCGCACGTCCGTGCGCGGGAAGTAGTAGCGCGGCGGATAGCCGTCTTCATTCACCTGGATGACGTCGCTCGAATCCGCGATGATCCGGTCGCCGACGCGCGCCTGCACGCGGGCGCTTACGTGCGTTTCGCGCACGCGGTGCTCGGGATGCTGCAGATGGCCGGGTGATCTGCTCATCAGTGGTCTTTGGCGCTGCCCGGCTCGGCCATCTTGCGATGCTGCTGCGCCAGCGCTTCCTTCGGCGTGATGCCGGCCATCGCGACCTGCAGCTTGTTCTTGAGGCCCGCGACCACGTCGGCTTCGCCCTTCATCATCGCGTCGAAGCCGATCCTCGCAACCTCGGCAGGATGCATCTTGTCTTCCTGCGTTCCCACCTTGGTATCCATCAGGTCCGCGCGCTCGAAGAACTCTGTGTCGGTGACGCCGGGCATCAGGCAGGTGACCGTCACGCCGGTGTCCTGCAATTCGTTACGCAGCGCGAGTGCAAACGAATCGACGAAGGCCTTGCTGGCGTTGTACACGGCCTGGAACGAGCCCGGCATGTAGCCGGCAATCGAGCCGGTGAACAGGATGCGGCCTGCATCCGCGCCGCGCATTCGTTTACCTATCTGATGCGCGAGATAAATCGTGCCGGTGATGTTGGTGTCGATCACGTGCTCGATGTCGGCGAACTCCTGATCGAGGAACGCGCGGCCTAGACCGTGGCCTGCATTGGCGAGCAGCGCCGCGACCGGCCTATCGCCGACGCTCCGCACGACCTGGTCCACGCCTTCCACGGTCGCGAGGTCGCATTGCACGGCTTCGACCTCCGCGCCGAGCGCGCGCAGCTGCGCGGCGGACTCATCGAGCGAGGTATCGGCCGCGACGATCAGGTCGAATCCCTGCTCGGCGGCGACCAGAGCCAGCTCCCGACCGATACCGCTCGACGCGCCGGTCACGATTGCGAGCGGCCTCGCGGCCGGAGGTTGCTGCGTAGCCATGATTCACTCCAAGTGTGGCGCGGACTCAGAACCGATAACCGGCGCCGACGAACAGCTCGTCCTGCAGCGTCGTTTCGCCGCCGCCTTCGGTGAGATCGAAGCGGAACCAGCGCATGCCGCCGAAGACCACCAGCTCCGGCGCGACTTGCAACTCGGCGCGGGCGCTGAGGTCGGTGAGATTGTCGGCAGAGCCGAAGGTCAGAATGTCGGGCGCGTAGTAGGCGTGCCCGGCCAGCGCCAGCCCCATGCGGCGATTCAGCAGGAAACGCGCTTCGACGCCGAGGCTCATTGCGAGCACGTCATTGTTTTCCTCCTGCAGCAGTGCGGCGTAAACCTGCGGGCCGAAGCGCAGTGTCAGTCGCTGGCCGACACTCAGGTTGTCGGGAAGCGTAGCCGGGAAGAGCACGCCGCCGCTGAGCACGATGTCGCGCTGCTCGCTGAGGAAGAACGCGCCCATGATCTGGCCGCCTTCGCCGACTGCGCCGTCGCGACCGACGTATCCCAGCTGCAGAGTGTCGTTGCTCAGCGCAACTTCGGCGCGCTGCGCATCGTCGTTGGAGTCGCTACGTCCTTGTGCATGCGCCGCTAGGGCGAACGATGACAAAACAACTGCCGCCATCGCGATCCGCACGTTCATGGAGATTTCCCGCGCGCCGGCGACGCGCCGGCTTCCATGAAGCAATCGCTGCGGAGAAAAAACTGTTCCGCGAGTGCGGATCTATTTGCGCGCGATCTGCTCGCGCAGTGCCTGCGCGATCGCGGCGATGCCTATCGGCTTCTCGCAGTGGCGCGCCGCGCGGAAGCGCACCGGTATCTCGTGACGCTCGTAGCCGGTCGTGAAAACGATCGGCACATCGCGCTTCACCAGCTCATCGGCCACGTCGAACACGAATGCGCCGTCCACCTCGATGTCCAGCAGTGCGACGTCGAGCTGCGGCTGCGGCCGGCGTACTACCTCCAGTGCAGTGCTGATCGTCCCGATGGGACCGACGATGTGCGCGCCGGCTGCCGACAGCGTCTCCACCAGGTCCATGGCGGTGATGCAATCGTCTTCGACGATCAGGATCCGGCGGCCGGAGAGTCCCGGCTCTTGTGCGAGATGCGTCGCCATTCCTGCCCCCAAAAAAGGCGAACGTCAGGGAGAACCGAGCCTAGTGCGCAGGCCCACGGCTCTCAATAACATGTGTGAATGTGCGGTGCGGACCTGCTTCATCGCGGAGCGATACGCCGCTGGGCGCGTTCCGGATGCGCCGGGCCTGGCTCCAGGTAGTGCCCACTGAACATAGCCACTGCCTGCAAGGCCTCGAAGTCGTGGATTTCCAGCATGCCGCCGGACAAGGAGACGAGGCCCTGTCGGCGCAGTTCCTGCAGCGTGCGGTTGACGTGCACCGTCGAGAGCGCGAGCGAGTCGGCCAGCTCGACCTGCGTCAGCGGCAGCTCACAGCGCCCATGGTCGGTCAGTCCGACAGTACGCATGCGCGTGAAGATCTCGCAGAGCAGGTGCGCGAGTCGCTCGATGGCGGTCCGCTGTCCTACGTTCACCAGCCATTCGCGAGCGATCAGCTCCTCGACCAGCGCCAGGCAGCACAATGCCTGTCCGATGCGCGGATGCCGCTCGATCAGTCCGAGCAGCGTTTCGCGACCGAACGGTGCGACGTTTGCGGCGGTCAGCGTGCTGACCGTGTGCGTGGCAACCGGCAGCAGCAGGTTGCGCGCGTCGCACAGGTCGCCGGGAATGAGATAGCTGATGATCTGGCGGCGGCCGTCGGACAGTACGCGGCAACGAAAGGCAAACCCGGATACGAGCAGCCCGATGTGCGCGGCGGTTTCGCCTTCGCGCGCCAGGTCCTCGTGCGGCCGATGCAGGCGCGCGGGCCCAGCGGCAGTTTCGAGCACTCGCAACTCTTCGGGCGACAGCGGCACGAAGCTCGCGAGCCGCTGCAGCAGGCGGGACGTGCTGGCGCTCATCGGTCTGCCGTCGCCGCAGTTCCGCGCGACGCTCCGAAGACGGCCGATTCAACGGCCCGGCACAGTGCCGCCAGATCCACGGGCTTCTCCAGGCGGGTCACGTCGGCCAGCTCTGCAGGAATCGTCGTGTGGTCGTAGCCGCTGGCGAAGATCACCGGTATGCCGCGCGCGCGCAGCTCGGTCGCAATCTGAAAGCCCATGCGTCCCTGCAGGTTGATGTCGAGCACGCCGCAGTCGAGATGCTCGCGGCCGACCGCTGCCAGGCCGCTCTCCAGGTCGCGCGCCGGGCCGACGCAGTCGGCGCCGGCGCTGCGCAAGGCAGTGCACAGCTCGAGTGCGAGGAAGTAGTCGTCCTCGACGACCAGTACGCGCACGCCAAGCAGCGGACGTCCGGCGGAGATCGATTGGCTCATGATGCCCTCCCGACGCGAGCTGCCGGATGCGTCGGTACCTCGGAGTCCGCAGATCCCGCCGCGCACGCCTGGAGCGGCACGGCGATCGTGCAATGGACGCCGCCGGGCGTGAATGCGAGCTCGGTCCGCGCATCGAGCTCGTAGGGCAGGGTGCTCTCGATGAGTTCCTGGCCGAATCCGCGCCGCCGCGGCGCCCGCGACGCGATCGTGACGCCGCTTTCCATCCAGCTCAGATTCAGCTCCGCGGCCGGACCGCTCGTCACGGTCCAGGTCACGGCGAGCGAGCCGCTCTCGGCCGCGAGCGCGCCGAACTTCAGCGAGTTCGTCGTGAGCTCGTGCACCGCCAGCCCGAGCGATTGCGCGCCCCTGGCGTGCAGCCGCACAGCTGGTCCCTGCAACCGGTAGCGCTCATCGGGCACGACGGTTGCGACGAGCTCGGCCCGGATCAGCTCCTCGAGATCGACGCCAAGGTGACCGGCAGCCGCCACCACACCATGCGTGCGGACGACTGCGCCAATCCGCGCATCCACGTGCAACGCCAGATGCTCGGCGGATTCCGCGGTTTCGCACGAGCGGCGCACGATCGAGCGCACGAGTGCGAGATTGTTGCGGAGACGGTGTCGCAGTTCCGCCGAGGCGTGGCGCTCATCGCGCAACTGTAGCGCCTGATCCTCGTCCTTGCGCCAGTTCCGCGCAGCGAGGCCGAGCGTTTTCGCGAGCAGCTCGAGCTTGCGTGTCTGTTGCTGATCGGCCGCACGTCCCGGTTGCCAGGAAAAGCACACCGCGCTGTGGCCGCTGGTCTCATTCAAAGACACGATCACCGTGACGCCGTTGCGGGGACGCTCGCCGCTGGATTCCTGCCCTGTAGCAAGCAGATAGAGCCCGTCCACGCCGGCCAACTCGGCGGCTGCCGCGTTGGCGATGCGCAGGGCTTCGTCCCGCGTGGTCGCGGCCGTCAAGCGATCGAGAATGCTGCAGAGATACCGCTCGGGATCCCTGGTCGCATCGTTGGATGCTGCCGTCATGAAAAGTCTCTGGCACGAGCTGGGTGAAAGACTAGCCCTAAACCGGTCACAGGTGGTTAACGCATGTTAATTCCCGCTTCGATCAGGAACGCAATGCGGCGGCGGCGAGTTCAGCAGCATCCATGAGCGACATCTCACGCGAAGTCATCGCACAGATCGCCACCGTCCTTGGCGAGCCCGCCGAGCGAATCACACCGGATTTACAGCTGGTCCACGATCTGGGCGCGGACTCGCTCGACTCGGTGACGCTGGTGCTCGCGATCGAGGACCGCTTCGCGATCGACATGCCCGACGAAGACGTCGAGGAGCTGCGGACCGTGCAGCAGTTGATCGAATACGTGGAGCTTGCAGTCGCCATGGCCAATCCAGCTGCACACGCACGCGAGTATTCGCCTGGCAGAGGCGCTCGCAACGACGGACCCTAGTCAGCCGTGTCGGCGGGGCTCTGCGGATTGCAGCAGCTCGACGAATGCGCTGACCAATACCGTGGGCGGCGCGGGCTTCGACAGTGTTCGGGCATAAGGCCATTGCGACAGCGACTGCTCGTCGCTCACTTGACCTGTGTAGAAGATGAAAGGCGTTTCGAGCTCGGCAAGCTTGCGCGCCACGGGTGCGATGGTGCCGCGCCCGATCCGCACGTCGAGAATCGCGGCAGTCGGCCGCCGCGTGTCGATGGCCTGCAGTGCCTGCTCGACCGTTCCGCACTGGATGACGACCGCACCTGCCTCGCGCAGCACAGTCGCGATTTCCAGCAATAGCAGGTAATCGTCTTCGACCGCGAGAATGCGCGATCCGGCGAGGACAGGCCCGCCGGCGTCAGTTCGCCCGTGCATCGCGCGGCTCCTCGGGTAGCAACAGCTCGATCGTGCACGCGAGACCGCGTTCGTCGAATCTGCGTCGTACCGTCGCACCCGGAATGGCATGCTCGATCAGCTGGCTGCCGAGGCCGGTCGTGGATTCTGCGGGTTTCGCGCCGCCGGTCTCGCGCCAGGTCAGTCGCAGCACGCGCTGACCGTCGCGCCCGGCGAGCTCCCATGTCACGCCCACGTCACCGCTGGGGCGGGACAGCGCGCCGTATTTGGCGGCGTTCGTGGCGAGCTCGTGCAGGACCAAGCCGAACGGCGTCGCCAGCTCTGCCGGCAGCAGGACAGCTGGCCCGTCGATGTGCAGACGCTGCGCGGCATCGGACGCATACGCCTGCAGCTGCACGCGCGTAAGAGCCGCAAGGTCCGCGCCCTGCCAATCGGATTGCACCAGCAAGCCGTGTGCGCTCGCCAGCGCGACGAGGCGGCCACTGAAGCGCTCGACGAACTCGGCCGGGGAGGAGCTGGTGATTTCGGTCTGGTGGGCGATCGCCTGCACCACTGCCAGCGTGTTCTTCACCCGATGTGTCAGCTCGCCGAGCAGCAAATGCTGCCGCTCCTGCAGGGCGCGCCGCTGTGTCACGTCGCGGCTGCTTTCCAGGACCAGCCGGCGGTCCTCCAGCTGCTCCAGGTCGAGGCGGGCTTCGACGATGAGCATGCGACCATCCTTTGCGCGCTGGCGCAGCTCGCCGATCCAGTGACCCTGCGCCAGTAGCTGCTCGGTCAGAGCCGCAATAGAGGACTCCGGGACGACCGTGTTCAAAAGGTGCGCACTGCGCTTGCCCACCGCCTCCTGGCGCGAATAGCCGTAGAGCTCCTCGCATCCGCGATTCCACTCGACGATTCCGCCATCGAAGTCCCAGACGAAAATCGGCTCGCGCGACAACTCGACCAGCCGCCTCTGCTGCTGCAGCTGGCGCTCGTTGTTGCGCAGGGCCTGCTCGACGGCGCGCCGGTCCGTCACGTCGACGAATGTGATCACGACGCCGTCGATCTTGTCGTCGACGGTGCGGTACGGCCGCATCCGCACGTCGTACCAGCGATCCTTGCGGCTGCGCACTTCGCGGCGCACTGGCGCAAGGTCGTTCAATACCGCGCGGACATCCCGCGTCAGGTCGTCGTAGTCCAGCTGGTGCGCGAAATCGGTGATCGGACGGCCCTCGTCGGTCGGCGTGACGCTGAATAGCTCAGTCACGCAGTCCGTGAAGCGCTTGATGCGCAGCATCGAGTCCAGGAACAGCGTGCCGAAGTCGGTCGCCGCCATCAGGTTCTGCAGGTCGCTGTGCGCGCGCGAGATCGTTTCGAGCTTGAGCTTCAGCTCGCTGTTGACGGTCTGCAGCTCTTCGTTGATGGACTGCAGTTCCTCCTTGCTGGTCTCCAGCTCTTCGGAGGTCGAGCGATATTCCTCGTTGATCGATTGCAGCTCTTCGTTCGCGGCGCGCAGCTCCTCGTTCGCGGCATCCGACTCCTCGCGCACCGTGCGCAGGCGCGACTGCGTGAGCTCGAGCTCGCGCGTCAGCCGCCGCACGCTCTCGTTGCTGGCGTCGTGCTCGGCCAGTGGAAAATCATCTTCGACGGCTTCCCCTTCGATGAACATCACGATTGCGCTGCGCGGCGGCGTTTCGCCTTCGCCCGGCGCCTTGACCTGCAGATGCACGCGATGGCGGTTGCCGTTGAACCGCACCAGCAGCGGCAGAGTCAGCGTAGCGTGACCCTGCTCGAACAGGCGGTGCAGCGCCGAGCGCAGCTCGAAGCGCAATTCGGAACGCACCAGGTCGACGATGTCGCTGCTCAGTGCCCCTCCAGCTGGCTGCAGGTAGCGACCGGCGGTTTCCGACATGTGCATCACGCGGTGCGTCTCATCCACCAGGATGCTGGGCGGAGAGACTTTCTCCAGCGAGCGCCGGTGAATAGTCGCTTCGGTGAGAGCTGCGGTTGGGCTCAGGCCGCGGCCGGCCTGCACCACATGCTCGCGCAATCGCACCGGCCCGAGCAGACTCGGCAGCAGGCGCGGCCTGTCGCCATCCACCGCCGTGGACTGGTAGACGCGCGCGTTGCGATCGAGCATGCGGAACAGGCCCGGCGGATGCTCGGCGCTCTCTGACGCACCGAGCATCAGGTAGCCGCCTGGGTTGAGGGCATAGTGAAAAGTCCCGCACACCTGCTCCTGCAGGTCGCGATCGAGGTAGATCAGCACGTTGCGGCAGGAGATCAGGTCGACGTGCGAGAACGGCGGGTCCTTGCAGAGGTCGTGCGCCGCGAACAGCACGATATCGCGCACCTCCTGGCGCACGCGGTACATGTCGGCCTCGCGCGTGAAAAAGCGTCGCAGCCGATCTTCGCTCACATCGGTTTCGATTGCAGCCGGGTAGCGGCCTTCGCGCGCTGTCGTCAGCGCGCGCCCGTCGAGATCGGACCCGAAGACCTGGATCGCGGGCCGGTGCTCGTGCCTGGAAGCTTCCTCCAGCAGCATGATTGCGACGCTGTACGCTTCCTCGCCGGTCGCGCAGCCGGCCACCCAGACGCGGACGGACTCCGTTTCCACGCTCGAGAACAGCTGTGATATCACCGAGCTCTGCAGCTCGTCGAACGACTCGCTGTCGCGGAAGAAGGTGGTCACGGAGATCAGCAGATCGCTGAGCAGCGCGTGCGCCTCGTCGGGGTTCTCGCGCAGCGCCTCGTAGTACTGCAAGAGCTCGTCCGTGCGCGTCACCTGCATGCGCCGCGCGATCCTGCGCAACACCGTCGAGCGCTTGTACTTGGAGAAGTCGTGACCGGTCCGCACGCGCAGGTGTGCCAGGATCCGGCGCAGCAGGTCCTCGTCGATCTGCGGCGTGCCATCGAGCCGGGTGCTGTGCTCCTTGAGCCGGATCAGGTCTACAAGCCGTTCCGCCAGCTGGCGCACCGGCAGCACCAGGTCGGCGACGCCCGTCGCGATGGCGCTGCGAGGCATGGAGCCGTACTCGGCTTCGGCCGGATCCTGTACGAGGATGATGCCGCCGGCTTCTTTCACTGCACGCACACCGATCGCGCCGTCGGAGCCGGCGCCGCTCAGAATCACCGCGAAGCCGTCGCCGAGTCGCTCGGCCACCGAACGGAACAACAGGTCGATCGGCGAGCGCCGGCCGCGCGGCTCCTCGAACTCCGCGGCCGAGATCTCGTGATCCACCATTTGCAGGCGCCGATCCGGCGGGATCACGTACACGTGATTGCCTTCCAGCTTCTGCCGGTCAATGACCTGGACCACCGGCATGCTGGTGCGCCCCCCAAGGATTCTCGGCAGCTCGCTGCGGTGCGCCGGATCGAGATGTACGACGACGACGAAGGCAGCGCCGGTATCCGTAGGCATCGCGTCGAAGAAGGCTTGCAGCGCCTGGACGCCTCCGGCGGAAGCACCCATGACGACGATGGGCGCGTGGTTGCTGCCACTACCCTTGCGCCTGTCCGGATTGCCTGCCTCTCTGTCCGCCATTTCGCTGCCCCGCGTCCTGCAAACGAGCTATGTACGTTAGTCCGTCGTCGCACTACGCGCCAGTTGTCCGACGCGAAATCGCCCGCTTCAGAGGAACACCGACGTAAAGCGGCGAGTTGCCCAGGCACCTCCTCCAGGAGCACACGATGGGAACTCGGGACATTGTCGCCATCGGTGCCTCGGCCGGGGGGTTCGAAGCGCTCATGCAGCTCGCGGGCGCGTTCGGGCCGGACTTTCCAGCTTCAGTGCTGGTAACGCTGCACCTGTCGAACCAGTTTCGCTCGTCGCTCGACGAGCTGCTGACGCGCGCCGGATCGCTGGAGGCGAGCTTCGCGCGCGACGGAGACACGCTGCAGCACGGTCGCATCTACATTGCGCCGCCCGACCGCCACCTGCTACTCGTTGGCGATCGCATCGCGCTCGGCGCCGGCCCTCGCGAGAACGGCTCCCGGCCGGCGATCGACCCGATGCTGCGCTCCGCGGCTCTGTGCTGCTGCCACCGCACCGTGGGCGTAGTGCTCACCGGCACGCTTGGAGACGGCGCTTCCGGTCTGTGGGCAGTCAGCGAATGCGGAGGCGTGACTGTTGTACAGGACCCGCGCAGCGCGGCCTTTCCCGAGATGCCGCAGACGGCGTTGCAGCTGGTCCGGCCGGACCACGTGCTGGATCTGCAACAGATCCCACCGCTGCTCAATCGCCTCGTGCGCCAGCCCGCGGGTGAGCCCTCGGCCGCGCCGGCCGGCATCCGCTTCGAGGTCGACATTGCCCGAGGCCGCAAGGGGTACGTGATGAAACAGATGGATTCGCTCGGTCAGCGATCGGTGCTGTCCTGCCCGGACTGCCAGGGCGTCATGTGGGAGATCGACGAGGGCGGGCTGACTCGCTATCGCTGCCACGTCGGCCACACCTATGCGGGCGACCTGCTCAACCTCGCGCTCGATGAGGGCTTGCGCCGCGCGCTTGCGAGCGCGCAGCGGGCGCTCGAAGAGCGCGTCGCGCTCGCAAGCAAGTTGCATGGCCAAGCCGAGCGCGCCGGTCATCACAATCTGGTGCGGACCTGGGCGGCACGCCGGCTCGAGTACGAGCAGGAAATGTCTGTGATCCGCGATGCGATCCGGCGCATGGAAGATGTCGCGGCGCGTGCCGAGATCCAGCGCAATCAGACCGGCACGTGACCCAGCGCCGCGCTCAAGAATCGAACGCTGGCCGCCTCAGCTGATGCCGAAGCGCGGCCCCCGCCGATCGGCCTCGTGCATGCCGACGAACGTGCCGTTGTTGCGCTGACAGATGATGCGCATCAGCGATGCGAAACGGATGCTCGTGTACTGCGGCGCCTCCGGCGTGACTGGAAAGCCGATGGCGTGGATGCGCACGCGGCGCTCGCCGGTCTCATCCGACTTGTTCACGAAGTCGACGGTCTTCACGACCGAGTCGATCGACGGCCCGGTGAACTCGTCGCCGAACACGTAGACGCTGATGCGCTTGTCCGCGGCCCAGTAGGTGCGGATCGCGTTGACGATGCCTTGCGACGGATTCGACGCCGAGAAGATGTTCCAGGTGCGCAGGCGCTCCATCACCATCTTGCGCTCCGCCGGCGTATCCGGGATCCACTTGCCCTGGTAGCCCGGAAACATGTGCGTGCCGACGTCGTTCGTGACCTGCATGCCCTTCAGGTGCGGATAGAGATTCAGGATCTCCTGCATGCTCTGCAGCATCATCGGCCACGCGTAGTTGAACATGCTGCCCGAGGTGTCGATGACGAAGATGACGTACTCGCTGTCGATCGGCACGCCGCCGACGATGTCGTCCTTGCTGCGCTTGAACTCCGGGCTCGCATACAGGCGCTTCATTTCCTCGGTGAGCTTCTGCTGCGCCGAGACCAGCTGACCCTGGATGTCGTTGGCAGCTTCGGCGTCCTTCTTCGACGCTGCGTACTTGCCGCGCACGGAGCTGAGATCGCCTTGCAGCCGCGCGATGCGCTCCTTCACGTCTGAGAGCTGCTCGCGACGGCCTTCGAGCTGCTCGTTGAGCGCGTTGCGCTGGAGCTCGATGTTCACGAGATCGTCCTGCAGCTTGGTCATGTGTTGGTGCTCCTCGGTCTGCGACTCTTCCGCCATGGGGGTGCGGGCGCTGGTGATGACGAGCAGCAGCACGACGGAGCCCAGGCCGCAGGTGATGCAATCGAGAAACGAGATGCTGAAGATCTCGGTCTCGCGTCGCTTGAGTCTTCTCGCCATGGTTACGGCCAGTCCTTGGCTGGCATCAGAAATGCGCCGCCGCTGCGGCGTGACACTACCCAGAACGCGCTCGCCGCCTGCGGATCGCCTTCCATCGGCAACAGCACGACGTTGAGCGGCACGTTGCGCGGATACTTGGCCATCGCGTGCTCGAACAGCTTCATGCGCGCATCGCCGTCGACGGTCTTGCGAATGAGCGGCGGCGTCGCGCCTTGCGTCGGCAGACCGTCGGTCACGAGGATCACGCGGTCAGGCGCGGGCGTCAGATTTTGCAGCGAGGTGAAGGCGTTCTCGAGACTCGTGCCGTCTTTGGGCACCAGGTCGTGCAGCGCGGTCAACGAGTCGTTGAGCGATTTCGGATCATGGCCGTCGAGCCACTTGCCGTCCGTGCCTTTCACCAGCGCCCACGGATGTGTGTTGAACGCGTAGATCTGGAACTTGCTCGCTTCCGGAATGTGCGCCGTCAGCCAGTCGACGATCGACAGCGTGCGCCGCCATTTGTCGGCCAGGCGCTTGCGGTTGTCCGACATGTTGCGCTCGCGCAGCACATTGACGAGCGTCTCGTCGAGCATGCTGGCGGATGCGTCGACCAGCAGCACGATGCGTTCGCCGCCGACCTTCATGCCCGTCAGGTAGTGAACGGTGCCTTCGCCTTTGAAGCCCACTAGGTGCGTGCCGGGCGCGCCGGGACTGTGCGTGCCGCCTTGCAAGCGCCGCTCGCCCTCGTCCAGCGACTTGAGATCCGCCTTGAGCTGCTCGATCGCCTCGCGCTTCGCGATCGTCTCCTTATCCGAGTCGGCGAGCTGCAGCTTGGTCCGCTCGATCTCGCTCAGCACGCGCGGCGCGAGACCTTCCATGCGCACGCGCTCCTCGTCGGTCTGCTCCAGCGAATTGCGCAGGACCACGAGGTCCTGGTAACCCTGCAGTACCTGGCTCTCGAGCTTCGACTCTTGCGCGCGTAGCGCCTTGGATTGCGTGATCTGTCGCAGGCCGCCTTGCGCGTTGATCAGCGTGTAAACGAGCACCACGGACCCGAATGCACACGTGATGCAATCGAGGAACGACATGCTGAAGACTTCGGTCTTGCGGCGGGCCATGGCGGTACGGACCCCGTGATGGCCATGTTAGGTGCGACCCCCGCGCCGAATTCCTTAAGTTCTGATGAAGATTCCGTCATCCGGCCCGGCGGCGCGCCAGCACACCGTCGCCGCTGAGCTCAGCCGCAAATCCGGCACGGTTCAGGCGCTGCTGCACCTCACGCGGCAGGTCGCGGCCGCTGCTGAGCTTGTTCGGCGAGCCGGTGTAGTGGAAGAGCAGGCCGCGCGGCTCGAGCACTCGTGCCAGCTGCTCGTAGAACGCCTGCGAGTACAACTCTCCTGCGATGCCGAAGCGCGGCGGATCGTGCAGGATCGCGTCGACGGAGCGGTCGGGCAGCGACCCGATCTGCTCGGTGACATCGGCGTGAGTCAATTGCAGTCGAGCATCCGTCGCGGGCGACCACGGATTCAACGTGCGCAGCCACAGCACGTCGGCGTTCTTCTCGTACGAAAGGATCCGAGCGGCTGCGCCTTCGAGGCAGCAGGCCGCGAAATAGCCGAGACCGCCGCACGTATCCAGGATCACTCTACCGCGCGGCCGGATCAGCGCCACCTTGTGACGCGCGTCTTCGAAAGGAGAGACCTGCGCCGTCGGCAACATCTTGATGCCGTCGATCTCGAACGTCGGCGGACCCCATTGCGTGGGAACGAGCTTGATCAGCGCCGTGGTGTAGCGCTGCAGCGGCTGAAAATCGGCGCCGCTCCAGTAGTAGATCGTGCGCTCGTTGCAGCGTTCGAGATACGGGAACTCGCGGCCCTGCCAGCGCCAGCTCCCGGCGCCGGCCTCGACTCGCGTCGTCGAGCGATCGAGGTCCAGCGAACACTCTACGACGCCGTCGCCGATGGCCGCACGCAAGGTCTCATGCACCTTCGACGTAAGCAGGGGTTCTCGCGTCACGGCTGCAATGGTACCGGCGTCGACTTCCTTTACAACTCGACGACAAACTTCGGCGCGCTGGCCACCTGGGCGCGCCGATTTCGATTAACCGGACGTCAGTTCGGGTTCTCATCACAGGTGCACAGACATGAGCAAAGCAAAGGGGATAGTTGCCGCGCTGCTGCTGCTGGCAGCCGGCAATGCATTGGCGATTCCGATTTCGTATCAGGGATTTTTTGCCGCCGATATCGAGTTCGGTCCGGGCGGCTACGAGTTCGACGGCGGACCGATCTCAGCCAACTACAACGTGGTAGCAGTAGGCCTGCTGCCGGGTTTCAGCAGCACGCTGGGGACTCTCAACTCCGTCACGCTCTCGTTCGCCAGCCAGATCGGGCACGGCATGCACGCTTCCGCCTCCGACGATCGCCTCACGGGCCAGGACCCGTTGTGCTTCTTCACGGATATCGAAGCGGCGGTCGACGTCTTCAGGACCGTGCGCTACACCGCGTTCACGGTCAACGTACCGTCGCCGTCCATGACGCGCTCGTTCGAAGAGCATGAGGCCTGCAGCGTCTCGAGCGACGACTTCGTCGATGTCATCGCCTGCGGCTCCGATAGCGCACCCGCCATACACGACGGCTTCGACGGGACTTTCGATCTCAGCGGTGCCGCGCTGAGCGACTTCATCGACCTCTCGCAGCTGATCCTTGGCTTCCAGTTCCAGGCGATCCTGTCCGGCACGTGCCAGGACGATCTCGGCGATCACTGCACGGTGCTGGGCGGCGGGATCTGGAACGGCCTGTACCAGGTGACCTACGACTACACGCCGGGCGGCACGGACCCCGAAGATCCGGACGATCCCGGGCATCCGAATCCGACCGAGCTGCCGGACCCGAGCCCGCTGCTGATGTGGACCACGGCATTCTTCGGCCTGGCGATCGCACGCCGTCGGGTCGTGCGGGCGTCGTAGACGAGTGACGTCACCGCTCGGCCTTGACGCGCGCTTTCTCCGTTTGCGCGTGCTCAGGGCCGAGCGTCTCCTGCAGGTTGCTCAACGCCTGCTGATAGGAGCTGCGACTACTATCAAGGTTGCCTGCCGCCAGCTGCGTGTCGCCGACCGCGAGCAACGCCGTGCCAAGCAGATACGAAGGAACGTTCGGCACGCCCAGCGTCTGCGCCAGCTCCAGCGCATGTTGTGCCGCCTGCGTTCCCGCTTGCGAATTCCCGGCAGCCAGCTCGCATCGCGCCAGTCCGGCCAGCGCGTCGACGTTCAGCGCGATCTTCTCCGGGATCTCGTCGAAGGTCTTGGTCGCCTCCGCGTAGCGCTCGCATGCCGTGCGCATGCTGCCGCGTTCCTCCGCGAGATGACCTTGGTAGTACGCCAGCTGCGCACGCCGGTTGCGATCGAAGCGCGGATGGCTCATGTGCGGGATCAGACGCGACAGCTGTCGTTCTGCTTCCTGCAGCTCGCCGCTTTCGATGCGCAACTCCGCCAGCTCCATCATGGCGTCGAACATGATCCGGTTCTCCTGGCGCGCGGCCGAGGTGCGAATCGTCTCCTCGTACATCGGCACTGCCTCGGCAAACCTGCCGAGCCGCAACAGCACGCCCGCATAGTTATAGGAAAGCGTCGGCGCGACGCCACCGGAGCCTTCGGCGGACCGCCGCACTTCGAGCGCGCGGCGCAGGAGCGGCTCGGCTTTGCGGATGTCGCCGCGATAGTGCACGAGCGCCCAGTTGTTGAGCACGTCCGCGGCCGCGATCGTGCGCTCGCGGCCAACCTTCTCGAATTCGCTCATCGCGCTGGCGAAGAGCCGATCCGCGGCCTCGTCCTCCTGGGCGAGGTAATGACCGTAAGCCAGCGCTGACTGTGCGTCGATGCGCCGGACCGGCGATGCGGACGGCGCGTTTTGCAGCAGGCCAAGCGCACGCGTCGCATGGTCGATCATCGTGCGTCCGTCGCCGGTGAAGTAGCCGAACTCTGCGAACCTGGTCTCGCACTCGGCGCGCAGCTGCGCGTACTCCGGCCGCTCGGGCAAAGTCGCCAGCGCCTGCGTCATCAGCGTTTCGGCGCGTTCCCGCTCGCCGTTCAACATCTTCACGAGGGCGAGCGGACAGTAAGCGCGTGCTTTCAACGAAGGATCCTGAGCTTTCTCTGCCAACGCTGCGGACTGGCCCAGCACGGATTCGGCGTCGCCCCAGCGTTCGGATTGCATGTACTGCACGCCGACGGTCGTCAGCAGCTCTGCTTTCAACGGCTGATCGTGTGCGAATTGCTTGTCGATGACGTGCTCGCTTTGTTCGAGCAGCTCGGCAGCCGTGAATCTGGCGTCGCCGGGCGCGGCGACGCTCAGCAGGAATGCGGTGAAGTCGTTGACGGTATTGGCGCGAGCCAGCTCTCTGAGTGCTACGTCGCGCTGCTGCTCAGCGTTGCGTCCTTCGAACAGCGCGAACACCAACGCGGCACACAAACCAGCGACAGCGGTCGTCGATACCAACACCGCAAGCAGATGTCGATTTACGAACTTGCGGATGCGATAGGCGGTCGCGCCGCTGCGCGCGAGCACCGGCTCGTCGCTCAGGTAGCGCTGCAGATCTTCCTTGAATGCTTGCGCGGTCGCGTAACGTTCGGCCGCTTCGACTCGCAGCGCGACGGCGAGAATCGCATCCAGATCGCCGCGCAGAATCTTGCGCGCGGCGCCGCTCGCGAGGTGCGAAGCGGGCACGGTCCCGGATTCGAGCGTCGCGCGCAACCCATCGGTGCGCGAGCGTGTAGCTGCCTGCGGATGATGGCCTGTCAGCAACACGTATAAGAGAGTCCCCAGCTGGTAGACGTCGGTGGCGGTCGTGGGTGCGTCGCCGAGCAGCTGTTCGGGTGCGGCGTACTTGGGTGTGAGGACGGCGTCTTCCAGCCGCGTCATCGCAGCCGCGTCGTCGGTGGGATCGGCGCTGAGCAGTTTGGCGATACCGAAGTCCAGCAGCTTGACCTCGCCGCTGCGCGTGACGAGCACGTTCGAGGGCTTGATGTCGCGATGGATGATGAGCTGGCTATGCGCATGCGCGACCGCAGCGACCACGTCGACGAACAGCCGGACGCGCTCGTCGATCGGAAGACCTTCGCAATAGCGATCGATCGTTTGTCCGTCGACGTACTCGATCGCGAGATAGGCGCGACCATCCTCGGTGGCGCCTGCGTCGAGCAGCCGCGCAATGTTTGGATGCGTCAATCGCGCGAGCAGCTGTCCTTCGCGGCGAAAACGCTCGGCCACTTTCGGCGACACGGCCTCGCCCACGAACTTCAATGCGCAGCGTCCTTCGTAACGGCCATCGCTACGCGCGGCGAGCCACACTTCACCCATGCCGCCGCGGCCGATCAGGCGCTCGATCGTGTAGGCGCCGATGCGTTGTCCCACGAGCGTGTCGTCGTCGGGCTCGATGTAGGGCGTTTGCGCCAGAAAGCCCGCCTCATCCAGCTCGTCGCATTCCGCGATCAGGGTGCGCACTGCCGCCGCGACCTCCGGCTCCGCGGCGGCCAGCTCCGTCAGGAACTGCTCGCGCGCTGCGCCGTCGAGCTCGAGCGCGCGGTCGAGAGCGGGCAGGATCGCGTCGGCAAGCTGGAACCGATCGCTGGGGGAGGGCATGGCTCAGGCGGACTGCGGATCGCTGAGCCAGCGATGCAGTACCAGCCGCGCCTTGTTCCATTCGCGCCGCACGGTGCGCTCGGAGACCGACCAGAGCTCCGCGATGTCGGCGTAGGACAAACCGCAGAAGAACTTGAGCTCGACGCACTCCGCGAGCCGCGGGTGGGTGATAGCGAGCTCATCGAGCGCTGCGCCGAGCCGTTCCGCTTCGATGTCCTTGCCGCCGACGCGCAGCTCGGTAGGCAACTGCGTGAGCTCGAACTGACCGCCGCGCTTCTGCGCCTGGCGATTGCGCAGATAGTCGATCAGCAGGCCGCGCATGACGCGGCCCGCATAGGCCATGAATCGCTGGCGATCGGGGAAGCTCGCGCCGTTGCCGCGCGACATGTTGAGAAACGCTTCGTGCAGCAGTGTCGTCGGGCTCAGCGTAGCGGCGGCATTGCGCCGTAGCTCGCGCTGCGCGACCCGGTGCAGCTCCGAGTACATGGCGGAGAACAGACGCTCCCGGTCCGCGGCGTCTCCGGACTCCGCGGATCGCATCAGCGCTGCAACGTCGATCTCCGCCATCGCGGCGGAATAGTAACTCCTTTCTAGCGGGCGGACCGCAGGTAGCGGCGGCGAGCGACGGCGAAACCGGCGTCCGCATAGCGGTCGGGCCGGCGCGCCTCGATCGGGGCAGCCAGGAGATAGCGGTCGCCGAGCCACGAGACAGCGCTCTGCAGCGCCGTTCCGTAGTCATGCACGGGAAGCTGTTGAGGGTGGTCGTTGCGGGGTTTCACGGCAAATCCTTGCAGGGTTTCGGGGTGACGTAATCTTCCCCGGAACCCCTGGCGCGAAAAAGCCGTCGCCGGGACCGGCAGTCTTTCCGTTCGGTCAGCAGTGCGCGAGCTGCGCCAGCAGGTGCCGGTACCAGTCGCTCTGGAACACGCCACCCGGATCCATGCGCTGCTTGGTTTCGAGGAACTGGCCGATGCCGGGATGGCACGCCAGCAGCTGATCGTTGCGGGCAAAGCGGTGATAGGTGAGGTAGTAGCTGCCGCCTTGCAGGAGCGCGTAGTCAATCAGGCGCGTGAAGGTGGCGCGCGCCGCATCGACGCTCTCGGGCACGTGATCGATGTGCAGATTGAAGATGACGCAGGCATAGCTTTCGCGCGCCCAGGGCAGCGCGCTCTGCGTATCGCGCTCGATCAGCCGGATCGTGCCGTAAATGAAGTCCACGCGATTCGCCATGAAGTCGAGCCGCACGCCGTCCATGAATGCGGCCAGGTTACGGCGCGGCACGTACAGCTCAGTGATCATCTCGCTGCCGCACGCGCTCGCGCCGATACGCTGATCGAGTCCCGGGTGATAGCTCTCCAGGTACAGGTTGAGCTGATGCGTGTCGCTCCAGTAGAGCTGTCCCGAAGTCGCGAGGTAGAAGGCGCAGAATTCGTCGAAGGCGCGCTGCTTGTCGCGATGTGCGAGCTCGATCAGCCGGTTCCAGTCGGGCTGCGTCAGGCGCCGCTGTTTCGCAGGAATCGGTCGCAGGCGTTCCGTCGGCCGATAGCACGAGAACACGCCCGTGCGCAGGAATCCGGGATGGCGCGAGTCGGTGGCGAACTGGAAGTCGCCGTACAGATACCCTTCCGCGATCCGCCCGTCGAACGCATCCATGAGCTGCTCGACGTCGAGCATCCTGACCACGCGCTCGATCTGTTGCCGCGGCACCAGTCGCAGGGTCGCGGCCACGACCACGCCGAACAGTCCGTAACCGCCGACGACGTGGCTAAAGAGCTCCGGTCGCTGCGTGCGGCTGCAGGTCACGAGCTCGCCGTCGCTGGTGACGACTTCGAGCGATTCGAGATCATCGATGAACGGTGCAGCGCTCAGGCAGCGGCCGTGAATGTTCGCGGCGACAGCGCCGCCGATCGTGAGTCGATCCGCGCCGGTCTGTTTCTGGCGGATCCCCCACGGCGATACAGCAGTGTCCGCCCGCACCAGGTAACTGCGGATCACGTCGGGCCACGTGATGCCTGCCTCGACCCGCAGCAGTCCGCGTCCTTCATCGAAACCGAGCGCGCGATTGAGCCGCCGCATGTCGAGCAGCGTCGCGTCGGAGAGAAATTGCTGGCCGCCCATTGCGTGGCGGCCGCCGCAGATCGCGAGTGCTTCGCCGCGAGCGCGCGCCTGACCTACAGCGTTCATCACCTCGTCGACGGACCGGGGCTCGATCGTCCGTGCGACCTGCGTGGCGTTCAGCGCCGAGTGCGTGTCGTTCACTTGCATCGTGCGCCCAAGAATACGGGCGCAGTCGTCGCGGGCAACCCGACACGCTCGAGTCGCGGATTCTGATACCGCGAGGATCGTCGGTTAATCCACGGCGTCGAATGTGACCAGGATCTTGCTGCGGTGGTAGGCGCGCTGCGCGGCGTCAGGCGCTGCTTCGATCTCGAAAGCGTACGAGGAGGGCGCAGTGGCCGAGAACTTCGCGCCTCGAACATTCGCGATCTTCCACGGCGTGCGCAACTCGAAGCGCGCCGGCACCGCAGCGACATGGTCCATCTCGATCGCGTACACACGATCCTTCAGGCTCACGCCGACGATTTTCATAGCCTGGCTGCGTTCGCCCAGCACCGGACGTGCAGGGGCGGGAACGATCGCGACGCCGCCGCGGTAAGCGATGCGCAGCACCGAGTCGCCGCGCGGCACATCGATCTCGACGTGTGCATGAGCGTCTTGCGCGTGCTGTACCAGACTCGCTGCGATCTCGCGCTCGTCGAGATGTGCACTGCGCACGGTCGCGCCGAGCGGAAGTTCGGGGTCGAATGCGAGCCGTACCGGGGCGCCGGCACTATTAATATGTAGGGCCAGTTCGCCGGCGGCCTGCGTCAGATCGAGGGTGAGCTGTGATTGGCCGACGCGGACCCGTCGCACAGTGACCTTGTCCCACAGCGCCGGGAGATGCGGCGCGAAGTTCAGCCGCTGCGTCGCGCCGTCCGCGCGCAACCCAAGCAGTCCCTGTATCGACGTCGTGAGGAATGCGGCCGACGACCACGTCTGCTCCGGCACGGACTCCACTTCCTCGTGATAGAAATCGCCGGCGAGCACTTCGTGGAGGTGGCCCGGCGAATCCAGGGAGCTCCACGGCACGAGCGCGTTCCAGATCGGCAGCGCCGTCGCGGGTCGATGCTCGGACCAGTAGACGCTTGCCACTCCCGACGTCCCCAGTCCCCACACGCTGCCGCCCGCGTACGAGTTCGGGTCGTACGTCGGATCGCTCTCGGCCTTGCTGCGCGTGCCCCAGTCGGCCTGAAAATCCGCGGCCGCGATCTGATCGAGCATGACGCTGCGCTGTTCGGCCGTGAACAGACCTTGCGGCACGACGCTCATCGGCCGGATGTCGCGATCCATGACCGGCGCGCCCGAGCGCGTGTGACCGCTGATCCAGAAGGTGCGGCCCCCGTCCCAATATCTTGCGGCGATCGCCTGCCGCGCCCGCTTGCTCGTGTCCAATGCAGCTCGCGCAATCGACTTGCGCCCGGTCGCAGCGGCGAGCGCCGCGTACGCTTCCGACGCGGCGACCCAGCCGGCGGACAGCGTCAACTCGTCGCTGAGCGGATCCTGCTCATTGCTGCCTTGCTTGCCGCTCGGAATGCGCGGCAGGCCGTCCTTCGGGTCGAGCAGCGACTGGCAGTAGCGATATGCGCCTTGCAGCGCGTCCCAATTCTTGTTCACGAACTGCAGATCGCCAGTGATCGAATTGTACTCGGCCATCGCCGCCAGGAAGTCGTGACTCAGCTCGACGTGCACGAACATGTACGGATACTTGCGCCACTCCATCTGCCCCGCGCTCTGCGACAGCTCGTGCCAGATCATGCCGGTCTGCCGGTCGCGGAATTTCAGGACGAATTCGAGCTCCTCGCGCGCACGCTCGTAGCGCCCGGCAGCGAGCAAGGCGTGCATCGTCACCATGCCGTCGCCGGCGAAGAACCAGTCGTACTGCGGACGCCGCGCTTTGCGCGAGGGCCCGTAGCCCGCGACCTGCCCGCAGCCGAGATCGGGATTGCAGACCCACGCCTGCTCCAGTGCAATCTGCGACCACGCCACTGCGCGATCGACTTCGGGGTCGGGCGTGTCGATCTCCATTCCGTTCGCGAGCAGTTCCTCGTAGTGTTTCGCAGCTGCGGCTTCGAGTGCATCACGGTCGTCCAGCAACTTCTTCGCGAGCGGCGCAGGGTCTTCCCCTGTGAGCCCCGCGGTCATGACGAGTACCGCTGCGCGCTCTTTGCTGCCGCGAAGAGTGAGGGCGAGGCCCGGCGTGGCGCCCACCTGCCGCGTCGCATTCGGCGTCGCGTCGTGCGCGACGATGTCAGGCGATGCGATGAGGCCGGTGTAGCGATGCAGTGGTTCGGACAGCAAGTAACCCGAGGCCGCGGCATTCCATGCGGCTTCCTGCCCGCCGAACCCGCCCGGCCACATCAGATTCAGCACGGGTGCGAAGCGGATCACGACGTCGACCGGGCGCACGCCGTCCATTTCGTAGCTCACGATCGCGCCGGGCGCATCGAGCGGCACGAACAGCTTCTCGCGCACGACGAAGTCGGACCCGACGTAGACGCGCGTGATGGCCGTCGGGCTGTACTCGATGCGTCGCAGGACACTGCGCCCGTCGACCTCGGTCGCCCCTTGCTGCGGACGGAATGCGACGCGGAAGGAATCGACGAGCTGCAGTGGATAGGCCCAGATCTCCAGCCCGTTCTCGGAATAGCCGAACAGCGCCGAGCGACGCCCGTGAACGGCAACGAATCGTGCGGGCTGTGCGGACGCGACTTCCCAGGTCAGCGGTTCAGTGGCGCGCGCAGTGTCTGCCCCCGCGAGGAGGCAGACCCACAGGACTGTAATTCCTGCAAGGCGAGGAGGGCGCATGGCGCCGATCATCGCATCTCGTCGACCAGCGCGGCGATCAGATCCGCCGCCGGCATTGCTCGTGCGAGCGGCGCGCCCTGGCCGGCCCACTGCGCGCCGTAACTGAAATTGCCCGCTGCTTTCGCCGCAGTGTGCAGCGCTTTGCCGGCGTCGTACGCGATCGGATAAGCAGGAATCTGCCGCGGCGACACGCTCGCACCCAGAGTCGTGAATTCGTTCGTCAGGCAACGGGCCGGCCGGCCGGAGATCGCGCGAGTCATCACTGTGTGATGCGCTGCTTCGCTCATGAGTGCCGCGCGGTACCCCGCGTCCGCCTCCGATTCGGGACATGCGATGAATGCCGTGCCGAGCTGCGCGGCGGCAGCGCCGAGCCGCAGCACCGCGGCGATGCCGGCGCCGTCCATGATTCCTCCCGCAGCGATGATCGGAACATCCAGCTCGCGCACGAGCAGACGTGTCAGTGCGAGGGTTCCGAGACGATCATCGGGTGCATCCGCATCGAACACACCGCGATGACCGCCGGCTTCGTAACCCTGCGCGACGACTGCATGCACTCCTGCTCGAGCTGCAGTGCGACCTTCGGCGACATTCGTCGCGGACGCGAGCAGCACGGTTCCCTGCTCGCGCAGCGCACGGACGCGTTCCGCGTCGGGCAGTCCGAAATGAAAGCTGACGACGCGCGGTTTTTCGGCAAGCAGCATCGCCAGCATCGCATCGTCCTCGAGGAAGCTGCGATAGATTTCCTTGAGCGTGGGAGGAGGCCGGGCGTTGAACCGTTCGAAGCGCGGGCGCAGCTGCTCGATCCACGCGGCTTCGACACTTGTATCGCTCCGCGGCGGGCGATGACAGAACACATTCACGTTGAGCGAGCGACCGGACCGCTCACGCATCGCCGCGATCATCTTGCGCGCGCCTTCCGCATTGGCCGCGCCGACGGCGATCGAGCCGAGCGCGCCTGCGTTGGCGACGGCAGCCGCCATGGCCGGCGAGGACACGCCCGCCATCGGCGCCTGCACGATCGGCACCTCGATTCCGAGTGTTGCAAGCAGCGTCATGGCGACTTTAATCGCGGGTCCACAGCGGGCTGCGCCAGGCAGCGAGCGCCTGCAGGAACGCGGTGAGGCGCAGCGGCAAGAATTTCCGGCTCGGATACACGACGAAGACCGGGACTGGTGCGGACTGCCACTTCGGCAACAGGCGGACGAGCCGGCCGGCGGCAATCTCGGCGTCGCAGTAAGTCGAGGGCAGCAGCCCGATGCCGTGGCCGCGATAGACGAACGTGCTCACGGTGTTGAAATCGCGGCTCGACACCGGTCCGGCCACGTGCACGCGCGCCTTCCTGCGGCCGCTGATCAGGTCCCAATCGGATTCGTTGTTCCGGCCGTGCAACAGCACGCAGTCGTGCCGCGCGAGCTCCGCCGGTTCGGCGGGCAACGGCCGTCCCTTCATATATTCCGGTGTCGCCACGAGATAGCGGACGTTCTTGCCGATGCGCGTGGCGACCACGCTCGAGTCCCGCAATTCGCCGAAGCGGATCGCGACGTCGACATTTTCCGCGACCAGATCCAGGAACGTGTTGGTGATGAACAGGTCGACGCGGATCCGCGGTTGCGCCTTGAGGAAGCGCGAGAGGAACTCCAGGAACGACGGCTGGCCGAGCGCCACCGGCACCGACATGCGCAGCAGGCCTTCGGGTTGCTGCTGGCCCTGCGTCAGCACGCGTTCGGCGTCTTGCAGCAGGCTGAGTGGCTCCTGGCATTGATTGAAGTAGTCGCGGCCCTGCGGCGTGAGACTCACGCGCCGCGTCGTGCGCCGGAGCAGCGTGGCGCCGAGCTGCGATTCCAGCACCGACAAGCGCCGGCTGACTGTCGAGATCGGCATGCCGAGCGAGCGCGCCGCGCGACTGATGCTCTCGTACTGCGCCACCTTCACGAAGATCGCGACGTTGTCCAGATCGGCCATGGCAAGCACTTTGCCACCAATGGAAATCAGATTACAGAGTTTCCCATCTAATCATCCGGCGCCCGGATCCCGAGAATCTGCCGCAGGCACTACTCACTACAGGAGCTTTCACATGACCTCGCAACGCAAGACCGTCGTCGTGACGGGCGCATCCCAGGGCATCGGCGCCGGCGTCGCCAACCTGTTCCTCGAACGCGGCTACAACGTCGTGGCCAACTCGCGCCGCATCGGCAAGCAGCACGAGCTGCAGAGCTCGGAGCGCCTCGCGCTGGTCGACGGCGACATCGCGCTGGCCGGCACCGCGGACCGGATCGTCGCAGCCGCGCTCGAGCGCTTCGGCGCCATCGACGCGCTCGTCAACAACGCGGGCATCTTCTTCACGAAGCCGTTCACCGAGTACACCGTGGAGGATTTTCGCGCGCTCTCGGCCACGAACCTCGAAGGCTTCCTGCACCTCAGCCAGCGCGTCATCCGGCAGTTGCTGGCGCAGCAGCGCGGCGGCAGCGTGGTGAACATCACCGCATCGATCGCCGATCATCCACGCGCGCATCTGACCGCGACCGTGCCGATGATCACCAAGGGCGGCCTCAACGCGGTCACGCGCAGCCTCGCACTCGAATATGCCAAGCAGCGCATTCGCGTGAATGCAGTCGCGCCCGGCGCCATCGCGACGCCGCTCGTCAACGATGCACCGCAGGACTTTCTGGAGTCACTGTCGCCGATGGGTCAGATCGGCACGTCCAGGGACATCGCGGAGGCGGTGCTGTATCTCACGGAGGCCAGCAATGTCACCGGCGTCGTGCTGAACGTCGACGGAGGCTTGCACCTGTGAACACCGACATCAGTCTGCCGGCCCCGCCGCAGCCGCTCGGCGAGTACGTCGGCGCGGTGCAAACGGGAAATCTGCTGTACTTGAGCGGCACGCTGCCCATGGAAGGCGGCGTGCCGATGTATATCGGCCGTATCGGTGCGGAGTTGAGCATCGAGGAGGGCCGCAACGCTGCGCGCCTTGCGACGCTCAATGCGCTGGCGCTGGCCAAGCAGCAGCTAGGATCGCTGGACCGAGTGGCGCGTCCCGTTCGCCTCTTGGTTTCGCTCGCGACCACGGCGGAGTTTCGCGATCACCCCAAGGTTGCCGATGCGGCGTCGGAGGTCCTGTCGAGCGTGTTCGGACCGGACAAGCGCTCGACGCGCATGGTCAGAGGCGTAATGGGCCTGCCGGCGGGTGCGTCCGTCGCAGTGGAGATCATTTTCGCGCTGGCTTGATGCGACGATTCAGCTCTTGCAGCGCGCCGAGGTAGATCTCGGAGAACGTGGGGAAGGGCTGGATCGTATCGAGCAGCACGTCGAGCGGGACGCGCGCGCGGATTGCCAGGGTTGCTTGCTGCAACCACTCACCCGATTCCGGCCCGAGCGCGTAGGCGCCGATGAGCCGCTCGCCGTCGCTCAGGAGCGTCATGAAACCGTTCGACTTGTCGTACGCACGAGTGTACGTCGCTGTCTTCGCGATTTCGGCGACGCGCGCAGTGCCGCTGAAGGTTGCCTTGGTTGCGCCGACGGCCGCCGCCTGCGGATCGGTGAACACGACGCGCGGCACGGCTTCGTAGTTCGCTTCGCGCGGCTCGCCAAGGATGTTCGCGGCGACCACGCGTCCCTGATACTTGCCGACGTGCGTCAGCTGCCAGATGCCGTTGATATCGCCGATCGCCCACAAGCGATCGCTCACGCGCAAGTGCGAGTCGACCGGCACGCCGTGTTCCGTAGCCTTGACGCCGACAGTTTCCAGGCCGATGCCATGAACGCGCGGTCGGCGCCCGGTCGCGACGAGCAGTTTGTCGCCGCTGACTTTCCGGCCGTCGTTCAGCTCCAGCACATAGTGCTCGCCTTCGCGTCGCGCGGCGGTCGCGTGCACGCCGAGTGCGAGCTCGATGCCGTCCTGACGCAAGACTTCGCCTAGTGCTTCACCGAGCGGATGCGGCTCGCGAGGCAGCACACGGCTCGCGACGAGCACGACTTCTCCACCGAGGCGTCGCACGGCCTGCGCCATCTCGACGCCCACAGCTCCAGCGCCGAGGATCAGCAAGCGGCGCGGCACTTTCTTCATCCCGGTCACTTCGCGATTCGTCCACAGGCCGTCGAGCTCGCGCAGTCCGGGCACCGGCGGAATGATCGGCTCGGAGCCGTTCGCCAGCACGACGTGCCTGGCGGTGTAGCGCACGCCATTGACTTCGACGACCCCGACGCCGGCGAGCCGGCCGCGACCGCGCAGCAACGTGATGCCGTGATCGGCGAGCCAGCGCTGCTGGCCCGCATCGGAGTAGTTGGACACCATGAAGTCGCGCCAGGCCAGTGCGGCTTCGACGTCGACCTGCGCTTTACCTGCAGCTTCGTTCGCGGCGTGCGCGGCCTCGCCGGGACGCAGCAGCGTCTTGGAAGGAACGCACGCCCAGTACGAGCACTCGCCGCCGACGAGCTCGGGCTCGACGACGGCGACGCGCAGACCACCTTCTGCGAGCGCGCCGGCGCAGTGCTCGCCCGGCGCGCCGCCGCCGACAATGATGACGTCGAACTCCATGCTCACGTCGGGAGTTCGGTGCCCGCCTGTTCGGCGACCATGTACGCTGCGTACCACGTCGGCCAATCGGCATCGCGCTGCCCGGTCCGCTTCTCGTGCTCACCGTGTGCCGCTTCGGCGCGACGCAATGCGCCCGACAACTCCACGGGCGTCGTGTAGGTGGTGTCGGTCTCGTCGACGCGTCCAGGCAAGCGCGCGGTGACTTCCTGCAGCAGCCAGCTATTGCCATCCGGATCTGTGAACGTAGCGAACGAGCTGTAGCTGTGCCGCTGTGGATCCACGCCGCTCTCGGGCGGTTTGCCCGGGCCGCCGCGATGGAACAGCTCGCTCACCTCGACGCCGCGATCGACGAGCTCCGCACGCGCCGCGGCGATGTCGGTCACGACGAGATACAGCCCGCTCGCAGAGCCGGGCGCCGCCGACGTGAGCCCTTTGCCGAAGTGGACCGAGCACTGCGAGCCCGGTGGGGTGACCTGCACGCCGCGAAATTCGGTGCCGGCGACGAAGTCGCCGTCGAGTCTCCAGCCGAGCGTGTGGGTATAGAAGCGCTTCGCGCGGTCGATGTCCGCAACGGGAATGACGACGACCTCGAGCTTCATGTCGACGGTGTTCATGGGAGCTCCTCGGGGTGGGAGGGAGTGAGGCGCAGCCGAAGCATAGCGCCGAATCGGTGGCATGACGCGCGCCTGCGGAATGGCACTTCCCGGTCAGCGGATGCGGGAGCATCGTCGTGACATGTACAAACTGCGCACTGCCTTTGCGGCCAGCCTGCTGACAGCTCTATCGATGACCTGCGGCGCGGATGCTTCCGCACCGCAGCCCGCGCAAGCGGGCATCGACCTGGCCGGCATTCACGGCTTCGATTTTCTCGTCGGCGAGTGGCGCGTGCATCACCGCCGCATCAGCGCGGTGAGCAAGAAGTGGGTCGAGTTCGACGGCACGCTCAGCCTGCGGCTGTTGATGCAGGGCGCTGCGAACATGGAGGAGCATTGGCTGGATTCGCCGGACGGCGCCTATCGCGCAGTCGGACTGCGCTCCTATGACAGCAAGAACAATCAGTGGTCCATCTGGTGGCTCGACAGCCGCTACCCGGCGCGTCCGCTCGATCCGCCGGCGCAGGGCCGGTTCGAGCGCGGCGTCGGCTCGTTCTATGCGACCTACGAGCAGGACGGCAGGAAGATCATCGGCCGGCTGCAATGGTCGGCGATGACCGGGAGCTCCGCGCATTGGGAGCAGGCGACCAGCGAAGACGGCGGCAAGACCTGGCAGCCGAACTGGATCATGGAGCTGCAGCGGGTCGAGTAGACCCACCGGCGAGCCGCACTTGCTCCCACGCGATGCGGCAGTGGTTGTGCATGTGCAGCTCGACCTCGCGTTCCGGCATTCGAAACGACAGGTCGAAGCCGATCTCGTCGGCTCGCACCAGCACCTGGCACACGCAGCAGCGCTCGCCGCGGCCCGAGCCCGCCCAGGTGGCGGACGGCTCGCTCGAGGGGAGGCGTCCCGCAGCCAGCAGCCCGCTCGCACGCTGGCGCAATTCGACTTCGTTGATGTTGACGGTGGTCATGACAGCCTCCGTACGTCCCTTTCACGGGGAGTACGGTTCAGGACACGGTTTTATTCCATCAAAGGTTGCTAATCGCGCCGCCGCACGATCCTGTACGTCACAGCGATGCTGTGTGCCAACACGTGAGTGACCGCGCCGCTGGCGTCGCTGACGAACTCGAACGTGCCGAGCAGGCGCGGCGAGAACATGGTGTCGTTGATTGGCGCCATCAGCACGCGGCCCTTGCCATTGAAGTCGGCATACAGCTGCCCGTCGTGCAGCGAAATCGTCATCGTGCGGTAATGAAATGGGTTGTCCTCCTCGAACTGGTACTCGCCGACGTACTTCGCCAGGAGCTCCGGCGCGATGTGGACCGGCTCGGCCGGCCCACTGAACGAGTAACGGTCCGCCGGCGTTTCGGTGCACACGTACTCCAGCAATTCCGTGTCCGGCACCAGGTTCAGGTCCGATGAGATCGTGATCGGCTTGTTGAAGGTCTCGGCGTCGGTCAGCGTGATGCGTCGTTGGATGTGACCGAAATCGACGCGCCGATAGCGCTCGGTGATGTGCAGCGCTTCGCTGTGCGGGTGGCCGCCGAAGTCGAGCCAGGTGGCATCGTTGAAGCCTGCGCTTTCGACCACCAGCTCCTCGCCTTCCCAACGGCCGACCGAGAAACCCATGAAGCTCGGATTCGTCACCTTCGGGAGCTTGCGCCCGTCCATGAAGATCTGCCGGTACGCGAGATCCTCGTGCAGAACCAGCACCACGGCTGGCGTCTGCACAATTTTCGTGCGCGCCGCTTCGGCCAGCATCGTGCCGAAGATGTGCCGCGGTCCGAACGGCTGGCACTTGATCGCGGCGGGATCGTCCTTGCCGTAGTTCTTCATGCGCTCGACCGACGCCTGCGTCGCCCACGCTTGGACGTCGTCGGGGTCCAGGTCCGCCGCGATGTTCATGAGGTACGCGGGATCCGGCGTGGCGATCCAGATTCCGGTGAAGTCGGGCTTACCGTCCGCGGTGCGCGGTGCCGGCGCCGTGAGATTCGGCTTGCCGTCTGCGAGTCGCGGAATGCCGGGCGTGCGTTCAGTGACCCACTGCGCCTGCGCTGCAGCGCTGAGCGCGAATGCTGCCATGGCTATCGCAATCGCAATGATTCTGCTGTTCATAGCTTCATTCGCTTCGCCAGTGACTCGAACCGCGCGTCGGAGCGCCGCGGATCCCATTTTTTCTCGATCTTCAGGAAGGTCAGCCGCACGTCGCGATCGGCGTACGCCTTTTCGAGCCACGCGAAGGTGTCGTCTGCGTCGTCGAGGCCGTTGTACAGCATCGCGACGTTGAACGGCGGGACATAGTGGTCGGCGCCTCTCGCGAGCAGTTCCGCGAGCGCGGCTTGCGCGCCGCTACGATCGCCCATGCGAGCGAGCGTGTAGCCGACCATCGATACAGTCTCGGTGTTCGCGCCGGACCGCTCGCGTGCGTTCTGGAATTCGGCCAGCGCTTCCTGCAGCTCGTTGCGGGCGAGATGCACCTTGCCGAGGAACAGGTGCGCAATCCAGAAATCGGCGTCCAGCTCCAGCGTCGCGCGCAGTTTGCTGGCTGCCTCGACATCGCGGCCCGCGTACAGCAGCACGTGCCCTTCGATCGCGTTCGTGATCAGCGCCAGCGGGTCGAGCTCGGCAGCGCGGCGCGCTTCGGCGATTGCCTGCTCGTGCCGTCCAAGATCGGAAAGCAGCACGGCATACGCGCGATGCCCGTCGGCGCCGTTCGGATTGAGCTCGATTGCGCGCCGGCACGAGCGCTCGGCTTCGGGCCAGTCCCAATCCCACCAGGTCTGAATGAAACACAGTGACGCCCACGCGGAATCCAGTCGCTCGTCCAGCTCGATCGCTCGCAACGCGGCGGCCTTGCCTCGCGGCATGACGTCAGCGGGCCGCTGATCGCCCGTGATCGTCAGCGCGCGAAACGCCTCCGCCAGTCCTTCGTGCGCCAGCGCGTATTGCGGATCCTGCTCGATCGCGCGCTTGAAGTACTCGATGCCCTTGTCGATTTCCGGCGGCACCAGCTTGAGGAAGTGATAGCGCCCGAGCAGATAGGAGCGATAGGCCTGCGGGTTCTGCGTGTGGCGATAGGTGAGCTGCCGCCGTTGCTCGTTCGACAGCCGCAGCGCCAGTGCAGCAGCGACCTGCTCGGCGAGCCGGTCCTGCATGTCGAAGAGCGTCGTCCAGGGCTGGTCGACCTTGTCGGACCAGATCGATGAGCCGTCGCTGACCCGGAGCAGACGCGTCGTGACGCGCAGGACGTTGCCGCTGCGCTGAATGCTTCCCTCCAGCACCGCGTCGACGCCGAGCTCGCGGCCGGCGGCCAGCGCATCCTGTTCGAGCGGTGCGTACTTGCGTACGGAGCTGAGCGGGCGGACGACGAGACCGCCGCTGTTCCCGAGTCGCGCGATCAGCGTATCCGCCATGCCCAGCTCGAGTGCCGGATCGGCGGCTTCCCGCACCAGCGGTTTGAACGGCAGTACCGCGATCGACTGGATCTGCGGCCTCGTCGTGAATCGGCCGCTGAGCAGCACGGCAATGGCGATGGCAATGGCCAGTGCTGCGATTGCTGCCGCAATGCGAGTTGGTCGCAGCGATCGTGCCGGCGGCGCCGCTATTGCCGCCGGCGGCTCGGCAGCATGCGCACCCGGCTCGACGTTGGCGATGAAGCGATAGCCACGTCCCGGCACCGTGACGATGTAGCGATGCTCGTCCGGCCGCTCGCCGAGCAGTTGCCGCAGGGTCGAGATGGTCTGGGTGAGGTTGTTCTCTTCGACGACGGTGTCGCCCCACACCGCATCCATGAGCTCGCGTTTGGCGACCAGTCGGCCGGGGTTGCGGACGAGGTGCAGCAGCGTGTCGAACGCCCGGCTGGTGATGGGAACCGCGCCCTGACTGCGGTGTGACAACAGCCGGCGGCCGGCGTCGAGCCGGAAGTCGCCGAAGGCATAAAGCGTCTCGTCAGGCACGCGCAGCTCCCCGGCGGCTATTTTTCACGATTTTTCAGCGCGCGTTTGGGGATTTTTCACCACCCGCAGCGCCAGCGTGACCTCCGCCAGCGCAGTGCTGGTCACAGGAGAGACGACGATGAAGACCGCGATTTTCGGCAAGTTCCTGCTCGTGAGCCTGGTGGCGGCTGTGCCGGCGACCGCCTTCGGCGGCGAAACCCAGAGCTTCTTCCACGCAGCGCGCCCTTCGATCGAAGGCGTATGGGATTCGACCGTGACCCTGCAGGTCTGCGGCGGCGGACCGGTCATTCGCACGTTCCGTGCAATCAATCTGTTCGCGGACGATGGCGGGCTGGTCGCCACCAGCGAGGCTGTGCCACCGCCCTCGCTCGGGCGCTGGCATTGGACCGGCGGCCGCAGCTTCCGCGCACAGTTTCAGTTCATGCGGCTCGGGGCGGGCGGTGTGTTCGAAGGCATGACCCGGGTGACGCGCGACATCCAGATGGCGCGCGACGGCAACTCGTTCACGAGCGTCGTGTCGACGCAGTTCTTCGACGTCGCCGATACGCTGTTCGCGACCGGATGCGGCAAGGAGGTCGCTACGCGGGTCTACTGAGCAGTCGATCGAAGACCGGCCCGAGAACCCTCACCAGCGTTCTCGGGTCGGCCTGCGCCAGCGCGGGCAGTTCCAGCATCTGGCGCATCAGCTGAAAGCCGGCGATGAGCGCGAGCATCACGCCCGCGCGTTGTGCGGCGAGCTTGCCGCCGAGGGCGGTTGCAATGCGCTGCTGGTGATGCTCCTCGATCAGCTTGCGGGCGATTCGCGCGGCGCGCGCGCTGGATGCGGAGCGCAGCATGATCTGGAACCCTTCGAGCGGCGTGTCGTGCGCCTGCGTGATGCCAACGAGGGCGGCGGCGATTGCAGCGCCCGACGCGCCTTGCTGGGTGATCTCGGGGCCGAGCACGCTGGTCCTGGCCATGGATTCGGCCACGGCCTCGGCAAACAGCCGTTCTTTCGAGCCGAAGTAGCGGTTCACGAGCATCGCCGTGACCCCGGCGCCGCCGGCGATCTCACGCACGCCCGCGCCGGCGTAGCCGGACTTGGCGAAAGCCTTGCGGGCGGATTGCAGGATGGCGGCGCGCGTGGCGGCTGCGTTGCGTTGCCGCACGGGGCGGGACTGGATTCGGGGCATCGCTCGGGTCCTCGCTCAGGTCTACACCCGTAGACTTATAGCCGAACAGGCACTAAAGTCTACAGCTGAAGACTTGTCGCGCAAAGCGAGGACCGGCAGTGGCCGAGACAGTACTGGTGACGGGCGGAAGCGGTTTCATAGCCGGCTGGTGCATCGTGCAGCTGCTGGAGCGCGGCTACGAGGTGCGCACCACGGTACGGGACTTCTCCAAGGCGCAGCGCGTTCGTGCGGCAGTTGCCGGCGCAAGAGCGGCAGCCGATCGTCTCGGCTTCGCCGTCGCGGACCTGAACAGCGACGCAGGCTGGGACGCTGCGGTTGCGGGATGCCAGTACGTGTTGCACGTGGCGTCGCCGTTGGGCGGCGGCACACCGGGCGATCGGAACTCGCTGGTTGCGCCCGCACGCGACGGAACTCTGCGCGTGTTGCGCGCGGCTGCGAAGGCGGGTGTCAAGCGCGTCGTCATGACTTCGGCTGCAGCGGCTGCGCGTCCAGCGTTGACCACCGAGCGGACCAGCGACGAGTCGATCTGGGCCGACCCCGACGATCCACAGTTCGATGCCTATCGCGTCTCGAAGATTCTCGCGGAGCGCGCCGCGTGGGACTTCATGAGCCGCGAAAGCGGAACGACGCAGCTGACCACGATCCTGCCCGGCGCGGTGTTCGGTCCGATCCTGGCCGCGGAGAACCTCGGCTCGGTGCAGATCATCCAGGGCATGTTGCAGGGCAAGCCCGGCGCGATCCCGCGGCTCGGCTTCTGGGTCGTCGACGTGCGCGATCTCGCCGATCTGCACATCCGCGCCATGACGGCCGAATCGGCAGCAGGGCAGCGCTTCATTGCTGCCGGCGAGTACATGTGGATGGAAGATATCGCGCGGACGCTGCGCACCGAGCTCGGCGAGGCAGCGGCCAAGGCGCCGACGCGGCGCTTGCCCGATTTCGTGGTCCGCATGTTGCTGCCGTTCGTGCCGAACCTGCGCTCGCTCGCACCGCTCCTGGGCCGTCGCTTCCCGCTGACGTCCGCCAAGGCCCGGCAAATGCTTGGCTTCGCGCCACGTCCGGCCGCGCAGACGGTCATCGAATGCGCGAGGAGTCTGCTGCCGGTGTAGCATCGCCGGGGTACGAGCCTGGGGGCGACGTGATCAGACTCGATGTGGCTATGGCGGCAGCCCTGCTGTTGTTCAGCACCTCGTTGTCCGCGCAATGGTTGAATGAACCCACGCGCGGCATCCCGAGAACTCCCGACGGCAAGGCCGATCTGTCAGCACCGGCGCCGCGCTCTGTGGACGGTCATCCGGATCTCACCGGGCTGTGGCTGCTGCCGTTTCATCCGGGATATGTCATCAATGTCGCGGCCGATCTCGACCCTGGTGAGGTGCGGCCGTGGGCCGCGCAGGCCTTCGATGCGCATCTCGACAATCTCGGCAAGGACGATCCGGGCACGATCGGCTGCCAGCCGCTCGGGCCGCGACACATCACCGGCGGCGGCCTGGTCCGCATGGCGAAGATCGTGCAGACGCCGGCGGTCATCCTCGTCCTCTACGAGGACCTGAACTATCGGCAGATCTTCCTGGACGGGCGCGCGCTGCCGAAGAACCCGAGCACCAGCTTCATGGGCTATTCGGTCGGGCGTTGGGAGGGCGACGAGCTGATCGTCGAGAGCCTCGGTTTCAAGGACACGACCTGGCTGGATTTCGGCGGCCACCCGCATTCGGAGTCGTTGCGCATGACCGAGCGCTATCGCCGTACGGACCTCGGTCACATCAGGCGGCAGGTGACGCTCTCGGACCCGCAGGCTTTCGCCA
Organism: Steroidobacteraceae bacterium; assembly: GCA_036555785.1. GTDB lineage: Bacteria > Pseudomonadota > Gammaproteobacteria > Steroidobacterales > Steroidobacteraceae > Steroidobacter. The sequence goes on from DATBKP010000023.1 coordinate 41,068, forward strand.
GGCCCATCGTCGTCGACTCGGACATGATCCTCAACCCGGATACCGAACTGCTCGAATACGTCTGCGCGGAGACGCCGCGCGAGCGCTTCGGGCTGGTCGGCAGGACGGAGGCGGAGAGGAAGGTGCAGGTCCCGGTCGAGGTCCTCGACCGGTACGTCGGAACTTACGAGCTCGAGGGGCACAATGCGTTCGGTATTCGCACGCTAACTGTGTCTCGCGCGGCTGGCCGCTTGTTCATAGACTTCAATGGCAAGGGTCGCACGCCGCTCGTGGCCCTGTCGCAGACCATGTTCTCGCCGCGGTTGCTCGGCACGTACGAGTTCGTGACGGACTCGAGCGGCGCAGTGACGCACGTGATGGTCTACGGAGTCGAGAGCACGGAAAAGGCCGTGCGCAGGCGCGAGCCTGAATAGTCGAGGCAGTGAAGATTACGGAGTCGCGTATGACGATCAAGCGTATCAAGGTCGGTCCGCGCATGAGCCAGGCCGTGGTTCATGGCAACGTGGTGTATCTCGCCGGCCAGGTGTGTCCCCCGGATGCCGGCGCGACGACCGTGGCGGCGCAGGCCAAAGTCATTCTGGGGCAGATCGACGCGCTCCTCGCCGAGGCGGGCACGAGCAAACAGAACCTGCTGTCCGCGAGCATCTGGTTGAAGGACATCGGCACGTTCAGCGAGATGAACGAGGTGTGGGACAAGTGGGTCGCACCCGGCGCCACGCCGGCGCGTGCGACGGTCGAAGCTCGGCTCGCAGGCCCCCAGTACCTGATCGAGATCGCCGTGGTCGCCGCGATCGGCTGAAGCTCAGCTGCGCCGGACGTCGGCGGCGACTTCGGTGAGATCGTTGCCGAATTGGTGACCGCGTCCATCGAACGCACGCATGCTCGCGCGCGGAAATTTCGCCGCGTACAGGGCCAAGTGCTCGAACCGAACGATCTCGTCGTCGCGACTGTGATAGAAAATGAGCGGCCAGTCGCCAGCGAGCTTCGCCGCTGCGTCCGCTGGCAGCGCTGCGTCCTCCCATTTCCATCCGTCGTCACCGCAGTAGGGCGCCGCGATCAGGAACACGCCGGCAATGCTCGGCGCCGTTCGGCGCTCGCACAGATATTTCAACAGGACCGCGCCGCCGGCGGAGTGACCGACCAGCGCGACCGGGTCTTGCGCCTTCGCGAGCCGCTTGTTGATTTCGGCCGTCCACAGTGCGACCGGCGCGTTCTCTTCATCCGGCAGCCGCGGACATTGGACGTCATACGCGGCGCCGAGCGTCCGTTGCAGCGAGTCGGCGAGGAGCCGGTCTGCGTCATAGGCACCCGTTCCGGCGCCGTGAATGAAGAGCACGAGCATTCCTACCTCAGGGACGATGAGCGGTGATCAGCCAGGCGCGCGAGTCGAACCAAACGCCATCGACGCGCCGATGCTTCGCGAGCGTTTCGCGCAACCTCTCGCGAGCGCGTTCGGCGTCGCGAACGTCGAGTCCCTGCAGAATCTCGCGAGTACCCAGGAATCCGCCGATCCACTCGAACGCGCTCTCGACGCTGTCGCCGTAATAGACCGGCTCGTGCACCTCGCGCAACGTCGTTCCGGCAAATCCAGCTGCGGCCAGCAGCCGCTCGACTGCGCGTGGATCGGCGAGCGAGAACGGATCGAGTGCATCCGTCGCGGTGACCGGCGACCGGGCTTCGGCAGCGAGGCATTGCTGAATCGCGATCGACCATTCGTTCGCTGCGTGGCTCTGCCAGACGATCATCACGAGGCGCCCGCCGGCCTTTAGCGCGCCGCGAATGTTGACGAAGGCCGTGAGCGGATCGCGGAAGAACATCGTGCCGAAACGGCTGATCGCGATATCGAAGCTCTGCGGTGAAAAAGACCAGGTCTGCGCGTCGCCCGTTTCGAACCGGGCATTGGCCAGTCCTTCGTTGCGGGCCAACTCACGCGCTCGCGCGATCATCGGCGCGGACGTGTCGATTCCGAGCGCGCTACCGGCCGACGCCGCACGAGCGGCTTCGCGCGTCGTCTGCCCCGTCCCGCATCCGATGTCCACGACGATTTCGTCGCGACCGATCGCACACGCCCGGCGCAACGCCTCGTTCTGCAGGCGCAGCTCAGCGTCGTAATCCATCATGCAATCGATGGTACATCAGGCATAATCGCAGCGGACCGCTGATACCTAGAACGACAAGCGGGAGGGAATATGTTGCGACGGTTCGCATGGGTGCTGGCAGCGGCGGCTTTGGCCGCGTGTACTTCGATGGGGCGGGTCGAGCAGGGAGCGACGCTGAAGTCCGGCTCGAAGGACACCATCTTCATTCTCGGGGTCAAGCCCGACAACTACCGGGTCTCGATCTTCCAGGGCAGCGTCAAGGACGGCGTCTTCAAACAGAATCCGTGGCTGTCCGCCACGTTCATGGGCGCCGCCGAGAACGGCTACGTCGTCGGCAAGACCGGGTCGGACGGGCCGCTCGCGATCACGATGGTCAACGTCGTGACCAGTGCGCACGCTATCCTCGGCACAGCCTTCACACCGTGTGGCGACGCGCGAACTGTAGTGTTCAGCGTGCCGCATGGGCGCGTGATCTATATCGGCGATCTCACCTACGACTTCCGCGGCAATGGTCTGCGCATCATCGAGAGCTCGAACCTGGAAGCGGCGCGCGAGCATCTGCGGACTGCTTATCCGCAGCTTGCGGATTCGCTGGAGCAGGGACGCTACGACGTGATGCCGACGGCGACGAGCTGCACGCAGACGATCACGATTCCGATCTACTTGCCGTCGCGCTAGCTCTCGATCCCTTAGGCCAAGGAGACGCTTTGTCGTACCCGGCTCACCGGCTACGATGCAGGCGACACTTCACGGCGCCCGGGGATAAGGGGAGCTTTATGTCGACCCGACTGACCTTTCGTCCGGGGCTCGTATCCGTGTTGCTGCTCTTTGCAGGGCACGCGGCGCACGCGCAACTGACCGATCAGACGCAGACGCCGAACGCCGAGGGCGCCGGCATCTTCAAGTCGCTCGATCAGCAGATCGGCGCAGGTGTCGGCGACTCGCTGACGCCCGACTCGTCCACCTTCGTCACGTTGCGCGATCCGGCGCGCGCGATTCGTCGCGGGCGTCAGGTGTTCCAGCGCAAGTTCACGTTGCTGCAGGGTTTCGGGCCGCGCACGCACGACGGCATCGGCGACATCGCGGCCGAGGGCGCGATCGGTGCGGGCCTGATCGAAAGTTGCGCGGGTTGTCATGGGCGACCGCGTGGCGCGGCAGGATTCGGCGGCGATGTGGCCACGCGTCCCGACAGCCGCGATGCGCCGCATCTGTTCGGCCTCGGCCTGCAGGAAATGATCGCGGACGAGATCACCAGCGACTTGCGGGCGACGCGCCAGCGGGCGCGCGAGCTCGCGCAGCACTCGGGCAGAACCGTGCAGCTGCCGCTGCAGAGCAAAGGCGTGCAATACGGTTTCATCCGCGCGGATCGTGACGGTCGCATCGACACGTCCGCGGTACGCGGCGTGAATGCAGACCTGCGCGTGCGGCCATTCTTCGCGCACGGCGGGACCTCGTCGATCCGCGAGTTCGTCGTCGGCGCTCTGAACGACGAAATGGGGCTGCAGGCGGTCGATCAGCTCACGGCTCGCGCCGCCGCGGGTGAGCGCGTCGTCACGCCGACCGGCATGGTGCTCGACGGCTCGCTCGACCAGGTGAAGCGCTCGCTCGCAACCTTCCCCGCCGACGATCCGGACAACGACGGCGTCCACAACGAGATCCCGCAGTCGCTGATCGACTACATGGAGTTCTACTTGTTCAACTACTTCAGGCCCGCCACCTATCGCCAGTCCCCGGCGACGCAGTTCGGGCTCGCGCTCATGAAAGAGGTCGGATGCACCGGCTGTCACGTGCAGAACATGACGATCAGGCGCGACCGGCGCATCGCGGACGTCGAGACCACCTACGACCCGAGCCGCGCGATCTTCAATGGCCTGTATGCGAACGCGCGCCTGCTCGTCTACGAGCAGGACGACGGCTCAGGTTATCCGACGATCAAGCAGCCGCTGCGGCAGTCGTTCGTGGTGCGCAACTTCTTCGCGGACATGAAGCGGCACGATCTGGGAGCGGCGTTCCACGAACGCAACTACGACGGCACGATCACCAAAGAGTTCATGACCGAGCCGCTGTGGGGCGTCGGCTCGACGGCGCCGTATGGTCACGATGGACGCAGCATCAACCTGCGCGAGGTGATCCTGCGGCACGGCGGCGAGGCGCAAAAATCCCGGAACGCGTTCGCGGCGCTGCCGGAGATGGGCCAGGCTGCAGTGCTCGAGTTTGTGAATTCGCTGGTGCTGTTCCCGCCGGACGACACGGCTTCGAATCTCGATCCGGGCAACCCGGGCGCGCCCGACTATCCGCAGCGCGGCCACGGCAGCCTCAACTTGTCGATCCTGTTCAACTCGCCGGCGGATCTCGAGTGATCAGCTCTTCCACTTGATGTTGCAGCCGAGGCTCGGCTTCTGCTGGGCGGCCATCGCAGCGCCGCTCAGCAGCGCCTCGCACGCGGCTCGCAGATCCTTGCCGTCCGGGGTGCCGCGACCGGGGCGGCTGTCGTCGCACTGTCCGCGATAGACCAGCTTGCGCTGCCCGTCGAACAGATACAAGTCCGGCGTGCACGCTGCGTCGTACGCTTTGGCGACGCTCTGCGTCGCGTCGAGCAGATATGGAAACGTGTAACCGGCGCTGCGCGCTTCCTCCGCCATGCCCTCGGGTCCGTCCTGCGGATAGGCGCTCGTGTCGTTGGAGCAGATCGCGACCACTGCAATGCCCTTCGCCTGGTAGTCGCGCGCGAAACGCGCGAACTCGTTGCGCATGTTTTTCACGTAAGGGCAGTGATTGCAGATGAACGCCACGACCAGCCCGCGCGCGGCGGCGAACTCTTCGAGGGTGTGGACCTTGCCGTTGAAATCGGCGAGACGGAACGCCGGCGCCGGCGTGCCGAGCGCGAGCATCGTGGATTCTATGGCGGCCATGCGCGGGATATTACGTCACAACTCCAGCGTTCGCTGCGCGGGCTGTGGCGGCTCGGCCCTTCTGCCTTCCATTTCGAGCATGCGCTGCTTGGTCGCCGAGCCGCCCGGCGCGGAGAAGCCGCCGAGCTTGCCGCCCGCTGCCAGCACGCGATGGCAGGGAATGATCAGTGGCACGGGATTCTTCGCCATCGCCTGGCCGACCGCGCGCGCAGCTTCCGGTCCGGCGCCGAGCTCTTTCGCGAGCGAGCCGTACGTCGTCGTCTGGCCCCAGCCGACGCGTCGCGCCGCTGCGTAGATCTCGCGAAAGAAGTCGTCCTGTCCGCCGAGATCGAGCGACACGCTGGAGAAATCCACCTGCTCGCCTGCGAAGTAACGCTTCGCAGCTTCGATCACTGCGCTGACTTCGGCAGGCGGCGTTCCTGGCTCCGCATCGACGAGTCGTCGGCGCAAGCTGCGCTCGGTTGCGTCGGCCGTGCTGGTCGGCAAGTGAAAGCGCGCGATGCCGGCCTCGCTCCACGCGATGGCGCAAAAGCCGGCAGCGGTTTCGAACACCTGATAGCGGGTCGTGCGGTTCATGGCGCCACTCTAGACGCGCCATGAACCCACGACAATCCGCTTGTTGCGGCTAGCTCTCGTTGCGATCGTCCTCGCGTCCGGTGACTTCGACCACGGCCATCATGCCGTCGTTGAAGTGCTCCAGCACCGCGCAGATCACGAGGTAGCGACCGGGCTTGAGGAACGAAACCGCCTCGACGCGATTCTGCGCGACCGACAAGGGGGCGAACGGCGGGACCTGCGGCGGCGGGCCGATCGAGTTGAGTCCCTCGTAGTACACGTCCAGACCGAGCGGCGGAATCACCGGCACGGGCCCGGCGCTGGTGAAGCAGTTCTCCGGGAATTCGGCCGGTGGAGTCGGATTGACCTCGCACTCGTCGGGAATCTGCGCCTTCACGTCGTTGAGCCGCACGCCGCGATCGTAGACGCGGATCACGTGCAGGCCCGAGACGACGAAGTTCACCACGTCGCCGGTCTGCACGCGGATGACGTTCGGCAGGATGTGATGATTCTGCTCGTTGCCGGGTTGCGCGGTGTTCATGCCCGCGCCGAACGCAACCGTCACGACGTTGCGCTGCAGTTCGTCGCGCCCGTGGCGGTCATCGTTCTGGTCGTTGGGGGTCTGGGCGCTGGCGAGCGAGCAGGCGAACAGGGCAGCAGCGGTTGCGAAGCGTTGGACAATCATCATCGACAGGCTCCTTCGAGTTGCGAGCAGCATTCAAGAGCGCGGCAGCCTGCTCTTGCTGTGCGGTTGCCGCAATCGGCAACTCGGGGACCTGCAGTCCGGTCTCTTCGTCGTCGCTAGCCGGCGACTGGCTCCGCCGCCGGTAGTCCGACCACCGCGCCATCCTTCGCACGGTGATCGGCGGCGATCAACTGATAGAACACGGGCACGACGAACAGCGTGAATAGCGTGCCGACGATCATGCCGGTGACCAGCACGATGCCGATGCTGTTGCGCGCTTCGGCACCCGGGCCGGAGACGAGCACCAGCGGGAAGTGACCGAACACTGTCGCTGCCGACGTCATCAACACCGGCCGCAACCGCGTCAGCGTCGCCTGCTTTATTGCATCGAGCTTGGCGAGCCCGCGCTCCTGCAGCGTGTTCGCGAACTCCACGATCAGGATGCCGTTCTTCGCGATCAGTCCCACCAGCGTGATGAGGCCCACCTGCGAGTAGATGTTGATCGTGGTCAGCTCCATGAACGTGAAGACCAGCGCGCCGGAAATCGCGAGCGGCACGGAGCCGAGCAGCACGATCAGCGGATCGCGGAAGCTGTGGAACTGCGCTGCCAGCACCAGGTAGATCAGGATCACCGCGAAGCCCAGCGTCGTCGTGAGCGCCTTGCCTTCCTGCCGGATCTGGCGCGACTCGCCTGCGTAGTCGAGCTGCACGGCCGAGCCGCCAGCCTTGATCGCAGCGGCCTCCAGTACTCGCAGGCCCTGATCCTTGGTCACGCCGGGCACGACGCCGCCATAGATGCGCGCCGAATTGCGCTGCGCGAATCGATTTAGCGTGCGCGGGCCGGTGACGGTCTCGATGCGCGTGAACGTCGAGACGGGCACGAGCCGGCCGTCGGGCGTCTTGATCTTCAGGTCGAGCAGCGGATCGAGCGTCGCGCGATCCTTGTCGCTCAACTGCGGGATCACCTTGTAACTGCGATCGAAATAGTTGAAGCGGTTGACGTAGGCGCCGCCGAGCATCGTGCCCAGCTCGCGGCCGACCGTTGCGAGGTCGAGCCCGAGGTCCGCGAGCCGCTCGCGGTCCAGCACCACGCGCGCTTGCGGCAGGTCGATCTTCAGATCCGTGTCGACGTACAGGAACTTGCCACTCTGCCAGCCGGCGTTCAGCACTGCCTGCGTCGTTTCAAGCAGCTGTTCGAGCTCGCCGTCGCTCTGCACGATCAGCTCGACGTCGAACTGACCCGGCGTCGGCAGCGGCGGATCCAGGCGCGGAAACACGCGCAGCCCCGGGACTTGCGACACTGCGCCATACACCTCGCCGTACATCTGCGAGGTCGAGCGCTTGCGCTCATGCCAGTCCTTCGCGACCAGGCCGCCGAAGCCGCCCCACGGCGCGGTCAGCGACCACATGAAGCGCGTCTCCGGAAAGCCGGTGATGCTGCGGACGACTTCCAGCGAGTTGGCGTTCGACGCTGCCAGCGTCGAGTCCGGCGAGCCTTCGAAGAACAGACTGATGTGACTCTGATCTTCCACTGGCGCCAGCTCCTGATGGGAGTACTGGTACAGCGGCCACGCAGCGATCGTGACGATCGCCGCAACCCCGACGATCGCCCAGCGCATGCCGAACGCGCCGTCGAGCAAGCGGGCATAGACCCGGCTCACCGCGCCGAAGCCGCGGTTCACCAGCTTCGTCAGGCGCGTTTCTTCGCCGTGCTCGTGCACCCACTTCGAGCTCATCACCGGCGAGAGCGTCAATGCGACCAGGCCGGATACGACCACCGCCGCGGCAAGCGTGATCGCGAACTCGAGGAACAGCGAGCCCGTCAGTCCGCCCTGGAATGCGATTGGCGTGTAGACCGTCGCGAGCGTGATCGTCATCGCGATGATCGGGCCCTTCAGCTCGCGCGCGCCGATGAGCGCAGCTTCGAGGCGCGACTTGCCTTCGCGTACGTGGCGCTCGACGTTCTCGACCACGACGATGGCGTCGTCCACGACCAGGCCGACCGACAACACGATCGCGAGGATCGTCAGCAGATTCAGACTGAAGCCGGAGGCGAGCATGACGATCGCGGCGCCAAACAGCGAGACCGGCATCGCGACCAGCGGCACCAGCGCGGTGCGCACCGAGCCCATGAACAGGAACACCACCAGGGCGACGATCAGCACCGTCTCGCCCAGCGTCTTGGTGATTTCCTTGAGCGCGTCGCGCATGAACATCGTGCCGTCCCACACCAGCTTCATATCGACGTCGGCTGGCAGCGTCGGACGGATGCGCTCCATCTCGTGGCGCAACGCGGCGGCGACTTCGATCTCATTCGAGCCGGGCAGGGGCCAGATGCCGAGGTACACGCCCTGCTGGCCGTTGTACTTCGCGACCATCGCGGCTTCTTCCGCGCCGAGCTCGACGCGCGCGACGTCGCTCAGGCGCACGATGCCGCCGTTGCGCTCGGCGACGATCAGGTTCTCGAACTCGTCGACGGCGCGCAGGTCGGTGTTCGCGAGCAGGTTGACCTGCACCAGGTTGCTCTTGGTCTGACCGACCGCGGCGAGATAGTTGTTGCGCTGGAGCGCGGCGTGCACGTCGCCCGGCGAGAGGCCGCGCGCCGCGAGCCGATCGGGATCGATCCACACGCGCATCGCCAGCGGCCGGCCGCCTTCGATGCTGACTCGCTGCACGCCTGGCAGCGTCGACAACTGCGGTTGCAGCGTTCGCGACAGCCAGTCCGTCAAAGCGGGTACGTCGCGCTGCGTCGACGTGAAGCTCAGATAGAAAGTGCCGTACGGACGGTCGGCGCGTTGCACTTCAACGGCAGGCGGCTCTGCTTCAGCCGGAAGCTCCGAGCGAACCTGTTGCAGGCGGGCTGTCACTTCGGCGAGCGCAGCGGTGCTGTCGTGGTTCAGCTTGAGGCGCACGGTTACCGTGCTGATGCCTGCGCGACTCTGCGATTCGACGTAGTCGACGCCGCCGATCGACGACACTGCGCGCTCGATCGGCGTCGTCAGAAAGCCGCGCACCGTCTCGGCGCTCGCGCCGGTGTAGACCGTCGTGATGATCACGGACGAGCTCTGGATGCTCGGGAACTGCTGCACCGGCAACGTCGTGAGCGCGCGGATGCCGACCAGCACGATCACGAGATTCACCACGGCCGCGAGCACCGGGTGCTTGATGAAGATGTCGGTAAAGGCTCGCATGATCAGAGCTCGACGTGTCCAGCCGCGCTGCCGCTGTTGGCGGCGACGGGCTCGGGTTTGGGCATCACGGCCACGAGCACCGCGTCGCGGAGCTTGAACGAGCCGGAGGTCGCGACCTGTTCGCCCGGGGCGAGACCGTCGCGGATCACGACTTCATCGCCGGCCAAGGCTTCGACCTGCACCGGTCGCTGCTGCGCTCGCGGCTTGCTGTCTTTGTCTTGTGCGACGACGAACACGAAGTCGCCGCCCGGACCCTTGCGCAGCGCGCTCGCGGGAATCGCCACGGCGAGCCGCGACACGCCGGCGGGCACCTGGACGCGAACCGATGCACCCGGGGGCGGCGCAAGTCTCGCGTCTGCAATCGTTGCGCGCACCGAGGTATTGCGCGTCGTCGGATCGACTCGGGCGTCCGTCGCCACGATCGTCGCAACGACCGGCTCGGTGCGGGCGGTCAGCACCTGCACCGGATCACCCGTGCGCAGACCGAGAGCAACCTGCTGAGCGACTGCGAAGTCCACGTACGCGGATTCGTCGACGCCTTGCAGGCTCGTCAGGTACGTACCTTCGCTCAGATACTGGCCGGGATGCACATCGGAGATTCCGACGCGCGCGCGGAACGGCGCACGAATCGTCTTGCGCTCGATGGTCGCTTTGATCTGCGCGATCTGCGCGAGCGCTACATCGCGCGCGGCGCGTGTGCTGTCGACTTCCTCGGCGGAGACGGCGCGTTGCTCGCTCAGCTTGATCACGCGGGCGAACTGCGTCTGCGCGAGCTCAGCCTGCGCTTCCAGCGCTTTCAGCTCGGCCTGCTCGACTGCAACATCGAGCGCGACCAGCACGGTGCCTTCCTCGACGATCTTTCCGGGCTCGAGCGCGACACGGCGCACCGTGCCCGGCAGCTCGTTGCGGACGCTGATCGAGCGCGTCGCCACGACAGTGCCGATCGCCGTCGTCGTCGGTCGGTACTGACGCTCCGTGGCGACAGCTGCTGTCACCGATTCCACGGGCTCGGGTTGATGGGCGGCGGCGGCATTCGCATTTTCGAGCGCGGAATGTTTCCACGCTGCCAATGCGCTGCCCGTAGCAATCACTGCAACGACGAGAACGATCGATGCGGCCTTACGATTCGACATTTGAAACTCGACTCCCCGGCACAGGTCGGATGAACACCAATGGGGCGTAACCTTATGCAGCGCGCGGCAGTCGAGAAACCGGCCGCGGCGAAACTCAATGTTTCTTGCCAGGCAGCAATGATCTGTCGGAGCGGACCGCGCGCGGACGTCCTTGGCACAGATCGATAACATTTCAGGAGAGACGCAGATGAGAAAGGTATTGGCGACCGCGTTCGTGAGCCTCGACGGCGTGATGCAGGCGCCCGGCGGTCCGGAGGAAGATCCGACCGGCGGTTTCAAATTCGGCGGCTGGACGGCCCCGTACTGGGACGATGCGATCGAGCAGGTGATGGGCGGCGTCTTCAGCCAGCCGTACGAGCTGCTGCTGGGCCGCAAGACCTATGAGATCTTCGCGGCGCACTGGCCGCACGCCAAGGACGATCCGTTTGCCGACGCACTGAGCAACGTGCGCAAGTACGTCGCGACGTCATCGAAGGCGCCGTTGACGTGGAAGAACTCGATCCCGATCCACGACGTGCCGAAGGACATCGCGCGCCTCAAGCGCGAAGACGGCCCGACGCTGATGACCCAGGGCAGCAGCGATCTGATCCAGACGTTGCTGGAGCACGATCTCGTCGATCGCTTCACGCTGCTGATCTATCCGGTCGTGCTCGGCAAGGGCAAGCGGCTGTTCGGCAGCGGGGCGATTCCCGCAGCGCTCAAGCTGGTCGACTCGAAGGCTTCGCCGTCCGGAGTCACGATCAACTCGTACGAGCGTGCAGGCGAGGTCAAGGTCGGCTCGTTCGCGCACGACCAGCCGTCGGCCGACGAGCTGAAGCGGCGCGAGCGGATGAAGCGGGAGGGCTGAGTGAAGCTCGGACTGCTATTCTTCGCGCATGGCGCAACGTGCGAGGTCGGTGGCAATTGCAGCGCTAGCGATCGGCGCTTGGCTGGTCATGCTGGACCTGTACGCGATCCTGGAGGCGATTTCGGGAGTGCCCTCGGTTGTCGGTGCCGGCCTCGTGGTTGCAGGTGCCGGCACGCTCGTGGTGACTCAGCGGCCGTTCGCATTCAAGGTACCGCACGCAACTGTTCTTGCAGTAGCGATAGCTGCCGCAGTGATGCACGCCATCGAGTGCTTCGGCCAAGGCAAGTTGGACGCCGGCGTGGCGTTCTTCATGTGGGGCATGTCGCCGTACTTGCTGTGTTTGTTGATCGCCTCGTTCGGTACGCTGCGTCTCGCGCCGGTCGTCGGCGGGGCGCTGGCGCTGGCAGTGGATCTGCTCGTACACCATGCAGTGTTCGTGGCGCCGGAAACCTCGACTGACGCGATGCTGCTGATCTTCGTACCGTTCTGGAACGCCCTGGTGATCGTGCCGATGGGCACGATCGTCGCGTGGCTGCTGCTGCGGCGACGATCGCGCTCCGCGTGGCTTCAACCGTAGGTCGGTTTCTGCGGCCAGCCCGGCGGCGAATCCTCGAAATCTTCCTGGCGTCCGTACGGCGTGCGGTCGAGCAGCGCATACGAGTCGGTCAGCGATTCCGTGCCGCGGCGGTACGCCGAGTAGGTGTGGAAGATGTCGTCGTCGATGCGGAAGAACACGCTCAAGCCGTGTGCTTCGCCCTTGTCGTTGGTGGCGCCGAAGTCGCGATTGAAGTCGCTGCCGAATGACGAATACCACGGCCACTTCCAGCCCTTGAGCTGCTTGTAGCCTTCGAGCTTCGCGAGCGGCGCACGCGAGATGAGCGCGAAGCTGGTGTTGCGCTCGCCGAGCATCGACAGGTCGCCGAGCGCGTTGACGTAGCCGGTGCAGCCCGGACAACCCTTCTCCCACGCCGGATCGAACATGAAGTGATAGATGACGAGCTGCCGGCGGCCCGCGAACAGATCGAGCAGCCTCGCCTTGCCGTTCGGGCCTTCGAACGTGTACGTCTTCTCGAGCTTGACCATCGGCAGGCGCCGGCGCGCGGCGTTGACGCGATCCATCTGCCGCGTCAGTTCCTTCTCCTGCTCGAGCAGGTTGTTACGCTGGTTCTGCCACTCGCTTTCCGACACGACCTTGGGACTGGGGACGCTGCTTCGTTCGCTCATGGAAATCTCTCCGCTTGCGTGGATCACACCCTAATGACGAACGGGCAGGCCGCGCTCCTACAACGTCAGGCGGAAACTTTCCAATAGACGGCGTAGCGCTCGTCGAAGAGGCGGTTCAGCGGCACCAGCGTCAACTCCGTGGGTTGTCCCACGGTCCGGAATTCCAGGGCTTTGCCGCGGGTGGGTTCGAGCCAGGTGGCCGGGTCGGCGGAAGACGCACGGATGGTCGGCGCTGCGACGGGCTCCAGCTTGTATTCCGGCACGGTGCGCGGCTTGGTCGGCTCGGCGCGCAGAGTCTCGGCAGTCAGACCCGCGGTGCCGAGTTTGCCCGCCAGCACCAGAGGTCCATACATCACAGCCTGCACGGTCGGATCGTCCGGCATCGGCGCGGCGTGCAGCAGCATCGGCAGTTGCACTTCGACGCGATCGCCATCGCGCCAGGTGCGATCGAGCACGAAGTAGCTCCCGGGCGTCGCGAAGGTTTCGAGCTTCGCGCCGTTCAGCGATGCGGATCCGTCGACGGTCCAGTACGGCACACGAATGCGCAGTTGCGCGCGACGCGGTTCGTGCGCCCGGACCGTGAGCGATACGCGATCGCTCTCCGGGAACTGCGTCTCCTGCACGACACGCAGGCCCTTCTCCTGCCACGTGACTTCCGACGGCACGAACAGATTGACGTAGAGGGCGTCCTCATCCTGGAAATAGATGCTGTCGCCGAGCTTCGAGAACGCTTCCGCCATGCTGCCGGTGCAACACCAGAAGTCGTGCATCGAGGTGCCGAACAGTTTCCAGAAGCCGCTCTGCAGCGGAACGTAGTAGAGCTTGCTGCCGTCCCGCGGGTGCTGTACGCCGAGGATGCCGTTGAAGAAGGCGCGCTCGTAGTAATCCGCCGCGCGCGGGTCGGCGGTCCAGCCGAAGATGTGACGCGTCAGCTTCTGCATGTTGTAGGTGACGCAGCACTCCTGCGTGTAGCCCGACAGCTCGGATGCCAGTTTTCCGGGCGGAGCATTCCATGACTCGCCGTTGCTCGTGCCGCCCGTGCAGTACGAACGACGTTCCGTCACTGTGTGCCAGAAGTATTCGGCACAGTCCTGCAGATTTCTGTCGCCGCTCAGCTCATAGCCGCGCGCGGCGCCAATGATCTGCGGGATCGTCGTGTTGACGTGCAGCCCTTGCAGCTCGTCGCGACCGGCCGCGAGCGGTTCGACGATGCGGCGTCGATTGAAGCGATCGGCCAGCTCGCGCCAGCGATCCTGGCCCGTGAGCGCCGCGAAGTTGTAGAGGACTTCGTTCATCCCGCCGTACTCGCGCTCGAGGATGCGATCCATCAGCGCGGTGTCGATGGGACGAACCCACTGCGCAGTCCACGTCGCCATGCCTTCGAGCACCGTGCGCGCCTGCGCATTGCCGGCGAGGATATGCATGTCGAGCAGTCCGGCCATGATCTTGTGCAGCGTGTAGAACGGTGCCCACGCCGGCTGGCTCGCGCGCAGGCGATCGAACAGCTCTTCCGGAAATGCACTGACGTAACCGTTGCCGACCTTCGACTGGCACTTCGCGAGCTCGGCGACGATCGTGTCGCCGCGCGACTTCAATGCCGTGTCGTCCGCGTGCGCGAACAACATCGCGCATGCCGAAAGATAGTGGCCCGTGAAATGGCCGCGCAGCTCGTTGTTCGGCGCCTCCCAGCCGCCGAGCGGCTCGGCAGTGCTCGGCAGACCGGCCGTCAAACGAAACATGTGCAGCAGACGGTCCGGGTCGTAGCCCATGAGGTGCCGGCGATTGACGTTCATCGCATCGAGCGCGGCTCCGGGACGCAACCGCACCTGCGACAGCTCGAACGGCCGCGCGACGATACGCCCGGGCGACTCCGCAAATGTCATGCCTGGCAAGCAGAGCGCGCCCGCGCTCAGCAGTGAGGCTTGAACGAAGGCTCGCCGATCAAGGAATTGGGCCATGACCGTAGCTTAGCCGATCTGTCCCGCAACGCCCGCCCGGACCTGTACATGGACATCGCATACTGTGTGGGTCAGGCTTTAGCCTGACTCTCGAGGAGATCATCATGTCGACGACGCCTGCGGACTTCGCCACCAAGTACTCCACCCACCTGAACATCCTGCACGCGGCCGGCGAAGTGATCGACGTGAACGCGATCGTCGCCGCCAACAAGCATCCCTGGTACAACCAGACGTTGTGCAAGGTGAACGAGTCGGTCGTGCGTCTCGGCTCGGTGCAGGGCGAGTACCACTGGCACAAGCACGACGAGGAAGACGAGTTCTTCTACGTCGTCAGCGGTCGCTTCATCATCGAGATGGAGGAGCAAACGGTCGATCTGCGTCCCGGCCAGGCGTTCGTCGTGCCGAAAGGCGTGATGCATCGGCCACGCGCGCCGGAGAAGACTGTGATCCTGATGGTGGAGACCGCGGGCATCGTTCCGACCGGCGACGCGTGAGCGACGATTCGAAATTGCGAGGTCGCGCGCTGCGCACATTGTGCGACAGCACACGCGAAATACCGGCGTAGGAGCGGAACCGCGCTTTGTAGGCGTCGCGTTTCTGAAGCGCCGACAACCTCTGAGCCAGGGAGTCACCTATGTTGCGCATCATCATTCGCGCGCTGGCGGCTTGGGCATCGATCGCGGTTCTTGCTCTGCTCGCACACGCAGCCTCGGCAGACACGTTCCACTCCCTGATCGAGGATAGTTTCAGCGACCCGTCGAAAGTTTCGGACCGATGGCAAGTCATGGCGGGGAGTTGGTCGGCTGCGCACGGCACCTACGGCAGCACGGTACATGCGACCTCGATCGCAACGATTCGACAGTACCCGGTGATCGAGCCGGGTCAGCCTCCCTTGCCCAGACTGCTGTACGACGTATTCACCTTTCGCGCGCGGATGCGCAACCCGGGCACGGGCGCGGCGCAATGGGTCGGCCTCGTCTACAACTTCCAGGATCCACAGAACTATCACGAGGTCGTGTTCTCGCCCACGGGTATGGCGGCTGTACGCCGCGTCCTGGCCGGTGTGTCGACCACGACCGCCGTAGAGAGTTACACAGGCGGCGGAACTGGCGTCTGGTTCGACGTCGCGGTCCGCCGCAACGAAAACCTCAGCCTCACGACGATCGAGGTCAACGGCGTGCCCCTCTTCGTCAATCTCTTTCACGACGGATTCAATGATGGGCTCACAGGCCTGGTCACATACGGGGTCGCGGGCAGATTCGACAAGGTCTCGCTCTCACTACCCGGTGATGGACCTTACAGGGAGAGCTTCGACGCGGAGATTGCTGCCGCGCCCTGGTCCCCGCCGTGGGCGGTCGAGAACGGCACGTACAATAACGGAGCCGTGGAACCGACCAGTGTCTCGCTGTTGGGTGCTGCCATCAGCCCAACGGCAGCCACGCAGTCGTATACGTTCCGCGCGCGCATGTTCAACCCTTACGGCGCCTCGGGCAATCTCGTCGGCGTCGTTTTCCATGGCGAAGCCGCGCGTGACTATACCGAAGTCGTTTTCTCTCCCACTGGCGTAGCGCAGATAAACAGGATTCTCGGCTTCACGAAACAGACGCTCGCCACGGCGACTTACGCAGGCCGGCGCCGTACGTGGTTCGACGTGAAATTCGAGCTGGTCGCGCTCAACCGGGTCTCGGTGAGCGTCGACGGCACGCAGCTGTTCGGCAATGTGCCGACTGGCGCCAAGATCGCCGGCCGGTTCGGGCTGATCACGCATTGGGCGCCTGGCTCCTTCGACGACGTCTGGCTCGACCCGGAGGTCTTCGCGCCGCTCGCGGAAACGTTTGCGAATCCGCCGCCATCCTCGTGGGTGCGCAGCGGACAATGGGACACGAGCGGTGGCACGCTCAATAGCACCGCCATCGGCGTCGAAGATGTCGTCGCGACCCGATGCGGCTGCTGGAACACGGACTTTCGCTACAGCGCACGGTTGCTGAACCAGTTCGATGCCTCCGGCAATCTCGTCGGTCTCGTCTACAACTACCAGACCAGCGGGCTCTACACGGGCGACCACTACGAAGTGGTCTTCTCGCCGACCGGCATCGCACGCGTGAACAAGGTTATCCAGGGCACGCGTTATCTCGTCGCAAGCGCCTCGCACGGTGTGCCGCGCAACGTCTGGTTCGACGTCGAAGTCGTTCGCAGCGGGCTCAGCACGGCGGTTCTGCTGAACGGCAACACCCTCTTCGATGACCTCACCCAGGGCGAGTTGGGCACGGGCGACGTCGGCGTCGTCACGCACTGGTCACGCGGTCGGTTCGATGATTTGAACGTCGAAGAGTACGTGATCAGGTGACCGTTCCAGCACCGCGGTTCCGTCGTCGTGTACCGGTGAAGCTGCCTCGATGCGCTAGAATGTTCGCATCGAGTTCCGTAGGGAGCCTGCGCCAAAAACGCATCCGACGCCGATGAACGAATGGGTGCTGTACATAATGAACTTTGCCGCGCAGCTGTCCGGATATCCTTTTCCGGCTACGCTGCCCGAAGTTCGATTGGAATCGGAGGCCTGGTTCAGCCATCGCGCGTGCAAGGATCACCTGCCGTGCCCGGTGCTCGGGCTGTACGAGGAGGGCGAGGTGGTCTATCTCAGGGAAGATCTGACCGATGCCGCCAAGGACCACGTCGCGGTCCACGAGTTCGTTCACTACCTGCAACGCGAGAGCGGTCACTTCGACCTGCATTCCTGCATCGACACGGACAAGCGTGAGCAGGAAGCCTTCCGCGTGCAGACGCGCTTCGTGATGGAGGTGCAGAACGGCTTCACTCAGTTCTGGATCAATCACCTGCCCTGCCAGCCCGAATAGCATTTCCATGACCGCAAGAACCGGGCACTGTCGGTGCGACGCTATCCGCTTCCGCCTATCCGCGCGCCGCTCGCTACCAGAGTCTGCTGGTGCCGTGACTGCCAGCTCATCTCTGCGAATGGCCTGGTGAACCTGATCGTACCCACGGCAGCGCTCCCGAGTGGGCGTGCCTCGATCCTGGACTCGAGCGCCACGAGCAACAGCCTTCGCCACCGCCCAATCGAGAATGAGACCAAGCGCGTTTCAGCTGAAACGTCGCAGCCGACTCAGCCTATAGCCGCCCTCTGCTGAGCGCTGCTAGTCTCGCGCCAGCATGCAACGGCTTGCGCTACGTGCACTGCTGATTCCTGCCTATGGCCTCGCGGCGTTGGGAACGGCCGGCGCGTATTTTCATTTCTCGGTCGGCATCGTGGCGGGTGTCGACGGTATCGCCGAGGGCAGATACTTTCTCGGCCCGCTACTCTCGATCCTCTCCGTGCTCGCAGCGTTCGCGCTCTGGAGAGTGTGGTCGATCGGCGGTCGCATTTGGCGTTACGGCGCGTACGTCAACGCCTCACCGCAAGATCATCGCTATGACGCAGCAGGGTCGGTCGCAGCTGCCGCTACCATGTTCGGTTTCGCTGCGATCGCCAAATCAATCTATCGAGTTGAAGAACTCGTCGTGTTTGGCGTCCTGCTGGCCCCGGCCGCACTCATTGCGGTCATCGCGTTCGTCTGGAGCCTCTATCGATCGCAGGCTGGCGCTCCCGCTGCAACAGGGCGCGAAGGCGGTGCCGCTACTTTCGTCGCCCGTCTGCATCTGACGGACTTGCCCGGGATCGTCTGTGGAACAGCGATCGGCCTGCTGGGCATCGACTATCTGGTGCCGCGGCCCGTTTCCGGCTGGGGACCCTGCAAGTGGACCGTGTTCTATCCGCTCTACCCCGACATGTGGCCGGTCGAGCGTTCGATCGTTTTCGATGCTTGCGACGACAGCGCAGTGATGCTCTGCATGATTGGCATCCCGTTGTCGCTCGTGTGCCTTGTCGCAGGAGCAACTGCCGCCTACATCGGGAAGAACGCGAACGCGGCGCGCGCAGCTGCAGCCGCTGCGATCTCTGTCGCGATCGTGCTCGTGGCATTGAGCATGGACGTGCTCGGCGCTCCTTACCCGCAATCGATCGCTTGGGTGCGATCGTTCATCGTCGGCGTCTTCATCCTGGTCGGCGCCGGGTGGGTGGGCTACGTCGGCGGCAAGCAAGCAGTGCGGTCGAGACGCAAAGGTGGAACCATGCCCGAATACACAGCGCCCGGCGTCTATGTCGAGGAGACCTCATTCAAGGCGCGCAGCATCGAAGGTGTCGAGACCAGCACGGCTGCATTCATCGGTCCCACTCGTATTGCTCCACCGGTGGCGGACTCAGCGGAACGCAAGCCGCTGCGGAGCTTTCGCGAATTCGAGGAGCTGTACGGCGGTCTCGATGATCTGCAGACATCGCAGGGTCCCCGTTGCAACTACATCGCGCACGCGGCCCGAGTGTTCTTCGACAACGGCGGTCGGCACCTCTACATCGGATGCGTCGGTCCTGATGCGCCCGCAGAGGAATACGCCGCAGCGCTGCAAGCATTGCCCGAGCCCGCGGGAATCTCGGTCATTGCAGCGCCGGGCTATTCGGCGCAGCCTGCGGCGGCGGAAATCCAGCAGGCACTGGTCGAGCATGTGAGTCAGCCCGGGCGCTTTCGCTTCGCAGTGCTCGATGCACCACCCGTGGCGACGATCGACGACGCACTCGCTGCCAGGTCGGGCATCGATACTTCCTGCGCGGCGATGTATTACCCGTGGGTCACCAGCGAGAACTCAGTGCAGCTTCCGCCGAGCGGCTTCGTGTGTGGAATCTATGCGCGCGTCGACACCGCACGCGGTGTGTGGAAAGTGCCTGCAGACGAGACCGTCGTGGACGCGCTGGGCCTGCAGGCGTCGATCGACAGCCAGGAACAGGAACGCCTGGGTGCGCAGGGTGTCAACGGCATTCGATCTTTTCCCTCTCGGGGCATTCTGCTCTGGGGCGCTCGCACCACGAGCTCGGATCCGCAGTGGAAGTATGTGAACGTGCGCCGGTACTTCATCTTCCTGGAGCAATCGATCGTTCGAGGGCTGCAGTGGGTTGTATTCGAACCGAACGGCGCCCCGCTCTGGGCAGCGGTGCGGCAGATCGTCGAGAGCTTCCTGTTCGGTAGTTGGCGCGACGGCGCACTGATGGGCACTAAAGCCGAGAACGCGTTCTACGTCCGCTGTGACCGCAGCACCATGACTCAGGACGACATCGACAACGGCCGTCTGGTCGTCGAGATCGGCGTCGCGCCGGTGCGACCCGCCGAGTTCGTCATCCTCCGCATCGGCCTGTGGACTGCGAGTCGCTGCGCGACTTGTTGAGGGTTGTCTTGAAATCTCGCTGCGCCGTCTACATGAACTGACCATGGACTGAACGATGTCTGCTACCACTCAAAATTACTGGCGCGACAGCGCTTTGCCCTTCATCGAGCTACGCAGTACTTACGGCAGCGTGCAGAGCTACAAGCCGCATTTCCACCCGCAGGTATCGTTCGGTGCGGTGATCTCGGGTGAGACGCTTGCCACCTGCGAGGGACGCGAGCGCGTGCTCACGCAGGGTGACCTGGTGTTCATCGCGCCGCACGTCGTGCATTCGTGCAACCCGATCGAAGAGCAGCCGCGCAGCTACCATATGCTCTATGTGGATGAGGCGTGGTGTCTCGAGAATGCGCCGGTGCTCTGCAGTGACATCAGTGTGATTCGCGACAGCGGGTTGTTCGCCCAATACGTCGAGTTCGTGGCCCGCCTTCCAGAAATGGATGCGACCGAAGCGGCCGCACAGTTGCAGCGTCTGCTGACGGTTGTTGTTGACGGGAACGCACCTGAAGCGCCGCTCCCGCAACTCCGGCAACCGGCCGAGCGCATCAGACAAGCGCTGCTCGATAGCATCGACTCGCCGACTACGCTCGATGAGCTGGCGGAAGCCTTCGGTTGCCGCAAGGAAACGCTCATCCGCATTTTTCGACGCGCGTATCACATCACCCCCCGCGCTTTCGTGAACAACGCTCGCATCGAGCGAGCCAAGCGGCAGCTGAAAAGGGGAGACGAAATCGCGCATGTGGCTGCCGACCTGGGGTTCAGCGACCAGGCGCAGCTGCACCGTACGTTCGTCAGTTACACGGCTTCGACTCCGGGCCAGTATCGTCGCGCGCGGCCGCCGGCGATCAATATTCGACAATAGCTGCCGCCGGCGTCCCGCTAACCTGCGACACCCGTTCGGAGTGTCGCCGTGACTCGATATCAACTCGCGCAGATCAACATCGCCAGGGCCGTCGCCGATCTCGACTCGCCGCTCATGGCGGGGTTCGTCTCCCGGCTCGACGAGATCAATGCGCTCGCGGAGAGGGCCAGGGGTTTCGTCTGGCGTCTGCAATCCGACTCCGGCGATGCGACCGCGATCCGGGCATTCGATGATCCCAGAACGTATATCAACATGAGCGTCTGGGAAACGCCGGAGGACCTGAAGAACTTCGTCTACCGAACCGCGCACGTCGAGTTGATCCGCGATCGCGAGGCATGGTTCAGCCGACTGTCGGAGCAGCATCAAGCGGCGTGGTGGGTGCCTGCGGGTCACCGTCCCACCGCCGAGGAAGGCCGGGATCGCCTGTTGAAGCTGCGCGAGCACGGGCCGAGCGCAACTGCGTTCACATTGGCCAGGCTATTTCCCCATCCGGACGTTTCAGCGGAAACGTGAGAACGCGCCCGGTCGCGGTATGATCTCCGGGCCGTCGTCGGCCTGGGAGATCCAACGTGAACGTCGCTCTCACCCGCATCTCGACTTTCGCTTGCTTGTTCGCAATCGTGACCGTCACGAGAGCGGCGGAGCCGTCGAAGGACGGCATCTATCTGCCGACCGCAACGACGCAAACCGAAACCGACGAATACACGCGTTACGAGCTGCTCGCGCCCGGCAGCGGCAAGTTCAAGATCACCTACGAAGTCACCGCGACCACCGCGGGCGCCAAGTACTACTACAACCCGATTCGCAAAGGCAGCGCCGCGAGCGACGAGAGCGTGCTCGACGCAATGACCGGCAAGCCGTTGCACTTCGAGGTGGTGAGCGGCGCGGATGCGCGCAAGGATCCGTTGATGGCGGACGCAGAGGTCGACACCAACTACATCAAGGTGACGCTCGCGCGGCCGGTGGCGCCGAACGGTCAGGGCCGCGTGGTCATCATCAAGACCTACGAGGACAAGAAGAGCTACTACGTCGACGGCAAGACGCTCGTGTTCGACCGTCCGCTTTACATCCGTCGCAACGAGGTCGTACTGCCCGCGGGCTATGAGGTCGTCGGGCTCACAGTGCCGTCGCAGATCCTGACCGAAGCGGACGGACGCATCGCGATCAGCTTCGTGAACGGCACCGAAGGTCCGGCGCCACTCGTGCTACGCGCGGCGAAGGGTGCGCAAGTGGGCGCAGCGGCTGCGCCGAAGCCCGCGACGAAGAATCGCAGCTGGGAATCGCCGTTCGAGGGCGAAACTGAAGAAGATCGTCTGTCCGAGCGCGCGCATCAGGACCGCGACATCGTCTACTTCCTGCAACAGCCCGAAACTCATGCGTTCGCGCTCTATCACGACTACACGGAGTCGCGGCCGGGCATCAACGGCTACGCGAACATCGTGCGCAAGGGCAGCACGGCCAGCAACCCGTCGGCGAGCATTCTCGATACGGGTGAGCAGTTGCCGGTGAAGGAGATGAGCGGCGCCGAGATGATCGCGTCGAAGATCAACGCTGGCGAAACCCCCGAGCCCGATGCGCGCGTGGTCGTGATTCCGTTCCCTGCCGTGCAGGCGGGGCAGTCGATGCGCTTGCGGATCGCTGAGACCTACACCGCCCCCACCAGCTACAACCTCGATGGCGATGAACTGGTGTTCGATCGCAGCCTCGGCAGGCCGCGCAACGCCGTCGTGCTGCCGTCCGGCTGGTATTGCACGGCCAGCTCGATTCCGGCAACAGTGAGTCAGCAGCCCGACGGTCGCGTGCGACTCAACTACTGGAACGGCCGGCCCGATGGCGTGGATGTGCTGCTCAAAGCGCGACGGCGCGTCGCTCAGTAGGGCTTCACTATGGAGGCCTGGATCGTTGCAGCCATTATCGCCGGCGTAGCGCTGTATCTGTGGAATCGCTGGCGGCAGCTCGCGCGTGCCGAGTTCATTCGACGCTACACGTTTCCGCACGGCTTGTTCGCCAAGTTGAGTGCGAAACGGCCCCAGCTCGACTCGAAGCAGATGCAATTGGTCGCGCGCGCTCTGCGGCAGTTCTTTCTTGCGTACCTGCAGAGCGGGCGACAGTACGTTTCGATGCCGTCGCAGGTGACCGACGACCTGTGGCACGAGTTCATCCTGTACACCCGACACTACGATTCCTTCTGTCGTCGCGCCTTCGGCGGTTTCCTGCACCACACACCTGCGGTGGTGCTGAGTCGCGATCGTCAGAACAACTCTGGACTGCGCCGCGTTTGGTGGTACAGCTGCAAGGAAGAGAACATCAATCCACGAGCGGCCACACGCCTGCCATTGCTGTTCGCGCTCGATGCCAAGCTCGGGATCGCGGACGGCTTCGTCTACTCGCCCGATTGCAGCAGAGCGCGCGAGTCCAATGCTGGCAGCAGCGGCGTTATCTATTGTGGCGGGGACTTCGTCGAAATTTCCTTCGACGGTTCGACGGATGGATTCGGCGACTCGCTATTCGGCGACTCGTCGTCGGGACACGCCACCGCCGACGCAGGCTCGGGCTGCGGCGGCGATTCCGGCTGCGGCGGCGGCTGTGGCGGCGGTGGCGATTGATTGCTAACGCGGTGTTCGCACCACCGTTGCGTCCAGCCCGGTCGGCTCGAGCTCCAGCGTCGGCGCCGCAACGTTCGGCGCGATGAAGTCGGCGCGCGATCGCACCGTCGTTTCTGCATCCACGGCAAAACCGACGATTCCCGCCTGGCCGCTGACGATGACGTTGTGATCGGTTCGGTAGTCGCCATCCTGCAGCAGCAGGCCGTACAGCTTCGTGGCGAGGAAGTTCTGCGAGATGCCGCTGAGCCCGCCGAACGGCCAGATGCCGACGTCGGTGCCGAAGATGAAGTTCCGCTCAACGACGTTGTCGTTGCCCTGCAGCGAATCGGTGCCGATGCCCGCGCCCTGGTTGGATTCGAACAGGTCATCGCCGCACGATTCATCCGTGCAGTAGATCGGACCGATCGTGTTGTCGCGCAGGACAGCGCGCGCGTTGGCGACGACGACGACGCCCGCCTGGAACAGCCCCGGCCGCGCCGGGCCGCCGCTAATCGCGCTCTCGACGACGCGGATCTCCGCGCGCTCCTCGCCGAACGCCAGGCCGAGAATGCCATCGCCGAAGAAGCGGTCGACGAGAATGTTGCGCGCGTCGAGACTGCCGGTCGTGCCGAACTCGCCGTCCATTTCAACGTCCGGCGTGGTGCCCATGCGGATGCCGTTGCCGCTCGCTTCTTCGAGCGGACATGCCGCTGACGGCCGTATGTTGGTCACGCGCACTTCGCGCAGACGCAGGCGGGCGCCGCCGGTGACCATCATTCCCTGGGCCGAAGGGCCGCAGGGGATCGGTCCGGCAACCGTCACGTCGTCGACGTTGACCCGCGCGCCCTTGCCGACGCGCACGATCGCGACGAGCTCGCGATCCGTGGAGCGATTGATTGCGAACGGCGTCAGCGTCGCAGGCGAGCGGATCGTCACGCCGCGTCCGAATGAGCGCAGCCCCTGCAGCGACAGGTTCTTGTCGATGACCAGCTCTTCGGTATAAGTGCCCGGCCTGATGACGATGGTGCTGCCGGGCGTCGCTGCGTCGACGGCTGACTGGATGGTGGGGAAGTCACGCGGTACGACGAGTTGCGCAGCGAATGCGGATGAGGTCAGTGCGAGCCAGCCGGCGCCGACGATCCCTGCGAGACGATAGACATTCATGGGACCCTCCTGGTTGCGCCAGCAGTGTCCCTTAGCGGTACTTACGTATCGCTTACGTCGATGTCAGCGCAACAGCGCTCCTACCAAAGAACGAATCGCAGGGGAGGGCGTGGCTTCACGCGTCGAGCGAATGACTCGCAGATAGCGCTCGTAATCCTCGAGTGCGCCGGCCTGATCCTGCATCGCGAGCCGGGTGCGGATCAGGCCCTCGTAGCACACAGCCGAAGTCGGATAGCGGTCGATCGCCCGTAAGTACACTGCGCGCGCGCCGACATGACTGCCTTGCGATTCGAGCTTACGAGCGAGCCGGCCCGCGAGGTCTATGAACTTGCTGCGGATCCGCTCGATCGCCGGCAGTGCCCAGGCCGCGGCGCGCTCGGAGTGAAAGAGCGGGCCGCCGAACTGTTCGAGTGCGCGCTGCATCGCCGCCTCCTGCGAGGTGCGCAATGCGAGCCTGAGCTTGCGCTCCCAGTCGACGAGATCGACCCACGTGTGCTGCGCCGACAAATACAGACGGCCTTCACGCTGCACGATCAGATCCGGCGCGGAAAGGAGCTTGCGCAGCCGGTGCAGCGCCTGCTCGCAGGCGGCCTTCGCTTGGTCACCCTCGGCGTCCGGCCATAGCCACTCATATATATCCTGCAGCGAGCAGGCGTGGTCCTTGGCGATCGCCAGCACCCGCAGGATATCGAGCGAGCGGGTCGGCGGCTTGGCGCCGGGGTTCACGGGCGCGCCGTTCAGCTCCATGCGGAAGTCGCCGAGCACGAACAGGCGCAGCGGCCACGGCCAGCGCGACGGTGACGATTCCGGCGGCGCCAGCACACGGCGCTGGATCAGCGCCGTGCAGAAATCGGGCTCGATGCCGAGGTCCAGCGCATCCGCGCACAACTCCGCCAGATGATCCGGAAGATTGATGAGCACCGCAGTCCAGTTGGCGGCACGCAAGTGCGTCATGAACGTCCGCAGCCGCTCGGCATAGTCGGCCGCGCCGCTCCACTTCGCGGCGAACGCGTGCGCGGCCAGGATGCAGATCTGCGTACGCGCCCTGATCGCGCCGTCGAACAGATGGATCAGATCTTCGAGGAAGGCCGCGGCCTCGCCGGGCATCTCCGCCGCGAGCAGCACCTGGAACTTGGTGATGAAGTGCGGCCAGCGCTCGAGCGGCGGCTCGTTCGCCGCCTCGATCGCGGTCATGAAGCGCTCGCAATCGGCGCGTGCCGCCGCGAAGCGCTTCTGGTGCGTGTGCAGTGCCGCCTCACAATCGGCGGCGACGGCGACCTGTGTGGTGTAGCGGCTGTCGGAAATCTCCGCGATGCGCGCGATCAAAGTCGCGAACTCGGACCAGTCGTTGCGCAGCTTCATCAGCAGCTGCAGGTGATAGAGCGCACCGAACTCCACGCCGCGCAGACCTTCGCGCTCGCCGATCGCAACCGCTGCACGCAGTGCCTGTTCGGAAGAGCTGTACGGAAAGCCGCGCTTGGCATACGTGAAATAGCGCGAGGTCACCGAGCCGAAGGTGACCAGCCACGAGCCGAAGACCCACGAGGACAGATCGCTTGCGCGCAGATCGTCGACGACGCTGTCGACGGCGCGCTCGAACACTTCCGCCGCACCGGTCGCGCCCGCGTGATCGATGAGCGTCAGGCTCGCCATCAGTCGCAGATTGGCCGTGTCGCCCGGTGTGCGCACGGCGAGTCGCTCCAATAGCCGCTGCCTGAGTCGCCGCACCGCGGGCGCATCGCTCTGGTAGTTCTGCGCGAAGTCCACGGCGCGCAGCATTCCAGTCCAGGCGAGGAGCTGATCGTCGCGCGAGAGTTTCGGGAAGTCGCGCTCGATGACGTCGATCACGCGCTGGGTCCAGGCCGCGAGACCTTCGTGCGTGCGCCAGCTATCGGACTTGGAGAGCACGGCGCGCGCGGCGGTCAGACATTGCCCGTCCAGTTCGCCGCGCTCGGCGAACGCTGCCCACGCTCGCGCAAACCACGATTCGGCGGCGGCATCGTCAGCCATGTTGGCGACGCCGAGCCAGTAGCAGATCCAGGCATCGCACTCGGACGCGGGCAGGGCGTTACACCAATCGATGAGCGTGGCGCGCCGGCCCTGTGCGATCAGCGCCTCCGCCCGCTGCACGATCAGTCCGCGAGCGAGCGACCACGATTGTGCCTGCAGCGCCAGCTCGATCGCAGCGTCCGGATAGCCGGCGGCGTTCAGTAACGTCGCGGCCTGTTCGCGCAGGTTCGCGAGCTCACGCGTCGCGAAGTGCTGGGCGAGCAGGTTCTGCAGGAAGTCTCGCAGCAGGTCATGCAGGTGATACACGCTGCGCGCACTCTCGCCGCGCGTGACCAGCAACTGACGTTGGTGGAGGCGAGCGAGCAGCGTACGAGCCGCTTCGGATCCCGTGAGATCTTTCACCAGGTCCGGCGTGATCTCCGGCAGCAGGCTCACCTTCAGCATCGCCTCCTGCTCCTCCTCGGTAAGCGCATCCAGGAGTTGTCGGGCAAGTGCCGCGAACACCGCGGTGCGCCCGGTCCGCGAATCGCTCGGGCGAGGCACTTCGGCACGCAGGTCGCCGGCGGCGGCACGGTCCGCGAGCAGCACGAGCCCGGCAGCCCAGCCGCGCGCCGCGGAGATGTCGACCGTCGAACGACTGCGCGAGCGGCTCGCCACGAGCGTTCGCGCCTCGGCGTCCGAGAATTGCAGGATCGATTGATCCAGGACCGTCAGCTGTCCCTTGAACGTGAGCTCGGCCAGTTCCTCCGGCGGCAACGTGCGACTGATGCACGCGCACTGCAGGTCGTCCGGCAACTCGCGCAGCAGGATTGCGAGCATCGTGCGGAACTGGGCCGTCTCCACTCCGTAGTGCAGATCGTCGATGACCAACAGCCCGATGCGATTCAGCTTGCGGAAGAAGGCCC
Organism: Steroidobacteraceae bacterium; assembly: GCA_036555785.1. Taxonomy (GTDB): domain Bacteria; phylum Pseudomonadota; class Gammaproteobacteria; order Steroidobacterales; family Steroidobacteraceae; genus Steroidobacter. The sequence goes on from DATBKP010000023.1 coordinate 68,463, forward strand.
GGAAGAACCGCCGTGCGAACTCCGCCGGCTGGTCCGCGTATTCCGGCCCGAACACCGGCAGCTCGCTCGCAGCGCGGGCCGGCAGCAGGTTGCCGATGTGATGAAAGAAGCTGGCGACGTCCTGATCGCCTTCGTCGACGCGATACCACAGGTGCGCGACCGGCTTCTTCTGCAGGAAGTCGAGCATCGCGGTGGTCTTGCCGTAACCGGCCGGCGCGGCGATCCAGCAGACTCCATTGCGCAGCGCCTGGTCGATGGCCTTCACGACGCGGGCGCGCCGGACGATCCGCTTCGACCGTCCTGGAGTCCTTCTTGGAGCGGCCCTGGATCGCATGCAGCTCGCTCGACGCTGAGATCGCTCGAACGTACCACACGCGCTGCAGCCGGAACAGGGAGCGGCGGCCCGCTCCCCGGCAGGTCGGACTTCAGCCCGACTGCTGTCAGATCAACGGTTGATTCATCGACCAGAGCACGCCGAACCGGTCGCGTAGCTGTCCATAGCGGGCGCCCCAGAACATCTCCTGAACAGGCATGACCACCGAGGCACCGGCGGCCACCGCGCGTTGCCACCACGCGTCGATGTCATCGACTTGCAACGTCAGATTGAACGCTTGCGGATCCTGGTGCGCGTGCCCGTATTCGGGATACGCGTCGCTGAGCATCAACGAGCTGCCGTTGACGTACAGGTGGATGTGCATCGTCCGGCCCTGCTCGTCGACCGGATGTCGCGCGACCTCGGTAGCACCGAACGCACGCTGATAGAACTCGGACGCCTGGGTTGCGCCCTTGACCTGCAGATAGGCGATCAGCCCGCCGCGTACTTCGGGCTGGGCTTGAGGATTCTGCGTCTTCACTTCGGCATTCATGGATATCGTCTCCGGGAGATGGGGCCGCCCTTCGGCCCGTCTGGCGAAGGACGAACGACACCGCCCGGTGCCGACACGCCCGGGCGCAGCGTCAGTTGCTATTGAATGTCAGTGGCGGCCGACGGTGAGCTGCAGAACGATCGCGCCGATCGCCACCAGTGCGATGATCACGAACAGCAGGCCCGAGATCCAGTGGCCGCGGCGGGGCTTTTGCTCGTTCATAGCGCTTCCCAGTTCAGGATCGCGTTCCACAACAACCGCTGGTCGCCGCGATTGAGGTCGCGATGCAGCGGATTGAAGTTGAACGCGACCACGCGGCCGCCTCCGACGGGCATGTCGAGGATCGCCGGGCGCCCGATCAGGTTCGATTCGCCCCAGACCTGGCCGCTGACGAGGAACGGTGCGTCCGTCCCCGGGTCACCCCATTGCATCACTACGCCGCTCGGATCGGGCGGTCCGTCGAGACACGTCGTGCAGTAGGCCATGCGCAACCAGTGGCGCGGTTCGGCGTAGAGCGGAAAGTTCTGTCGGAAGACGTACGTGTGTGCGGGATAGCCATACGCGATCGGATGATCGGGCTGTGGGAAGGAGACGCGCACGTGTGAACCCGGCGTGCGAGTGATCGATTCGACAGCAGCCTGCGCTGATTCGGCGCCGCCGCCAGCGACACTGCGCGGCACGCCGCCCGAGTCGCGACGAACGCCGCGCACTATACCGCCCTCCAGCGCCAGCATCGTGCCGCTGCCGAGCGTGACCATGATGCCGCCGGTCTCGACGAACTTCTGAATCTGCGCGAGGCCTTCCCAGCCGATGCCGCCGGTGATGTCGTCCGACGAGGCCGGCGTGCCGTGACTCGGCGTCTGTTTCGTCTTCTTGAAGGGCATCGGGCCCCACGCTTGCGGAATGCCCTGGATCTGTTCGGCCAGCTCCAGATCCACATGACCGTAGAGCAGTACGTCGTACTTCGCGCGCAGGCTGCCCGCGCGGATGTCTTCGTCGCGCACGTAGGCGTAAGGAACGTTGCGCTCGTCGAGTGTGTGGCGCAGCCAGCCGATGCTGTCCGTATCTGCCCATGGCACCCACACGCCGAGACGCGGCGCCTTGGCCGTGTGACGTGCGACATCCGGCGCGGATGCGATCGAATCGAAGTCGAGCGCGACGTGCGTGCCGAGATCCTGCAGCGCGCTGCCCAGTCCGGTCTGCGCGGGCAGAATCCACGAGCCGGCGGGATAGTCGGTCGCGCCGATCCTGAACGCACGCTCCGCGATTTCGATCCTGAACTTCGCGAGGCGATAGCGCGCTTCGAGGACGCCTTCCTGGCCCGTGTCTTTCATCGCGTAGGCGGGGCCATTTCCGGAGACGTTGCCGCGGGGCTTCGGCGCTTCGGTCAGCGCTACGACACCGACGTCCTTGATCGCGGGATCGGCGATCGCGACTGCCGCGACGTGATAGTGCGCGGGCAATTCCCATGACACATCGTCGTACGGCTCACCGCCGTTCTTCGGGAACTCCTGCGGAGCGAGCAGATCGACCGCGTAGTTCCGGTACGGCTGATCGAGCCGCACCAGGTACGTGCCGACGCCGAAGCTGCCTTCCTTTACGGTGAATGCCGCGTTCGAGCGGTGCACTTCGATGTGCTGCGACTGCAGGCGCGCGATCAGCTGCGCCACGCGCATCGGATCGCCTTGATCCGGCTCGATGGCGAACGCATACGGCGGCTCATCGACACCCTTGCGCCAGGAGTTGAAGCCTTTGCGGTAGAAGCTGCGCAACAGCATCTTCGATTGCGTCGCGGCCAGATCGAGCGCGGCGAGCGCAGCAGTCTCGTTGTAGTTGACGTTATCGCGCGCCGACCAGAGGAACGGCGTCGACGGCGCCGGCGATACGCGATACCACTCGCGCGAGGTTTCATCCGGACTCAAGGTCCATTGCAGCGTCTCGGCCGTGCCGTTGCCGAACGTCTCGTAGCCGCGTCCGATCGAGTTGTGATTCATCGCCACCGAGTCGAGGTAGAGATGCGCGAACGCCTCGCCGAAATTCCAGGTCGCCACCCCCGGCATGCCGAACGAGGTCAGCGTCTGCACTTCATGGAAGCTCAGCGCCTGGAACTCGGTGAAGGTGATTGGATCGATGTTGGGGTTGTACGGACCGGTGCCGTTCCACGACATGAGCAGCGCAACGCTTTCGTGCAGGTCGTGCACGACCGTCGGGTGCCAGTCGAAGAACATCCGCGATACGGCGCGGGTCGTTTCGTGCACCAGCTGATGCGCGTCGCGATTGATGTCGACCATCGCGTACTTCGACCAGTACGGCGGGGACTGACGCGGCAGCGCGTTGCGATCCGTCTTGCCCTTGAGGAACCGGTAGAACCACTCGACCACCTTGTCGCGTCCGTCCGGATTCGACACCGGATTGATCAGCACCACCAGGTTCTGGCGGATGCGCTGGATCATCGGCTGATCGGAAACCGCCAGCCGATACGCCAGCTCCAGCACCGATTCCGTCGAACCGGTCTCGTCCGAATGCAGCGCGGCGTTGAAGTAATAGATCGGCCGTGCGCGCGCGACGATCTGCTCGGCCGCTGCCGGGTCTGTGATGCGCGGATCGGCGAGCGCCGCGGTGTCGCGTTTCAACTGCTCGAGCGACTGGATCCCTTGCTCGTCCGCGATCGCAAGCAACACGATGTCGCGGCCTTCCTCCGAACGGCCGATCGTGAACAGCTCGACGCGCGCTGACGCATCGGCGAGCGCACGTGCATACCCATACGCCTTGGCGGAATCCACCAGTTCGCCTGGCGCGCCCGGGATGCGCTGGAGGAATGCGCGGGGCGATGGCACGGCGGAGGACGCGGGAAGATATGAGACCCACGGCGACAGGAATTGCGGCGCGGTCGTCGCTTTCGCGATGTCCTCGATCGAGCCCGGTTCAGCCGTATCGGGCGCCTGTGCGAGCGCAGCCAATGGGCTCAACATCAGGGCCAGTAGGGAAAACGTGGTCGTGCGCACTCGAGACTCCCCGTCGTCGATCTTCTTGTTGCGACGAGTGTAGCGCGGGGACTGCTCGGCTGATTCAGGGAATCCCCGATCTTCAGATTGGGCTCGGCAGGCCGTCACAGTAATAGTGAAGCTGCGACTTTCATCCGCGGACGGCCGGCGTCTCGCTGCAAGGATCCTGGTCCTTGCGGGCGTGGGCGTGTGCGTCCTGTTCGTCGTGGCCTGGGCGAGCCCGGATCCCAGCGTGGCGCAGCTGTTCGACATCCTGCATTGGACGCTGGCCTATGTCGCCGCGGCGATCGTCGGCTGGCTCGGCGTGCTCGACGCCTCGGGCGCCGAGCGTGCGGCGCGGCGCTGGTTCGCGATCGGCCTGACGCTCACCGCGGTCGGCGACCTGATCTACGACTATTACATGCTCACCGGGCTCGCCCCGATTCCCGAGCTCAGCGATGCGTTCTTCCTGATGCTGGGTCCGTGCTTCCTGCTCGGCTTCATCGCGGCTCTGCGCGAACATCGTGGGCTGCAGCCGCGCACGTTCCTGCTCGACGTGTTCGCACTCGCGCTGACGCTGCTCACGCTCACGCTGGATCTCTACTTGCCGCGGCAGGGATGGATGGCGCCGGTGGACATCGCAGTGCTGGTCGTTTTTCCGATCTGCCTGCTGACGCCGGTGTGCCTGCTCGCAGTGCTCGTGCCGACGATGCGCCTGCGGCCGGACTATCGCCGCATCGTGCTCAGCGTTGCGATGATCGGCAACGGCGTCGTGTGGATGATCTGGAACGCCGATATCGACTTCCGTCTTCCCGCCGCCGGCACGTTGCTGAACCTCGCGTTTTCCGTCTTCGCGCTCGCCATCGGCTACGGCGCATCGGTGTGGCAAGCGAAGGTCGAGCCGAGTGCGGCCTGGGGGCGGCGCTGCGAGGCACTGCTGCGGTTGATTCCTTTGATCACGATCGCCGCGGCAGTCGTGAGCGTGGCGATCGTCGTCGCCTTGCCCGACGTGCTGCGCACGGTGCAGCTCGCGACGATAATCGGTGCGGCCATCGTCACCGTGCTAGCCGTGCTTCGGCAGAACATGTCGCTGCACGATCACGACCGCCTGGTTGCTGCCGAGCGCGACCTGCGCGAGCGCACGCATGAGCTGCACGCGAGCAACGAGCGGCTCGCGACGCTGGCGCAGATGGCTCAGGTCGCGAATCAGGCGAAGGGCGAATTCCTCGCCAACATGAGTCACGAGATCCGCACGCCGATGAACGGCGTCATCGGCATGACCGAGCTGCTGCTCGACACGCGGCTCGACAACAGCCAGCGCGAGACCGCCGAGACCATCCGCAGCAGTGCCCAGGCGCTGCTGGCGATCATCAACGACGTGCTCGATTTCTCGAAGATCGAAGCGGGCAAGCTCGACCTGGAGTCGATCGAGTTCGCGCCGCGCGAGCTGCTGGAGCAGGTGGTGCGGATGATGCGCGTCTCGGCTGAAGCCAAGGGACTCGCGATCGCGGCGCAGGTCTCGGGCTCGGTGCCGGCGCTGGTGCGCGGCGATGCCGGGCGGCTGCGGCAGGTGCTGGTGAATCTGTGCGGCAACGCCGTCAAGTTCACGGAGCGCGGCAGCATCACGCTTGCGATCGGCGCAACCGAGTCGGCGATGGGCGGCATGATGCTGCGCCTGGAAGTGCGCGACACCGGCGTCGGCATTCCCGCCGATCGCGTCCATTCGCTGTTCAAGCCGTTCTCGCAGGTCGATGCCTCGACCACGCGGCGCTATGGAGGCACCGGGCTGGGTCTGTCGATCGTGCGGCGACTCGCCGAGCTCATGGGCGGCGAGGCGGGCGTCGAGAGTCGCGAAGGTGTCGGCTCGACGTTCTGGTTCACCGCGCGCTTCGACGTCGTGGGCGCGCACGCCGCGACAGCCGCTGCGGTACCGGCGCGGATCGAGGAAGCGCGCGGCGGAGGCAAGCGCATCCTGCTCGCCGAGGACAACGTCGTGAACGAGAAAGTCGCGACGCGCTTCCTGCAAAAGCTCGGCTACGTGGTCCATGCCGTCAGCAACGGGCGCGAAGCCGTGGATGCGTGGGCGCAGGGCGGCTACGACCTGGTGCTGATGGATTGCCAGATGCCGGTGCTCGACGGTTACGCAGCGACCCGTGAGATTCGCGCGCGGGAGCGCAACGGCGAGCACGTCCCGATCGTGGCGCTGACCGCCAACGCGATGCCGAAGGACGAGCTCGAATGCCGGCAGGCGGGCATGGACGATTATCTCGCCAAGCCGCTCGATCGCGAGGCGCTCGCCCGCTGCCTCGAACAGCACTTGAGCGCCGCTGCCGCGGCCTGATCAGCGCTTCTTCGAGCCCTGCTCGACGATCAGCAACGCGCGGCTGCGCACGCCGAGCTTGCGATAGACGTGATGCAGATGTTTCTTGACCGTCGCTTCGGCGATGCCGAGCGCCTGCGCGATCTGGCGGTTGCTCATGCCTTGCATCAGCAGGTCGACGATTTCCCGCTCGCGCCCGGTGAATGACGGCGGTGCTTCGCGTGCCTGCGCAGCCAGCTGGCGTCGATCACCCTGCCGGCGTTCCCCCTTGCGGCGGTCCCCCTGGCGCCGATCCGCTCCTTGCCGCCGTTCGACGAACGGCCATTGCAATTTGTCCGGTCGGTCCTCGTTGATATTGTTCAATGGTTGCTCTTCCCACCCTCTTCTGAGCAGGACACGAGCGGCTTTCCGAAAGGGTTCCATCCGGACCGACGGTCTCGCACAATGCGCAGCCGGGGATCGGCGACTGCAAGGATTGGACCATGCGAACACTGACACTGGCATTGCTTCTCGTCGTCTGCGCCGTGGCGCAGTCTGCCGATGCTCCGGCGGAGCAGCTCAAGGCCGACACGCCCAAAACGACGGTCCTCGGCAATACTTTTATCGCACCCGCCGGCTGGAGCGTCGCGGTGCGCGGGCCCGCGACGATCGTCGAGGCGCCCGAGCGCGACTCACGCATCGTGATCGTCGATGTGCGCGCCGCCGATGCCGATGCGGCGCTCGCCGCCGGCTGGGCCGCGTACCAGAAACCGAAGTGGCCCTTGCAGGTCGCCACCGACCGGCCGGACAAGGACGGCTGGTCGAAGCGGCGCAACTACAACTACCAGACGTCGCCCAACGAGCGACGCGACGTGCTCGCGCGCGTGCAGTTCGCAGGCGGTGTCTGGAACGTCGTGATCTATGACATGGCGCAACCGGTGGCAGAGAAGCGCGGCGCGCAGCTCGCGCTGATCTTCGACAAGCTGCTGCCGAAGGGCTATTCGCGCGAGACATTCGCGGGCAAGAAGGCGAACCGGCTCGACTCGGCGCGCATCGCGGCCCTCACGAAGTTCATCGAAGACGGGCAGAAGGCGACCGGCGTGCCCGGCGTTGCGCTCGGGCTCGTGCAGGACGGCAAGGTCGTGTTCGCCGGCGGCCTCGGCGTGCGCGAGCTCGGCAGCGCGACCAAGGTCGACGGCGATACGCTCTTCATGATCGCCTCGAACACCAAGGGCCTGACGACGCTGCTGCTCGCGAAGCTGGTCGACGAGGGCAAGATCGGCTGGAAGACGCCGGTGACGCAGCTGTTGCCGCAGTTCAAGCTCGGCAACGCCGATACGACCCGGCGCGTGCTGGTCGAGCACCTGATCTGCGCGTGCACGGGCCTGCCGCGGCAGGACTTCGAATGGTTGTTCCAGTTCAAGGGCGTGACGCCGGAAGGCGCGCTGGCGACGCTCGCCACGGTGCAACCGACCAGCAAGTTCGGCGAGATGTTCCAGTACTCCAACCTGCTGGCCGGCGCTGCCGGCTTCACCGGCGGTCACGTTCTGTATCCGCAGCTGGAGATCGGCGCCGCCTACGACAAGGCGATGCAGACCGAGGTGTTCGATCCGCTCGGCATGAAGGCCACGACCTTCGACTACGCGCGTGCGCTCGCCGGGAATCATTCGGCAGCGCACGCTCCCGATGTCGACGGCAAGCCTGCGCGCGCCGTGTTCGAGTTGAACTACTCGATCATTCCGCTGCGTCCGGCCGGCGCCGGCTGGAGCAACGTGAACGACATGCTCAAATATGTGTCGATGGAGCTCGCGAACGGCGCGCTGCCGGACGGCCATCGCTACATCTCGAACAAGCCGCTGCTGGCGCGCCGCGACGCCAAGGTGCCGATCGGCAAGGACGCGGTTTATGGCATGGGCCTGATGGTCGACAACACGTACGGCGTGCCGATCGTGCATCACGGCGGCGACATGATCGGTTTCCACAGCGACATGATGTGGCTGCCCGACAGCCAGGTCGGCGCGGTGGTGCTCACCAACGGCGATCCGGGCTGGCTGATCCGCAGCGGCTTCCGTCGCAAGCTGCAGGAAGTGCTGTTCGACGGCCGCGCCGAGGCCGACGCCGACCTGGCGGCGGCAGCCAAGACTTTCTTCGCGCAGATCGCCGCGGATCGCAAGACGCTCGTCGTGCCGGCAAATGCGCAGGACGCGACGCAGCTCGGCGCGCGCTACAACAACGCGGCGCTGGGCGGCCTCGCGGTCGAGCACGCCGGCACGAAGACCGTGTTCGATTTCGGCGAATGGAAAAGCGAGGTCGCCTCGCGGCGCAACCCCGACGGCACGCTGTCGTTCATCACGATCTCACCCGGAGTCAGCGGCTTCGAGTTCGTCGTCGGCGGCGGCGCCGAGAAAACGCTCACGACGCGCGACGCTCAGCACGAATACGTCTTCGACTCGTCCACATAAGCGACAAGCGGTGCGAACGCTGCGTCGATGCGTGTCTGCTGCTCCGGACTCAGTTTGCCGGCTAGCGCGCGCTGGAAGCGCTCGATGCGCGCGCCGGAGACGAGGTACTGCAGTCGATACGCCTTGAGCAGGCACGCCTTGACGAGGTTGCTCTGCTCGCGGTCGAGATAGACTCCCGCGCAGCTGCTGAAATACTCGCCGTCGGCTGAGGCCTGTGCCTGCAGGATGCGGTCGATCATGCGTACCAGGTCGATGAAATCGGTCACGGCAGCGTCGATCGCGGTCGGCTGCATCGCGTCGTGCACGCGCTGCCATTCCATCTCGTCCAGCGTCGCGTGCTGCACTTCCTCGATCCAGTGATAGAAGAAGACGTCCTTGAACAGCGGCGCGAGGTCGCCGGCCTCCTTCATGCTCTGGACGTAGTGCGCCTGCGTGAAGAGCTCGATGAAGCAGGTGAGGGCGAGCACCGACCAGCTCGACTTGTCGAGCATCGCCGCGGCGGAGGCATCGGGGTCCGTGGTCATCCTGTAGCCCGGTGGCAGCACCAGGTCGGCCAGCTTCTCCAGACGGCGGAACAGCTCCTGGTGCTTCAGCTCCTCCTGGACCAATTGCAGCAGCGCAGCCACGGCGGTCTGGTCGCCGAGACTGTGCGCGCGGGCGCGCTCGATCATCTTGGCGTTGATGCAGCGCTCGAACAGGCCGAAAAGATAGGCGTAGGTGCGGCCCTGGATCTGGCTCAGCAACCGCTGCTGTGCCGAGCTCAGGAATGACAGCTGCGTCACCAGCGACAGCGAATCCGGCAGGAACTTGGCGGCGGTGTCGAGCTGGCGGAAGCGGATCACGTGGGTATCGATGTCCCAGTTGACCCTCTGTGCGTTGTGCAGGCACTTGGCATAACGGGCGGAGTCGATCGTTCCGAGGTTCATGGCACGGCTCGCGGTGCTGGAGTGTGCGCACGATGAACGATTGCGCGCCCGAGCTCATGAGGCCGCGGCCCCAATCTGCAGGGACACGGTCGGGACAGATGTCCCGAAGCGCGCAGCGGCGCCAGGAAACTAGCCGCCGACCTTGACGAAGCGCGCGATCGTGAATGTGAGAACGGCCACGCCCAGCAGAGTCGCAATGATCCACTTGATCAATGAGCTTTCGAGCTCCGATACATCGTTCTTAGTCGCCAGGTGGGCGGCTGTTGCACACAGACCGCTGACCTGTGCGCGAATGTCAGCGACCAAGTTCTCAACGTTCGCCAGTCTCTTGAGGACGTCGTCCATATCACTACCACCGTGGCTACCATCCATTGCTGCTGGCATCATTCTACGCGCGGTCTTTGAAAGAGGAAGGCTTGGATAGTACGCCCGCCGCGTCGAAGCGCGCACCAAGCTTGTTACGAGTTCGTCGATTCAATAGTCGTAGGCGACGGCTGCATTTTACAAGCCGGCTTCCTTGGCCAGGACGATAGCCTGCGCACGCGAGGACACGCCCAGCTTGTCGAAGATGCTGGTGATGTGATTGCGCACGGTCTTCTCGCTGATGAACAGCGCTGCAGCGATCTCGCGATTGTTCAGTCCCTTGGCGATCTCGCCGAGGATCTTCTGCTCGCGCTGCGAAAGCTGGCCGATGCGCTCGAGCGCGGCGGGATCGCGACGCGGCGTCGCCGCGGCGCCGGGCACGTGGCGCGTGAACGCGTTCTTGAAGTCCTGCCAGCCGGGCTCGTCTTCGAGCAAGATGTGATTGCTGCTGTCGATGCTGACGAACTGGCTGCCGGGAATCTCGCCGGCGATGCCGGGCGCGCTGCGCGGATCGACGACGTGATCGCGCGCGATCTGGATCACGAGCGTCGGCACCCGGATCTCCTTCATGCGCCGGAACATCTTGAGGTCGCCGAGCACGCTCAGGAAGCGGCTGGCGACTTCCTTGCTGGCGCTCTTGCGCTGCAGTTCCGCGTACCACTGCCGTGTTTGCGGCGAGGATTCCGGCAGGAACAGGTGCGCGAACATCGCCGGAAACGCCATGTTCTCCTCGCCCCATCCCGCGAGCACCAGCTGATGCATCGCCTGCCACTTCAGCGAGGCGGGATCGCCGCGGCCGCGCCAGCCGGTCACGAGCGGCGCGTACAGCGTCAATTGCGAAACCCGCTCGGGATGCCGGATCGCATACTCGGCCGCCACCGAAGCGCCCTGCGACATGCCGAACAGCGGGAAGGATTGCAGCTCGAGCCGGTCGACGACGGCTTCCAGGTCTGCCACCCAGTCCTCGAACGTAAAGGTGCCGGCATCCGCCTGCGACAGGCCGCAGCCGCGCGGGTCGTAGCGCACCAGCGTGTGGCGGTCCGACATCAAGCGCAGCCAATGAGAAAAGATCGGGTTTTCCCAGTCGTGATGCACGTGGGTGAGCCACGTGCCCGCCCGCACCAGCGGCGGTCCCTCGCCGGACAACGCGTAAGCGATAGTCGTTTTATCTTTCGAGCGAGCGAAGGCGATGCGCTGGTCCACGGCCTGCAAGCGTAAGGAAGCCGAGTGCGAGCAGCAACAGCAGATCTGTAGTACCGCCGCCGCTCTTGCCGTTGGAGCTCGGCGGCGGTGGCGGCAGGGGAGGCGGCGTTACAGCTGCGAAGTCGCGGACCGTAACAGTTACCGGCAGCGCCGCGACGTTGGCCCCAGCAGCCGTTTCCAACGACGCGTTGGTCGGATTGAGAATTTCCATCTGGAACGTGCCGCTCTGTCCGGCGCTGAGCGTGGCGGGATTGAGTGCGACCGTCACGGTCTTGGCGCTGACGTCGCCGTCCGGCCAGATCACATCGCCTTGAGCCGCAGTCACGCCGCCATACGTTCCACCGGCGATCGTGCGATAGCTCGCGCGGACTTCGCCGCTCGCGGAGCCGCGCCGCACGAGCGTGACGTAAGCCTTCGCACGCGCTTCGTTGACGACCGGCTGTTCGTCGAGCAGCCGCAAGCGCGCGGTCTTGCCGGCATCGCCGATGGTGATTTGTGCCGTGTCGGGATAGTCGATGTTCGCACCGCCGCGCGGATCGACCAGCCGCACCATCAGGACCTCCAGGTCCTCGTCCTCGGCGTCCGCTGCGATGTTGAGCGTCGCGCTCTTCGGCGCCATGTCGCCATCGGCCCAGTTGAGCGTCGTGGACGCCAGCGTCGCGTCCGCTGCGGTTGCGGTCGCGTACAACACGTGCAGCTGCACGGATGCTGCGCCGCTGCCGGCATTGCGGTTGACTGCGATCGCGAGCGGCTGGCCTTCGGTCCCGATGACGTGCGCGTTCGCAATCGAGAATGCGCCATGCGCCGAGGCAAGCGTTTCGTTATGCAGCAGATAGAGGCCGCTATTGATGTCACCGACCGCGATCACCCCGCTGGCGAAAAACGGATAGACGCCCCACGCGCCGACGAAGCCCGTCTCGCTGGTCGCGGGGTAGGTGTCGAAGTAGCCGATGCGCATCGGCGCGATCGGGTTCGTCAGGTCGAGGACCGTCAAGCCTTCGCTGTAGTTGGAGATGTAGTAGCGATTGCCTTTGACGTAGCCGTTGTGATCGATCGCGCGAGTCGGACCGACCCACGATCCCGCCAGCACCGGCGCGCGCAGGTCGGCCATGTCGAAAACACGGATGGTCGTGTTCAGACCGACGTTGCGTTCATCGAGCTCGTCCTGCACGAATACGTAGCGGCCGTCCTCGCTCCACCAGCCCGAATGCACGTACGAGGCGTTCGGGTACGGCTGCGTGGCGAGCTGCTGCGGCGAGGCTGGATTGGTGACGTCCCAGACGTCGAGCGTGGTCTCGTTGAAATCTGTCATCACTGCGCATTGCGGCTGAGCTTGCGCATTGACGCATTGAGTGTCCTTGCGCGAGTCCGTTACTGGAAACGAAGAGAGGTCGTGCGCGTAGCCGGCCGTCGAGACGCTCAGCAACGCCGGCTGGCGCGGATTGGCCAGCGAGTAGAGCCGATGATTGCCCGTGTCGATGTTGGCGCCGGCAATGCCGAGCACCGGCGGCTCGCTCGTCTGCGCCAGGCCGAACGAATAGTCGGTATTCAGGATGTACTCGTTGTGAGCCGCGCGATAGTCGGAGGTGTAGTCGACACGCTCCACGCCGTTCGGCAGTCCGCTCAGGTCCAGCACCATCAAGGGATCGGGCACCTTGTCCGCAGTCGCATAGGCATACGCGCGCCAGCGCTGCGCCGCCGGATCGAACAGCTGGTAGACCTTGATGTCGCGCCAGACGGTGGAGCTGCCCAATCCAGCGCCGACCTGCTCCGGCGCCGTGGGATCGGAGATGTCCACGACCGCGACGCCGTTCTCCAGCCCCATGAACGCATACTCGCGACCGGTGTTGAGATCGGTGAACCCCCAGACGTCGTTGCCGCGAGTGGACGCTGGCGACAGCGCCGCGAACGAGAGATGCGATAGCAGGCTGACGGATTGACACGGGAAGCCGGCGGATACGTTGCCGGTGCAAGCTGCGGCAGAGTGACTCTTCTCGGACTCGGTCACCTGCGCGGTGAGCTTCTGCATGCGCCGCGCTTCGGCATTGGTCACTTCCAGTCCCTTGATGTCGGCGATCACCGTGAAGCCGGCGGACTCGAAGCGCTCGCGGAATTCCGGCGGTACGCCGACCAGCACGGTTGCATCGCGGGCGTTGCGCTCGGAGTAGCCGCTGTACTTGCTGAAGCCGGCATTCATGCGGCCGGTGGCGGAGAGCAGATCGAACAGCTGCTGCGATTGCCGGATGACGTACGTGCCTTCGGCGACCTGGATCGAATCGCCTTTGCCCGACTGTGCAATGGCATAGCTGAGCGTGCGGCACGGACGGAAGCGGTTGAGGCATTCGCCCTGGTCGCGGCCGGTGCCCGAGACGTAACGAGGTTTGCCGTCGTCGGCCGCTGCTGGGAAGATGCAGCAAGATAGCAACGCTGCGAGCAGCAGCCAGGCATTGCGAGTCGTGCGATTGCTCATGCTCAGTGTCCCCCTGCGAATCAGCACCGGCATGCCGCTCATCTTACTGCCGGTGGTGGCGCTCGGTATGGTCTTTCTGTCGTCGTGTGGCGCCGGCACGACGCAGGTCGACATCCGTTTTGGGATTGCGGGCGCCGAGACTGCCACGGTGCGAACGCTGCAGTTTTATGTTCACGCAATTGAGCTCATCGATGAGCACGGAAAGCCAAAGCCATTCAGGTTCGCGACCGCGGCGCCCTGGCAGAACGACCGCGTGGCGCTGGTCGACCTGGCTGGTGATTCGACAACGGCGTCGCGCCATGCCGTCGTTCAGGGAAGCGTCGAAGGCGGCGTCGGCAAGTATTCAGGCATCCGGCTGACCCTCGGTGTGCCGTTCGAGCTGAATCATTCGAACCCGCTTACCGCAGCGGCGCCACTGGACCGTGGCGAGATGTTCTGGAGCTGGCAGTCCGGTCACAAGTTTCTGCGCGCGGATCTGGCCATCGATAGTCACGAGTGGGCGTTTCACGTCGGCAGCACCGGCTGCAGCTCGTCTTCGGCGCTGCGTCCGCCCGCGCAGCCATGCGCACAGCCGAATGAAATGCAGATCGAGCTCAAGGGCGATCCGTTGCACGGCGTCGTGCTGTTGCAGCTGCCCGCGCTGGTCGCCGCGGCCCGGGCGGCGAACTACGTCACGTGCACTGGCGACTATCAGGTCGATCCGGCATGCAAGGACGCGTACGCCGCGACCGGGTTGCAGTCGGGCATCGCGCAAACTCTCTGGGTGTTGCAGTGAGTCTGGGTCGTGCGTTGTTGCTGGTCATCGCGCTCGCTGCGAGCGGCTGTGCGCGCGAAACGCCATACGAGTGGCACCTGCCGCCGGGATTCCCGAAGCCGAGCGTTCCTCCGGACAACGCAATGACGGTCGAGAAGGTGGAGCTCGGCCGACACCTCTTCTACGACAAGCGATTGTCGGCCAACGGCACGCAGGCGTGCGCGAGTTGTCATCAGCAGTCGCACGCCTTCAGCGAAGCGGCTGCGGTCGCGACCGGCTCGACCGGCCAGAAGCACCATCGCGGTTCGATGGCGCTGGTCAACGTCGCATACGCCGCGACGCTCACGTGGGCGCATCCGGGGATCAACACGATCGAGCGGCAGGTGCTGTTGCCATTGTTCGGCGATAAGCCGGTGGAGATGGGAGCAGCGGGACACGAACAGGAGATTCTCGCGCGGCTGCGTAGCGATGCGGATTACGACAAGCTGTTCGCAAGCGCGTTTCCGCGATCGCACGAGCGCGTGACGTTCGACAACATCGTGAAAGCACTGGCGAGCTTCGTGCGCACGCTGCTCTCGTTCGACTCGCCGTTCGATCGTTACGCGTACTACGGTGAGGATGCAGCGCTGAGCGAGTCGCAGGTGCGGGGCATGAACCTGTTCATGTCGGAGCGCCTGGAATGCGCGCACTGCCATGCCGGTTTCAACTTCAGTCAGTTCGTGACGCATGAGAGCGCGGCTGTCGAGGAGCGGGCGTTCCACATCACCGGGTTGTATCCGTCCAGCGAGACGTACATCAGCGGCGCGGACTATGGATTGTTCGCTGTGACCGGAGTCGCCGCGGACAAGGATCGCTTCAAAGCGCCGACGTTGCGCAACATCGAGCGCAGTGCGCCGTACATGCACGACGGCAGTCTCGCGACGCTCAACGACGTGATCGATTTCTACTCGGCCGGCGGTCGCGTGATCGCGGCGGGTCCGCGCACTGGCGATGGCCGCGCGCATCCCGGCAAGAGTCCTTTCATCAAAGGCTTCACGCTCACCGCGCAGGAGCGCGCGGATCTGCTTGCGTTCCTGTCGAGCCTCACGGACGAGAAGTTTCTCAGCGACCCGAAATTCGCCGCTCCCAACACCCAGAAATAGCGATGACCCGCCGTCGCCGACTGTCAATGGATTGACAGAACAACCGGTCGCGAATGCTCATGATCGTATGCACCTTAGGAGAAGTGTCAGGGGTAGGTGCATATGAACAGTCCGGGGATTATTCGTGTTCTTGTGATGGGCTTTGCGCTCGCGCTCAGTGCGTGCGGCGGAGGAGGAGACGGCGATGGCGGCGGTGCTTCCGGCACGCAGCAGACGCAGTCGGGAATTGGCGCCGCAGGCGGTACGGTCGTCGGGCCGAACGGC
This sequence comes from Steroidobacteraceae bacterium, assembly GCA_036555785.1. Classification (GTDB taxonomy): domain Bacteria; phylum Pseudomonadota; class Gammaproteobacteria; order Steroidobacterales; family Steroidobacteraceae; genus Steroidobacter. Next base: position 84,196 of record DATBKP010000023.1, read on the forward strand.
TCGAAGGTTGAGATTCCGAGCGGCGCACTCGCGGCTGTGACGCAGATCGCAGTCGATCAGACATCGGCCAACGCGCCGCCGCTGCCGGCGGGCCTTACGCCAATCGGGCAGATGTTCGCTTTCACGCCGCACGGCACCACGTTCGCGGTGCCAGTCACGATCACCATGCCGTTCGATCCGGGCGCGGTGCCGGCAGGCCGGACGCCCGCACTGTTCAAGACCAACGCGCAGAATCAGTGGGTGGAGGTCGCCAATCCGGCGTTCGGCGCGGATAACGTCAGCGCCCAGGTCAGCAGTTTCTCGTTCGCGCAGGTCGTGACGGAAGACGACGAGCTCGAGCGGACGAACTTCATCCGTACCTTCATCTTTTCGGAGATTCAGAACGTCGGCACCAGCAGCATCCTGGGCGGACAGAAGGCGGTGGAGGTCGAGACGATCGGCGATCCGAAGGGCGACGCGGTACGCGTTCACGACTTCGGGCCGGCGGACTTCGACCAGACGCTGGCGCTGCTCGACGGTTCCGAACTGGTGCGCAACGGCATCGCCAGCGGCGTCGTCGCTTCGAAGGCGGACGGCAAGAGCTTCCAGGTCGCGGCGGAGGCGCCGCGCGGCAACGCCGAGATCGATGGCGACACGATCGGCGGCGCCGCCAAGTTCATCCAGGAGCAGACCTTCATCAAGCGCGACGAGAACGCCACCCTCACGTTCACGATGCCGCTGGCGCGCATCGAGACGCATGACGAGAATGCGATCATCGGCCGCGTCTGCCCGTCGGATTTCGTCATCTGCGACTTCATCCAGGGCGCGCTCTCTTATGAGATCCAGGCGTTCACCGCCGACGACACGCTGCAGGACTCGAAGCTGTTCTTCTCGATCGGCGGCAACATGTTCGTGCACGGCTTCGCCAAGCATTGGACTTCGGATCCGAGTACGACGCTCGGCTCGCAGTTGCCGTTCTGGTTCAACACCGACTTCGAATTCAAGATCGAGGACATCGACGGCACCGAGCAATCGAAAGCGACGCTGACGCTGGTCAAGCCGCATACGTTCTCGGTCGACCTTTCCTCGGTCAAGGTCGGCGACAAGTTCCACCTGCATGTCCAGGCGGAGGCGAGCGCTTTCAATCGCTTCGCCGGTCCGCCGAGCGAGCTGCCGACGGCCGCCGGCGCGTACATGAACTTCGAGGATCCTTCCGGCGATGGGGGCGCGATCTTCACGTCGACGGGTCTGGAGGAAGTCGAGACGCCGACCGACCTGACGCCTCCGCCATTGATCATACCGCCGGCATCGTGCGTGCCCGGTGCAGGCGCGCCAGGGACGCTGCAGTTCAGTCAGTCCTCATACACGACGCGTGAGACCGATGAGCCGCCAAGTATCAAGGTGACGCGCACGGGCGGCACCAGCGGTGCGGTGACTGCGCTCTTCAGCACGAGTGACGGCACGGCCACGGAAGGGACGGACTACGACGGCGTGACCGCGACCGTGTTCTTCGCCGACGGTGATGCTGAGCCGCGTACGGTGGCGATTCCGATCACCGAGGACAACCTCACGGAAGCCAACGAGACGGTGAAGCTGACGCTGTCGCAGCCCGGCGGTTGCGGCACGCTCGGCACGCAGGATACTGCCACGCTCACCATCGTCGATGACGATGCGCAGCCGCAGCCGAGCGGCCTCGATGCGAGCTTCGGCGACGGCGGCAAAGCCTCGATCAAGCATTTTGGCGGCGCCCGCTCCGGCATGGCAGTGCAGCCGGATGGCAAAGTCATCATGGTCGGCGGCACGTTCGCCGACTTCGTGATGGCGCGCTTCAACGCCGATGGCACGGTCGACAATGCTTTCGGCCCCAGCGGCAACGGCACAGTGACTACTCACATTGCAGGCGCCGATCCGGTCGCGCAGGAATCAGCCTCAGCCGTGACGGTGCAGCGCGACGGCAAGATCGTCGTGGCGGGTAATGCAACCGTGCCTGGCTCCGGCGGCAAGCTGGCGATCGCGCTGGTTCGCTACAACAGCAACGGCACCGTCGATACGAGCTTCAACGGCAACGGCTTCGTGTTCGGGCCGACGTTGATCTTCGGTCGGGCATTCGCTGTCGCGATCGACGCGCAGGACCGGATCGTCGTCGCGGGCGATACGCCCAAGCAGGCGGATCCGGACTTCGGCGACTTCGTCGTGGCGCGCTTCCGCTCCAACGGCACGCTCGATCCGACGTTCGGTCAGGGCGGCTTCAACATCACCGACATCGGTGGCGTGACCAACGAGGCGCACAGCATCAAGGTGCTCGATGACCACAAGCTGCTCGTGAGCGGGTTCGCGCCGATCACCATTACCAACGTCAACGGCGTCGACATCGTGTCACCGACCCTGGGTTCCGTGGTGCGCTACCTGGACAACGGGTTCCCCGATCCGACGTTCGGCCCGGACGGTCGCGTCGCGCTCCCGGGCGACAACGTCGGCCGCGGCCTTGCTGTGCAGAGCGATGGCGAGATCGTGCTGGCGGGCAGCGTCAACGTCGGAACGCCGACGGCGCCGCTGAATCGCTTCGCGGTCATGCGATTGCTCGCCGATGGCCGTATCGACACTTCGTTCGGCGACGGTGGCCGCGTGCAGACGCAGTTCTCGGATCGCGGCGATGACGCGTTCGGCGTGGCGGTGCAGGCAGATGGCAAGATCGTCGCCGCCGGTCGCAGCAGCAGTCAGCTCAACTCGAACTTCGCGGTTGCCCGTTACGATACGAAAGGCAATCTCGATCCGAGCTTCAACGTGGACGGCAAGCTCACGGTTGACTTCTTCGGCTCGACGGACATCGCCGAGAACATCGTGATCCAGTCCAACGGCAAGATCGTGCTCGGCGGGATCGCGCGCGATATCTTCGACGGCTACGGAGTGGCGCGAGTGCTGCCGTAAACGAGTGGTCTTGTCAACAACGGCGGCGGCGAATCTTCGCCGCCGTCGTCGTTTTGGAACTTCGCGACGCGGCGCCGACCCAAGCTAGCATGCTCACATACCTCTTCGGCGTCGCCATCGCGTGCTTCTGCCTGGAGAAACTGCTTCCGGGCTGGCGATTACCCGCAGTGCGGACCTGGCCCACTCGCGTCATCCTCGTCAACCTCGTGCAGCTCGGCGTAGTGCTGCTCGCAGGCGTGACGTGGGAGCGCTGGCTCTCGTCACGATCGCTGTTCGAGCTCTCGCAGCACGTGTCGCCGCTCGCGGGCGGAATGATCGCGTATTTCATCGCGACGTTCGTCTTCTACTGGTGGCATCGCTGGCGCCACGAAGTCGACTTCCTGTGGCGCGGCTTTCATCAGATCCACCATAGCCCGCAGCGCATCGAAGTCATCACGTCGTTCTACAAGCATCCCGGCGAGATGATCGTGAACTCGTTGATCGGCAGCCTGCTGGTCTACACGATCCTCGGGCTGTCGCTGGAAGCCGGCGCGATCTACACCGCGTGCACGGCACTCGGCGAATTCTTCTATCACACCAACGTCCGCACCCCGCGCTGGATCGGCTACATCTTCCAGCGGCCCGAAATGCATCGCATCCATCACCAGCACGGGCGGCACAAGAACAACTACGGCGACATCGTGTGGTGGGACATGCTGTTCGGCACGTACGAGAATCCCAGGAAGTTCCTCTATACGTGCGGCTTCGACGACGCGCGTGAGCAACGATTGTTCGACATGCTGCTGTATCGCGACGTGCACGCCGACGCGGCGCAGGGTGGCTCAACGCCCGATCGCTAAATGGATCTTGTCGGGTCAGGCGTCAGAGCGCACGTTGAACGCCATGATCGCACTACGCAGTTCACTGCTCGCCGTGTTGCTCGCCTTGGCATCAGTTGCTCGCGCCGATGCACCCGCTGGCGCGCACGGCTTCGACTTTCTGTGGGGCGAATGGCGCGTGCATCATCGCTTGCAGCGCGCCAGCGGCGAGTGGTGGGAGTTCGACGGCACCTGCACGAATCGCGCTCTCATGGCCGGCGCGAGCAATGTCGAGGAACATGTCTTCACCAAGCCGAGCGGCACCAGCTACGGCGTCGCGCTGCGCGCCTACGACGCGGAGCGGGACCACTGGTCGATCTGGTGGCTGGACAGCCGCTCGATGTCGGGTCCGCTGCCGGCGCCGAGCGTCGGGCGCTTCGAAAACGGCGTCGGCTCGTTCTACGCCGACTTCACCGACAACGGCAAGGCGATCCGCAGCCGGCTGAAGTGGTCGGACATCACCGCCACTTCAGCACGCTGGGAGCAGGCCTACTCGTACGACGGAGGCAAGACCTGGGACACGAACTGGATCATGACGTTCCAGCGGATCTCCTCCTAATTGCTGGCAGCGATGCGGCGACCGGAGCCGGGCGGCACTGCAGTGAAAGTCACCTCCTGGCCGGCCGTTGCGGCCATCGCCCGTAGCGTCGAGTCCGCAATATTCGGGCTGCCGTCGTCCGGGTCCCAGGTGCCGCTCGCGACTTCGTAGACGTAACCGTGCACGCGGCCGCCGAAGGCCACCTTCGCGACTACGTCGCATTCGGTCACCGCACCGCCCAGCACTTTCGAGTTGAACGGCACAGCCGCGCGCGCGATGAGCAGATCGATGCGCGGGTTGGTCACCCCGCCATTGGTGTTGGTCAGCGTGATCTGCTGGCCGACGATCGGCGCGAGGTCCGTGTCGAACGCGAGCACGTACTGCTCGAGATTGCGACGCGTCTGCGCGTCCGGAATACCGACGCCCGGGCCGAGCAGGTTGTTGCGGAACACGATCGCGCTGAGGAAGCGGTCGACCGTGTCGACGACGCCGTCGTTCGTCAGGCCGAAGCCGCGCACCTGATCGCCGAGATTGCCGCTCTCGTTGAGGTCGAAGAAGCGCGAGTCGGGGAAGCCGAACATGCCGATCTTCGTATAGATGTTGCGCAGGTGCGGGATCTTGAAGATCTGCGTGATGCCCTCGAAGCTCGCGCGGCCGTCGGTGCCGAAGAAGCCCTGCGAGCTGTTGACCACGTGGCAACCGTTGCAGTTGAAGCCACTATCCGCGCTGGTCGTGGTGCCATCGGAACGTCGCGCGCCGAAGTAGAACGCCGCGCCGGCGGCCTGCGCCGCATTGAGTGAGTTGTCGAGCGCGCGGATCGGATTCGGCGGCAGCTGTACCTGCAGCTGGAAATCCGTGAACCGCTGCATCTCTTGCGGGGTCGGCATGGTGGCGCGGCCCAGCAGCCCCTGGAACGCGACGATGAAGTTGTTGAACGACAGGTTCGAATCGAACGGCGGCTGGGTGCGCGTGTCGACGCCGAAGAAGCCGTTGGCACGGTCGCCGCGCCAGTGCATCGCGCCTTCGTTCACCAGTCCTCGCAGCGTCTGCGTGGTCATCGGACCCTTCATCGGATGGAACTCGTTCGGGTTGCCCGTGCCGTTGATCAGCGAGCCGGGGAACGTCGTCACCAGCTGAAACAGCGTGATCTCCAGCCCCGATGCCAGCCGCTTCGGAATCGGATTCGCGGTCACGACTTCGTCGGGATTGCCGAGGTCCCACGCCAGCTCGTCCTTGTCGCCGAAGATGTGGCAACTGGCGCACGAGGCCTCGCCGTTCGCCGACGAGAAGCTCGCGTCGTAGAGGAACGGCCGGCCCTGCACGACGCTGGCCGGCTCGGGATTCGGCAACGCCGCGCTGGCGATCTGCGTGCGCGTCGCCAGATTGATCGCCTTCACCGCGTTGTCGAAGCGAGTCATCACGTACAGTCGATTGCGTGCTTCATCGAGCACGACGCCGCTCGGGCCGCCGCCGGTCACGTTGATGTAGCTCGCGCTCGCCGTGCGCGGGTCGAATGAGTTGTTCTCCAGCGCAGCGGTATTGAGAACACCGATCTTGCTGGAGCCGAAGGCCGCGATGTACAGCCGCGCGCCATCGCTGCTCACAGCCATGCCGAGCGGCGTCGACAGGCTGTGATTCTTGATCGTCGGATCGAAGCCGGGATCGCTCGCGAGCCTGCTGTAGTCGATGTGCTTGTTCAGGTGCCGCGGTGTGACCGAGCTGCCGGAGATCACCGTGACGCGCATCTGCGCCAGATTGCCTTGCACCGTGCTGCCGCCGAATTCACCTGGACCTTCGAAGCGCGTCAGATTCTGCGCTTCACTGTTCGTGACGTAGAGCTTGCCGCTCACCGGGTTCGTGACCATGTTGAACAGCGTCGTGCCGACGCCGGTGAAGAAGGCAGTCTGCGCAAGCGAGTCGGCATCGATCGCGAACACATCCTTGTCGGGCAGCCGGAAGCGGATCGCGTTGTTCCAGTTGCGACCGAGCGTGTCCTCCCAGCGGTTGCGCGCCTTGTTGAACTTCACGACCAGGCCGACCTCGGGAGCGAGCTTGCCTTCGGCATTCGTGCGCGGGCCGGGCAGGCCGCCGGGGAAGCTGTTGTTGAACAGCGGCGGACGGTCGCTGAGGATCAGGCACGGCAGGAACGTGACGAACCCGTCGCAGACCGCTTCGAGATTCGCGGTCGTCGTCTGGTTGCCGGATTGCAGGATCGCCGCGTAGACCGTCTTGCGGTCCGGGCTGACGGCGAGCGCGCGCGGCGTATCGCCGAACAACGTCACGATGCGCACCGGCGTGCCGCCGATCGTCGTGCCCAGGTTCGCGGGATTGAAGACCCACACGTCCGCGCGGCCAATGCCGGGCGTCGTCAACTGCGGATCGCCGGCACCGGGCACGGTCGCGATCGATGCATTCGTGCGTTGCTGGCCGCGATGCGCAGTTGTAATAAATGCGTAGTTGTTGGTGCCCGCGAACACGATGTCGCGCGGTTCGTCGCCGACCAGCACCGTGCGAGTGACGTGGGGTGTGCCGCTCAGCGTCACGACACTGACGCTGTCGGAGAGGTGATTGACGACCCAGACTTCGGTGGCGCTGCGAACCGCAACGGCGACCGGCTCCAGTCCGACCGTCACGCGCGACTGCAGGGTCAAGCCGGAAGCGGTGATGGCAAAGATTTCCAGCGAGTCGTTCGGCGTGTTGACCGCGAACAGGCGCGTGCCGTCGGCGGACATGGCAAGCGGGCGCACGTGGCCGCTCTCGAACTCAACGAAATCCGGCGCTTGCGCGAACGCAAAGGTGGGTGCGACCAGCAACGCAATCAGCAGCGATATCCCCCGGGCCATGTGTGTTCTCCATCATTGATGAGACTGGGTCTGACCCGGATGCTAAGCAGCGGCGCAGGCGCGCACCCCCTCCGATCGGAGGGGGTGGAGAGGGCTTTTCAGCGGACCTGCACGAGAGAGCGTCGTTCCAGCAGGAAGCTGCGAACGGCATCGTCTTCGCTGAGGCCGATCGCGCGATCGAAGGCGTCTTTCGCCTCGCGCGTCCGCTTCAGCTCGCTCAGCAGATGAGCGCGCACGGCCCAATACGGCTGATAGGAAGTGATGGCGTCCGATTCGAGCGCGTCGAGCAGCACGAGCCCAGCGTCTGCCGATTTCGCTTCGGCATGCGCTGCCGCGCGACCGACCGCAGCCCCGAGCGACGGTGCAACTTCTACCAGCTGATCGTAGAAGCGCGCGATCACGCGCCAGTCGGTGCGACCGGTGTGAGCGCGCTCGGCGTGCACGGACTGAATCGCGGCTTCGAGCTGGAATCTGCCGAGCCGAGGCTTGCGCGCTGCTGCAACCAGTTCGCTTTCCGCCTCCTCGATCAACGGCGTCAGCCACTCGCGCGGGTTCTGCTCGGACAACGGCACGAACTTGCCCTCGGCGCTGCGACGCGCCGGGCGACGCGCTTCGCAATGAAGCATCAGCGCCAGTAGTCCGTGCACTTCCGGATCCTCCGGCACCTGATCGCGCAACACGCGCGCGAGCCAGATCGCTTCCTCGGCGAGACCGACGGCCTTGCGATCGGTGCCAGCGGCATCTTCCCAGCTGCTGCCGTACGCCGCGTAGATCGCATCGAGCACCGCTTCCAGTCGCTGCGGAATCTGGTCCGCCGCGGGAATCTCGAAAGCGATCTGCGCCTGGCGAATCTTGTTCTTGGCGCGCACCAGCCGCTGGCCCATCGTTTTCGGTGAGATGAGAAAGGCGCGTGCGATCGCCACTGCGTCGAGTCCGAGCACCGTTTGCAGCATCAGCGGCGTGTGCATATCGGGATCGATGGCCGGATGCGCGCACACCAGCAGGAGCTTCAGCCGCTCGTCGGGTAGCGCGTCGGGATCCTTGGTTTCGTACAGGTCGCTCATCATCAACTCGAGAGTAGGAGCGCTTTGATCTCGGACGTGCCGATGCCGGACCTGGTCGAGCAGGCGATTGCGCGCCGCTGTCATCAACCAGGCTTGCGGATTCTGCGGAACGCCGTCGCGTGGCCAGGTCGTGAGCGCCGACATCAAGGCGTCTGCAAGCGCGTCCTCCGCAGCGGCGACATCGCGCGTGCGTGCGGACAGCAGCGCGACGAGCCGCCCGTAGGATTGACGCGCAACCGCCTCGACGGCGCGGCGCGCCAGATCGTCACTTGGGGTCTTCACCCGTCACGCGCTTGTGAACTTCCCCGGCGATCGGCCGCAGCTCGACCGCACCGTAGGCTGCGGCCGGGCAACGTGCGGCCCACTCCAGTGCCGCATCGAGCGACGGACACTCGAGCAGCGTGAAGCCGCCGAGCTGCTCCTTGGTGTTGGCGTACGGGCCGTCCTGGATCAGGCGTTTGCTGTCCCGTTGCCGCACGGTCGTGCCGGTTTCGGGCCGATGCAGCGGTGCGCCGCCCACGAAGACTCCGGCCTCGACGATTGCCTTGTGCCAGGCCTGCCAGGCGCCGGTGTAGGTGGGTTCCTCGGCTTCGTCCTCGCGGCGATCGAAATCGTGCGGGCCTTCGTAGATCAGCACGGCGTACAACATGGTCATCTCCAGTCGCGGTCCAGCGGACCTTTCAATAGTATGACGGGCGCTGCGCGGCGATTTCGACACGAACGGACGGGACAGGGTACACAACGATGGTCAAGCACACCGGCGGCTGTCACTGCGGCCGGGTCCGGTTCGAGGTGAACGCTCCGGCCCAGCTCGAAGTCACGGACTGCAACTGCTCGATCTGCAGCAAGGCGGGCTATCTGCACCTGGTCGTGCCGAAGTCGCAGTTCAAGCTGCTGTCAGGGACCGACGTGCTCACCGCATACCAGTTCAACACCGGAACGGCCCTGCACCTGTTTTGCTCCGTGTGCGGCATCAAGTCTTTCTATGTGCCGCGTTCGCACCCGGATGGGTACAGCGTGAATGCCCGGTGCCTGGACGCGGGCACGGTGACGGGGATGAAGATCGAGCAGACGGATGGCGTGAACTGGGAGCAGTCGCATCCACCGGGAGTGGGGCCAGGGGAGTCAGGCTGAAGCCTGACCCACACCTGGCCGCACCCGATTCGCACTACATTCCCAGTGCGCTCAGGAAGCGCGTGGTGAAGCCGAGCGTCCCGGCCTGGCCGTAGCTGTTACACGTCGGCGAGGCGAAGCCCGGCGCGCAGTCGCGGTCGCGGTCCCACGACCAGAAGTGCACGCCGCGCAATCCCTTGCTGCGCGCGTAGTTCGCCACCTCGGTGATGTCGCCGAGGTCGAACGTCTCGTCCTGCGTGTCGTTGCCGCCGATCATCGGCGTCAGCTCGATCTGGCTGTACGGGATGCCGTGGAAGTTGTGCAGGCTCTCCGCCGCGGCGATCGCCGACTTGCCCATGTCGCAGCGGTTGTTGACGATCGTGCAGTTGCTCGCGATCGTGCTGCCGTAGTCCATCACCATCAGGTTGATGAGATAGCCCTGCAGCCCCGCGCTCTTGATCGCGTTGACCACGTTCACGCCGGTCTGCCCAAGACTTTGCGCCGCATTACCTCCAAGTGTCGCGAGCGTGAAACTGAAGCGCAGGTTCGGATGATTCACCCGCGCCACCTTCACGCGTTGCACCAGCGCGTTGATCGCCGCCTGGCTCTGGCCGGACTCGATGTCGAAGTCGACGCCCGCCAGTCGCGACGAGTTGTAGCGCTGGATGAACGTCTCGAATCCCGAGTCGGAGCCGCACGTGAATGAGCCTGCCGCACCGCCCGTCGACAGGATGTACGACTTGCCCATGCTGACGAAGCTCTGCACGTTCGCGCCTGCGACCGCGTTCGCCTGCAGGCCGCCCCAGTTCTCGCTGCCGCATTCGCCGGTCGCGAACGCCCAGGTCACTGCGCCGAGATTCGTCGGCATCACCGTCAGCAGGCCTTGCATCGTGCCGGTCACCTGCGTGCTGATCACGTTGGTGTTCCAGTTCATGCTGATCGTGATGTCCTTGTAGGGACTGAACAGCAGGCTGCCGGGCGGAGGCGGCGGCGGTGGCGGTGGGGGAGGCGGCGGTGGCGGTTGCGCCGTGCAGTTGCCCTGGCTCGTCCACGGCTGGCCGCTGCCGGGTCCGCCGTTGTGCGTGGCCGGGTTCTCGCCTTGCGTCCACCAGTTGGCGCGATATTCGATGCCGTTGAGACTGGCAGTCATGCCGCCGGTGTAGACGGCGGTCGCACTCCACGTCGCCGAGCACGCGGCATACGCAGCTGGAAACGCGAGCAGTGCACCGAGCGTGAGTAGCGCAGACAGAATATATCTGCGCGCGTATCGAAGAGACCTCATCTTCGTTTCCTCCGTGGTTCGAATCGGCGTGTCCCCGGCGGAGGATTTACTGCAGAAAAAATCAGCATGGCAATACGCGCCGCGCGCGCAAAAAATTCACGCCGCGTGTGGTTCGCAATACCAATTCGCGCGCGGCGCGCAGGAACAACGCTGTGCTCGTAGACCAGCGCGATTGGTTCTATTGTCGGCGTCGCTCGCGAACGTGCGCCGCGGGCCGGCGAAACTGCCTATCGACGCGCGCCGCGCGCAAGAGGGAGAGAAGAAATGCTCTCGCAAAGACGCAAAGAAGAACAGAGAAGACTGCGTTGCGAGAGTTATTTCCGGTTCGGCGCTCAGTCCCAGTGGCCGTCGCGCGAGGCTCTCGCTTCGAGCCGCTTCGTGAATACCGGCGCGCCGTCGATGTCCTTCAACGCAACGGTGAGCTGCTTGCTGTGCGCATCGATGTCGATCTGGCCGAAGAACTGGAAGCCGCCGCTCGGCGGTGTGTTCGCGACCGGCGGCGCTTTCTGGAATACGACCTGCGGCCCGAAGGTGTTGTCGAGCAGATTCGGTCCGAAGCTGCCGGCGTGCAGCGGTCCGGCGACGAATTCCCAGAACGGATCGAACTCCTGGAATTGCGCCTTGCGCGGATCGTAGAAGTGCGCGGCGCAGTAGTGCACGTCGGCGGTGAGCCAGACAGTGTTACGAATGTCCTCGCGCTTGATGAAGCGCAGGATCTCTGCGATCTCGAATTCGCGCCCGAGCACCGGTCCATCGCCGTTCGCGACTGCTTCCCATTGCGGACGGCCTTGGACGTCGCTGCCGTCCGGCACCTGCAGCCCGAGCGGCATGTCGGCCGCAATGATTTTCCAGGTCGCGCGCGACTCCCGCAGTCTGGCCTTCAGCCACGCGATCTGCGCGCGGCCGAGGAACGCCGTCGCGTCGCTGCGCTGCTCCTGCCGGTTGAACGAGTTCGGCCCGCGATAGCTGCGCATGTCGAGCACGAAAACATCGAGGTCGCGGCCGTACGGGATGTGCCGATAGACGCGCTCGGACTCGGCCAGGTTGTGCCAGCGCATCGGCGAATACTCGAGGAACGCGCGCGTCGCGCGGCCGACCAGCGTCTGGATGCGTTGCTCGACGTAACGATTGTCGAACACTTTGCTGTCCGACCAGTTGTTGGTCACTTCGTGATCGTCCCACTGCCAGATCTGCGGCACCTCGGCGCTGAAGCGCTGCACGTTCGCGTCGTAGCGGTTGTAGAGATGAGCGCGGCGGAACTCCTGCAGCGACTCCGCGACTTTCAGTTTTTCCGGCACCTGCTCGAGGAACGCGTTGGTCCAGATCAGCTTGCCGGCAGCATCGGTCACCCGTTCGGTCAGCGGGCCGTCGGCATAGATCGTGTCGCCGGAATGAATGAAGAAGTCCGGGTGCACGCGCCGCATTGCTTCGTAGATCTTCATGCCGCCAAAGCCGAGGTCGATGCCCCAGCCCTGGCCGCAGGTGTCGCCCGACCACACGAAGCGCACGTCGCGACGCTTGGCCGGCGGCGTGCGCAAACGGCCGAGGACCGGCTCGCTGCGCGCTCTGCCGGAGTCGAGATCCTCGAACGTCGCGCGCACGAACACATCGCGGTCCGCGGGCAGGTTGGTCAGATCGATGCGCGCGGTCAGATCCGTGACGTCGAGCGCGTGCGGGCCACGCAACGTCACGGCGCTCGCGAAACTCTGGTCGCGCGACCATTCGACGAACATGCGCGCGGGTTTGTCGGCGCGGCTCCAGACGATCGCGCGGTCGCCGACGACGTCGCCGATCTGCAGTCCCCATTGCGCCATCGGCCGCAGCGAGTCGGCTGCGATCGCGGCTGGTGCCTGCCGCGACTGCAGGATCCCGGCGAGCCCGGTCAGCGTGACGCCGCCGGCGAGTGCGTGCTTGATGAAAGTCCGACGGCCTGTCTGCATGGGATGCTCCTCGATGACGTCGCGGCGAGGATCGCCGGTCGCGCTGTCATGCAGGTGAAGCCACCGTGAACATTTCGTTGCGCCCGGGGAACGGGAGTTGTTGACAGGGGTTTTGCGTCTTTGCGAGAGTTACTCCGGTTCCCATTCCGCTCCGCTGCGACCTCGTGGACTGGGTGCCTCAGCGCAGTGCGCGCCGCACGACTTCCGGATCGAGTGCATCGACGCTCGAGAGTGCGGAGCGCATCGGGCGTGCTTGCAGCAGCGAGTTCACTATCGCTTCTTCGGTCGCCTCCGCGACGGCCTGGAACAGCGGCGTCATTGCTTCGTTCGGCAGCTCGGCGAACGTCGCGGTCGATGCGCGGCGCGGCGGCGTGCGCCGGACTTCCTGTGCGGTCGAGAAAGCGATCACGTAGTCGCCGGAGCCGTTCGAGATCGTGGCGCCGGTACGGCTCAGCCCCACGAGCGCACGCCGCGCCAGCCGCTCCAGGTTGCGGTCGGACAGCGGCGCGTCCGTCGCGACGACGATCATGATCGAACCCGCGTTCGGCGGCGCGGGCTGCGGCGCGAACGGATTCAGGCCGAGCTGCTTCCACAGCGGCACGCCGGCGATCGTCAGCAGTCCGCCGAAGTTCGTCTGCACCAGCACGCCGATCGTGTAGGCGCTGGCGCGATCGGGCAGTCGGCGCGAGCTCGTGCCGATGCCGCCCTTCAATCCGAATGCGACGGTTCCGGTGCCCGCGCCGACCGCGCCTTCCTCGACAGCTCCGGAAGTCGCGTGCTCGATCGCGTCGATTGCATGTTGATAGGTGATCGTGCGCGCGCGGATGTCGTTGAGGCGCCCGTCGTTGGTTTCGCCGACGACCGCGTTGACGGACTGCACCGCTTCGTTGCCCGGCTGCGCGAGCGTCCAGCGCACTACGCCCTCGGCGGCTTGACCGACGGCCAGCGTGTTCGTCAGCAGGATCGGCGTTTCGATCTCGCCCAGCTCCAGGATCTGCGTCGTGCCCATCAGCTTGCCGAAGCCGTTGCCGATCACGACCGCGGCGGGCACTTTGTCCTGGAACACATTGCCTGCATGCGGGACGATCGCGGTCACACCGGTCCGAATCCGCTCCCCTTCGACGAGCGTGCGATGGCCGACGCGCACGCCCTGCACGTCGGTGATTGCATTGAGCGGCCCGGGCTCGAAGACGCCGAGAGTGACACCGAGATCGCGCAGGCGCGGTCGCTTGTCTTCGGCAGCACTAGCAGTGCAGGTTGCGGCGAGAAAAGCGATCGACAGCAGGACGTGCGGGGCTCTTGGTTGCAAGACAAGCTCCTTACGGTGCGATTTTCGCGATTGGAAATTGCATTTCGACGACCGACTCTTCCATCCGGTCGAGCCGCGGCGGCTGCAGGAACACTTCGCGGCTCGGGCCGGCGAGGCCATAGCCGTTCGCTTCCAGGAATACACCGATCTTGCCGGTGACCAGGTGCGCGCGTTCCGGCAGCCCGATCCGCACGCACGTGGCCATGCGCTCGACCGCCCCGAGCTCGCGAACGCTCAGCGGCTCGCCGCTGGCGAGACGAAGAACCGGGTCCTGCAGCTCAGCCTGCAGGACGAAGCCCACTTCGACGTCGATGCGATCGGTCTCGAACTCCTGCGCATGCGCGATTGCGGTCAAGCGGCCCAGCACTCCCTTCGCCTTGAGCGCGCGCAGCGATTCGCTCAGTTCGCGGACGAGTTCGCGCGCCGCCGCGAACGAAGGAACGACGCGACGCAAGGAGAGGAGCTGCTGCGCGGGCTCGCTGCGCATGATCACGTCGTCGACCGATAGCTCGCCCTCGGCATCGATCTGCGCGATGCGGCTCTCGATGTGCCGCAAGCGCTCCATTTCTTCCGCGAGTGCACGTTGCGCGTCGTTCCGTCGAACCAGCAGCATGCCGCGCAGCTCGGCTGCGGACAGGTTGCTGTCGAGCACCCGTGCGATCTCGTCCAGGCTCAGGCCGAGCTCCTTCAGGACCAGGATCCGGTTGAGACGCGGCAACTGGGCGGCGCTGTAGTAGCGGTAGCCGCTGTCGCGCTCGATCTGCTCGGGCCGCAGCAGCCCGAGCTCGTCGTAGTAGCGCAGCAGCCGGCACGAAACCCGGGCGATGCGCGAGAAGTCACCAATTTTGAACACGATCGAGTCCCATTTTCTCGGCAAACGGTTGCTCGGCCGCGAGCGCCGTGCGGAACGAATCCCGGCCCAGCATGCGCCGGAAGTGCGCGCTCAGTCGCGGATGGCGGGCGCGGTCGAGCCTGCAGCCCAGATAGTGGAAGACTGTCAGGTCGGAAGCCAGCGTGATGTCCGCGAGGCTGACGCGGCCGTCGACGAGATACTCGCCGTGCAGCGATCCTTCGAGATAGTCGAGCTTCGGCGGCAGCTCTTCGTGCAGCAACCGCTCGACGACCGTCGCGTCCGTCGGAACCTTGTGCACCATTGGTCCGAGCACCTTCTGTTTGAACAGCGCGATCACATCGGGCGCGATCTGCGAGTCGACATACTCTTCGAACCACAGGACGCGCGCGTACTGCGCCGGCTCGCTGGGCGCCAGCGGATGCTCGGGAAAGCGCTTCTCCAGGTAGGCGACGATGACCGAGGAATCGGCGAGCGTCAGATCACCGTGCTTCAGCGCCGGGATCTTGCCGGTCGGGCTGAGATCGCGCCAGCCGGGCGGCGGGTCGAACGGGAACACGGCTTCGACGCGATGCTCGAGGCGCTTTTCGAGCGCGGCGACGATCACCTTGCGAACGTGAATCGACAGCGGGACACCGTAGATCGTGAACATGGTTCAGCTCCTTGTGTGAGGAGGCTGAACCGTAGGGTTTGACGCTACGTGAAGGTCAAGCGCTATTCGCTGGCCGGCCGCTGCGTGGCTGCCATCCGCTCGCGCCACTGCGCGGCGTCCCGCGCCCAGCGACTCTTCGCTTCGTAGCGGCGCCAGAAGTCGTCCGCTTCAGCGAACAGCGTGGACGCATCTTTCGAGCGGCCCTCCAGCATCGCGACACGGCCGCGTGCAACCTGTACGTCCGCGAGTGCGGGCGTCGGCAGCTGATAGATCTTGCGGTAAGCGGCATCGGCTTCGCGCAGCATCTGCTCGGCCTCGTGCAGCTTGCCGAGATCGAGTTGCGCGGTGCCGGCGCCGAGCACGGCGGCAGCGCGAATGCGCGAAGGCGGTTCCGCCGGGCCGGCATTCTCGAGCGCTGTCTGGAAATGCCCGAGCGCAGCGGCGGCCTTGTTGTCGTTCAAGGCGCACAGGCCGAGGCCGTTGTGAGTGTCGGCGAGCGCCGGTCCCGCAACCTTGCCCGTATCGATGCTTGCTTGCAGGACGCGCTGCGCTTCGGCGGTTTGTCCGGCCAGCGCCAGGGCAGTGCCGTAGGTGGCGGTCGCGTTTGGCAGCCACGAGCCTTCGCCGGAGTCGAGTCGCTTCAAATCGTCCACCGCCGGACGCAGCACGGCCACTGCATCGTCGATGCGGCGTGCAGCGACCAGAGTGACCCCGAGGCTCGCTTGCGCCCGCGCGCGATCCAGATCGTTGGTCGCGGCAGAGACGCTGCGAGTCATCGAAGCAATCGCGCCGGGCAGGTCGCCGAGCTTCAGCTGCGCACGCGCGAGCCACGAGAGCTTGCTGGCGATCGAGCCGTTGTTCGGGCCCAGCAGCTGCTCGGTCCGCTTGATCGAGTTCTGCAGATGGTCGATGCCTTCGGTGAGCTGTCCGGAGTCGGCGAGCGCGCGACCGTACATGTCTTCAGTCTCGACCAGCAGCGCATTGCGTCCGCCCGCGCCGAAATTCGTCTGCGCGCGTCCGAACGCTTC
The DNA here is from genome assembly GCA_036555785.1 of Steroidobacteraceae bacterium. Classification (GTDB taxonomy): domain Bacteria; phylum Pseudomonadota; class Gammaproteobacteria; order Steroidobacterales; family Steroidobacteraceae; genus Steroidobacter. Next base: position 100,579 of record DATBKP010000023.1, read on the forward strand.
GCGAGCCGCCGAGACGGCCTCCTGCTGGCGGCCTGCCATCAGGTATTCCTGCGCGAGCTGGCGCGTCGCCAGGATCGTCTCCGAGTCGTTCTCGCCGAGGGATTCCTCGGCGATCGCGACGGCCTCGCGCATGTCGGCGATGGCGCGTTCCGCATCGCCTTCGTCGCCGGCGACGAAGCCGCGCGTCTGCAAGGCATTGACGAGTGCGCGCACCGCGGGGCGGCCGTAGTCGCGCAGCTCCGGAATGACCGCGTCGAGCTCGCGCTTGGCGAGATCGTACTCGCGCTCGTTCGCGTGGATCGTCGCGAGCTGCGCCAGCGCTTGCGACTTGTGGACGTTGCCTGCCGGCAGCTTGCGCGCAGCCAGATCGAGCGCCGCCTGCAATGTCGAGCGCGCCGCGTCGTACTCTTCCAGGTTCGCTTGCGCCTCGCCGACGATCGCGAGCAATTCCACGCTGCTCTCGGGCTGCGATGCCATCTCGCGGTCGATGCGCTCCTTCGCCAGCGTGAGCAGCTGCGAAGCTTTCATCTGCCGCTCGCCGGTGAAGTACGGGTCGGCCGAGCGGAAGATCGATGCGACGAACTCCTTGACCTCTTCGGCGCGCTTCTTCTCGGCGCGCGCGACCCGCAATTGCCACGACGCGACAGCCAGACCCGCAGCGAGCGCGAGCACGACGGCGGCTGCTGCGCCCACGGCAAGGCGATGCTTGATGGCGAACTTGCGCAGCCGGTAGCCGGCTGAGTCGGGCCGTGCCACGACCGGGTCGCCGCGCAGGTAGCGGTCGAGATCGTCGGCGAAGGCAGCCGCGCTCGCGTAACGCTCGCCGGGCTCCTTCTTCAGCGCCTTGAGCACGATCGTGTCGAGGTCGCCGCGCAGGTTGCGGGCGGTCGAGCGTTCATCCGCGACCGTACTCGGTGCCCGCACGTCGCTCGACAGCACGTCCCAGTCGGCGGTCAGCGCGCTCTTGAACAGGTAAGGACGCGTGCCGGCGAGCAGCTCGTAGGCGACGACGCCGAGCGAATAGACGTCGCTCTCGGTGGTGATCGCGCTGCCCGTGATCTGCTCGGGCGAGGCGTATTCGGGCGTCAGTACGCGCACGCCGACCTGCGTCAGCGCCTTGTTCGCGGCGCTGCCCTCTTCGATGAGCTTGGCGATGCCGAAGTCGAGCAGGTGCACGTTGCCCTGCGCGTCGACCAGGATGTTCGAGGGCTTGAGGTCGCGATGCACGATCAGGCGCGAATGCGCGTACGCCACCGCGCGGGCAATCTGCGCGATGAGCATCACGCGCGTGCGGACATCGAGCTTGTGCTCGCGGCAATACAGGTCGATCGGCCGGCCCTCGATGTATTCGAGCGCGAGATACGGCCGGCCGTCGTCGGTGATGCCGGCGTCATACAGACGCGCAATGTTGGGATGCTCGAGGCTCGCGAGGATTTCGCGCTCCTGCGTCGCGCGCTCCGTCAGTTTCGCGAGCGCCCACCAATGCGGCAGCTTCAGCGCGACTCTGCGCCGCATGACTCCGTCGGTGCGCTCCGCTAGCCACACCGAGCTCATGCCGCCTTCGCCGATCGGGCTCAGCAGCCTGTAGGGACCGACCACACGGCCGACTGCCGGCGCCGGCGCAACGGTTGCCACGCCAGCTTCATCCGCGCCCGGCTTGCTGCCGCCGCTGGTGAAGCGCGCCAGGTCCTTCAGGAAATCGTCGGTCTCGTGCTCGGCATGCTTCTGCAGCAGGGCGGAGAGCGTCGGTTTGAGCCGCGTCTTGGACGCGTCCAGCGCCGCGAGCCAGGCCTCGCGCTGCTCGGCGGGTAGCTCGAGGCCCGTCTGCAGAAGTGCGAGGACTTCCTTGAGGTCTCCGGGCGCGAAATTTTGCATGAGGACGCAGGCGGGAGCAGGGAAGGCTAGTGGCCTGCGTTTTACCTCGGTCAAGCGCCCGGCTCAACCCTCCGTCGATAGCGGCCGACCCGGTCGGCCGGCGGATTGCGTCTGCGCGCGGTTCGGGCACCATTGCCCGATTCACTGGAGAGCACCATGAGTGAGTCCGTCGCGTCGCCGCGGTTGGCCGACCGTGAAGCCGTCCTGCACGCGCTCTACGAAGCCGCCGAGCTCGAGCACAATCTCATGTGCACGTATCTTTATGCGGCCTTCAGCCTGCGCACGGCCGAAGACGGGCTGGCGCCGGAGGAGGCGGAGGCGACGGGCCGCTGGCGCCAGGCGCTGTTCGCGGTGGCGATCGAGGAAATGGCCCATCTCGCAGCGGTGTGGAACATCACTGCGGCGCTGGGCGGCAGCCCGCGCGTCGGCCGCGGCAACTTTCCGATCGATCCCGGCTATCTGCCCGCCAGCGTGGTCGTGAAGCTCGCGCCGTTCAACGCGCAAACCCTGCAGCACTTCATCTACCTGGAACGGCCCGCCGGCTCCGACGAGCGCGACAGCGAAGCCTTCGCGATCGAGCGCAACTACGTGCGCGGCAGCGACGTGCAGCGCCTCACGCCGATGGGCATCAACTATGACACCGTCGGCAATTTCTATACGACGCTGTCGCTCGGCTTGCGCGGACTGGTCGAGCGCTGCGGCGAGCAGAAGGTATTCGTCGGCGATCCGGCCTTGCAGATCTCGCTCGCCGAGTTCGGCCTGAGCGGCGCGCGGCCGGTGATCTGCGCGAAGACCGCGCTCGCCGCCTTCGAAAGCATCGTCATGCAGGGCGAGGGCGCGCCGCGCGACATGATGGGCTCGCACTTCCAGCGATTCCTCAGCGTGCGCGAGGAGCTGCTGTCGCTGCAGCGTCGGCGCCCCGAGTTCAAGCCGGCGTTTCCGGCGGCGACCAACCCGGTGCTGCGCCGGCCGCCGCGCCCGGAAGGTCGCGTGTGGATCGAGGACGCGGAGGCGAGTGCGATCGTCGATCTCGCTAATGCGTCGTACAGCCTGATGCTCCGGCTGTTCGCGTACGCGTATCTGTGCCGCGCTCCTGGTGAGGAAAAGAACCTGGTGCTGCGGCTCGCGATCGGCCTGATGCACGTCATCGTGCCGCTCGCCGAGCGCGCCGCGCGGTTGCCCGCCGGCCCCTCCAATCCGGAATGTCACGCAGGAATGTCATTCACGGCGCTGCGCGACGCTTCGCCGCTGCCGCCAGGCCGTGCGGCGAGAGTCTTCTTCATCGAGAGATTGCAACAGCTGACAGATGCCGCGGCCGTGCTTGCCAAGGGCGGCGATCGGCGCACGTGCGATGCGGCCGAGCACCTCGCGGCGCTTTCAGGACAGGCGAGCCGTGGGTTCGATCTGCAGGCGCCGGTATTCGGCGAGGTGACGCCCGCCGCAGCAAAGGTTGTTTTACCGCCTGCAGCGCCAGCCCCGGCGTCGACCGTCGTCGATGGTGTCGAGCGCGTTCAAGGCGAGAAACTGGAGCTGCTGTTCGAAGCGAAACGCTGTATTCACGCGCGGTTCTGCGTGACCGGCGCGCCCAAGGTCTTTCTCGCCAACGTGCAGGGGCCGTGGATCCATCCCGATGCCATGCCGGTCGAGCGCCTGGTCGAGATCGCGCACGCCTGTCCGTCAGGTGCGATCCAGTATCGGCGAGTCGACGGTGCGAGCGACGAGACAGCGCCGCCGGTCAATCTCGCGAGCATACGCGAGCACGGGCCCTACGCATTCCGCGGCCAGTTGCAGATCGATGGCACCGCGCGCGGCTTTCGCGCGACGTTGTGCCGTTGCGGCGCCTCGAAGAACAAGCCGTTCTGCGACGGCTCGCACCACGAGATCGGCTTCGACGCCACCGGTGAGCCGGCGACGCGGGAAACCGAGATGCTGGCGGTGCGCGACGGAGTGCTGGCGATCGATCCGGAGACGAACGGACCGCTGGCGGTGCGCGGCAATCTCGAGATCACCAGCGGCACCGGCCGCGTCGTTGCGCGTGTCACGAGTGCGCGGCTGTGCCGCTGCGGGGGTAGCGCGAACAAGCCGTTCTGCGACGGCACGCATGCCAGGATCGGATTCAGGTCGAGCTAGGAGGCTCGGAGGGCGCGGCTCCAGTGGGCGCGGGCGCTGCTTCGGGAGCGACCAGCGTCGTATGCAGGTGGCGCGCCAGGCCGACGGCGCCGGCTTGCATCACCGCGTTGTGATTCCAGCGAAAGATCGGTGCGGCGAGCGGCTTGAGACGCCGCATCCACGGTTGGACGAGGTTGACGCTCCAGGTGTAACGCACGCGCGTGGAGCTCTCGTCGGGTGCGAACTCCCACAGGCCTTCGCCGTTCAGCTGGCCGCGCGCCAGGGCGCGGATCCGCTCGAAATGTACAACTTCTACCGTCTCGACCTCGAACGTGATGTCGTAGGGAAGCTTGCTGGTCCACTCGATGCGGTAGATCGAGCCGACGCCCTCGGCGTCGCCGGCGCGCAGTTTCTCGACGGCGCGGACGTAGGGCCACCAGCGCGGCCAGTAATCCGGGTGATTCAATGCTTCCCACACCGCGTCGATGCCCGCGGCGATGTGCCATTCCGTGACCAGTACGAAATCTGCGTCCGCTGCGCGTTCCAGGGTTGCCGTACTCATCGACCCTCCCCAGGCACCTGTCGTATTCCGCCCAGCGCACATAGAATGCGCCGGCAGCCACAAGAAAAGAAGGAGCAACGATGGCAAGCCCGACTGAAGCGGTCGTGGTGACCTCCAAGAGCCTCACTGGGCTCGACATAGGCATCATCGCGATCTACTTCATCATCATCTTCGGCATTGGCGTGTACTTTGCGCGCAAGGGCCGCAGCTCGATCGACTACTTCCTCGCCGGCCGCAACGTCGGCTGGTTCGCGATCGGCGCCTCGCTGTTCGTCTCGAACATCTCCACCGAGCACTTCATCGGCCTGGCCGGCTCGGGTGCGACCTCGGGCCTCGCGGTCGGCCATTTCGAGTGGCTGGCCTGCCTGATCCTGCTGATCCTGGGCTGGGTGTTCGTGCCGTTCTACCTGCGCTCCAACGTATTCACGATGCCGGAATTCCTGGAGCGGCGCTTCAACCGCTCGTGCAGCGTGTACCTGGCGAGCATTTCGATCCTCGCTTACATCTTCACCAAGATTTCGGTGCACCTGTACGCGGCGGCGATCGTGCTGGAGCGCGTGGTCGGGTGGGACCCGCTCACCTCCGCCGTTGCGCTGGTGGTGGCGACGGGTATCTACACGATCATTGGCGGCCTGTCGGCGGTGATTTACACCGAGCTGATGCAGACGCTCGTGCTGCTGGCGGGGGCCGTGATCCTGACGATGATCGGCCTTTCGGAAGTGGGCGGCTTCAGCGGCCTGCGCGCCGCCGTGCCCGCGGATTACTTCAGCATGATCAAGCCGGCGAGCCATCCCGAGTTTCCGTGGACCGGTATCTTCCTCGGCGCGCCGATCCTGGGCATCTGGTACTGGTGCACCGACCAGGTGATCGTGCAGCGCGTGCTGTCGGCGAAGGACGAAGGTCACGCCAAGGCGGGCACGATCTTCGCCGGCTTCCTCAAGATCCTGCCGGTGTTCGTGCTGGTGCTGCCCGGCCTGATTGCGTTCGCGCTGTATCCGCAGCTGTTCCAGACCAACGCGAGCGGCACCGTCACCAACGGTGACATCGCGTATCCGACGCTCATCGTCAACCTGCTGCCTTCGGGCCTGGTCGGGCTGATGGTGGCTGCGTTGCTGGCTGCGCTGATGGGCGGCATGGCTTCGGTGTTCAACTCGGCCTCGACGCTGGTGACGCTCGATTTCTACAAGCGCGTTCGTCCGGAGGCGAGCGAGAAGCAGCTGGTGATGTTCGGGCGTATCGCGACCGGCGTGCTCGTCGTGCTGGGACTGCTGTGGGTGCCGTTCATCAAGCTGCTCAGCTCGCAGCTCTACATCTACCTGCAATCGGTGCAGGCGTACATCAGCCCGCCGATCGCGGCGTGCTTCATCCTCGGCATCCTGTGGACGCGCCTCAACGGTGCCGGCGCGATCAGCGCGCTGCTGACCGGCTTCGTGCTGGGCACGCTGCGCTTCGTGCTGGAAGTGCTCGACAAGGGCAGCCACTTCGACAGCGGCGCGGTCCGCTGGCTGCTCGACATGAACTTCCTGCACTACGCGATCCTGATGTTCGTGATCTGCGCCGGCGTGCTCGTTGCCGTCAGCCTGGCCACTCCTGCGCCGGACCGTCGCAAGCTCGCGGGCCTGACGTTCGCCACCGTCGACGACAAGATCGACTCGCAGGAAGTGACCAAGGTCTCGCTGGCGCGCGAGTCGGCGTCCGAGCACAAGCTCAACGTTGCCTTCAGCCTGCTGCTGATCGCGACCGTCGTCGGATTGTGGATCTACTTCCGCTGAGCGACGCCGCCGCCGGCGCGCGCCGGGAAATACGCTGCCTGCGGCCCAACGTCACGCAGCAGGAAGCGCTCGCAGCGCTGGAACAGCGTGGCGGATTCCTGCGCGGACGGCTGCGGCAGATCGCGTCGGCGTATCTGCCTTTCCGGCTCTACCACGTCGAAGTCGTCAATCGCGGTGGGGTCAAGGTCGCGCTGTACGGCGCGGATGCCGTGAGCGGTCAGCTCGATCTGTACGAATTCGCCGCAGCACCGGGCGCAACGGACCTGGTTACAGTGACGACGCGTAACGCGCCCGCCGCGCGGCTCGCCGAGCCGGTCGCGCTCGAACTGCTGGAGAACAAGGTGCGACGCGCCGTGTTTCAGACGGGGTTCTTCGGCGTCCGCGCGCTGGAAATTCGCGCACGGCCGCTCGATGTCGAGTTCCACGTTCCTTACTGGCTCGGCTTCTTCGGCCACCGCGAGCGCGCGACGCTGCAGGCGATGGACGCGGTCCGCCGCACGTTCGAAGGCGCCAAGGCCCGGGCCCTGTTCAGCGACTGGTTGATGGCGGTGCCGGGAGAGAAAACCGGGGGAAACTGAGCAGTGCAACAACCGTAGGTTTGCTGCGGTGCTGAGTTTTCCCTGATTTTTTCTCCCGGCACCGGATCGCGAAACCGGCCGCTCTGCCAGAACACCTGGCCGAGCCAGCGATGGCGAACGCTCATCGTGAAGCGGAAGGTGCCGTCGCCGAGATCGATGTGCTGGACGTGCGTGACGCCGGGCGGCAGCCACTCCGGCAAGCGCAGGCGCAGGCCGCCGAGCTCGAAGTAGTAACCGGTGCTCACGAAGTGCAGGACGCCATCGCGCGCGTAGACGTCGAGAGCCATGCGCATGCCCGCCGGCAGCGCTTCGACCAAGGTCCCTTCGCGCGACAGTCGCTTGATACTCTCGACGATGCAGGGCTTACGACCCGGAAAGTGGTAGATGCGCTGCCACGCAATGCCCCCATCCGGCGTCGCGAAGGCATTCACCGTGGTCGGGACGTTGGTGCCCGTGAAGGGCGCGACCGGTGTGCCGAGCAACCGGCAGCACGTCGCAAGCAGCTTGCCTGCGAAGCTCGCGCGCACTTCGTCGAAGGTGCCACGGTATTGCGCGTCTGCCGCGTGCTCGCCGAATCGTGACCGCACGGCCGCCGGCAGGGAGAACCATTCGACCTCGCCGATGAGGCGGCGGATGTCCGCCCGGGCAGGGTAGTCGACCGGCGCGATCGAGACGGCCAGCATGCGCTCTTGCTCTGGTGACTGTTATTTCTGTCATGACAGAAATTACAGATGATGCGGGACAAAAGCAAGTACGGAAGGCCGCAAGCTGCGCCGCGGGGAATTACTCGGCGAGCTTCGGGTACAGCACGAGGAGTTTGCGCAGCACTCCGTTGGTCCAGCCGAAGCCGTCCTGCAACGGATACTCGCCGCCGCCGCCGGCAGCCGAGCTGGTGACGTCGTACTTCTCGACCAGCTTGCCGGTGCTGCGATAGACCTGCAGATTCTTGGCGACCCAGCGTTGCGCGATCGTGCCGGCCAGCGCTTCCTGGTCGTAGTTGCGCAATCCGCCGATGGCGATCCACTCGAGCGGCGCCCAGCCGTTCGGCGCGTCCCATTGCTGGCCGGTGCTCGCAGTCGTGGTCGCGAGGCCGTGAGGCTGCAGTAGTTTCGCGCGGACGGTCGCGGCAATGGTCCGCGCGCGTTCCTGATCGCTGAGCTTGAAGTACAGCGGATACAGCGTCGCGGCCGAGACGCGGTCGCCGCTCTTTTGCTTGCGCCAGTCATAGTCCGTGTAGGCGCCGGCGGCGGCGTTCCACAGAACACGATCGACTGCAGCTCTGCGTGTCGTCGCGCGCGTCCGCATGTCCTTCGCGCACGCTGCGTCGGAGGTGACCTCGCATGCCTTCGCGATAGTCATCTCCAGCTGGTACAGCAGGCTGTTCAGATCGGGCGGCAGGAAGTCGGTCGTATTGATCGTCGGCAGGGTCTTGCCATCGGCGAGCCAGCGCGAGCCGAAATCCCAGCCGCTTTCCGCGGCCGCGCGCAGATTGCGATAGACCTCTGCGGGCGGCCGCCCCGACTCGCGGGCCGTGGCGACGTCCTCGCGATAGGCTTCCTCGCGCGGCGTGTCGCGGTCGTCCCAGTAGCGATTGAGCACCGTGCCGTCGCGCAACTTGACCACGCGCCGATGCGCGGCGCCGGGAGCGAGCGCGGCTGCGCCTTCCATCCAGAACTCGTACTCGCGCCGCAGCTGCGGCAGGTACTTGCGATAGGTCGCAGCGCCGTCGCGCAGTGCGGCCAGCTCGACCATCGCCGCGAAGAACGGCGGCTGCGAGCGGCTCAGGTAGTAGGTGCGATTGCCGTTCGGTATGTGACCGAACTGGTCGATCAGCCAGGCGAAGTTGTCGAGCATCGAGACCGTCAGGTCGTGCCGCCCGCTTTCCTCCAGCCCGAGCATCGTGAAGTACGAGTCCCAGTAATAGATCTCGTTGAAGCGCCCGCCCGGCACCACGTAGCGATGGGGCAGGGCCAGTCGCGACGAGTACGGCCGTTGGTCCTCCGGCTTACGCTCCAGCACCTTCCACAGCGCGTCGATGTGCTCGCGCACGTCCTGCCCGGGCACGGTGTGGTACTCGCCGCCCGCCGGCGGTGGGGGGGCGAAATGCGCCTCGACGAACTTGCGCAGATCGAAATCCGGTCGCTTGCTCGCCTCGCGATAGTCGGCGAGCACCTGCTCCGGCGCCTTGACGGGCAGGGCATCGACGAAGCTCTTGCCGTCCGGATAGACGCGCTCCTGCTGGACCCGCTCGAACAGCTCGCCATAGATCTGGGCCGGGGTTGCGACGTCGGCGGCGGGCGCGACGCTGGCGAACAGCAGGGACAGCAGCAGGGGAACAGTCCTCATGGGGTCTTTGGCTCCGGGTCGGCAGGGCGAAAGCACGGACTCTCCCGATTTCCGGGGAGGCTGTCGATGCCCCTGCAGATCATACAATGCGGCGGGTTGAACATTTTTCAGCGCGGCGCGTTTGGATCGCGGCGTACCGATGCGTCGGGGATTCTTCTGGTGGCTTCGACAACTATAAAACGCTCCGTCGACCCACCCCCGCTGGCCGCGGATTGGCTCGTCGGCGGCGGTGAGCTCGGTGCGCTGATCCGCGCCAAGGATTGGGGAGCGACTGCGCTGGGCCCCATCGAGGTGTGGCCGCAAAGCCTGCGCAGCTCGATCAGCCACCTGCTGCCCTCGAAGGCGCAGATCGTCCTGTTCTGGGGGCCGGAACTCATCAGCATCTACAACGACGCCTATCGGCCGGTGTTCGGCTCCAAGCATCCCTCCGCGCTCGGCAAACCGGCGCGTGAGGCCTGGAGCGAGTTGTGGAGCGTGCTCGAGCCGCTGTTCGCCGGCGTCGTGAATACCGGCGAAGCGTTCTGGGCGAAGGACATGATGTTCGTCCTGGAGCGGCATGGCTACGCCGAGGAAACGTACTTCGACGTTTCGTACGACCCGGTGCGCGACGAGACTGGCCGGGTCGGCGGCGTGTTCTGCATCGTCAGCGAGACGACCGGAAGCGTGGTCGGCGGGCGCCGGCTCGCGGCCTTGCGTGATCTCGGCCGCGTCGGCGACGAGGTCGCTTCGGCGGCTGACGTTTTTCGCAAGACAGCCGCGGTACTCGCGAGCTACGGCAAGGATGCCCCGTTCGCCGCTCTGTACAGCTGGGATCCGGACGCGGGCGTCGCGCAGCTCGAAGCCGTTGCGGGCATCGCCGGCGGCGATCCTGGCGCGCCACGGCGCATCGATGCAACGAATCGACACCTGTCCTGGCCCGTCGGCAGCGACGCGGAGATCGTGCTGGCCGAAGCGCCCGCCGACGTGCAGCTGCCCGGCGGACCGTGGCCCGAACCGGTCCAGCAGGCGGCGATCCTCAAGCTCGCGAGCCGCGCCAACGAGGCCTACGGTTACCTCGTCTGCGGGCTGAGCGCACGGCGCAAGTTCGACGACGACTATCGCGACTTCGTGAAGCTGATCGGCGCCAACATCTCCGGGGCGGTGGCGGGCGTGCGGGCGCTGGAGGACGAGCGTCGGCGCGCCGAGCAGCTCGCGGAGCTGGATCGCGCCAAGACCGCGTTCTTCAGCAACGTGAGTCACGAGTTCCGCACGCCGCTCACTCTCATGCTCGGTCCGCTCGAGGACCTGCTCGCCAAGGCCGACAACCTGCCGCCGGACGACCGCGCGCTGCTCGCAGTCACGCATCGCAACGGCCTGCGATTGCTCAGGCTGGTGAACACGCTGCTCGACTTCGCACGCATCGAGGCGGGGCGCGCGCAAGCTTCGTATGAAGCGACGGACGTGTGCGCGCTGACTGCCGATCTCGCGAGCAACTTCCGTTCGGCCTGCGAGCGCGCAGGCCTTCGGCTGGTCGTGGATTGCCAGCCAGGCGCGGATCTCGTCTACGTGGATCGCGAGATGTGGGACAAGGTCGTCCTCAACCTGCTGTCCAACGCCTTTAAGTTCACGTTCGAAGGGGAGATCGCGGTGCGCGTTCGCGATACCGGCGACGCGCTGGAGCTGCGCGTCAGCGATACCGGCATCGGCATTCCGCCGGACGAGCTGCCGCGGATGTTCGAGCGTTTTCACCGCGTGGAGAACGCGCGCGGTCGCAGCCACGAGGGCAGCGGTATCGGGCTGGCGCTCGTCAGCGAGTTGGTGAAGCTGCACGGCGGTTCCATTGCGGTCGACAGCACCTCCGGCAAGGGCACGACCTTCGTCGTGCGCGTCCCGAAAGGCACGGCGCACCTGCCGCCGGAGCGCGTTCGTCCTGCGACGGCTGTGTCGACGCAGCCGGCCGCGAGTGCTTACGTCGCGGAGGCGCTGGAGTGGTTGCCCGATCCGCCGGAGCGGACGGCTCCGCGGCAGGACACGCCCACGGTCCTGCTCGCAGACGACAACGCCGACTTGCGGGAGTATGCGCGGCGTCTGCTCGCCGATCAGTACGTCGTGCACGCGGTCGCGGACGGTCAGTCCGCGCTCGACGCGGCGCGCGAGTTGCGCCCGGACCTGATCGTCTCGGACGTGATGATGCCGCGGCTGGATGGGTTCGGCTTGATACGCGAAGTGCGTGCGGATCCGCAGCTGCGCGCCATTCCGATCATTCTGCTGTCGGCGCGAGCCGGTGAGGAATCGCGCCTCGAGGGGCTCGATCGCGGCGCTGACGACTACCTGGTCAAGCCGTTCAGCGCACGCGAGCTGCTGGTGCGCGCCGGTACGCTCATCCGATCGGCCGACTTGCGGCGGCGCGCAGAAGAAGCGCGCACGCAGTTCGAGACGTTGCTCAACGAGGCACCGCTCGGAGTGTTCCTGATCGACGAGCAGTTCCGGGTCGCGGCGGTCAATCCGATCGCGCTGCCGATGATCGGCGAGACCGGCGAGCTGGTCGGCCGCGATTTCGAATCGATCGTGCACAGCGCCTGGCCGAGCGAGGCGGCAGGCGAGATCCTGCGGCGTTTCCGCGCGACGCTCGAAACCGGTGAGCCGCACGTCGTGCCCGAGTTCATTGCCCGGCGCAAGGATCGGCAGGTGCTCGAGTACTACGAATGGCAAACCAGCCGCATTCCGCTGCCCGGCGGCCGCCGCGGCGTGGTCTGCTATTTCCGCGACATTTCCCGCAGCGTGCTGGCGCGCGATGCCTTGCGCGAGGCAGACAGCCGCAAAGACGAGTTTCTCGCGACGTTGTCGCACGAGCTGCGCAATCCGCTGGCGCCGCTGCGCAGCTCATTGGAGATCATCAAGCGCCTCGCGAGTGCGCCGCCGGCGGCGAACGCGGCGCTGGAAATCATGGAGCGGCAGCTGAGCCATCTGGTGCGCCTCGTCGACGATCTGCTGGAGGTTTCGCGCATTACCCGCGGCCAGGTGGAATTGCGCCGCGAGCAGGTGCGTCTCGATGTCGCGCTGCGCAGCGCGATCGAGACCAGCGAGCCGCTGATCCGCGCCGGCAACCACCGGCTGAGCGTTGCGCTGCCGGACGAGCCGCTGGTGCTCGACGCCGACCCGGTGCGGCTGGCGCAGATCTTCGCGAATCTGCTCAACAACGCCGCCAAGTACTCGGACAAGGGTGGACGGATCGAGGTCGCGGCACGCCGCGACGGCGCGGATGCGCTGGTCACGATCCGCGACGCCGGCGACGGCATCGCGCCCGAGCAGCTCCCCAAGCTGTTCCAGATTTTCACGCGCGGCGAGCGCAGCGCGCGGCGCAATCAAAGCGGCCTGGGCATCGGTCTCGCGCTGGTGCGCCGGCTGACGGACATGCACGGCGGGCGCGTCGAAGGCACGAGCGAAGGCATCGGCAAAGGCAGTTGCTTCAGCGTGCGCCTGCCGCTGAACCTCCGGCAAGCCGCTGCTCCTCGAGTGCAGCGCGGCGAGCACTCGAGCATCGCCGGCGTGAAGGTGCTCGTCGTGGACGACAATCGGGACGCGGCGGAAAGTCTGGCGATGCTGTTGCGCGCGACTGGCGCCGAAGTACGTGTCGCGCACGACGGCCCGGCGGCACTCGCCGAGTTCGAGCGCCGGACACCCGATATCGTGCTGCTCGACATCGGCATGCCCGACATGGATGGCTACGAAGTGGCGCGCCGGCTGCGCGAGATTTCGCGCGCGAAGCGCGCTGCGATCGTTGCGCTCACCGGTTGGGGACAGGACGAGGACCGGCGCCGCGTGCGCGAAGCCGGGTTCGACCATCACCTCGTGAAACCCATCGACCTTGCTTCGCTGCAGCCGCTGCTCACTTCGCTGGAGCACTCGCCGCCGGACTAGACGCGTCGCCGGGACCGAGCGCGCGTTGCATGAACACGCTGTCGACCCAGCGGCCGAATTTGAAGCCAACGGCAGTCAGCTTGCCTGCAGGCGTGAACCCGAGGCGGCGGTGCAAGCCGATCGAAGCCGCGTTGCCGCTGTCGCCGATGACGGCGAGCATCTGACGCCACGGCCCTCGCTCGCAGCGCGTGATGAGTTCGGCGAGCAGCGCCGTGCCGATGCCGCGGCCGTTGAGTCCGTCTTCGACGTACACCGAATCCTCCACGGTGTAGCGATACGCAGGGCGCGCGCGATAGAACGTCGCATAGCTGTAGCCGACCACGCAGCCGTCCAGCTCCGCGACCAGGTAAGGAAGACCGAGCTTCAGCACGCCGGCGCGCCGCGATTTCATTTCATCGAGCGGCGGTGGAACCTCTTCGAACGACGCGAGTCCGTGCAGGACGTGTCGCGCGTAGATGTTCGTGACCGCGCTCATATCGGTCTCGTTCGCGTCGCGAACGAGGATCGTGGGCCGGGTGTCGGTGTTTTTCACCGCAACAGTTTATTTGAAAGGAGCACAGGCATGCAGTACCGAAAACTGGGCCGCAACGGCCCGACCGTGTCCGCGATCGGCCTGGGATGCATGAGCATCGGCATCGCGGACACGTACACGAGCAGCGTGAAGAGCGACGACGAGGCGGTCGCGCTCATCGAGCATGCACTGAAATTGGGCATCACGCTGCTCGACACCGCCGACATCTACGGCAACTCGGAGCGCAAGGTGGGCAAGGCGCTCGCCGGCAAGCGGGACAAGGTCGTGCTCGCCACGAAGTTTGGTTTCACCGGGCCGGTCGGCGCCGCGGAGCGCAGCATCGACGGCAGCGCCGCGTACGTGAAGAAGGCCTGCGAAGCCTCTTTGCAACGTCTCGGCGTCGACCACATCGACCTCTACTACCTGCATCGCGTCGATCCGAACACACCGATCGAGGAAACGGTCGGCGCCATGTCCAGGCTGGTGCAGGAAGGCAAGGTGAAGCACCTCGGCTTGTCCGAGCCTTCGGTTGCAACCCTGCGGCGCGCCCACAAGGTGCATCCCATCGCGGCCGTGCAGAGTGAATACTCGCTGTGGACGCGCGATCCGGAGGACGAGCTGATGCCGGTCCTGCAGGAGCTCGGCATCGCGCTCGTGGCCTACAGTCCGCTCGGGCGCGGCTTCATCGCTGGCCGCTTCAAATCGATCGACGACCTGGCGCCCGACGACTGGCGTCGCACCAACCCGCGCTTTCAGGGCGAGAACTTCGAGAAGAATCTGGCGCTGGTCGAGCACGTCAAGGCGCTGGCGGAAGAGCGCGACTGCACGCCGGCGCAACTGGCGCTGGCCTGGCTGCTCGACAGCCACGACAACGTGATTCCGATCCCCGGCACGAGCAGCCGGCAGCGGCTGGAGGAGAACGTCGCGGCGCTCGACATCGAGCTCGATGACGAGGACCTGGAGAAGATCGAGGAGATCGCGCCACGCGGTGCCGTGGCGGGCAAGCGCTACGATCCTTCGGCGCTAGGTCTCACGAACCGCTGAAGCGCACGGGGAAGCTGGGTTAGTCCAGCTTCTCCGTTTCCGCGGACAGCCACGTCCACGCTCTGGGGCCCAGCCAATAGAGCAGCGCCCACAGCACCACACCGGCGGGGAGCAGGTACATCGGCAGATAGAAGAACAGCACACCCATCGTTGAGCGGTAGAAGTAGTGCGTCACGACCAGCATCGCGAGCGCCGTGACGCAGCCGGTGCGCGCCCGTCTATCGTCGTCGCCCCACGGGATCAGCAGCCCGGCGCCGAGCACGAGGTACGGAGTGACGACCCACAACACGTACAGGTCCCAGGAGAACGGGCTGGACTCGCGAACCAGCGCGGCGAGCGCGATCCAGGCACAGATCAGCAATGCCGCGAGCCCCACGAGCACCGATCTGCGCGGCAGCTTCATGGTCAGTCCCTGGTCACCGCGGTGAGATTCATCGTCAGCAGCGCGCCCGGCTTCGGCAGGTCGGCCACTGTGATCGCCGTACGCGCCGGCAAGTGCCGGCCGAAAGCTTCGCGATAGGCACGATTCATGGCCTCGAAGTCCGCGGCGTTCTTCAGGAACACGTTGACGTGCAGCACGTGATCGAGGTCCGAGCCGACGCCTTCGAGCATCGAGCGGAACGAGCGCAGGATCTGCCGCGCCTGGCTGTAGGCATCGGGGCCGGCGAACTCGCCGGTTGCGGGATCGATACCGGCCGTGCCGGAGATCGCGATGAAGGAGCCGGCCTTCGCGACGTGACTGTACGGGCCGATCGGCTGCATCACGTTCGGCGGCGTGAACGTCTCGACTTTCATGCGCGCACTCCCCCTGGCCAGCGGAGTGCAGATTCTAGCGCCCCGGCGCGAGAAATCGCTCGGGCAGCGTCCAGCGAAGGTGCACGTACGCTCGCGCGAGCTCGCGCAAGACGGCTTCCGGAGGCAGGGCATGGCGGGCGGCAATCTGGCGGTAGGTCAGACCTTCGACATGCAGCACCAGCAGCTGGCGCTGCTGGTGCTGAAGCGCGAGCACGGCGGCCCGGATCGAGTCGAAGCCCGACGCAGAAGGAGCGGGGATTGCATCGCTGCTTCCACCGACCCTGGGCCGCCGTGCGCGCCCCTCCCATTCGGTTTCGACTTCGGCGGCGATGCGCAGGACATGGCTGTGCGGATCGGTCAACAAGCTCGCGTCGTTTCGTGCGCACAGTCGGCGGGACACCTCCTGTGCCAGAACCTCTACGTCCTTAGAGAACCGCAACACAGCTGCAAATCGCACCGAGAAATCGAACCCGCTGAGACTCATCCATGAATACGAGATCGGCGGGAAGCGCGTCTCAGCGGTTGCGCAGCTCGTTGTAGAGCCAGGTGCGTGCGAATTCCCAGCGGCGATACGCCGTCGCCCGCGGGATGTTCAAAGCGCGGGCGGCCTCCGAGACTTCGAGGCCGACGAAGCAGCGCAGCTTCACGAGCTCTGCGATCTGCGGATGCTCGACGGTCAGCTTGTCCACGGCGTCATTGATGGCGAGCAGGCGCTCGTCGTC
Organism: Steroidobacteraceae bacterium; assembly: GCA_036555785.1. Classification (GTDB taxonomy): domain Bacteria; phylum Pseudomonadota; class Gammaproteobacteria; order Steroidobacterales; family Steroidobacteraceae; genus Steroidobacter. The sequence continues at coordinate 116,793 of DATBKP010000023.1, forward strand.
TTCCGTGTCGACCGGAATGTCGATGTGCTCGACGTCGACGCGCTGCTGACCGCCGCCATGACGCATCGAGCTGCGCTGGCGTGCGCGATCGATGAGGATGTGCCGCATCGCTTCGGCTGCTGCTGCCAGGAAGTGCGCGCGGCTCTGCCAACTCGCCTTTTCCGAGCCGCCGAGGCGCAGCCACGCTTCGTGCACCAGAGCGGTGGGCTGCAGCGTGCTGCCGACGGGCATGCGCGCCATGTTCGCCATCGCGATCCGGCGCAGCTCCTGGTAAACCGAAGGCAGCAGCGCGGCCACTTCCGGGCCCTGGTCATCCATGGGGTCGCTCATGGGCGTCTTGCTAGTTGGTGCGGCTCGCGGCCGATGCCGTTCCTGCTCGTGTTTCGTCCGCAAGCGCCTGCAGCTTATCGACCTGTCCACGCTCCGTATAGAAGCGAACGATGCGCTCGCGCGCGGACTCCAGCGCGCTCGCGTCGGCGCTGTGGTCGGCCACCAGGGTGCGATAGCTGTTCACGAGGTATGGCTCGGCGTCGTGGGCCCGGCCCTGCCGATACAACGCGTCACCCAGTCCGCTGGCGGAGCGCGCGGCGCGCCACTCCGGCTCGTTCGCCCGTTTCGATCTGTTCATCGCTGCCATGAACACCGCCTCGGCGTCTTTCAGCTGATTGCTCTTCAGCAGCGCTTCGCCGAGATAGTGCTCGGCCGATGCCACGTAGGGATGATCGGCCGACAGCGTTTCCTGGAAGATGGTGATTGAAGCGCGCAACTGCGCGATGGCTTCCGGGTACTCGCGGCGCTCGATCTGCGTCGCCGCGAGCGACGTGCGGTAGTACGCGGTTCTCCAGTGATTCGGCCCTTCCGCCTTCGTTTCCACCACGACCGCCTGCTGCGCGTAGTCTTCGGCTTCCTTGAGATCGTGCTGCGCACGCCGGACTTTCGCCAGCGAGTCGAGCACGTCGGCCACGATGCGGCTGTCGTCCCCGTAAATGGTGCGGTTCGCCGCCAGAGCCTCCTTGAACAGTACGGAGGCTTCGTCCAACCGACCTTGCAGGCGCAGCGCTTCGCCCAGCTGCATCATGGCCAACGATCGATCCGGGTGCAGTTTCGGAAGCGCAACGGTGTAGATGTCCAGGGCCTCGCGCGCGCTGCGCTCCGCTGAAGCGGGATTGTCCTGCCACAGATACGCAACAGCTTTGTCGACCAGCAGCTGTGCGACCTCGGGGTCGCGCGGATCCCGCAGCTCGCGCAACAGAGTCAGGCTGCTATCGAAGTAGTTCTGCGCCAGATCGATCTTGCCGTACTTCATCTGGACGCGGCCGCGATTGGCAAGCATGCGCGCGTAGCTCACGGAGTGTTCGCGGCCGAGACGATGCAGGATGTCTCGGGCCTCGATCAGTACGCCGTCGGAGCCGAGCACATCGCCGGTCTCCCGCATCGAGATGGCGAGATCGACCATCACTGCCGCCGTATCTTCGTCGCCGGCACCGCCGGACAGCTTCTTGCGCAACGCCACGGCATCGCGCAGATAGCTGATGGCGGTCTTGTCGTCGAAGCGGCGTCGATACGCACGGCCGAGATTCTCGAGCAGCTGCGCCCGCACCTGTGGGTGTCCGCTCAGGTCCTCGCGCACGCGGCGACCGGCGCGCGCGAGCAGTTCTTCGGCGGTTTCCGGCTTGCCACGGCGCGAATACTCCAGGGGGTCCGCGTTCGCGAAGGTTTCGAGCATCAGGGTCGCTACCTGCTGCGACAGGTTGCTCTGCTGCTTTGCGCGGTCGCGTTCCTCCGCGATCCGTTGTGCCTGGATCGTCGACACCATGGCGAAGGCCGCCAGGAAGATCACGAATGCGGCGCCGGCGGTCACGCCGAAGGCGTGGCGTCGAATGAAGCGCTGCGAATAGTAGATCCAGTTGCCCTGGCGCGCCTGGACCGGCTCGCGCGTCAGGTAGCGGCGGACGTCGGACGCGAGCTGTTCGATCGAGTTGTAGCGGTGCTGCGGCTCCTTGCGCAGCGCACGCATGACGATCGCGTCGATGTCGCCGACCAGCCGCTTCTGCAGCTTCTCCGGAACCAGGCGCCGGGCAGCCGCAACTGCGAGCAGCTCCGACTGACCTTCGAGCGGCCCGCTGTCGCGCGCCCGCTTGACGGCCGCACTCGGTCGCAGCGGGTCAGTGATACAGATCGAACGCTCCAGCTCCAGCTGACTTGCTGAAGCCGGCACGGTGTACGGACGCAGACCGGTCAGCAGCTCATAGAGCACGACGCCGAGCGCGTAGACGTCGCTCGCGGTCGTCACGGGCCGGCCGAGGATCTGTTCCGGGCTGGCGTACTCGGGCGTGAGCAGCCGGTCGTTCATGCGCGTGAGCGCCATCGCCGCTGCTGCTTCGCCGGCGTCCAGGAGCTTGGCGATGCCGAAGTCGAGCAGCTTCGGCGCGCCTTCCGCGGTCACGAGAATGTTCGCGGGCTTCAGGTCGCGATGCACGACCAGGTTCTGGTGTGCGTACTGAACCGCACCGCAGATGTCGAGGAACAGCTGCAACCGTTCGCGCAGCCCGAGCTGCTGGCGATCGCAGTAGCGATCGAGCGGCTCGCCGTGCACGTACTCCATCACGAGGTAGGGATTGCCTTCCTCGGTTTCACCCGCGTCCAGCAGACGCGCGATGTTGGCGTGATTCAGGCTGGCGAGAATCTGCCGCTCGGCGCGAAAGCGCAGACCGAGCTCGCCCTGCATGGTCGCGTTGTCGACGATCTTGACCGCGACCTGCGCCGAGTACTGGCGATCAGCGCGCTCGCCGAGATACACCGTGCCGGTGCCGCCGTGGCCGAGGACCGAGACGAGCTTGTAGTTGCCGACGGTGCGGCCGACGAGCGCCTTGCGTCGATCGCGCGTCGTGGTGTCGAGCGCAGCGCCGAGCGCGAGAGTCAACGGTCCGGTGCGCGCGCCGCCGTTGTCGCAGGCGAGCAGCTCGAGCAACTCAGTCCGCAACGCGGGGTCGCCGGTCGTCTCTTTCTCGACGAAGGCTTTGCGCTCGGGTCCGCTCAAATCGACTGCGCGGGAGAACAGCTCCTGTAGCTGTTCCCAGCGCTCGTTCGAACCCTTCCCTGTGCTATCCGCGCTCATGACGCTTCGGGTTCGCGGCTCCGCAGCGGACGTATCTCTTTCAGCATCCATGCCTTGGCCAGGCGGATCTCGCGATCCACGGTCGCCTCCGACACCTTCAGCGTCTCCGACAGCTCCTGGTAGGTGAGACCGCCGAAGTAATGCAGCTCGACCATCTCGGCGAGGCGCGGATTCTTTTCGGCCAGCCGGTCGAGCGCCTCGTCGATCTCCAGCACGTCGATCTCGCCGGCCGTGGCCGGTCCGAGATCCAGTGCATCGAGCTCATCGAGCGAGCCGGTCGTCGTGCCGCCGCGCTTCTCGCGAAAGCGGGTCTTGGCGTGATCGACCAGGATGCGCCGCATCTGGCGCGCGGCGACGGCGAAGAAGTGCGAGCGGTCCTGCCAGGACACGTTCATCTCGACCAGCTTGACGAAGGCCTCGTGCACGACAGCCGTAGCCTGCAGCGTGTGACCGGGCCGCTCCCGTTTCATGTAGCGGCGGGCGCGGTTGCGCAACTCCTCATATATGAGGGGCGTTAGGCGCTCCAGGGCATGGGTATCTCCTGACTGCCACGCAGACAAAAGCCTTGTCACTGCCTGGCGATCCGGGAGTGGTATGGCCGCTGCGATCGTATTGCTCAGTGGAAAGGTCTCCGAAACGGGGCCGTTCTTGGCTTGTGAGTGTACTTGCCGGCTGGGGGCATTCTGCCACCGATGGCATCGCAGTCGCGCGGGATTCGGGCGGCAATCCAACTACGACTATCCCCGAGGCCCGTTCCGCGAATCCCGTTCGAGTCGGGCATATCCCCTTTCCGCAACTGAGAAATGTCCTGATTGTCAGGGATTTTGTCTTGTTGCAGGCGCGATTGTGACGGAAATCACATGACCATATCGCTTAAGCCTGTGAACCGGTTCGCAAAACGGGCCGGCAATTTAACCAATTCCTCCGGGAGGGGAGTTTCCATGCGCAAAGTCATCAAGGGTTCCTGGGTCATTGCGGCTGCCATCGCTGGCGTGCTCGGTTCGGCTGCGGTCTGCGCCGACGGCCTCACTCCGGACAAGCGGCCGAACATCGAGCTGGCCGACGGCCTCACTCCGGACAAGCGCCCGAACATTGAGCTGGCGGACGGCCTTACTCCGGACAAGCGGCCGAACATCGCGGTAGCCGACGGCCTGACTCCGGACAAGCGGCCGAACGTCGCGCTGGCCGACGGCCTGACTCCGGACAAACGGCCAAACATCGCGCTGAGCTGAGCGATCGCCTGATTTGAATCTGGATCTGGAGCTGGTCATGAAAAAGCACATTCTTCTCGGCACGAGCCTGCTGCTCACGCTCGGCACCGCAGTCGCGGGCACGCTCATGTACGGCCAGGGCTCGAGCGCCGCGCTCGAGTCGTACGCGCCGGCGGGCAGCGTTGCGCTGGAGCAGCCGTCGCCGGCGACGATCGAGATGTTGAAGGCGAGTGCGAGCGCGTCGGAATATCTCGCGCCGAAAGCGCCGATCTGAGCCGCAGTGGAAGCGCGTGACTGGGCTATGTCATGCCCAGTCGCGCAGCAGTTTGTCGTCACGGACCGACAGACCTGCGAACTGTGCGCTGAATCACAGGTGCACCGAGGTCGACTCGGTGCGCATCACACTTCATTCGTTGACATATTTGCGGGGCGTATAGCACGCTAACCGCTGTTTTCTACGGCAAACTCACTGAAAGGTGAGGACGCAAAGCCACCGGTCTACGGGAGCGTTTCCTAGGACAGCGGGGTTGCCAGCGCGGCTCTCTCGCGGCTGTCGACCGCGCAGTCCTGATCCGCGGTCGAACGAACACGAGTGATGCCACAGCTCACGAAACCTTCTCGGTCCTGGCACGCACTGCTGGCGTGTGCGTTCGCGTTTTGTTCCGGCGTCGCTGCGGCGGACATCGTCGGCCAGCCCGCGCCCGACTTCGCGCTGCGTTCGATGAAAGGCCCGTCGATGCGGCTCTCCGAGCATCTCGGTGAAGTCGTCATCATCAATTTCTGGGCGACCTGGTGCGGACCGTGCCGCCAGGAAATGCCGCTGCTCGATGCGCTGTACGGCAAATATCAGCGCGCCGGCCTGGTGCTGTTGAGCGTCAACATCGACGAGGCCGCGGCGCCGGCGATCGAGATGGCGCAGACACTCCGGGTTTCCTATCCCGTGCTGTTCGACGCGCGCAAGGAAGTGAGCCGCGCCTACGACGTCAGCGCCATGCCGGTGACCGTCCTGGTCGATCGCGCCGGCGTCGTGCGCTACGTCTCCGAGGGTTACAAGCCGGGCTATGAGAAGCGTTACACCGAGAAGCTGCGCGAGCTGCTGAACGAATAGAGGACACCCGACATCATGTTGCTTCGATCGCTGACTCTGCTGCTGCTTGCGCTGTGTGCGAGCGCTTCGGTTCCCGCCCAGGATGCCCCGCCCGCTGCGAGCGATCCCGCGGCGGCGGCCGCGCCGGCCGAGGACTTCAAGAGCCTCGACCAGGAAGTGCAGGCGCTGAAGAAGGAAGTGCTCGACCTCAACCGCGAGCTGTTCGTGCTGGAAGAGGACCTGCTGTTCCCGGCCAACACGCAGGTCGCGGTGTTCGTCTCGATGGACGTCGGCGAGTTCTTCGCGCTCGATTCGGTGACGCTCAAGCTCGACAACAAGGAAGTCGCCAACTACCTCTATACCGAGCGCGAAGCGCAGGCCCTGCTCAAGGGCGGCGTGCATCGCGTGTACATCGGCAATCTCAAGGCCGGCGATCACGAGCTGCTGGCGCTGTTCACCGGCCAGGGGCCGCACGTGCGCGACTACCGGCGCGGCGCGACGATCAAGCTGACCAAGGGCGTCGGCGCGAAGTACGTGGAGCTGAAGATCAGCGACCGGGCAGTCAAGGCGCAGCCGGAATTCATCGTCAAGGAATGGGAGTGAGATGACAGGGACGACCAGCCACTTGCTGCGCAAGGCGGGGCGGGGCGGGCTGTTGCTCGCTGCCGTCGCCGCCGCCCTGGCGCTGGCGGCCGGGCCCGCTGCTGCCCGCAGCAAACCCAAAGAAGAGAAGCCGCTGATCGGCACGCCGCAACCCGTGCAGGACCTGCACTGGGGCGACGTCCTCTTCTATTTCTACCAGGGCGATTACATGCAGGCGCTGACGCGCCTCGGCGCGTCGCAGGACTTCAACCGGCTCACGCATCACACCGTTGAGGCCGAGCTGCTCAAAGGCGGCCTGTACCTGTCGCTCGGCGAGCACGAGGAGGCAGGCCGCATCTTCCGCGCGCTGCTCAACGACAACGTGCCGCTCGATGTGCGCAACCGCGCCTGGTTCTATCTCGCGAAGGTCTGGTATCAGCGCGAATACCTGCAGCAGGCCGCGGATGCGCTGGCCTCGATCAAGGGCGCGCTGCCCGGCGATCTCGAGCCCGAGCGGCACCTGCTGGAAGCGCAGGTGCTGATGTACCTGGATCGCTACGACGATGCGATCCGCGCGCTCGAACGCTGGCAGCCGGTCGGCGACGGCAGCGACGCCTGGTCCGCGTACGCGCGGTTCAACATCGGCGTGGCGCTGGTCAGGAAGGAACGCCTCGACGACGCGGCGAAGTTGCTGGACGCAGTCGGCCAGATCGAAGCGCCGACCGAAGAGCTCGCGGCGCTGCGCGACAAGGCGAATCTCGCGCTCGGCTACGCATGGCTGAAGGCCGGCAAGGCGAACGAAGCGAAGGCAGTTCTGCAGCGCGTACGGCTCGAGGGCCCGCAGTCGAACAAGGCGCTGCTCGGCGCCGGCTGGGCCGACTCCACCGAGAAGCGCTACACCAAGGCGCTGGCGCCGTGGCTCGAGCTGCGCGGGCGCAACATGCTCGACGCGGCCGTGCAGGAATCGTATCTGGCGGTGCCGTACGCGTACGCGCAACTCGATGCGACCAAGCAGGCCGCCGACCAATACATGTTCGCCGTGACGGCGTTCGACCAGGAGTCGCAGCGCATCGACCAGTCGATCGCGGCGATCCGCGGCGGACATCTGCTGGACGCGATCGTCGCCAATGACAAGGCCGACAAGGTCGGCTGGTACTGGCAGCTCGCGGCGCTGCCCGACGCGCCCGAGACGCGCTACCTGTATCACCTGCTCGCGACCCACGAGTTCCAGGAAGGCCTGAAGAACTATCGCGACCTGCTGCTCATGGAGCGCAATCTGGCGACGTGGTCGCTGAGCGTCACCGCGTTCGACGACATGGTCGACACGCGTCGGCGCGCGTACGCGGAGCGCACCCCGGCTCTGCAGCAGACGCTCGACACGATCGATCTCGACGCCCTCGAGAACCACAAGAACGAGCTGGAGTCGCGGCTGCAGGCGATCGAGCGCGACGAGGACATGCCCGGTCTTGCGACGCAGCGCGAGCGCGAGCAGTGGACCAAGATCGAGCGCATCGAGAAGGTGCTGGCGAGCGCCGACCAGAGCGACCCGCTGGTACAGGAGATGCGCGAGAAGACGCGGCTGCTGCGCGGGCGGCTGTTGTGGGATTTCAACGCCAGCTACAAGGCGCGGTTGTGGCGTACCAAGAAAGAGTTGCGTGAGCTGGACGTCGCGTACGGCGAAGCGCGTCGGCGCTGGGTGCTCGTCGAGCGCGCCCGCGCAGACTATCCGGCGCGGACCGAGGAGTTCGCTGGCCGCGTCGCCAATCTCCAGCCACGCATTGCTGCACTGAGCGCGAAGCTGGCGGCGGCGGCGCATTCGCAGAACCAGTACCTGGCCGCGATCGCGATCAAAGAGCTGGAATCGCAGAAGGAGCGTCTCGCGTCGTACCAGCTGCAGGCGCGCTATGCGCTGGCGTCGATCTACGATCGCGCGTCTAGCGGCAGCGGCAACAGCAAAGGGGGCGCACAATGAGCGCCCGGCACGTTCTGCTCGCAGCAATCGCCTGCGCGCTCGGCGCCGGCGGCGCCACCGCCGCGGACAAGAAGCCGGTGCGCACCATCAAGGACCTCGAGAGCAAAGAGGTCCAGGTCTCGCCCGATCCGCCGAGCAACGTGCAGCCGCAGCAGGCGATCGAGCAGTATCGCCACTTCCTGGAGCTGCAGTCGAAAAACGAGAAGCTGCGCACCGAAGCGATGCGCCGCCTCGGCGACCTGCAGGTCGAGGTCGATGAAGCCGCACGCGCCGCGGGCGTGGATTCCGGCGTCGAAGGCCTGGAGCTGAAGGAAGCGATCAAGTTGTACGAGGGCCTGCTGAGCGCGCATCCCGATTACCCGCGCAACGATGCAGTCATGTACCAGCTGTCGCGCGCACACGAAGCGCAAGCGAAGCCGGAGAAGGCGCTCGCGGTGCTCGACGAGCTGGTCAGGAAATATCCGCAGAGCCAGTGGTACACCGAAGCGCAATTCCGGCGCGGCGAGATCCTGTTCAGCCTGGGGCGCTATCACGACGCCGAGCTGGCCTACAACGCGGTCGTCAAGGCCGGCGCGGACAGCGGCTTCTACGATCAGGGCCTGTACAAGCACGGCTGGTCGCTGTTCAAGCAGAGCCGCGGCGAGGAAAGCGTCGCATCGTTCCTGAAAGTGCTCGATCGCGTGCTGGTACGCGACGGCAAGCTGCGCGAAGCCGATACGTTGACGCGCCCGGAGCACGAGCTCAGCGACGACACGCTGCGTGTCATGGCAATCACGTTCTCCGACCTCGACGGTCCCGCGACGCTGGATGCACTGCTGAAACAGCGCGGCAGCGACCCGGTGTATGCGCACCTGCTCTACCAAGGGCTCGGCAATCTGTACATCAGCAAGGAGCGCTTTCAGGACGCCGCGCTGGCGTTCGAGGCGTTCGCCAAGCGGCGTCCGGACGATCGGTACGCGCCGTCGTTGCAGATGCGCACGATCGAGGCGTATCAGAAGGGCGGCTTCGCTTCGCTGGTGCTGGAAGGCAAACAGGCGTTCGTCGAGCGCTATGCGTTCGGTTCGGCGTTCTGGAAGTCGCGCACGATTGCCGACGCGCCCGAGGTCGCTGCGCAGCTGCAGACCACGCAGAAGGACCTCGCCGAGTATTTCCACGCGAAGGCGCAGAAGAGCAAGGCGGTCGAGGACTACACGGCCGCGGCCCGCTGGTATCGCGCGATGCTCGACTCGTTCCCGCAGGACGCCGGCGCGCCGGCGACGCGCTACCTGCTCGGCGAAGTGCTGTTCGAATCGGGACGGTTCGCGGAAGCCGCGCGCGAGTACGAGCGCACCGCGTACGACTATCCGCCGCACGCCAGGTCGGCCGAAGCCGGCTACGCGGCGTTGATCGCTTATCAGAAGCACGAGCCCACGCTCAACGGCGAGTCGAAGGCGCTCTGGCATCGGCAATACATCGAAAGCTCGCTGATGTTCGCGACCAGCTTTCCCGAGCACGCCGAGTCGGCGCGCGTGCTGACCAAGTCCGACGAAGAGCTGTTCGCGCTGAACGAGTTCGATCGCGTCATCGAAGTGTCGAAGCAGATCCTGGAGCGCAACCCGCCGGTCGATCGCGGCTACCAGCGCACGGCGGCGACGCTGATGGCGCATTCGCTGTTCGATCGTCAGCGCTATGTCGAAGCCGAAGCTGCCTACGTCCGCGCGAACTCCTATCTCGGCGCGAACGATCCGGACCGGCCGGCGATCGAGGAGCGCATCGCGGCTTCCATCTACAAGCAGGCGGAAGCGAAGAAGACTGCCGGCGATGCAGCCGGCGCCGTCGGCGACTTCCTGCGCGTGGGCACGCTCGCGCCGAATTCGAAAGTGCGCGCCAACGCCGAGTTCGATGCGGCCAGCATCCTGGTGAACAACAAGGAGTGGGACCGCGCTGCGCAGGTGCTCGAAGGCTTCCGCCGCAATTATCCGAATCACGAGCTGATGCCCGAAGTCACGCGCAACCTGGCCGTCGCCTACCTGGAAACCGGTCGTTCGACGCAGGCGGCCGGTGAGTTCGAGCGCATCGCGGCACGCACCGAGGAAACGCCGGACGTGCGTCGCGCCGCGTTGTGGCAGGCCGCGGAGCTCTACGAGAAATCCGCATCGCCGAGCAACGCCGCGCGCCTGTACGCGAGTTACGTGCAGCAGTACCCGGCGCCGCTCAACCCGGCGATGGAAGCACGCCAGAAGCTCGCAGACATGGCCAAGGCGCAGAATGACTACAAGGCGCGCGCGCAGTGGAACGACGACATCATTCGCGCCGACGCGATGGCGGGTGCCGCGCGCACCGATCGCAGCAAGTACCTGGCGGCCAAAGCGACGCTCGAGGGCGTCGAGCCGCAGGTCGCGATGTTCAATGCGATCAAGCTGGTCGCGCCGCTCGACAAGTCCCTCAAGTCGAAGCGCACGCAGATGGAGAAAGTGCTGACTGCTTACGGCAAGGCGCTCGACTATGGTGTGGCCGAAGTCACGACCGCGGCGACCTACGGCATGGGCGAGCTGTATCGACAGCTCGGTGCGGACCTGATGGCTTCCGAGCGCCCGAAGGGCCTGGACGCCGACGCCAAGGAGCAGTACGACGTGCTGCTCGAGGAGCAGGCCTTCCCGTTCGAGGAAAAGGCGATCGAGCTGCACGAGACCAATGCGCGGCGCACCGGCGACGGCGTGTACGACGAATGGGTGCAGCGCAGCTTCGACGTGCTTGCGAAGCTGAAGCCGGCGCGCTATGCCAAGGCCGAGAAGAGTGAAGAGTATGTGCCGACGTTACGCTAAGCGAAGTGACTGGGCACTGGTCGCTGCCATGCTGCTGCTGGCGGCGTGCGGCTCGACGCCGCCTGCGCCCGAGCAGGCCGCGAAGTCCGACAAGGCTGCCGCGAAGCAGGAAACGCCGGCCGATCCGCATGCAGCGACCGCGCCAGTGGAGCCGCCGGTACCGCCGGAGGCGGCGCAGAAATTCGAGCAGGCGGTCGCGCACATGAGTACCGACGCTACCACCGCGGAGCTCGACATGCGCGAGCTGGCCGACGCCTATCCGACCTATTCCGGGCCGCTGCTCAATCTCGCGATCCTGCAGGTCCGCGCCGGCCGCCTGGAAGAGGCCGAGAAGTCGCTGCGCACGGCAGTCGATCGCAATGGCAACAACGCGCCGGCGTTCAATCAGCTCGGCATCGTCTATCGCAAGCTCGGCCGCTTCAAGGAAGCGGACGTCGCGTATCAGCGCGCGGTCGAGATCGATCCGAACTATGCGATCGCCTACCTGAATCTCGGCGTGTTGTGCGATCTGTATCTGCAACAACCGGAGCGCGCGCTCGAAGCTTACGAGCGTTATCTCGCGCTCGCCGGCGCGCCGGACGAGAAAGTCAACGGCTGGGTCACCGAGCTCAAGAAGCGGCTGGGCAGCGAGCCGCGCGCAGCGAGGGCGCAATGATGATCAGCTCGATCCGATTTGCATTGACGGCACTGCTGCTTGCTGCGGCAACGGCATTCGCCGCCGAGCCGGCAGCGAGCCCGCCTGCCGCCGCACCTGCACCGAAGGCGAGCACCGATGCTTCGCCCGCGGTCGACACGTCGGCGCCGCAGCCGGCCGCGACGCAGACGCAAGCGCAAACCCAGGGCAAGCCTGCGGCAGCAGGTAAGCACGCGCAGAACGATCGCCTCGACCTCGACACCACGATCGTGACGGGCAATCGCGAGCTGCCGAAGGTCCTGTACATCGTCCCGTGGAAGAAAGCGGACCTCGGCGATCTGCCCGCGCAGCCGTTCAACACGCTGCTCGACGAGGTTTTGACCCCGGTCGACCGTGACGTTTTTCGTCGCGAAGTGACGTACTACGGTGCGGTCTCAGCGGGCGCCAATGCTTCGCCTGCTGCGCCGGCGTCGCCGGGCGCCGACCCCGCCGCGCCGGCTCGCGGCGATGAGAAGTAGGTCGCAGCATTGCAGTTTTACCTAATGACACTCTGGCTCATCGGATTTCACTGACACCGACGCGCGCCAGCGCGCGCATCCGGCACGGCACTGCAGAGGAGACTACGTCGATGGAGTTCTATCATTTTGTCGTCAACTTCTTTCGCGACGGAGGCTTCTTCCTCTACCCGCTGGCGGCGATCTTCGTCGTCGGTGTCGCGATCGCGATCGAGCGCTTCATTTACCTGAGCATCGAAACCACCAGCAACCGCCGCCTGTGGGGTCAGGTGGTGCCGCTGATCAACGCCGGCAACTTCAAGCAGGTGGTCGCGGTCACCTCGAAGTCGCGGGCCGCGATCGCGACGGTGCTCAACTACGGCATCGCGCGACTTGCCAGCGCGCGCCGGCGCGACGACGTCGAGAAGGCGATGGACGAGAGCCTGCTCGAGATCATTCCGCGCATGGAGAAGCGCACGCATTACCTCTCGGCGCTCGCCAACATCGGCATGCTCACCGGTCTGCTCGGCACGGTCATCGGCCTGATCTCGGCGTTCGCCTCGATCGCGCAGGCGAACCCGGCGGAGAAGGCCAGCCTGCTCGCCGCCAGCATCTCGGTCGCGATGAACAACACGGCCTCGGGCCTGCTGTGCGCGATCACGCTGCTGCTGGCGCACATGTTCCTCGAAGCCAAGACCACCAAGCTGATCGACAGCCTGGAGATCGCCGCGGTCAAGTTCCTCAACTCGGTCGTGGAGCGTCGCCAGGAAGTGGACGCGGACGATCATCCGGCGCCCCGCGGCCGCACCGCTCACGGCGTGGCCTGAAGCTGACGCTTCCGGAGGGCTAGGCAATGGCTCAGTCCAAGGTCGCGCGGCGGGTGTCGCGCAATCATGCGCGCTACCGCGGCCGCCATGAGATCAACGTCGTGCCGATGATCGACATGATGATCATCCTGGTGTTCTTCCTGATCTTCACCGCGGTCTTCACCAAGACGAACATTCTCGAGCTCAACCTGCCCGGGGCGGACAGTGCCGTGCCCGACCTGCCGCAGGGCCTGAACCTCGAGGTGATCGTGCGCGCCGACCGCATCGAGGTCGCCGATCGCGGCACCGGGCTGCTGAAGAGCCTGCCCTCGCAGCAGGGCACGTACGACCTCAAGGGTCTGCAGGACTACCTGACGCTGGTGAAGTCCAAGTACAACGACAAGACGGACGCGACCATCCTGCTGGAGCAGGACATCGCGTACGACACGCTCGTCAAGGTGATGGACACGGTGCGCGTGTTCCCCGTCCCCGGCTCGAAGTGGGACGTCGCCGAGCTGTTCCCGGATGTCTCGGTGGGAGACGCGCCGACATGACCCCCTATCGCATCAAGCGCCACCGCAAGCGCGGCAAGAAAGTCGAGGGCGGCAACCACATGACGCTGGTGCCGTTCATCGACATGCTGACGATCCTGGTGGTGTTCCTGCTCGTGCACACCTCGGACGTCGACGTGCTGCCGAACACCAAGAACATCTCGATCCCGGAGTCGATCTCCGACAAGAAGCCGCATCCGTCGGTGGTCGTGATGATCACCAAGGAAGAGCTGCTGGTGAACGGCCGCTCGCTCGGCACGTTGACGCAGATCGCGTCCTCGCCGGACGCAGTGATCGCGCCGCTCAAGGTCGCGCTGCAGAGTCAGGCCGACAAGGTGCTGGCGGGCGCGGCGAAAGACGACATCAAGGATCGCGAGGTGACGATCCTCGGCGACCGTAACACGCCGTACAAGGTGCTGCGCAAAGTCATGGCGACGGCCACCGATGCCGACTACGGCAAGGTGTCGCTCGCCGTCATCGAGCGCGAGACCGGCGGCGCGGTCCCGGCCAGGGCGCGCACCGCGTCGCTGACCAACTGAGCCGGTGCAATCCGTATGACACTTGCTCCTTACTATCGCCTGTACGACCTGCCCTGGTCGCCGACCGAGGAAGTGGAGCGGCGCTTCCGCAAGGTCGTGCGCAACGCTTTCATCGTGTTCGCGGTGTTCGCGATCCTGATCCCGTTCCTGCCGGTGCCGGAGCGCGAGACGGCGAAGGCGCCGGCGATCCCGGACCGCATCGTCAAGCTGGTACTCGAGAAGAAGATTCCGCCGCCGCCGCCGCCACCGAAGATCGAGGAGAAGAAGCCGGAGCCGGAGAAGAAAATCGAGAAGCCCAGGCCTGAGCCGCCGAAGCCCGACGCGCGCGAGCGTGCGCAGAATGCCGGCCTGCTCAAGCTCCAGGATCAGCTCGCGGACCTGCGCGACAACTCGATCCTCGACAAGGCGGCGATGACCAAGAATCTGACAGGCAAGGTCGGCGAGGAGACGCGCTCGGAGCGCTCGCTGATCACCTCCAAGGTCGGCGCGAGCAGCGGCGGCATCAATACCGCCTCGTTGAGCCGCGGCTACGGCGGCGGCGCCGGCTCGCTCACCGGCCACAACACCACGCAGGTGTCCTCGGCGACCCTCGCTGCGCAGGGCAGCAACAAGGTCGAGCGCGGCGCCGGCAGCGGCAAGGCCTCGCGCAGCGAGGAGGAGATCGCGCTGATCTTCGATCGCAACAAGGGCGCGATCTACGCGCTGTACACTCGCGCGCTGCGCGACAAGCCGGATCTCCAGGGCAAGCTGGTGCTGGAGCTGACGATCGCCGCCGACGGCTCGGTCACGCGCTGCGAGGTGGTGTCGAGCGAGCTCAACGATCCGGAGCTGGAGCGCAAGCTGGTCGCACGCGTCAAGCTGTTCCGCTTCGAAGCAAAGGACGTCGGCACGATCACGGTGACCAAGCCGATCGACTTCTTCCCGGCCTGAGACCCGCGTCACACTCCGCCTTTCGTCGGACCGTCCGCCGCCCGCCTATTGCCATCGGGCGGTGAGTGCGCCGATGATCCGCAGGCGATGAACCTGGATTCCGAAATCCGCCATTTCGAAGAGATGTCCGCGCTGGAGAAGTCGCGGTTGCTGGCGCATTTCATGTACGAAATGACGCTCGAGGCGCGTAATTTCTACGCCTCCGGCGGCGACCAGCCGATCGACGTGCACAAGCTGCGCTTCCTCAACGAAGTGCAGCACCGCGTCACCCGCTTCATCGAGCAGATCCTGATCGACGATCCGGCGCGCTCCTCCGACGAGGTGATGCTGCGCCTGCTGCTCGCGCCGCGCGCCGAGAAGGCCATCGAAGGCCTGGTGCACGCCGCCTACACGCGCACGATCCAGGCGATCAGCTAGAGGCAGGTGACACAAGTGACATAGGTGACACAAGTGACATGGGTCAGAGCGTTCTTTCCTGTGTCACCTGTGTCACTTTGTCACCTGGGTCACTCTCCTTGTCCGATTCGAACAGCTGCTCCAGCTCGCGCGCTGCCTGCTGCGCGGACTGGATCAGCTTCTGCTCGTCGTCGCGGATCGTGCGTTGCACCTGCAGCTGCTTCTTGTCGTGCACGTCGAAGCGGCGGATGCTCTCGACGGCGTCGGCGCGCGCCAGGCCGAGCGCTTCGAGCGTGTGCTGCGCGAGGTCGAGACTCGACAGGTAGGTCTCGCGGATGAAGTACTTCACGCCGATGTCCATGAGCCGCAGCGCGTGCTGGCGATTGCGCGCCCGCGCCAGCACTTTCAGGTTCGGGAAATGGCGTCGCACCAGCTCGGCGGTGCGCACGGAGGCATCGATGTCCTCGATTGCGAGCACGAACACTTCGGCGCGCGCGGCGCCCGCCGCCTGCAACACCTCCAGCCGCGACGCATCGCCGTAGTAGATCTTGTTGCCGAAGCGGCGCACGAAGTCGACTTGCGCGACGCTGGCCTCCAGCGCCGTGAACGCGATGTGACGCATGCGCAGTACGCGGCCGACGATTTGCCCGACGCGGCCGAAGCCGGCGATGATCACACGGCTGTCCTGCGCCTCGACGCGATCGAATTCGCGCGTCTGCGGCTTGCTGAGCCGCGGCTCGATGACGTTGGTGTGCAGCGACATCAGCAGCGGGCTCACGATCATCGAAATAGTCACCACGATGACCAGCAGCTCCGCGAGCGACGGATCCATTACGCGATAGGTGACCGCCAGCGAGAACAGCACGAAGCCGAACTCGCCCGCCTGCGGCAGCGCGAACGCCATGCCGCGCGCGCTTTCGGCCGAGTGTCGCGTCAGCCGCGCCAGCGCCCACAGCAGCGCGAACTTCACGGCCAGCAGACCGGTCACGAACGCAGCGATGCGTCCCGGCTGCTCGATCAACAGTCCCAGGTTCGCGGCCATGCCGACGGACATGAAGAACAGCCCGAGCAGCAGGCCCTTGAAAGGCTCGATATCGGCTTCGAGCTCGTGGCGATATTCGCTGTCGGCGAGCAGCAGGCCGGCGACGAAGGCGCCCAGCGCCATCGACAGGCCGACAGCGTTGACGAGCAGAGCCGTGCCGAGGACGACGAACAGCGCGGCCGCGGTGAACGCTTCGCTGACTTTGGTCTCGGCCACCAGGCGCAGCACGGGACGCAGCACATAGCTGCCGCCGAACACCAGCGCCGCGAGTACCGCGAGACCCTTGAGCCCGCTCAGCAGCGTGCTCGTCATATCCTGCTGGCTGCCGCCGAGCAGCGGCAGGATCGCGAGCATCGGCATCACGGCGATATCCTGGAACAGCAGGATCGCGAAGCTCGAGCGGCCGTGATGCGTATTGAGCTGCTGCCGCTCTGCCAGCAATTGCAGGACGAGCGGTGTGGAGGACAACGACAGCGCGAACGCCGTGACCACCGCTGCGTTGGCCGGCAGGCCGAGTGCCAGCGCGATCAGCGTGAAGACCGCGGTCGTCAGCACGACTTGCGCGAGGCCGAGGCCGAAGACCGCCTTGCGCATCGCGCGCAGCCGCGAAGGCTGCAGCTCCAGCCCGATCACGAACAGCAGCAGCACCACGCCGAACTCGGCGATGTGCATCACGCCTTCGGTGTCCTGGATGACGCGCAGGCCCCACGGCCCGATCACCACGCCCGCCGCGAGATAGCCGAGGATCGAGCTGAGCCGCAGCCGGCGGAACAGCGGGATGGCGAGCACGGTGGCGCCGAGAAAGACGGCGATTTGAGCGATGAGGGACATAGAGGACTCACAGCGGTGATGAGGTGATGAAGTGATGAAAGTGATGGGACGTCTCATCACTCCCGTCACCCTCATCACTGCGTCACCATCTTAGCAACCGTTCTGCTAGACTCGCGCGACTCTCGCCCACCCGCCATGCCCCGCTCAGACATCTCTGTCCCTCCGAAAGACGCCGAGCTGCGCGAAGACGTGCACATGCTCGGCGCGCTGGTCGGCGAGGTGATCCGCGAGCAGGGCGGCGATGCGCTGTTCGAAGCCGTGGAGCAGGACCGGCAGGCGGCGATCGCACGCCGCGACGGCAGCGCCGAAGGCGCCCGCGAGCTCGCCACCCGCACCCGCGACGTTCCCGCCGCGCAGGCGCGCGACCTGGTGCGTGCGTTCTCGCTCTGGTTCGAGATGGTCAACATGGCGGAGAAGGTGCATCGCATCCGGCGCCGCCGCCAGTATCTCAACGAGGGCAAGACCCAGCCCGGCGGCATCATCGAGGCGCTGACGCGGCTCAAGGCACAGGGCCTCGGCCTCGACGAGATCCGTCATCTCATGATCGAGATCTGGATCGAGCCGGTGTTCACCGCGCATCCCACCGAATCGACCCGGCGCACGATCCTGCGCAAACAGCAGAAGATCGCGCAGCTGCTGCTGGGCCGGCTCGGCCTGTCGCGCACCGCCGCCGAGACGCGCCAGATCTGGGACCGGATCCGCGGCGAAATCACCGGCGGCTGGCAGACGGCGGAGAACTCGCGCGAGCGGCTCACTGTCGCCGACGAGCGCGAGCACGTGCTGTTCTTCATCGGCGAAATCCTGTTCCAGATCGTGCCCATCTTCTACGAGGAGATCGAGGCGGCGCTCGAGCAGGTGTACGGCGAGCAGGCGCGCTCGCTCGACCTGCCGGAGATCCTGCGTTTCGGCTCCTGGGTCGGCGGCGACATGGACGGCAATCCGGACGTGAACGCGAAGACGATTCGCGAGACGGTCGCGCGCCATCAACAGATCATCGTCAATCGCTACTTCATCGAGTGCCAGGGACTGGCGGAGACGCTGTCGCAGAGCGCGGCGCGAGTGGGCATCTCCGCGTCGCTGCGAGCGCGCATCGAGCAGTACGAGACGCTGCTGCCCGGTGCGGGATCGCTGTCGCCGGCGCGGCACGATCGCATGCCGTATCGCCTGTTCCTCGGGCAGGTGACGGAGCGTCTGCGCGCCACCTACGATTCGCGCGCCAACCACTACGATTCGGCGAACGAGTTCCTCGGCGATCTCAACCTCATCGCCGACAGCCTGCGCGCCAACAAGGGCGAGCACGCCGGGCTGTTCCAGGTGCGCCGCCTGATCCGCCGCGTCAAGACTTTCGGCTTTCACCTGTCGACGCTCGATATCCGGCAGAACGCCGGCGCGCATCGCAAGGTCATCGCGCAGGGATTGGGCGACCCGCAGTGGTCCGCGCGCACTACCGAGGAGCGCACCGTACGGCTGCGCGAGGCGCTGGAGCGCGATGAAGCGCCGGGCTGCGTGCTGGATCCGAGCGGCAAGCGCAGCCTGTGGGTGTTCGAAGCGCTGACGCATTGCCGGCATCGTTACGGCACCGATGCGATCGGGCCGTACGTCGTCAGCGCCGCGCGCGGCGTCGATGACATGCTTTCCGTGCTGCTGCTGTCGCGCTGGGCCGATACCACCGACAGTCGCTCGGGCGACGTGCCGACCGACGTGGCGCCGCTGTTCGAATCCGCCGCGGCGCTGCGCAACTGCGGCGAGATCATGAAGCAAGTGTTCGAGGAGCCCGCCTACCGCAAGCACCTGATCGGTCGCGCCAACCATCAGTACGTGATGATCGGCTATTCGGCGAGCAACAAGGAGAGCGGCATCGTGATGTCGCGCTGGCTGCTGCGTAACGCACAGGAAGCACTGTTCGCTGCGGCCGATCGCGCGGGCATCGACCTGACGCTGTTTCACGGGCAGGGCGACGGCGGCTCGCGCGGCGGTGGCCGCACCGAGGTGCTGGTGCGCAGCGGGCCGGACAGCGCGCGTCGCGGGCGTCTGCGCATCACCGAGCAAGGCGAACTCGTCAACGAGAAGTACGGCTTACGTCCCATCGCCTTGCGCGTGTTCGAACAGGCCTTCAACGCGTTGACCTTGTCACGCGCTGGTGCAACTCCGCCCGAGCACGTCGAAGCCAGCTGGCGCGCGGCGATGGATCTGCTGGGCGAGGAGGCGAGCCGCGTCTATCGCGCGACGGTCCATGAGGACGCCGAGTTTCCGGAATTCTTCCGCGAGGTGGCGCCGCTCGACGTGATCGAGCGCATGCAGATCGGCTCGCGGCCGACGTCGCGCTCGCAGAGCACGGGCATCGAGGCGCTGCGTTCCATTCCGTGGATGCACGCGTGGTCGCAATGTCGCTACATGCTGCCCGGCTGGTACGGTGCGGGCAGTGCCCTGGCGCTCGCGGCGCAACGGCTCGGCGAGCCGCTGCTGCGTGAGATGTGCGACGGCTGGTACTTCTTCTCGAACCTGATCGATGACATCGAGCTGGCGCTGGCCCGCGCCGACCTCGGCATCGCGGCTGCCTACGATGGCCTGGTCAACGAGAAGCACCGGCGGTTCATCGATCTGCTGCGCGCCGAATACGAGCGCACGCGCGAAGAAGTTCTCAAAGTGCGCGGCGGCGAGCGCTTGCTGGACGGCGAGCCGACGGTGCAGCGCTCGATCATGTTGCGCAACCCGTATATCGATCCGATGCACCTGGTGCAGGTCGACCTGTTGCGGCGCTGGCGCGCTGGCGGCAGGAACGACAAGGAATTGCTGAGCGCGCTGGCGGCGACAGTGAGCGGGATCGCGCAGGCACTGCAGGGCGCGTAGCCGCCGCGGCAGCAGGTTTCAGCCGGCTTTCGCGTCCGGCAGATGCGGCAGCAGCCAGTTGACGATCGATTCGTGGCCGATGTCTTTCGGGCCGCGGAACAGCTCCGGTTGATCGCGCAGCAGGCGATACGCAAACGCAACGGCGTCGGTCGCATAACGGCGGCGCGATTCCGGTAGTCGGAACCACTCCTCCAGGACGCGCGCCTGTGTGTCCGCTTTCGTCAATGCCCTCTCCCGCGAGCGCGCCGGAACATAGCAGCGGCAAAAAAAGCGCGCATCCGTTTTTTAACAGGCGGCGCGCGCGCGGGCGTGCGCATTGTCGCGTAGGGGCGGCACTCGTCGCGATTCGCGCCCGACAAACAGGCAGATAGCTTGTGCTTTGGCGGCCAATCCGCGCACTACGACGCACGCGTCGATGCATTGCCAAGGCGCGGGTTGCGAACTTTCGGCAAATTCGTGCGCTAGAAATGGGGACATTCCCCATTTCCCAGAGTTCACGCACTGTTGGCAGTGTCGTCAGGAAATGGGGAATGTCCCCATTTCTAGCGCAAGCAACCGATCAGCGACGAGCGATCCTTGATCGTCTTCAGACACACGGTGGTCATGCTGCGCTGGACGCCGGGCATGCGCGAGATTTCCGCGCGCAGGATCTGGTCGAGGTCGGTGATGCTCGGCACCAGCACGTGCAGGAGATAGTCGCCTTCGCCCGCGGTCGTGAAGCACTGGAGCACCGAGCGATGGCGGATCGCGGCGGCCTCGAACTCCGCGTGCTTCGCCGGATTGATCGTCGCGTGAATGAACGCATGGATCTCGAGGCCCAGCTGCCCCGGATCGAGCTCGGTGCGGTAACCCTTGATGACGCCGCGCTGCTCGAGGTCGCGCACGCGCGCCCAGCAGGGCGTTTTCGACAGCGCCACCTTGTCCGCGAGTTCCGCGTAGGACAAGCGGGCGTCTTCTTCGAGCACCCGCAGAATGGCGATTTCGGTCCGGTCCAACATGAGAACGCCCGTTCGCTGATTTGAGGTTTTGTAGAACTACCGTTTTTGCGCGCTGCAGGCAAGCCTCGTAAAGCCGAACAATGTCCGGCGGCGCGAAACCGAGAATCGCCCCATGGAGCTTCTGCAAACGCGCAGCTGGGACGCGAGCGATCCGCTGCGAGCCTTTCGCGAGCGCTTCGACCTGCCGCCGAACGTCGTCTACCTCGACGGCAACTCGCTCGGAGCGTTGCCGCGCGCGACCCGGCAACGCATCGAGCAAGTCGTCGCGACGGAGTGGGGCGCGGGGCTGATCCGCAGCTGGAACGACTGCGACTGGATCCGTGCACCGCGCCGCGTCGGCGACAAGATTGCCGGCCTGATCGGCGCCGGCCCCGGCGAAGTGGTCGTTGCGGATTCCACCTCCGTGAATCTGTTCAAGCTGGTCCACGCGGCATTGGCCGCGCGGCCCGGGCGCCGCGAAGTGCTCTCGGAGCCTGGCAACTTTCCGACGGATCTGTACGTTCTCGACGGGGTGCTGCGCAATCGGCCAGAGCGCAGCCTGCGGCTCGAGCCGGCGGACCGGCTGATCGACTGCATCACCGAAGACACAGCCGTCGTCGTGCTGACGCACGTCCACTACAAGACTGCTTCGATGCACGACATGCGCGCGATCACCGAGCGTGCGCACGAGAAGGGCGCGCTCATGCTCTGGGATCTCAGTCATAGCGCCGGCGCCTTGCAGGTCGATCTCAACGTTTGCCAGGCCGATCTCGCGGTCGGTTGCGGCTACAAGTATCTGAACGGCGGCCCGGGTGCGCCGTCGTTCCTGTTCGTCGCGCGCCGGCACCAGGCGAGCCTGGTTTCGCCGCTGAGCGGCTGGATGGGCCACGCCCGGCCGTTCGATTTCGTCGACAGCTACGCGCCTGCGCCCGGCATCGAGCGTTTCCTGTGCGGCACGCCGCCGATGCTCGGCCTGCTGAGCCTGGAATGCGGCGTCGACCTGCTGCTCGAGGCCGGCACCGCAGCGTTGCAGGCGAAGTCGCAGCGCCTGTGCCAGTTGTTCATCTCGCTCGTGCAGGAGATGTGCGATGGCAACGAGCTGCGCCTGCTGAGCCCGCCCGACGCGCGCCAGCGCGGCAGCCACGTCGCGTATGCACATCGAAACGGCTACGCGGTGATGCGTGCGTTGATCGATCGCGGCGTGATCGGCGACTTCCGCGCCCCCGACATCCTGCGTTTCGGCTTCGCGCCGCTGTACACGCGTTACGAAGATGTGTGGCACGCGGTCGCAACGTTGCGGGACGTGCTGCAGACGCAGTGCTGGTCGGAACCTCGCTATGCCGTGCGGGCCGCCGTGACATGAGCGCTCACTATTCGCCCGCCGAAGACACGTACACGGCGCACGTCGACACGTTCGCTCGCGACCGGCTGCCGCCGCGCGAGCAGTGGCCCGAGTTCCGCTTCGACCTGCCGGAGTTACACTACCCGCCGCGCGTGAACTGCGCGTCGGTACTGCTCGACGAGGCAATTCTCGAAGGTCACGGCGCGCGCGTCGCTCTGTACTCGCCGGGCGGCAATTGGACTTATTTCGAATTGCTCGAGCGCGCCAATCGCATCGCCAACGTCCTGGTGCGGGATCTCGGCGTCGTGGCCGGCAATCGCGTGCTGCTGCGTGGCGCGAACACGCCGATGCTGGCGGCCAGCTGGCTTGCCGTGATGAAGGCGGGCGCGATCGCGGTGACGACGATGCCGATGCTGCGAGCCAAGGAGCTCGCGGTCATGGCCGAAAAGGCGCACATCGACCACGCGATCTGCGAGGCGCGGCTGGCCGGCGAGCTGCAAGAGGCGGCGCGAGCGACCGGTCGCCTGGCGCACGTCGCAACCTACGGCGACGGCGGCCTGGAGCGCCTGATGGCACAGCGCACGGACGTGTTCCACAACGTCGCGACAGCTGCTGACGACGTCTGCCTGCTGGCTTTCACGTCGGGCACCACCGGCAATCCGAAGGCGACCATGCACTTCCATCGCGACGTGCTGGTGATGCGCGACATCGTCGGCCGCCATCTGCTGGAAACGTCGCCGGAAGACATCTACACCGGCAGTCCGCCGCTCGGCTTCACCTTCGGTCTGGGGGCGCTGCTCGTGTTCCCGCTCGGCGGTCGCGGCGCCGTCGCGCTGGTCGAGCAGCCGACGCCCGAGCACCTGCTCGAGACTATCGCCCGGTTTCGCGCGACCGCGCTGTTCACGGCGCCGACTGCCTATCGTGCGCTGACGCCGCTCGTCGCCGGCCGCGACATTTCGAGCCTGCGCCGCTGCATCTCCGCCGGCGAAGCACTGCCAAAGGCAACTTCCGATGCATGGCACGAGGCGACCGGCCTGCGCATCATCGACGGCATCGGCGCGACCGAGATGATCCACATCTTCATTTCCGCGAAGGGCGGCGACATTCGTCCGGGCGCGACCGGCAAGCCGCTGCCCGGCTACCAGGCTTGCATCCTCGACGAGCACGGGCGCCCGCTGTCGCCGCCGAACGCGGGGCGCCTCGCGGTGAAGGGCCCGAGCGGCTGCCGCTATCTCGACGACGCGCGTCAGCGCGAGTACGTACAGAACGGTTGGAATGTCACCGGCGATCGCTACTACGTCGACGCCGACGGCTACTTCTGGTTCCAGGCGCGCGCCGACGACATGATCATCTCGGGCGGCTACAACATCGCCGGGCCGGAAGTGGAGGCTGCATTGCTGCAGCATCCGGCGGTGCGGGAGTGTGCAGTGGTCGGCGCGCGCGATGAGCAGCGCGGCCAGATCGTCAAGGCGTTCGTCGTGACCAGCGCAGGTCACAGCGCCGGCGACGCGCTCGCACGCGAGTTGCAGGAGCACGTGAAGCGCGCGATTGCCCCGTACAAGTATCCACGCGCCGTGGAATTCGTACCCGAGTTGCCAAAAACGCCCACGGGGAAGCTGCAGCGTTACGTGCTCCGTCAGGCGTGAGCCTGACTTTTCTTGCGGCTCGTGTCCTATTCAACAGCGGCTCGATGCGGCAAAATCGTGCACCCTGACGATTGCCGGCGCCCGCGCCGTTGGATTTCCCAGTGACCAGAATGCAGCAACACAGGCCGCGCATGCGGCCGACACCCCGGTCGTCCTGTCCCTGGCTCAAGCTGCCGCGCAGCGGCTCGGGCCTGAACGTCGAGGACTTCCTGACCTTCCGCATGAATCGCCTGTCGAATGCGCTGCGGACGAATCTGACCAAAGCCTATCTGGAGGATTTCGACCTGAGCCTGCCGGAGTGGCGGCTGCTCGCGCTGGTTGCGCGCTTTTCGCCACTGCGTTTTTCCGAAGTGACCGCGCGCAGCGGCATGGACAAGGGCCAGGTGAGCCGCACGCTGCGCGTCATGGCGAAGCGCGGCCTGACCAGGATGAAGATCATCCGCGAGCGCGGCTCGCGCTCCGCCGAAGCCCTCGCCGCACCGGTGATGGTGTCGATCACCTCGAAAGGGCGGTCGCTGTATCGTTCGGTGCTGCCGGTGGCTCGCAAGCGCCAGGCCGAGGTGCTCATGACGTTGAGCGAGGCGGACCGCTACGCGCTGTACGCTACGCTCGACAAGCTGTTCCAGACGGTCGGACGCGGCACGGCGGACGACGACGGCGAATGATCTGCGCGGGGCCGCTGCGATGAAGGCAATGGACCTGACGCAGGGGCCGATCACCCGTACCCTGATCGCATTCACGCTGCCCACCCTGGGCAGCAACGTCCTGCAATCGCTCAACGCGTCGGTGAATGCTGTCTGGGTCGGCCACTTCCTGGGGGAAGCGCCGCTGACCGCCACCACCAACTCCAACATGGTGCTGTTCCTGCTGATGGCCGCCGTGTTCGGCGTGGTCATCGCCACCGGCATCATGGTGGGCCAGAGCATCGGTGCGAAAAATCTGCAACAGGCCAAGCGTGTCGTCGGCAGCAGCGCGGTCTTCATCGTCCTGCTGTCGCTGGCTACTGCCGTCATCGGCGCGCTGACCGCGGGGCCGATCCTGCACTTGATGAGCACGCCGCCGGATGCGATGCCGTACGCGGTGAGCTATCTGCGCATCATCTTCATCGCCACGCTGCCGATGTTTTTCTACATCTATGTAGCGATGACCCTGCGCGCCGCCGGCGATGCCCGCACACCCTTCATTTTCATGTTCGTGTCCGTGGGCCTGGACATAGCGCTCAATCCGCTGCTGATCTTCGGCTGGGGACCGGTGCCGGGACTGGGGATTGCCGGCTCGGCGCTGGCGACCTTGATCGCGCAATCCACGACCCTGCTGGCGATGCTGGTGCTGCTGTACCGGCGCAAGCACTTCCTGTGCATTCACCGCGACGAGCTGCACTACCTGCGGCTCGATCTGAACATCGTCAAAGTACTGGTGATGCGCGGCTTGCCGATGGGGCTGCAGATGCTGATCGTGTCGTCGTCGATGCTCACGGTGCTGGGACTGATCAACAGCTACGGCACCAACACGGCGGCGGCTTTTGGCGCCGCGGTGCAAGTGTGGACCTACGTGCAAATGCCGGTGTTCGCCGTCGGTGCGGCCGTGACTGCGATGGCAGCACAGAACATCGGTGCAGGCCGCTGGGAGCGCGTATCGCAGACGACGTGGGCCGGCGTAGGCATCAACGCCGCAATGACCGGCCTGCTGGTGCTGGTCGTCTGGATGCTCAACAGGCACGTCCTGGCGTTGTTCCTGCCCGCGGGCAGTGCGGCGCTGGCGATCGCCGAGCACGCGAACGTCATCGCGTTGTGGTCGTTCATCCTGTTCGGCGCCACGATCGTGCTGATCAGCACGGTGCGCGCGACGGGCGCGGTGATCGGTCCGCTGATCGTGATCTTCGCGTCGCTGTGGCTCGCCCGCATTCCATTCGCGTACGGCCTGGCGCCGCGCTGGGGCGAGGATGCGATCTGGTGGAGCTTCCCGGTGGGCTCGATCGTCGGCGTGGTGCTGGGCACGCTCTACTACCGGTTCGGCGACTGGCGCAAGGTGCAGATCCTGCACGCAGTGAAAGCCAGCGCCTGAGCAGGCTTCACGCCTTCAGCAGTTCCCCACCCGCATGCGCGCGGATCGCGGCGTTGAGCGTATTGAGCAATAAGCAGGCGATCGTCATCGGTCCGACGCCGCCCGGCACCGGCGTGATCGCTCCCGCGCGCGCCAACGCACCCGCATAGTCGACATCGCCGACCAGGCGCGTCTTGCCGCTGCCGTCATCGATCCTGTTGATGCCCACGTCGATGACGACTGCGCCCGGCCTGATCCACTCGCCGGCCACCGCCCTCGGCCTGCCGATCGCCGCCACCAGGATCTCCGACTCGCCGCACAACGCCGGCAGATCGCGCGTGCGCGAATGAGCGATCGTGACAGTGCAGTCGTTCTGCAGCAGCAGCTGCGCCATCGGCTTGCCGACGATGTTCGAGCGCCCGATGACGAGCGCGCGTTTGCCTGCCATCTGCGGCATGACGTGGCGGATCAGGATCAGACAGCCGAGCGGCGTGCACGGCACGGTTGCCTCCTGGCCGAGCGCGAGGCGTCCGGCATTGACGGCGTGAAATCCGTCGACGTCCTTGGCAGGGTCGATCGCGGCCAGCACCGCGGCGCTGTCGACACCCGCCGGCAGCGGTAGCTGCACGAGAATTCCGTGCACGTCACGGCGCGCGTTCAGGTCCTGCACGAGCGAGGTCAGCTGCGCCGTGCTCGTAGTCGCCGGCAGCCGATGATCGAAATGACGGATGCCGGCCGCCTCGGCCTGCTTGGTCTTGCTGCCGACATACACCTGGCTCGCGGGATCGTCGCCGACGAGCACGACCGCTAGACCGGGCACGATCGACTGGCCGGCGAGCATTGCGGTGCGCGCGGCGATGCGGGCGCGGAGCTGTTCGGCGATGGCACGGCCGTCGATGAGGGTGGCGGGCAAGTCGGACGCTCAGTTGCCGGAGTTGGCGGAATTGTACAGCCCGCGGTAAGCGTCCCGCAGCGCTGCCTTCTGCACCTTGCCCATCGCGTTGCGCGGCATTTCGCTCACGAACACGATGCGCTTCGGCAGCTTGTACTTCGCGAGCCGCTGTTCCAGCGCCGTGCGCAGCAGCGCCTCGTCGAGCGCTGCACCGGGACGGGGCACGACCACGGCCGTGACGCCTTCGCCGAAGTCCGGATGCGGCACGCCGATCACAGCGCTCTCCGCGACGCCCGCCAGCGCATCGAGCTCGGTCTCGACTTCCACCGGATACACGTTGTAACCGCCGCTGATGATCAGGTCCTTCGCCCGGCCGACGATGAACAGATAGCCTCGCGAGTCGAGGCGGCCGACGTCGCCGGTGATGAAGTAACCGTCCTTGCGGAACTCCGCGGCGGTTTTTTCCGGCATGCGCCAATAGCCCCGGAAGACGTTCGGGCCACGTACTTCGATCATGCCGACCGCACCGACAGCGGGCAGCGGCGTCCCGGTCTGCGGGTCGGCGATCCGCACCTCGACGCCGGGCAGCGCCGGCCCGACGGAGCCCGGGACGCGCTCGCCGTCGTACGGATTGGAGGTATTCATCAGCGTCTCGCTCATGCCGTAGCGCTCGAGGATCGCGTGCCCCGTGCGTGCCTGGAATTGTCGGTGCGTCTCGGCGAGCAGCGGCGCCGAGCCGGAAACGAACACGCGAATGTTCGCCGTCCGTTCACGCGTGAACGCTGGATGCTGCAGCAGTCTCGTGTAGAAGGTCGGCACACCCATCATCACCGTGGCTTCCGGCAGCAGACGCACGACTTCCTCGGCGTCGAACTTCGGCAGGAACAGCATCGAGCTGCCAGATGCGAGCACGGTATTGATGGCGACGAACAGCCCGTGCACGTGAAAGATCGGCAAGGCATGCAGCAGCACGTCACTGGCGGTGAAGCGCCACGCCTGCGCGAGGGCGACTGCGTTGGTCGCGAGGTTGGCACGCGTGAGCATCGCGCCTTTGGAGCGTCCAGTCGTGCCGGACGTGTACAGCAATGCTGCGAGGTCGGTCCCCGCCCATTGTCCTTCCCTTCCCTGCATGGCGGGCGAGGGTAGGGTGGGGGCGAGTTCGCCGAGCGCAATGCCGCGCTTCGCGACGCCGACCGCGACTTTCGGCTCGGCGTCGCCGAGAAAGTAATCGATCTCCGCGGTCGTGTACGCGGTGTTCAGCGGCACGAAGACTGCGCCGCTACGCAGGCACGCGAGATAGAGTGCGACCGCCTCGGGACATTTCTCGACCTGGGCGACTACGCGGTCGCCGGGCGCCACGGCGCGCTGAGCCAATGCCGCCGCGATCCGCTCCACGAGCCGATCCATTGCGCCGTAGCTGTACTGCTGTCGATCCGGTGTTCGCAGCAAGGGTCGATCGGGATGGCGCTGCGCGAGCTCGGCGAGCCACGTGGCGGGATCGGCGTCAGGTGAGGCGTGCATCGGCGGAGGATACCGCCAATGCTCCGACGCGGTCAGGAAGGCGACGGGCCGCGGCGCTTCTCGCGATACATCGCTTCGTCCGCGCGCGCGATGAATGCTTCGAGATCTTCGCCCGCGACATCCTGGATCAGCGTCGCGCCGATGCTGAGGTCGACCTCGTAGGGCCGCATCCGCTGGGCGTTGAATTCACGCAGGTGCTCGCGCAGGCGGGCGCTGAGCGTTTCGATGTCGAGCTCGCTGTGCAGGTGCGCCAGCGCCACGAACTCGTCGCCGCCGAAGCGCGCGACGATGTCGGAGCCGCGGAACGTGTGCCGCAGCACCGAGGCGGTGTCGCGCAGCGCGTCGTCGCCGGTCATGTGCCCGAGCGTGTCGTTGATCTGTTTCAGGCCGTTCAGGTCCATGAAGAACAGCGCCATCGTCTGCTGCTCGCGCCGCGCGCTCTGCAACGCCTGCTCTGCCAGCTCGAAGAAGCCGCGGCGGTTCCGCAGCTGCGTCAGCTCGTCGATCAGCGACAGGTTCTCGGCACTGCGCCGCAGCCGCTCCTCGCGCTCGCGGCGCGCGAGGTCGGAGCGATGCTTGTGGATCGCGACTTCGATCGCGGCACGCAGGTCGGTTTCCTGGAACGGCTTGATGAGGTAGCCGAGCGGTCCGGTGAGGACCGCACGCTGCAGGGTTTCGGTATCGGTGTGGCCGGTCAGGAAAATCACGGGCACCGGCGCGTCCTTCTGGATCTCGCAGGCCGCGTCGATGCCGTCGATCTCGCCGCGCAGGCTCACATCCATGACCACCAGCTGCGGGTGCAGGTCGCGCGCCATCTCGATCGCCTCGCTGCCTTCGCTGGCGACCCCGCTGATGCGGTAGCCGAGCCGCGTCAACGTGTCTTCCAGGTCGCGCGCGATGAGCCCTTCGTCCTCGACCAGCAGAATCGAGATCGGATCCGCCCCGGCGGGATCGAGCGCGGGGGGTGGCAAGGATTCGTTACTGTCGGCGATCGCTAACAGCCTCTGATGATCCGCGTTGACCAAACGGGCCTCCAGGCCTGTGCCGGACGCCGGCTTAACGCTTGAGCGGTCGCGACGGTTCGATCGGGTCATGCCCTCTCCTGGCCGGCCGGGCCGTTCGGGCGGCCCGGAGCCCTTCCGGGCGGCTGCGGTGGCCCGGAGGTTTGCACTACAATGCCGCGCCCAGGCCGGTTGCGACATCGGGACAGGCCCGTAGGGCCTTGCGGGCGGAACCGGAGCACCCATTTTGACATTGTCCAAAAAGGCCCTGATCTGCGGCTCGATCGCCTACGACACCATCATGGTGTTCGAAGGGCGGTTCAAGCAGCACATTCTTCCCGACAAGATCCACATGCTGAATGTCTCGTTCCTGGTGCCGCAGCTGCGGCGGGAATTCGGCGGCTGCGCCGGCAATATCGCCTACAACCTGCGGTTGCTGGGGGACGCCGGCTATCCGATGGCGACGGTCGGCAAGGATTTCGCGCCTTACGCGGATTGGCTGCGGCAGGCAGGCGTGCCGACGGATTACGTGAAAGTGCTCGACAGCGAGCACACCGCGCAGGGTTTCGTGACGACCGACCTGGACGACAACCAGATCTGGGCGTTTCATCCCGGGGCGATGGGCAGCTCGCACCTCAATCGCGTGCAGGACGCGGGCGAAGTCGCGATCGGCATCGTCGCGCCGGACGGCCGCGACGGCATGGTCCAGCACGCGGCGCAGTTTGCGCAGGCCGGCATCCCGTTCGTGTTCGATCCGGGACAGGGGTTGCCGATGTTCGATGGCGAGCAGTTGCGCGCGTTCATCGCGCAGGCGACCTGGCTCGCTGTCAATGATTATGAGTGGCAGGTGCTGCAGCAGAAGACCGGGTGGACGGCTGCCCAGGCGCTGCAGCAAGTGGAGGCGGTGATCGTGACGCGCGGCGGCGAGGGCTCGGTGATCCACACCCGCCAGGGCGAGATCCGCATTCCGTGCGCGAAGGCCGCGGCCGTGGTCGATCCGACCGGCTGCGGCGATGCGTATCGCGCAGGCCTCATTCATGGCCTGCTGCACGGCTGCGACTGGGAGACGACGGGACGCATCGCGTCGCTCCTCGGCGCCATCAAGATCGAAGCACGCGGCACGCAGAACCACCGCTTCACGCGCAGCGAGTTCGAGCAGCGTTATCGCACCGCCTTCGGCCAGAATTTGCAGAGCAAGGGTCTTCATTCATGAGCAGCAGCAGCTTCCTGTTTACCTCGGAGTCCGTTTCGGAAGGTCATCCCGACAAGGTCGCGGACCAGATCTCCGACGCGATCCTCGACGCCTTCCTGGCGCAGGACAAATACGCGCGCGTCGCCGCCGAAACGCTGTGCACCACCGGGCTGGTGGTGCTCGCCGGCGAGATCACTTCGAACGCCGTCGTCGACTATCAGGCCATCGTGCGCGACGCGATCAAGCGGATCGGCTACGACAACGGCGAATACGGCATCGATTACAAGAGCTGCTCGGTGCTTGCTGCCTATGGCAAGCAGTCGCCGGATATCGCGCAAGGCGTCGACGAAGGCCGCGGCCTGAATCTCGACCAGGGCGCAGGCGATCAGGGCCTGATGTTCGGCTACGCGTGCGACGAAACGCCGGAGCTGATGCCGCTGCCGATCTTCCTCGCGCACCGGCTGGTGCAGCGGCAGGCGCAGCTGCGCAAGCAGGGCAAGCTAGCCTGGCTGCGGCCCGACGCGAAGTCGCAGGTGACGGTGAAGTACGTCGACGGCCGGCCGAAAGATATCGACACCGTCGTGCTGTCGACGCAGCATCATCCGGAGATCGAGCACAAGGCGCTGGAAGAGGCGGTGATCGAAGAAGTCATCAAGCCGGTGCTGCCCAAGGAGATGATGGGCAAGAAGGTGCACTATCTCGTCAACCCGACCGGTCGCTTCGTCATCGGCGGACCGCAGGGCGACTGCGGCCTCACCGGCCGCAAGATCATCGTCGACACGTACGGCGGCGCTGCGCCGCACGGCGGCGGCGCGTTTTCCGGCAAGGATCCGTCGAAGGTGGACCGCTCGGCGGCATACGCCGCGCGCTACGTCGCGAAGAACATCGTGGCCTCGGGCCTCGCGACCAAGGCGCAGGTGCAGGTGTCGTACGCGATCGGCGTAGCGAAGCCGACCAGCATCATGGTGACGACGTTCGGTACCGGCAAAGTTTCCGACGAGAAGCTCGAGGAGCTGGTCGGCAAGCATTTCGACCTGCGGCCGAAGGGCATCATCCAGATGCTCGACCTGCTGCGGCCGATCTATTCGAAGACCGCCGCCTACGGCCACTTCGGCCGCTCCGAGCCGGAGTTCTCCTGGGAAAAGACGGACAAGGCCGAAGCGCTCGCGGCAGATGCCGGCGGGAAGCGCGCGGCCACCGGTTGAGGAAATGGGGACATTCCCCATTTCCGGACACGGCTTGCGATAAAAGCTCGCTACTCAGCCGGAAATGGGGAATGTCCCCATTTCTGCTAGACTTCGATCTCCGCGCGCCGAGGGGCGCTGCAGCAGGGCCAGGAGTCCTTCCTCGCCGCTGTCAGGCTCGGCGCGCATTGCCAATAACGGCAACGGCGCCCTCCTAACTTTGTGAGTACAGGAGACTGAGCATGAGCGCAGTTGCGAACGTTGCTTCCAAGAACGATTTCCAGGTCGCCGACCTGGGGCTTGCCGATTGGGGTCGCAAGGAGATCCTGATCGCCGAAACCGAGATGCCGGGCCTGATGGCGATTCGCGAGGAATTCGCGAAATCGCAGCCGCTGCAAGGCGCGCGCATCAGCGGCTCGCTGCACATGACGATCCAGACGGCAGTGCTGATCGAGACGCTGCAGGCGCTCGGCGCGCGGGTGCGCTGGGCTTCTTGCAACGTGTTCTCGACCCAGGACCACGCCGCCGCGGCGATCGCCGCCAAGGGCACTGCGGTATTCGCGCACAAGGGCGAGTCGCTCGATCAGTACTGGGACTACACCCACCGCATCTTCGAGTGGACCGACGGCGCCAAGGGAGAAAAACAATTTTCCAACCTGATCCTCGATGACGGCGGCGACGCCACGCTGCTGCTGCACCTCGGCGCGCGCGCCGAGACCGACGCGAGCGTGATCGCGAAGCCCGGCAGCGAAGAAGAAACGTCGCTGTTCAACTCGATCCGCGCCAAGCTGAAGGTCGACCCGAAGTGGTACTCGACTCGCCTGAAGCAGATCAAGGGCGTGAGCGAGGAGACCACGACCGGCGTGAAGCGCCTGTACCAGATGGCGAAGGACGGCGCGCTGGCGTTCCCCGCGATCAACGTCAACGACTCGGTC
This sequence comes from Steroidobacteraceae bacterium, assembly GCA_036555785.1. Taxonomy (GTDB): domain Bacteria; phylum Pseudomonadota; class Gammaproteobacteria; order Steroidobacterales; family Steroidobacteraceae; genus Steroidobacter. Next base: position 149,373 of record DATBKP010000023.1, read on the forward strand.
ACCAAGAGCAAGTTCGACAACCTGTACGGCTGCCGCGAGTCGCTGGTCGACGGCATCAAGCGCGCCACCGACGTGATGGTCGCCGGCAAGATCGCGGTCGTGTGCGGCTACGGCGACGTCGGCAAGGGCTCGGCGCAGGCGCTGCGCGCGCTCTCGGCGCAGGTGTGGATCACCGAGATCGACCCGATCTGCGCGCTGCAGGCGGCGATGGAAGGCTATCGCGTCGTGACCATGGACGATGCCTGCGACAAGGGCGACATCTTCGTGACCGCCACCGGCAATCTGCATGTGATCACGCACGAGCACATGAAGAAGATGAAGAACAACGCCATCGTCTGCAACATCGGCCACTTCGACAACGAGATCGACGTGGCGGCGCTCAAGCAGTACCGCTGGGAGAACATCAAGCCGCAGGTCGATCACATCATCTTCCCCGACGGTAAGCGGATCATCCTGCTGGCTGAAGGCCGCCTGGTGAATCTCGGCTGCGGCACCGGTCATCCTTCGTACGTCATGAGCTCCTCGTTCGCCAACCAGACGCTGGCGCAGATCGAGCTGCACGTGAACAACTCGAAGTACCCGGTCGGCGTGTACGTGCTGCCGAAGCATCTCGACGAGAAAGTGGCGCGGCTGCAGCTCGCCAAGCTCGGCGCGAAGCTGACGCAGCTCAGCGCGGAGCAGGCCAAGTACATCGGCGTCCAGCAGCAGGGTCCGTACAAGGCGGACCACTATAGATATTGAGTGATAAACGTGATGGGGTGATGAGGTAGTACGCCTCATCACGTCCATCACCTCATCACCTCCATCACTTTCTCCATGACTGCCAAGATCATCGACGGCAAAGCGATCGCAGACCAGCTGCGGGGTGAGTACAAGCTGCGCGTCGATGATCTTCGAACCCGGCACGGCGTCACGCCGGCGCTCGCCGTCATTCTGGTCGGCGACAACCCGGCGTCACGCTCGTACGTGCGCGGCAAGATCGCGGGCTGCAAGCAGGTCGGCATCCGCTCGGAGCTGATCGAGCTGCCCGCGAGCGTCGGCGAAAGCGAGCTGCTCGCGCGCATCCAGGCGCTCAATGACGATCCGACGATCCACGGCATCCTGGTGCAGCTGCCGCTGCCGCCGCAGATCCGCGTCGCGAGCGTGGTCGAGCAGATCTCGGTCGAGAAGGACGTCGACGGCTTCCACCTCTACAACATGGGCGGACTGGTCACGGGCAACACCGTGTTCTCGCCGTGCACGCCGTACGGCGTGCAGAAGATCCTCGAGTACGAGCAGATTCCCGTCGCAGGCCGCAACGTCGTGGTGGTCGGCGCGAGCAACCTCGTGGGCAAGCCGACGGCGCTCATGCTGATGCAGCAGGAAGCGACGGTTTCGATCTGTCACATCAAGACGCGCGATCTCGGGCAGTACACGCTGCTCGCGGACATTCTGGTGGTCGCAGCCGGCGTGCCGAACCTGATCGTGCCGCAGATGGTGCGCACCGGCGCCGTCGTCATCGACGTCGGCTTCAACCGCCTGCCGGACGGGCGCATCGTCGGCGACGTGGATTTCGAGCGCGTAAAGGACAAGGCGTCGTACATCACGCCGGTACCGGGCGGCGTCGGCCAGATGACCGTCACGATGCTCCTGCACAACACGATCCTCTCCGCCGAGCGCGCCGCGCAGTCGGTGGTCTCGCCGTTCAGAAGGGCATCGGGCTAGACGAAACCGTTATTGGCCTCGTGCAGCATCGGCTGACTAGAGTCAGCCGATGGACACGCAGCAGCTCAACGCATCTGCAATCCGGATCGGGATCGAGCCGGCTGATGGCGTCGACGCGGCCTGGTGTTTGCGGCAGTACTACACCGAGTTGGCTCGGCGCTTCGACAGCGGCTTCGATCCTGCGCTGAGTATCTCTGCGAGTGCGGCGGAGCTCACGCCGCCGGCCGGCTACTTTGTCATTGCGCGCAACGCGCTTCAGCCAGTCGGCTGCGGGGCGTTGAAAGTCAAGGACGGCGGAGTCGGCGAGATCAAGCGCATGTGGGTCGATGCCTCGATGCGCGGGCTCGGCGTCGGGAAAGGAGTGCTACAGCTGCTGGAGCAGACGGCGCGAGAGCACGGTCTGCGTCTGCTGCGGCTCGAAACGAACCAGACGCTCAAGGAAGCGCAGGCGCTGTATCGCCGCAGCGGCTATCGTGAAGTGCGGGCGTTCAACGACGAGCCCTACGCGCATCACTGGTTCGAGAAGACGCTGGCGCCGCTTGCCCGCTAGCTGACGTTCACGAAAATCACGTAAGCCAGCGCGCCGAGCAGCGCCCACTTGAGCGCGTAGTACAGCGTGCGGTTCCAGGCCTTGATCCGCTTGCCGAGCAGGCGGAAGCGATACGCGTAGCCGAACAGCCGATTCAGCGCGCCGACTTTCTCGCCTGCGACGTTTTGCGTTGCCGCCGCGCGCGCCAACGGTTGGCCGATGAAACGGTTGAGTGCACGCGCGAGCGGATTGGACAGCGGCCGCTCGACGTCGCAGAACAAGATGATCCGCGGCATGTCAGTGCGATTCTCCGCGCGGTGAATGAAGGTTTCGTCGAACACGACGGGCTCGCCGTCCTGCCAGTAGTAGCGGTTGCCGTCGACGAAAATGCGGCATTCCTCGGAGTTGGGCGTCGACAGGCCGAGGTGATAGCGCAGCGAGCCGGCGAACGGATCGCGGTGTGCGACCAGCCGCGAGCCTGGCGGCAGCAGTGCGAACATCGCTGCGTGCACCGACGGGATCTCCGCGAGCAGCTCGGCGGTGCGCGGACACAATGATTGCGCCGAAGGCAGAAAGTCGCCGTACCACTTCAGATAGAAGCGCTTCCAGCCGCTGCGGAAGAAGGAGTTGAAGCCGAGGTCGTTGTATTTCGCGGCCGCGCGGATGTGCCCGTCCGCGAACAGCTGCAGCGCCGCGAGCTCCGGAAAGTAGCGCAGCGGGATGAACGGCTGGTTCGGCACCGCGGACCACAGGTACATGAGCGCGTTGTACGGCGCCATGAACGTCGAGTGATCGGTGAGCTGGCGCGGCAGCGTGTGCCGGACACGTCCACGAAAGTGTACGAGAGTGCCACTACCCGCAAACAGGAGCAGGACCGCGTAGCGGACCCAGTGATGTAGAAGCGTCACGAGGTTCGATCCATGAAGGGAAAGCGAATTGCGCTCGCGCCGCGCGCAACCGTCAATCAGACGATTCCGACAGTCACTGGTTCCGCAGCTGGTATTCGATCCGATAAATGTCGGCGCGGCCGCGGGCCTGCCGGTGCTGCGAGGTGAAGTACAGAGCGCCGGGATCGTGCGCAGAGATCGAAGGTCCGAAGGTCCACGCTCCCTGCTTCTGCGAATTCACCGCCGCCGGCAAGCGCTCACGCGGCGCGTAGCGGTCGTTGCGAAACTCCGCGACGTACAGCACGACGGAATCGTCTTCGAACTTGCCGGAGCTGTAGACGACCGATCGGCCATCGCGCAGGAAGCTCGCGTCGAAGTCCTCGTCGGGCGTGTTCAGCGCATCCAGGCCTTCGCTCCGTCCCCACGTCTTGCCGCTGCGATGCGCGACGAACAGGTCGTGCTTGCCGCGCCCGCCGTGTCCGTCGCTCGCGAACATCAGCCGCTCGCCGTCGGGCGACACGACCGGCGCCCACTCATCGCCTGCGGTGTTGATCTCCTTGCCGAGATTTGCGGCCGGGCCGTAGCGACCCGTGCTCGCATCGAACGGCGCGAAGTAGATGTCGTCCTTGCCGAAGCCGCCGTCGCGGTTGGAGAAGAAGTAGACGCCCGAGCCGTCGGGCGCAAAGGAAGGATCGAAATCGTTGGCGCTCGAATCGAACGAGACGACGCGCGGCGCGCTCCAGCCGCCGCTCGTGCGCTCGCTCTCGTAGATGTCCCAGCCGCCGGCGCCGCCGGTCCAGCCGATCGCGCCCCACAGCATGCGCTGGCCGTCGGGACTGAAGGTGATGCGTACTTCCGATTTGTCGGTCGAGACGAGGTCGGGCTGCCAGAGCTGCGCGGGACTGACGAGCGCGAGCGCGCAGGCGAATGGAGCGGCGGCTTTCATGCCGCCAGCCTAGCTCAAACGCGGCCGCCTTCCTTGTGCCACTGTTGCTCGAGCCGCTGCGCGTCGTCGTCCGATCGTGCTTTGACGCCCAGGAGGATCGAGCCGTCGCGCACCGCTGCTTCGTAGTCGCGCAGACGATCCTGCGGTACTCCCCAATCCTTGAGCGCACCGATGAGCCCGCCGGCGACGCCGACTGCACCGGCGGCGGTCAAGGCAATTGCGATAGGTCCCGCAAACACCAGGCCTGGAATCAGCACAGCAGTGCCGACTGCAGCGATCACCGGCGCGATCGTGCCGAAGGCGCCGCCGGTCGGGCCGCCGAGGTCCGCGCCTTTGGCAGGCTTCTCGGCGCTCTCGGCAGCATTGCTCTGCAGGTTCGGATGCCGCGCATCCGTCACCAGCCGGTCGCGCGTCTCGTCCGAGACCACGACGTTGACGTCCTGGTCCTCGTAGCCGAGCGCCAACGCGGCCCGATACGCTCGCTCTGCCGCTTCGGAACTGCGGAACAGCGCTGTCACGAATTTCGATTGCTCGCTCATGCGCTAGAAACGCAAGCTCGCCGGGCTTCGTTCCTTGGGGCATCATCCGCACCTGCCGTTGCAGGGAGATTTTTCATGCGTCGAGTCCTCTTGGCCTGCTGTTGCGTGCTCGGGTGGACGATTCATGCCGGGCCGGCCGCTGCGGCGAGCGAGCCGCAACCGCCGCCGAAAGTCGCGCCAGCGCCGCCGCGGCAGGAAGGCGATGGACCGTACTCGCAGCTCATCCTGCGCAACGTCACGGTGATCAACGGCACCGGGGCGCCCGCGTTCGGCCCGGCCGATATCGTCATCGAAGGCAATCGGATCGTGCGGGTCGCGTCGGTCGGCGCGCCCGGCGGGGTCAAGGAAGATCCGCAGCGTCCGAAGCTCGCGGCCGGCGGCCGCGAAATCGATCTGCGCGGGCACTACGTGCTGCCGGGGTTGATCGACATGCACGGCCACATCGGCGGGGAAGAGCAGGGGGTGCCGGCCACGTACGTCTACAAGCTGTGGATGGGCCACGGCATCACGACGATCCGCGATCCCGGCTGCGGCAACGGCGTCGAGTGGTGCGTCAGCGAGGAGAAGCGCAGCGAGCGCAACGAGATCACTGCGCCGCGCATCTTCCCGTACGTGTTCTTCACGCCCGACCCGCCGATCACCAAGCCCGAGGACGGCCGCCGCTGGGTGCGCGAGATGAAGGCGAAGGGTGCGGTCGGCATGAAGTGCTTCGGCTATCGCCCCGACGTGCTCGAGGCAGTGTTCGATGAGCTGAAGAAGCAGGGCATGCGCAGCGCGTGCCACCACGCTCAGCTCGACGTCACGCGGGTCAACGTCCTGACGACGGCGCGCTGGGGCCTGACCTCGATGGAGCATTGGTACGGCTTGCCGGAGGCGCTGTTCGACGATCGCACCGTGCAGCACTATCCGCCGGCGTACAACTACAACAACGAGCAGGATCGCTTCGGCCAGGCGGGCCGGCTGTGGCAGCAGGCGGCGAAGCCCGGCAGCGAGAAGTACGAGTCGGTCATCAAGGAGCTGCTCGGCCTGGACTTCACGCTCGATCCGACCTTCACCATCTATCTCGCTTCGCGCGACCTGATGCGGGCGCGGCGCGCCGACTGGCACGATGAGTACACGCTGCCGCAGCTGTGGGACTTCTACACGCCGAATCGCGACAACCATGGCAGCTTCTTCTTCGACTGGGGCACCGAGGACGAAGTCGCGTGGCGCGAGAACTATCGGTTGTGGATGGCGTTCGTGAACGACTACAAGAATCGCGGCGGGCGTGTCACCGTCGGCTCGGACTCGGGATTCATCTATCAGCTGTACGGCTTCGGCACGATCCAGGAGCTGGAGCTGCTGCGCGAGGCCGGGTTCCATCCGCTGGAAGTGATCCGCTCGGCAACGATGTACGGCGCCCAGGCGCTCGGCGCGGCCGACCGCATCGGCAGCGTCGAGCCCGGCAAGCTCGCCGACCTCGCGATCCTCGACGAGAACCCGCTGGCGAATCTCAAGGTGCTGTACGGCACCGGCCACATCCGTCTCGGCGACGACGGCAAGGCGCACCGCGTCGGCGGCGTGAAGTACACGATCAAGGACGGCATCGTCTACGACGCGAAGAAGCTACTCGCCGACGTGCGCGCGATGGTCGCGGAAGAGAAGCGCAAGCGCGGCATCACGCAGCTCGCTCAGCCATAGACGGTGCCGGGAGAGAAATAGAGGGGAAACTCAGCAGCGCAGCAATTTGCTGCACCGCTGAGTTTTACCCGTTTTTCTCTCCCGGCACCGGCACCGGCACCCGATACAGGTACGCGGCGAGTTGGGAGCCGATCGCGCTCGCGACGAACACCAGCTTGCGGTTCGCTGCGAGCTTGTGCAGCCAGTCGAACGCGCCGCCGTCGATCAGCGGAATGTCCTGACCGTTGCGGTCCAGGGCGCCAATCATGAAGCGCAAGCCGTCGTAGTACTGCTTCTCCAGAGACTCCATCGACACGGACACATCTGTGGTCGCAGCGGCGATGCGTCGCGCCAGCGGCGCGCGCTCTGCAGTGCAAAGCAGACGCACGCGGCGATTCGGGAAGCGATAGCCGTGCTGCTCGAGCCGATCCAGCCCCTGCAGGTGCGTGCGGATGTGATGCAGCAATGCATCGGTCACGAAGGTCTGATCCTTCTGTTCGTGCCCCGCGCTGCTCATGCAGAACATCCGGAAGTGCGCCGCGAACCCGGGCAGCTTCGGCACTTCCTGCGCGCGCACGCAGCGATGCGACGTGCACAGCCTGACGATCTGCGTCTGATCGGCACGCAGTCGTCGCGCGCTCTCCAGCGCCAGCACGTTGGTCGGGTCCGATACGACCTCGGTGCCGCGTACGGTCGACACGACCCGATTCTGCGTGGTCAGCGCGACACTCGAACAAACGCCCAGCGGCGCGAGCGGCGAGAGTTCCACGGCCTCGAATTCGCGCGCGGCCGCCAGCAAATGCGCATCGAGATCGACGAGCGTGCGTTGATCGACGTACGCCAACTGCACGAACCGGTCGCTCTCCCACTGCTGAGTGAGCGCGCCGGGAGCGCGGTGTTCCGCGCGTTCGCGTATCGCGTTCATCAGCAGCGACCAGACTTCCGACGCAGGCATGCCGCGAGCGAGTGCCGCATAGGCAGACTCGCCGAAGCCTGCTGTCGCCCAGGAGCTGTCTTTCGTGCCCATGACGATCCCTACCGTACACGGGCGCAGCGGTCGTGGAAACAACGACGCCGGCTGAGAAGCCGGCGTCGCATCGAGAACGGTCGGACTGAAGCCCGACCTGCGTTGCGTGCCTACTGATCCTCGGCGGTCCGCATCATCTGGTCGTGGCCGGCCTGGATCTCGGCAGCGCTCAGCTTGCCGTTGTGGTCCTTGTCCATCTTGTCGAACATCTTGCGCGCGCCAGCCTCATGCTCCGCCGCGCTGATCGTGCCGTCGCCGTCCGTATCGATCATCTTGATCTTGGCGGCGGCGGAAGCGCTGTGCATCGGCTTGATCGGATTGCCATTCGCATCGGACGACTTCGCCGACGGGTCGGCCTGCGGAATGCGGCCGGAATCGGCGGTGTGCGTATCGGAGTCGGCAGTGTGCCCGGTCGGCATGTCCTGGTGCGCGGCTGCCATCTCCTGCGCGGTGACGATGCCGTCGCCGTCCTGGTCCATCATCTGGAACATCTTCTTCGCGCCGGCGGCGTGCTCGTCGGCCGAGACGCTGCCGTCGTGATCCGTATCCATCATCTTCAGCTCGGCCTGGCCGGAGCCATGCTTCATCGCGTCGTCACCGGCATAGGCCGTCACGGCGAGGGCGATACCGCCCGCAAGGCTCCACAACATCAGCTTTTTCATGGCGATCTCCACTCACGAGTGCATTAATGCGGCAACGCCATCGTGAGCGGACAAGTTCCGGCGACGGATGATCGCCGACAGGGGCTCAGCGCTTGCCCGCGAGCTCCTTCAACATCACGTACCAGTGCGTGAGCTCGCCGTAGAAGGAATCGACCGGCAGACGCTCGTTGAGGCCATGGCTGAAGCTGTCGCTCGCCTTGATGAACGAGCCGGACACGCCGTACGTGGGAATGCCCGCGGAGCGATACACCGCGCCGTCGGTCGCCCACGGCACCATGCCCGGCACCACCGGAATGCCCGGAAAGCGCGCGTGCGCCGCCTTCGTCAGTGCCGCCAGCACATCTTTGCGCAGCGGCGAAGCGCCTGCGGGCGGCGTGCTGCCCAGGAAGCGCACTTCCACGTTCTTGCCGACCACTTGCTGGAGCGTCGCCTTGACGTCCTCGACACTCGTGTCGGGGAAGATGCGGCAGCTCACGGTCGCAGTTGCCGTCTGCGGCAAGGCATTCGACGCGTGACCGCCGCGAAGCATCGTCGCGACGCAAGTGGTGCGCGTCTTGCCGACTTCGGTCGGCACTTTCGCGAGCTCTGCAGCGGCTGCTTCGTCCTGAGGATTCGCCGCGAAGCGCGTCATCGCCTCCCCGAGCGGACCGGGCGTCACCGCACCGGTGGCTTTGAAGCTGCCGAGCGTCCAGTCGTTGTACTTCACCGGAAAGCGATAAGCCTGCAGCGACTTCAACGCATCGGCGAGCTCGTAGATTGCGTTGTCGGCGCGCGGCGCGGAGCTGTGACCGCCCGGATTGCGCACGGTCAGCTCGTACGTCGCGGAGATCTTCTCCGCGCCGATGAAGCTCAGGTACTGCGGCTTGCCGGTCTGCTCGTCGAGCTGACCGCCGCCGTCGTCGCTGTTGAGCGCGTACTCGGCGTCGATCAGCGCGCGATTCTTGGTCGCGAGATCGCCGGCGGTCAGCATGCCGGTCTCTTCGTCGCCGCTGAACGCGATGATCAGGTCGCGGGTCGGCACGAAGCCCTCGCCCTTCAGGCGCAGGAAGGTGCTCGTCAGCACCGTCACGCCCTGCTTGTTGTCGAGCGTGCCGCGCCCGAAGAAATAGCCGTTCTCCTCGATGAGCGTGAACGGATCGCGCTGCCACTCTTCGGGCTTCGCAGTCACGACGTCCATGTGAGCGAGCAGCAGGATCGGCTTGCCGCCGCGGCCGTTACCGCGATAGCGCACGACCAGCGAAGCCGTTTCGCCGACCGGCAGGATGTGGATATCGCCTTCGGGAAAGCCGGCAGCCCGGAAGCGCTCGGCGAGATACTGCGCCATGGCCGGCACCTGGCCGAGTCCCTCGGAGGTGCGGAACGAGATGACCTTCTGGAAGATCTCACGCGCTTGCCTGCGCTGGTCCTCGGGCGCGGCGTCTTTCGCGGGCGCGGCGTGGGCGGCGAGGGTGGCTGCGAGCAGGGCGGCGGGAACGAGAGCGGCGGTGATTTTTTTCATGGGCGGCAAGCCTATCGGCCTGCCGCGCCCGCAGCAAGAACTCAGTTCACCGCGCGCAGCACAGGTTGCTTCGATGATTTGCGGCGCACGGCCGAGGGGGTGTAGCCGAGGATCCGGTGCATGTGGCGCGCCAGATGACTCTGGTGTGCGAACCCCGTCGCAGACGCGATCTCCGCGATCGACAGCTTGTGACTGCGCAGCAGGAATTGCGCGCGCTCGACGCGCCGTCGCAGCACGTACTCGTACACCGGCACGCCCGTGGAGTTGCGGAACAGCGTCTTCAGGTGCGAGACGCTCATGCCGGCGACCTCGGCGATGCCGGGCAGCGACAGCTTGCTCGCGAGGTTGTCCTCGATGTGTGCGATGACGCGCTCCAGCTTAGTGTGCGTCAAGCCGCCGCGGATCTCGCGCATCGGCAGCGAGCCGCGGTAGTGCCGCTGCAGGAGCCGCGCCGCGAGCGCGACGCCGAGGCTGTCGCGTAACAACCGGCCGCCGGCCAGGTTCGAATCGATATCCGCCTTGAGCGTCCAGCCGATGTGCTCGATGACCGGATCGCGCATCTGGAAGCGGTCGGCGATCTCGATCGAGGTGGGGTCGCGGTCCAGGCGGGCCGCGACCGCGCGCAGCAGTGCGTCGGGCACGCAGATGATCAGCGCCATGCCCTCCTGTTTCATCTCCCATGACACTGCCGTGCGCGCCGGTACGATATCCAGGTCGCCCGCGACTTCGCGGCCTTCGCGGACCGTCCCGCCGCGCAGGCAGCGAACTTCGACGGACGGACCCACATGCATGCAGACCAGGGCGTGCGGCATCGGGCCGATCTCGGTGAGCCCGGCTTCGAACGTGCTCACCCAGGCTCGAATCTGCAACTCGCGCTCGGACGACGGGGCGCTCGCGAAGGAGCGCAACGCACTGGGATTCATCATGCGCAAAGGTGTACTGCCGATGCGCGGCGAAGACTCGCCCGATTCGGACGTCAATGTCTGCTAGGGCCCGGCGACCACCCGTTCGAGCGTACGGCGTGCCATCAGCGCGTGGCGCTGATCGCCCGCGAGTCCGGATGTGCCAAGGGTGACACCGAAAAAGACAGCCCAGCCTTTCGCGCGCAGCCACGTCGCGTCGCTGACACCATTGCAGGCGCGCATCGCAGTGTCGCGCGCTTTGCGCGCGCCGAGGTTCATCCACAGCGTGGCCAGGTCCGTCGCACGATCGCCGCGGGTCATGTCGCCCCAATCGATCACGCCGCTGATCACCCCGTCGTCTACCAGCAGATTGCCGGCATGCAGATCGCCATGCAGCCAGGTCGGCGCGACATCGACGGGCGCGTCGATCGCAGCGTGGTAGATCCGCACGATCTCGCGATCGAGCAGCGTCGTCTCCCGTTCGAGGCGATGGATGCGCTCGACGATCTGCTCCGCGCGCTCCCGCAGCGGCACGCCACGATACGGATTCAGGGGGGCATTCGCGGGGGCGGGTCGGTGCAGGGCGCACAGGAAATGGGCGAGCCGCTCGGCCTGGTCGTCGCGGGGCTCGCACAGATCGGCATTGATGCCGCTCAGCCACGGCACGATGCTCCAGCGCGAGGGATAGTTTGCGGCCGGTTGGCCGAAGCGGACCGGCGCCGGCACGGGAATCGGCAGCAACGGCGCGAGTTGCGGCAGCCATTCCTGCTCGCGCTCGATCAGGTGCGCGACCGCGGCCCGTCGCGGCAGGCGCACGACGAGGGTGGCGCCGAGCCGGAACATCGCGTTGTCCCAGCCGGAATCGATCTCACGCAGCGGCAACCCGGCGAGGTCCGGCTGTTGCTCGCGCAGCAGCGAGCGAACCAACGGTTCGTCGATCGCGATATCGGCCGCGGGCTTGCTGTGATGAATGACCGGGCCGACCACGAGCGGAGCCTAGCGGATGGCGGCAGCGATCGTCGTCCGCTGCGGTGTGGGGAGCGACGAGCCATTGCGGAAGTAGCGTTCGTGCGCCGCATCCGGGGTCAGGAACTCGATCGTCGTGAAGCCGCACGCGCGCAGCTTGTCTTGCATCTCGGCGGGCTCGAAGAAACTCAGCCACGGCTCGCCCACATGCGCCGCGCGCTCTGCGACGAGCCGCGGCGTGGAGCTCGCGGCAGCGAAAGTCAGCACGATCTCGCTGCCGTCCGGGAATTGCGCCACCGAGCGCAGGACGGCGTCGATCGCGACCAGCGGCAGGTACATGGTCACGCCGAGCCAGGAGAAGAACGTGCGGGCCGTCGTGGCGATGCCATGCCGCGTCAGTCCGTCGCGCAGCGATTCGCGCTCGAAGTCGATGGTGGCGAAGCCGGCGTTCGGCGGTACCACGAGACCGGCGGCCGCGAGATGCGCGCGCTTCAGTTCCTGCGTGCCGGCGTGATCGACTTCGAGGATGCGCAGCCCCTGCGCCCACGCCGGCTGGCGCACGGCGAACGTATCGAAGCCGGCGCCGAGGATGACATATTGCGTCACGCCGCGGCGCACGGCGGCGGCGAGGCGATCTTCGGCAAACCGGGATCGCAGCACCATGTGAGCGCGCAGGGCGCGGCCTTCGGCCGTCTGCGACCGCTCGGCGAGCTCCCGGATGCGCTGTTCGCCGTCCGGCCCCAGCACGGCGACCGCCGCCGGGTCTTCGAGAATTCGCGGCGGCGGGTCCAGCAACTGATGCGCCGCGCGCATGTGCGCGGTCGCCAGCGCGGTGCGGCTCGCCATTTTCTGCGGCATTCGGGCAGCTTGCTGAGATTGAACTGCGCGCGCAAGGCCCCATACTGCCTCGCATGCGCGTCAGCCGCCGCTTCCTCTACGCCATCGCGTTGCTGGCGCTCCTGCACCTCTACATCGGCTTGCGATTGCTGCCGCCCTTGCCGGTCGGCCCCGCGGGTTACGCCGTCGGCGCGGTGGCTCTGCTGGCTTCGTGTCTGCTCATGCCGCTCGCGCTCGTTGCGCGCTCGGCCCGCGACGAGGAGTGGTCCGATCGGCTGGCCTGGATCGGCCTGACGACGATGGGGCTGTTCTCGTCGCTCCTGGTGTTCACGCTGCTGCGGGACATAGCGCTGCTGATCGCGCGCGTGTTCGTGGCGGCGACGACTTTCGCGGCCGTCGAAAGAATCACTGCGGTCGCCGCGATCGCAGTCGCGGTGCTCGCCACGGTGATCGGTCTATTCAACGCACGGCGTCGTGCGCAAGTAGTCGACGTCGAAGTGCCGGTCGCCAATCTGCCGCCCGAGCTGCATGGCTTTTCGATCGCGCAGATCAGCGATGTGCACGTCGGGCCGACGATCAAGCACAAGTACGTCGACGCTATCGTCGAGGCAGTGAACGGGCTGGACGCGGACGTGATCGCCGTGACCGGCGACCTCGTGGACGGCAGCGTGCGACAGCTCGCCGCGCACGTGGCTCCGCTCTCGCGCCTGCGCGCGCGACATGGCACGTATTTCGTCACTGGCAATCACGAGTACTACTCCGGCGCGCAAGCGTGGACCGTCGAGTTCCAGCGACTCGGCATGCGCGTACTCATGAACGAGCACGTGGTGCTGACTCACCGTGAGCAGCAGATCATCGTCGCGGGCGTTACCGACTACAGTGCGCATCACTTCGATCCGCGCCACCGCAGCGATCCAGCGGTCGCCCTGCAAGGCGCACCGACGAGTGTCGCGGTGAAGATTCTGTTGGCGCATCAGCCGCGCTCGGCTGCTGCCGCCGCCGCCGCGGGTTTCGATCTGCAATTGTCCGGCCACACGCACGGCGGCCAGTTCTGGCCGTGGAATCACTTCGTGCGCTTCCAGCAACCGTTCACCGCGGGCCTCAATCGCCTGCAGGACCTGTGGGTGTACACGAGCCGCGGCACCGGCTACTGGGGCCCTCCCAAGCGCTTCGGCGCGCCCAGTGAGATCACCCGCATTCGGTTGGTGCCGGCGTAAGACCGGCGCAAAGCCGCAAAGGTCGGAACGCCGAGAAAGAAAATTCCTGTTCTTCTCTTCTTTGCGCCTTTGCGAGAGTTAATTCTTCTCTTATCTCTCTATCCGATACTCGACGCCCGCGCGCGTGTCTTCCGGTCCGCGCTGGGTCTTGAGCGCGAGCTGCTCGGATAGTTTGTAGCGCAGTGTGATCACGTCGCCGGGCTCGAAGAGTCCGACGCCGTAGCTCAGGTACAAGCGCGGCGAGAGGTATTGACCGACCGTCAGCGCGGCGCCGCCGATCATCTCTTCGTCCTTCACTGCCAGCTCATCGACGCCCAGCCGTTTCCCGAGACTCTTGGCGAGCAGCCCGCCGCCCGCGACGCCGAGCGAGCGCGCGGCGGACTGCATCGCACCGGCGTCGCTGTCGCCGGCGCCGATCTGGTCGATCGGCTTGCCGGCGACGAGGTAGGAGAGGGCGTTCGCCTGGCTCATCGGCGGATCGGAGAATACGGTCAGCTCGGGAGCCTGCGCGCTGCCGCGGACGCGCAGGCCAGCCGTCACCGGCTCGGCTCCTTCCTCCTCCACCGTGCGCGTCGCCTCGATGTTGAGCCGCGGGTTCTGCAGCGGCGTCCATGCGTACAGCAACTGGCCGCGCTGGATCGTGAGGTCCTGGCCGTATGCCTTGTACTTGCCCGCGACGCGTACTTCGCCCGAACCGAGCGTCGGCTCGCCGGGGCTCTCACGCACGTCGAGCCGTCCCTGTACGTTCGCCTGCAGGCCGAACCCCGCGAGATCGACCTTGTCGCCGATGTTGACCGTGACTTCCGCGAACAGCGGCACCTTCTCGGCTTCCTGCTCGCGCGTCTGCTCGTCGACCACGATCACGTCGGAGGATGCCGCCTGCGCTTTCTCGCCGCCGCGCGGCAGCTTCTGCAGATCGACCGCCGCCTCCGGGATCGTGACCTGGCCTTTGATGGTCATGCGCTCCGCCGTCCGCACCAGGTTGAGATCCGGCGTGACGATCACGCGGGCGCCGGGGATGTCGGCGGCCAGCACGCGCTCGCCGCCGACGTGCAGGTCGACTTTGCCCGAACGATCCGCCTTGCCGTTGAACGCGAGTCTGCCGTCGCCGGAGACGATGCCGCCGTCGATGCCGATTTCGCCGGACGGCGCGGGACGCACCTGCAGCTGACCGTCCTTGAGTTTCAAGCCGATCGCGGGAATGTCCGCAGCGAGTCCGGCAGCACTGACCAGCCCGGACAGCTCGGGCGCCTGCGCCGTGCCGGCGACTCCGACGTCGGCGTCGACGCGGCCGTGCACGTTTGCGAGCTGCGGCACGAACACGGCCAGCGGTGCGAGATCCGGGATCTGCCCGCGCAGGCGCCCGCTGATCGGCGTCGCTGCCTGGCCGAGGTCGTGGGCGCTGGCCTCGCCGTGCAGCGTGCCGTTCGGATCGAACTGCGTGTCGAACGATCCGCGCGCGTCCGGGCCGGAGAGCGTCGCGGCGATGCGCAGCCCGTGATAGCTGAGCAGCTTCTGCGGCGCTTCCTGCGTTTCGTCGCCGGCCGCTGCCGCCAGATGACGCGAGACGCTGCCGGAGTCCGACTCGATCAGGACGTCACCGAACAGCTCGCCCTGCGCTGTGCGCCGCACCTCGCCGTGACCCTGTAACGTGCCTTCGAGCTGAATCGGCAGCTCGGACGTGGCGAGCGCGTTGCCGAGCGCGAGCGGCACGTTGGCGAGCGAGTAGCTGGCGCGAATCGCGCCGTCCGCCTGGCGCGCACCGGCCGCGCACAACTCGATGCGGTTGTCGACCAGGCAGGCTTGCGACAGCTCGGCCGAGTCCTCGTTGAGCACAATGTTGGCGGGCTCGCGCAAGCTCAGGCGCGCCGCGTCCTTCACGTTCACGACCAGGTGCTGGAGCGACCCGGACCAGCCCTCGTCGGTACGCGCGCCCTGCAGATCCAGCTCGAGCGCGAGCGGCTGGCCGTCGACGCGCAGCTCGAGCCGATGCGATTTCGGCGCGCCGCTGGCCTGCGCGCGCACGCTGTCGAACTCGAACCCGGCCGCGGTGAGCTTCTTGATCTCCAGATGCAGCGAGCCTTCGGGATTGCGTGGATCGGCCACGTCCGCTTTCGCGCTCAAGGAGTCCAGGCGCACGCCGGCGGCGTGCAGATCGCTGCCCTTCGCGTTGCCGTCGATCGCGAGCTCGGGCCACTTGCCGCGCACCACGAAATCGGCGCGCAACTGGCCGCCGGAGTCCGGCACCCAATCGTTGAGCGATGCGACCTGCAAAGACAGCGTCGCGTCGAGGCTGTCGCCCCGGCGGCCGCGGAAGCGCAGCTCGCTCTTGCCGGAATTGAGCGCGACGTTGCCGCTCGCGATCAGCGGCGGCTCGAGCGTCACGTCGGCGTTGCCGGAGAGCGGCCGGCCGCGCAGCTCGCCGCGCAGCTTCGTGAGCTGCGCAGTGGCCTCCGGACCCTTCTCCAGCATCCGGCCTTTGCTGGCGAGATCGAAGCCGAGCTTGCCGCGCCACGCGGCCGCGAATGCGCCGGGATCGAAGTCCTGCGCGGTCGCCTGCACGTCCCACGCGAGTTGCGGCTTCAGGTCGATGCGGCCGCGCGCCGCGAGCCGCCCCGCGCTTTGCGAAATGTCGAACTGCTGCAGCTCGACGCGCTCCGGCGTACCGTTGACGTTCAGCGCGATGTCCGCGACGCGGTCCTGCGGGCCCAGCGCCAGCTTGCCCTGCGCGCTGTAAGCCTTGGAGCTGCCGCGCACGTTCAGTGCGCCGTGAGTGTGCAGCTCCTGGCCGACCCATTGAGCCGGCACCACGATTTCATCCCACTCCGCGGCAACCTTGGCGAGCGCCGGCTCGCGCCCGAGATCGACGTCGCCGCCGATGTGCACGGCGCCGGCCGTGCGACCGATGCGCAGGATCGTGTCGATGGCCACGCTTTCGCCGTTACGGTTGATGCGCAGCGGTTCGATCAGCAGCGGCTCGTCGTTGATCGACAGCTTGCCGGAAATCGCGCCCTGATCCGCCGAGCCGTGCCCGCTCAGCGACGCGGCGAGACTGGTGAGCGACGAATCCGGCATGAGCTCGGCGCGCGGATCGAAGCGGGGCGCTTCGAGCGTGAAGCGCCAGGGCCAGTCCGGCTTCTGCGTCACGCGTGCCTGGAGCTCCATTATGAGCGGCGAGCTCATCTTCAACACCGCCGTGGCGTCGTTGCCTTGCGTGTACGTCTCGAGAACGCCCGTGTACAGCCGCTCGCCCGCTTTCCAGCGGAAGCGGCCGCGACCTTCGCCGTTGTAGATCTGGCGCTGGCCGACGCGGCCGGAGAACTCGATCTCGCCCTGCGGCGAGCGCACGTCGAGCCGCTTGATCGCCAGCTCGCGCCGGGTCCAATGGCCGTCGAAGAGCGTGCGCGTGAGATCCACGAGCACGGCCTGGTCCCGCCGCACGCGCGCTGCATCGATCACCAGCGAATCGATCGCGACGTCGATCGGCGGTTTCAGCGAGAACGGTTTGGACGGCTTCGGCTCGGGCGGTTTCGTCGGCTCGGACCAGGCGATGTCGATGCCGCGCGCCTCGATCTTGTGGAAATGCACCAGCGCGTGCGCCAGGTCGCCGAGCGACAGGTCGACGAGGATGCGCTGCAGCCGTGCATCGACGCCCACCTCCGGATCGCGGTAGCGAATGTCGGTGACGGTCAGCCTGTCGGCGACGGTCCCTTCGACGCTGCCGAGCACGAGTTTGCCGCCGAGCGCGCCGACTGCGACGTGTGCGATCCAGCGCGCGCCGGCCTGGGTATGCAGGCTCCACGTGCACACGGCGACGATCACGAGCAGCAGCGCGCCCAGTACGATTCCGAACCATTTGGCCGCGCGCTTCACAGGTCGGGCCCGATGACGAGATGAATGCGCCACGAGTGGTCGAAGTCCGACACCACCGGCCGCGCGATGTCGAGCCGCACCATGCCGACGGGCGACTTCCAGCGCACCCCGATGCCGGCGCCGACGTTG
>DATBKP010000024.1:0-18331 GCA_036555785.1 Steroidobacteraceae bacterium
TACCTCAAAGATGCCGTACGTCTGCTGAAGCAGACGCCTGGAGCAGAGCGCGAGACATTGATCGCGATAGTCGATCTGGGCGTAGCCCAGCGGTTCTCCGGCGATCTACGCGCAGCGCGGGAAACGCTGGTCGAAGGCGCCCGGTTGGCAGAGCAGTTCGGGCTGCAACGTTCAATGGAATACGCTCAGCTGCTCCTGGCCCGCGCGCGAGTCGAGTTCGAGGAAGCCCATCTGCCCGAAACCAAGGCAGATCTCGATCGCAGCTTGCAACTCTTCATGGATGTGGCGGGCGCGAACAGTGTCGAGGTCGCCGGCGTATTGAGTGAAAAATCTTTGACGCTGCTCTGGACCGACGAGTACAGCGAAGCCGAACGACTCCTGCGGCAGGCGCTGGCGATTTACGAAGCCAAGGTGTCACCCACGCGGCCCGACCGAATCGATGCTGAAATCAACCTTTCCGACCTGCTGTACCTGGAAAATCGGCTGGATGAAGCGGCCTCATTGCTCGAGAGCTCCTTGGAGAAGATGCGGCGGCTGTTCGGATCGAACAGTGGGAACGCGGCCAGCATCCTCGACCGACTGGCGGTGGTCAGATATTCGCAGGGGCGCTTCGCCGAAGCGGAGACCCTGTCACGGCAGTCGCTTGAAATATGCCGCACTGCCTGCGGCGCGAAGCGCGTAGTCACTGCGGTCACAGCAACAACGCTCGCCAGGACGCTGCTCGCGCTCCGCAAGCATGGTGAAGCTGAAGCTCTGTTGCGGGAAGCTCTGCAAATCTATAACGCGCACCTGCCGCCCGACCACCAGTACGTCTCCACCGCCGAGTACTTCCTCGGCGAAGTCCTGCTCGCAACCAACCGTCCACAGGAAGCAGAAATCATCCTGGCCGCTTCCATGAACCGCTGGAAGCGCGCCGACGCGCCGCCTTGGCGCGCGATGCGATCCGCGAACGCTCTCGGAGAAGCTCTCTACCGGGAAGGCCGGATCGAGGAAGCCACGAAATACCTCTCCGAAAGCCTCCGCGAGCTGTCAGCCGATCCAAAAGCCGACCGCGAAGCCAAGGACAAAGCACGCGCCCGGGCGAAGCGCTACCTCCAAACCTCGGTGGCAGCGCTCTAGCGCAAACCGCCCTCCTCGCCCTCTGGAACACGAGCCCTTTACGTAGCAAACTGCTCACCGTCCACCACCAAGAAAAGACGCCGTCTCCTGGTAGCGAAGCGGGCGCGATAGGGAGATCCCACGTTATGTCGAGGCCATCCGGTCAGGAAATCGGCGAAGAAGACCTCTTTGCCGCCGCGCTGGCATTGCCAGTCGCCGAACGCGGTCCTTATCTCAGTCGCGCGTGTAGCACCAACCCGGGCCTGTTCGAGCGGCTGACGGGTCTCCTCGAAGGCTTCAGCAAGGCCGGGACCTTCTTCAATGAAGGCCCGATCCGCGCCTGGGACAGCGCCGATCGCATCGGCCCTTATCGGTTGCTACGCGAGCTCGGCGAGGGCGGCTGCGGCATCGCTTACCTCGCGGAGCAGACCAGTCCAATCAAGCGCGAAGTCGCGATCAAGGTCATCAAGCCAGGGATGGATTCGAAGGCCGTGATCGCGCGCTTCGAGGCGGAGCGCCAGGCGCTCGCGCTGATGGATCATCCGAACGTCGCGAAAGTGTTCGACGCGGGCGCCACAGCCGAGGGACGCCCGTACTTCGTCATGGAGCTGGTCCGCGGCATCAAGATCACGGAGTACTGCGCTCAGAGTCACATGACGATCAGCGAGCGTCTGTCGCTGTTCGTGCAAGTGTGTCAGGCCATCCAACATGCCCATCAAAAGGGCATCATTCATCGCGACATCAAGCCGTCGAACGTGCTCGTGACGATGCACGATGGCGTGCCGCTTGCGAAGGTCATCGATTTTGGCATCGCCAAGGCCATTCGCGGGCGGCTGACCGATCAGACCCTCCACACTGAGATCGATCGGATCATCGGCACGCCCGCCTACATCAGTCCGGAGCAGACCGATCCCACCCAAGCTGCAGTCGACACGCGCAGCGACATCTACAGCCTCGGCGTCCTGCTCTATGAGCTGCTGACGGGCCAGACACCGTTCGATGCTCTCGAGCTCTCGCGAGCAAGCATGGATGAGTTGCGCGAGCGGCTGCGTTCGGTCGATCCGCCGCGCCCTTCGCGACGCGTGGGCACTCTCGCCGTCGACATGGACTGGATCGTCATGCGCTGCCTGGAAAAGGAACCTGCGCGACGCTACCAGGCGGTGACCGCGCTGATCGAGGACGTGGAGCGCTATCTCCGGCACGAGCCCGTCCTCGCGCGGCCGCCCAGCATCCTCTACACACTGCGCAAACTCGCGCGCCGCAATCGTGTGGTGTTCGCTTCGGCCGTGACGATCATCGTATTGGTCACTCTGTCTGCGATCGGCATGATGATGCAGGGGCAACGGATCGCGGCAGCTCGCGTCCGCGCGGAACAGGAACGGCTGCAGGCCCAGAAGATCGAGAAGGTGGCGAAGACCGTCTTCGCTCTCGCAGATCCGTATTCGACGTTGAGCAGCAATATCAGCGGCCCCGCCCTGCTGGAACAAGCGACCCGGAGCGTCGAGCGCGAGCTGCAGGACCAGCCGCGCGCCCGCGCTGCGCTGCTGCATGCAGTCGGTCTCGCCTACACTCGCCGAGGTCAGTACGGCGTCGCGATGCCCTACATCAAGGAGGCCATTGGAATCTACCAACGCATCCCCGGCGAGGAAGTCGAGTTGCTCCGAGCGACGACCCTGCGGTCCATATCTGAGCGCTTGACCGGTAATCTACGAGGCGCTCGCCAGACGCTGGTGGAGGCCGAGAGTCTGGCGAAGCGCTATCGGCTGCAACGAACGCCCGCGTACGGCGATGTTTTGATGAACAGGGGACGCATCGCAATGATCGAGGGACGGGTCAGGGCTGCACAGGCGGATTTCGAGAGAGGCTTGCAGCTGTACCAGGAGCTCCCGGACGCGCGACCCCTTGACCTTGCGGAGGCGCTGGCCGACATGGCCCAACTCTCAACGTGGACAGGCAATAACGACCGCGCGGTGCAGACAGCCCGGCAGGCACTCGACCTCTACGCTGCCAATGTGCCCGAGCTGTATCCGGATCGCGTCACTGCCGAGACGATCCTCGCGGAGGCGCTCTACTATCAGGGTCACGTGGACGAGGCTGCCTCCTTATACGAGCGCTGCCTGCAAAAGGCCTTGACCGTATTCGGTCCAGACAGCGACCGTGCCGCCGAGCTTCTCGACATGATGGCCACCATCAGTTTTGCGCAGGGCAAACTGGATGTAGCCGAGAGATATTCGCGCGAGACGATCGCGAAGGTCCCGTTGGTTGGGAACGAAGGGTGGATGGTTGCGGCCGACGCTCGCGTCACTCTCGGCAGAACTCTGCTTGCCAAAGGAGAGTACCCGGAAGCGGAGGCCATCCTGCGAGCGGCCCACGCGGCCTATGCCAAGCAGTTGCCGGGAGACAATCAGCGCACCGCCTCCGCCGAGTACTTCCTGGGTGAGGTGCTGCTGGCCGCAAACCGCCTGACCGAAGCCGAAGCCGTTCTCACGACATCGATGAACCGCTGGAAACGTACCGACGGGGAGCCCTGGCGCGCGCTGCGCTCGGCGAGTGCGCTGGGTGAAACGCTGTATCGGCAGGGGCGGACCGCCGAAGGTGCGAAATACCTGACCGAAAGTCTGCAGCAACTTTCGAGCGATCCGAAAGCCGATCACGATGCCACGGACAGGGCGCGCGCTCGCGCGGATCGATATCTGAAATCCTCCCTGGCATCACGCTAGATCAAGGCCCCATGTCTGCGAGACCCGACTACGACCTCGAAGAAGAAGAGCTGTTCGCGGCAGTACTTGCGCTACCGGTCAGCGAACGCACCGCCTATCTCAAGCGTGCGTGCGGCACTAACGCCGCACTCCTCGAGCGACTAACAAATCTCGTCGAAGATTTCAGCAAGGCCGGAACGTTCTTCAATGAAGACCCGATCCGCGCCTGGGACAGCGTGGAGCGCATCGGTCCCTATCGCCTGGTGCGTGAGCTCGGCGAAGGCGGTTGCGGCATCGCTTACCTCGCGGAGCAGACGAATCCGATCAGACGCGAGGTCGCGATCAAGGTCATCAAGCCCGGAATGGATACCAAGGCGGTGATCGCGCGGTTCGAAGCGGAACGTCAGGCCCTCGCGCTCATGGATCATCCGAACGTAGCGAAGGTGTTCGATGCAGGCGCGACCGCCGAAGGTCGTCCCTACTTCGTCATGGAGCTGGTGCGCGGCGTCAAGATCACGGAGTACTGCACGCAGTCTCGACTGAGCGTTGCCGAGCGGTTGTCTCTCTTCGTGCAAGTGTGTGAGGCCATTCAGCATGCACATCAGAAGGGGATCATTCATCGCGATATCAAGCCCTCGAATGTGCTGGTCACGGTGCGCGACGGTTTGCCGGTCGTAAAGGTCATCGACTTCGGCATCGCCAAGGCGATCCAGGGACGCCTGACCGATCAGACGATCCATACTGAGCTCGGCCGCATCATCGGCACTCCCGCGTATATCAGTCCGGAGCAGACCGATGCGAGTGACGTCGGCGTCGACACGCGCAGCGACATCTACAGCCTCGGCGTCCTGCTGTATGAGCTGTTGACCGGCCAGACACCATTCGATGCGGACGAGCTTTCGCGGGCGAGCCTCGATCAGTTGCGCGAGCGGCTGCGTCTGGTGGATCCGCCGCGCCCTTCACGACGACTGCAAACGCTCGACGCCGACCTGGACTGGATCGTCATGCGTTGTCTGGAAAAGGAAGCCACGCGGCGCTACCAGGCAGTCACCGCGCTGAGCGAGGATCTCGATCGCTATCTGCGCAATGAGCCGGTCCTGGCGAGACCGCCGAGCGTGATCTACAGCGTGCGCAAACTGGCGCGGCGCAATCGTGTGGCTTTCGCTTCAGCTACGACGTTCATCGTGCTGGTCACCCTGTCTGCGATCGGCATGACGATTCAGGCTCAGCGAATTGGCGCACAGCGCGATGTGGCAGAGCGCGAGCGGCTCAAGGCGCAGCAGGTCGCCAATGTCGCGATGAACGTCTTCGCCGTTGCCGACCCCTATTCCACTCTCACGAGCCAGGTCAGCGCGAGTGCGCTGCTCGAGCAGGCGGCGAGGAGCGTCGAGCGGGAGCTGCGCGATCAGCCGCATGCACGTGCTTCACTGTTGCATGCATTGAGCCGCAACTACATCCGCCGAGGTCGCAGCGCAATCGCGATTGGTCACCTTCGGGAGGCAGTGGACATTCTCCGCCGCATGCCCGGTGCCGAAACTGAGACGCTCGGGGCCATGGTCGACCTTGCGACCGCTCTACGCCGCAACGGCGACATCTTTGGCTCGCAGCGCATGTCTGCAGACGGCTACGCCTTCGCGAAACGCTACGGACTGGAGCGAACGGCGGAGTATGCGTACCTGCTGCTGGACAACGGTCGTACGCAGCTGCGCCAGGGTCAGACGCTGGCTGCGCAGTCGAGCATCGAAAGGAGCCTGCAGCTCTATCGCGCACTGCCTGAGAAACGACCGATAGAAATCGCAGTTGCTTTGAACGACCTGGCACTCGTGCTCACCTGGGCGGACCAGTTCGCGCGCGCCGAGCAAACGGCGCGCGAGGCGCTGGAACTGCTGGCCCGCAATGCACCGCCCATGCATCCGGACCGCGTGAGCACCGAGATGTACCTCGCCGATGCTCTGTTCTTCCAGGGTCGTGGGAGCGAAGCGATCCCGCTGCTCCAGGCCGCGCTGAGCAAGGCAGCGGAACTCTTCGGTCCGGACTGCGGCACAGCCGTATCCATCGTCGACAGGCTCGCGGAGATCAGCTACGCACAGGGCAACCTCGTTGCAGCCGAGGCATATTCGCGCGATGCGCTCGCGCGCGCCCGGCGGGATGGCAGCGAGGGATTCGCGGGGGCGGCCGAAGCTGCCACGACTCTTGCCAGGACTCTGCTGGCGCGCGGCGAATTTGCGGAAGCCGAAGTCGTGCTGCGGCGAGCGATCGCAGTGCTCGCGCGCGCCCTCCCTCCCTCCAATCAGTCGAGCGCGTCTGCCGAGTACTTCCTGGGCGAACTGCTCCTCGCCACCAACCGTCTGACCGAAGCCGAAGCAGTACTCACCGCTTCCATGAACCGTTGGAAGAGCACCGATGCACCGCCGTGGCGGGCGATGCGATCGGCCAATGCCCTGGGCGAAGCGCTGTATCGCCAGGGCCGGACCGCTGAAGGTGCGAAGTACCTCGTGGAAAGCATGGAAGGACTCGCAGCCGCACCGTCGATCGACCGCGAGGCCCAGGACAAGGCTCGTGCCCGCGCCGAGCACTATTTGCGGACAACGGTGGCCTCCCAATAGCCCGCGGTCTGCGACGAACGGAGTCTTCCGCGCGTCGAGTTTCCGGGGATGCCTGCTAGCATCCGCGGCATGAGCGCCTCCGACTCCGCACCGAAAATGGATCGCCGGACGTTCCTACATCTTGGCGCAACGGCAACTGGCGGCTTGCTGCTGACACTTCACTTCGTGCCACGCTCTTCGCGCGCCGCAGTCTCCGGTGTTTCGCCCGACAGCGCGCCGGCGATCGGGCTGTTCGTGCGCATCGAACAGGACGGCACGACATTCATCGGCGCACGCGCGCCGGAGATTGGCCAAGGTGTCAAGACCTCATTGCCGATGATCATCGCCGAGGAAATGGACGCGGATTGGTCGAAGGTGCGCGTCGAGCAGCTCCCCTACGCGATCGTGCGCGGCGCCGACGGTGCGTTCGCATGGAAGTACGGGGATCAGGGCGCCGGCGGCAGTACCAACATTCCGGATGCGTGGGCCGATCTACGGCATGCTGGCGCGCGGGTGCGTCAGGTATTGCTCGCAGCCGCTGCGCAGCAGTGGAAGGTTCCGGTCAGCGAACTCCACACCGAAGCCGGCGTCGTGAAGCACGCTAACGGTCGCACCATCGGTTACGGCGAACTCGCACCGCTCGCGGCGACGCTGCCGCTACCCACCGACAATCCGCCATTGAAGGATCCGAAGCAATGGCGAATCCTCGGCACCCGCACTCGCGTCGTCGATACGGCAGACATCGTCACGGGCCGCGCGCGCTACGGTCTCGACGCAACGATTCCCGGTGCGCTGACTGCAGTCATCACACGCTGCCCGACATTCGACGGCGAGCTGAAATCGTTCGACGCGACCGCCGCGAAGAAAATTCCTGGCGTGCGCGACGTCCTTGCACTCCCCGGCCCGAAGCACGGCGAGCCGATCACCCTGAATCTCGCGCCCGGCGTCGCTGTCATCGCCGACAACACCTGGGCTGCGCTGCAGGGCCAGCGAGCGCTCAAGATCGAATGGACGCCCGGGCCGTACGCTCACGAATCCTCTGCCTCGCTCGACGCGCAGTGCACGCAACTCTTCAAGGGCACCGGCACACGCGTACGCAATGACGGCGACTTCGACGCCGCCCGCGCGGCCGCGGCGCGAGTCATCGAAGCGACCTACCGCATTCCGTTCGTCTCGCACGCGCCGCTCGAGCCGCAGAACGCATGCGTCGACGTGCGCAAGGACAGCGTGCTCATCATCGCACCAATGCAGCAGCCCGGCGGCGCATCGCGAATCGCTGCGCAGCTCACTGGCCTCGATCGCCTCAAGATCGAAGTGCGCATGACCCGCGTCGGCGGCGGCTTCGGTCGCCGCCTCGCGAACGATTTCATCGCCGAGGCGGTGATGCTGTCGCAGCAAGTCGGCAAACCGATCAAGCTGATGTGGACGCGCGAAGAGGACATGCGCCACGACTGGTACCGGCCGTTCGGGCAGCATCATCTGATCGCGACGCTGGACACGGACAAGCAGATCACCGGCTGGACGCATCGGCTCGCGAGCGCGTCGAAGTACTACCGCCGCCCGGACGTGAAGCCGGACGAGATGTGGACGGCGGAGCTCTACCCGGACGACTTCCCGGCGCAGCTGCTCGGCAATCTGCGCCTCGAGTGGTTCGCGGTCGACTCGGGCATCCAGCGAGGCTCGTGGCGCGCGCCCGCGCACACAGCGAACGCATTCGTGGTGCAGAGTTTCGTCGATGAGATTGCGCACGCCACGCAACAGGATCCGCTGGCGCTGCGGCTGCGTCTGCTCGGCGCCGCGCGTGAATTGCCCTACGGTCAGCATGGCGGACCGACGTTCAATCCCGGCCGGCTCGCCGACGTGCTGCGACTCGCGGCGCAACGCATCGGCTGGGGCCGCAGCGTGCCGCGCGGCCGCGGCCTGGGCATCGCAGGTCATTTCACTTTCGGCGGATACGCCGCCCACGCGATGGAAGTCAGCGTCGCCAGCGACGGCAGCTATCGCATCGAGCGCTGCGTTTGCGCGGTCGACGTCGGCCGTCCCATCAACCGCCTGGGTTTGGAAGCGCAGATGATGGGCGGAACGATCGATGGCATCAGCACTGCACGCAACCTCGAGATCAGTATCAAGGAAGGTCAAGTCGTGCAAAGCAACTTCAACGACTACCCGCTGCTGCGGATCGCCGACACGCCGGAGGTCGAAGTTGCAATCGTCGACAGCGAGCGTGATCCCTCCGGTGCGGGCGAAATCGGCCTGCCGACCGCCGCGCCGGCCCTCGCCAACGCAATTTTCGCCGCCACCGGCCAGCGCCTGCGCAATCTGCCCATCGGCCCACGCCTCGCGACCGCGCAGGAAAGCTGAGAAAACTCGTGTAGCGACTGCTACACTGCGGCCCCCACCGCAGTTCCAGAGTCCTCATGCTCCGTCGTTGCTCCGCCCTGCCCCGCCTGGTGCTGTCGTTCCCTGTCCTCATTTGGCTCGCCGCCTGTGGCGGCAAGGCGGACCCGAACGCCGACAAGCCGATCCCGGTCACGACGCGACAGGTCGAGCCGCGCTCCGTGCCCATCGTGCTCGAAGCGGTCGGCCGCACCGAAGGCTCGAAGGAAGTGGAGATCCGCGCCCGCGTCTCCGGGATCGTGCAGAAGCGCTTGTACGATGAAGGCTCGTTCGTGCGCGCCGGCACGCCGCTGTTCCAGATCGAGCGCGCGCCGTTCGAGATCGCACTCGCGCACGCGAAGGCCACTGCCGACCAGGCCGAGGCGACCAATGAGCAAGCGCGTCGCGAGTCCGAGCGTCTCGGCGGACTGCTGGCAAACTCCGCCGTCAGCAAACGCGTTGCCGAAGAAGCGGAGACGGCGTATCGCTCGGCTACTGCGCAACTGGCAGCTGCGCGCGCAGCAGTACACGAAGCTGAGCTCAATCTCTCATACACGTCGGTTATGGCACCGATCACAGGCGTCACCGGCCGCGCTTTGCACTCCGAAGGCAGTCTCGTTACCGCGAACACCGACAGCAGCCTGCTCACGACGATGTCGCAGACACACCCGGTGTGGGTGCGATTCGCGCTCTCGGAGGCGCAGCACAGCGATTTGCGCAAGGCCGGCGAGGATCGCAGCGACGTCGGACTCATCCTCGCGAATGGCGAGACCTATGGCGCGCGCGGACATCTCAACTTCGCTGCCTCGACCGTGGACCAGAACATGGGCACCGTGCAATTGCGCGCAGAATTTCCCAACCCGCAACTGCAGATCCTGCCCGGACAGTTCGCCACCGTGCACGTCGAAGCCGGCACGCACAGCGTCCTCGCCGTGCCGCAGACCGCAGTCCTCCAGGGAGACCTCGGCCGTTTCGTCTGGGTCATGGATGCCGGCGGCAAAGCGGCGCAACGGGCCGTGCAGGTCGGCGACTGGGTCGGCCAGGACTGGATCATCCGCGACGGCTTGAACGTGGGCGACACGGTGATCCTCGACAACCTCATGAAGCTGAGGCCCGGCATCGCGGTCGTCGCGCAGGCGCAATCGGCGAACACGACCACGGCCGCGACGGCAGCACGCTGACATGTTCTCGAAGTTCTTCATCGACCGCCCGGTGCTGGCCGGCGTCATCGCGATCATCATCGTGATCGCAGGCCTGGTGGCCAGTGCCATCCTGCCGATCTCGCAGTACCCGGACATCGCGCCGCCGACCGTCATCGTCAACACCAGCTATCCAGGTGCGAGCGCGGAGACGATCGCCAAGACCGTCGCGGCGCCAATCGAAGAGCGCCTGTCCGGCGTCGAGCATCTGCTGTACTTCAACTCCAGTTCCTCCTCCACCGGCGACCTGACGATCACGGCGACGTTCGACGTCGGCACCAACGTCGACACCGCAGTGTTCAACGTCAACAACCGCGTGCAACTCGCGCTGCCGCGACTTCCCGACGAAGTGCGTCGCAACGGCGTCACGGTGCAAAAGCGTTCGAACGACATTCTCCTGCTCGTCGCGCTCGTATCCCCGGACTCCAGCCGCGATACGCTGTTCCTGTCGAACTACGCGACGATCTCACTGCTCGACGAGCTGAAGCGCGTGCCGGGCGTTGCCGACATCGGCGTCTTCGGCGCGCGCGATTACTCCATGCGTATCTGGCTGCGTCCCGATCGGTTGGCGCAGCTTGGACTCACGGTGAGCGATATCGCCGACGCGTTGCGCACGCAGAACACGCAGTACGCCGCCGGCAAGATCGGTGCGGAGCCGGCGCTCAAAGGCCAGAGCCTGGTCTACACCGTCACGGCGCAGGGCCGGCTGGTGGAACCCGAAGAGTTCGGGGACATCGTCATTCGCTCTAGCGCGGGTGGCGGCGTGTTGCGCCTGAAGGACGTCGCGCGCATCGAGCTCGGCGCGCAAAGCTACGACACGTACAACCTGCTGACCGGCAAGCCGTCGATCGGCATGGCGGTCTTCATGCAATCCGGCGGCAATTCCCTCGAGGTTGCACAAGCGGTGCGGGACAAGATGGCAGAGCTGAAGCAGTCGTTTCCGCAGGGCGTCGATTTCGTGACGCCCTTCGATCCGACCCGTTACGTCTCGGCCTCGATCGAGGAAGTGACCAAGACCATCCTCGAGGCCGGCTCGCTCGTGATTCTCGTCGTGTTCCTGTTCCTGCAGACATGGCGTGCGACGCTGATCCCGGTGATCGCAGTGCCGGTGTCGCTCATCGGCACGTTCGCCGGCCTGTGGCTGGTCGGCTTCTCGATCAATACGCTGACGCTGTTCGCGATGGTGCTGTCGATCGGCATCGTGGTCGACGACGCGATCGTAGTGCTCGAGAACGTCGAGCGCCTGATGCGCGAGGAAAAGATGTCGCCGCTCGCCGCAGCCATCGAGGCGATGCGCGAGGTGTCGAGCGCGATCATCGCGATCGTGCTGGTGTTGTGCGCCGTATTCGTCCCGGTCGCGTTCCTCACCGGTATCGCCGGGCAGCTGTACCGGCAGTTCGCAGTCACGGTCTCGATCGCAGTCGTGATCTCCGGCTTTACCGCGCTGACACTCACGCCGACTCTGTGCGCTTTGCTGTTGCATGATGCGACCCACGACTCGAAGTATTTCCGCTGGTTCAACCGTGCGTTCGGCGCCACCACGAACCGTTTTCTCACGAGCGTCGGCCAGGCATTGCAGTACCGCACCCGCGCACTGGCGATTTTCGCGGGCATCATTGGCATCGCCGTCCTGCTGTTCTGGTATCTGCCGAACAGCTTCGTCCCGCCCGAGGATCAGGGCTACCTGATCGGCAGCGTGCAGCTGCCGGATGGCGCAACGCTCGAGCGCACTGGTCAGGTGTCGTCGCAGGTTCAGCAGATGCTGCCGGACTTTCCCGAGTTCGAGTTCGTGAACGTCATCAACGGCAACGACTTCGTCGGCGGCGGCACCAAGAGCAACGCCGCGACCCTGTTCATCATTCTGAAGCGCTGGAACGAGCGCGACCGGCAAGCCGCGGACATTGCGAAGGAACTGAATCGGCGTTCGAGCGCCATTCGCGGCGGCACTGCAGTCGCCTTCAATCCACCGTCGATTCGCGGCCTCGGCACCGCCGGCGGCTTCGAGGGGTACCTGCAATCGCGTGGGTCTTCCGATCCGGTGCGATTGGGCCAGGTACTGCGCGAGTTTCAGCAGAACCTGTCGGCGGACCCGCGACTGCAAGGCATCAACACGTTCTATCGCGCTTCCGTGCCGCAGCTGCGCGTCGAGGTGGACCGCGAGAAGGCGCTGGCGCTCGGCGTTCCCGTCGCCGAAGTGTTCGACGCCCTGCAGAGCACGATGAGCGCGCTGTACGTCAACGACTTCAATCTCTACGGCCGCACGTTCCGCGTGCAGATGCAGGCGGAAGCGGCGTTCCGCAACGATCCCAACGACCTCGGCGAGGTCTACGTGCGCTCGCAGACCAGCCAGCAGATGATCCCGCTGAAGGCGCTGATCCAGGTGAAGGAAGTCGTCGGGCCCGAGTTGCTGGAGCGCTTCAACGGCTATGTCGGCGCGCGCTTCAATGGCTCCGGCCGCGAAGGAATCAGCTCGGGCGAAGCGCTCGCAGCGGTCGAGGAAGTTGCCGCGAAAACATTGCCCGCTGGTTTCCAGGTGGCCTGGACCGGCCAGGCCTTCCAGGAGAAGCGCACCGGCAGCGCATCCGCGTTCGCGTTCGGATTCGCGATCGTGATGGTGTTCCTCATTCTGGCGGCGTTGTACGGCCGCTGGCTGTTGCCGGTCTCCGTGCTGCTCGCTGTGCCGTTCGCTGTGTGCGGCGCGCTCGCGTTCGTCGCCCTGCGCGGCATGGAGAACGACATCTACTTTCAGATCGGCCTGATCGTGCTGATCGGCCTGGCCGCGAAGAACGCGATTCTGATCGTCGAATTCGCACATCGTGGCGTGCAGGAGGGTCGCTCGCCGATCGAGGCCGCGAAAGAAGCGGCACGCTTGCGCTTCCGGCCGATCGTGATGACCTCGCTCGCATTTGTCCTTGGCGTGGTGCCTCTCGTCATTGCCAGCGGCGCCGGCGCGGCGGCACGGCAATCGATGGGCACGGGCGTGTTCGGCGGCATGATCGTGGCGACTTTCGTTGCGACGGTGTTCGTGCCGCTGTTCTTCGTCTTCGTCGAGCGTCGCAGGAAATCGCCGGCGGCCCAGCAACCGTCGCTGCCCGCACCGGAGCAGCCATGAAACAGGCGCTGCGACACGACGGTGCAGCGGGCAACGGCGCCAACGGCAACGCGCGCACACGACAACTCGCCGCACGACGTGAGCAACTCATCGCCGTCGCCGAGCAACTGTTCCTGCAGCATGGCTTCGCGAACACCAGCGTCAATGCAATCGTACGCGAAGCCGGCGGCTCGCTCGCAACGCTGTACGCCGAGTTCGGCAGCAAGGAAGCTCTGTTCGAATCGGTGCTGAGCGAACGAGCGTCGCGGTTCTTTCCGGAGGAGCAATCGCTGCCGCGCCAGGCGCTCGACGCGAAGGCGGAGCTGCGCGCGCTCGCGACTCACATGCTGAAGCGAATGCTGTCGGATGGTGGTCTCGCGGTGTATCGCATCGCCGTGCACGAAGCGCCGCGCTTCCCGGCGCTGCGCAAGGCGCTGCTCGAAGTTGGAATGCCCGGTCTGCTCGATCGGACGGCGCGGTACCTGCGTGGACTCGCCGATCGCGATGCACTCACGATCGCAAAGTCGCATGAGGCCGCGCGACTCGCGGCCAGCCGCTTCATCGCGCTCGTGCAGGGCCAGCTGGTGTTCAGTGCTGCGTGTGGCGGCGACATCAGCGCGCGCACGCGCACGAATCACGTGAACGACGCGGTGAAGGCGTTTTTGGAGATGTATGGGAAGTCGGGCTAAAGCCCGACCGGCGAGCGACACTTTCTACCGGCGCAGGATGCGCAGCACTTCTTCCAGCTCGACGCGGATCTGGCGCACGATCTGTTGTGCCTGCGTCAAGTCGTCGCGCGCTTCGTCGCCTTGCAGGCGATTGCGTGCGCCGCCGATCGTGAACCCCTGCTCGTAGAGCAGGCTGCGGATCTGGCGGATCACGAGCACGTCCTGGCGCTGGTAATAGCGGCGATTGCCGCGGCGCTTGACGGGCTTGAGCTGCGGGAACTCCTGCTCCCAGTAGCGCAGGACGTGGGGCTTCACCCCGCAAAGGTCGCTGACTTCACCGATGGTGAAGTAGCGCTTGCCGGGGATCGGGGGCAGTTCGCTGTTATTGCCGGCTTCCAGCATACGCCTCGACTCGAGCTTTCAGTTTTTGTCCCGGTCGAAACGTCACGACGCGGCGAGCGCTGATCGGAATCTCCTCGCCCGTCTTCGGATTACGACCCGGTCGCTGGTTTTTATCGCGCAGATCGAAGTTGCCAAATCCCGAAAGCTTCACCTGCTCGCCGGTCGACAGCGACGCGCGCAGCTCTTCGAAGAACAGATCGACGAGCTCGCGGGCTTCGCGCTTGTTCAGACCCAGCTGGTCGAACAGTGCCTCGGCGATCTCCGCTTTCGTAAGTGCCATAGGTTATTTGTCCCGGATCGTGGCGTTCAGCTTGAGCTTCAGTTGTTCGATGACCCGCGCCACGATGGCGTCGGCTTCGCTATCGGTCAGGGTGCGGGAAGTATCCTGCAATTGCAGACCTAAGGCTATGCTTTTCTTGCCTTTCTCGAACTGTTTTCCACGATAGACGGATAACACGAGCAAGGCCTGCAAAAGGCTGCCCGCCGCCTCGCGGACGCTGCCCAGGAGCGTGCGCGCCGGCAAGGCTTCGTCGACGATCACCGCAATATCGCGGCGGATGGCCGGGTATCTGGAAATCTCGCGATAAACCGGCACGTCATGCGCGAGTCCTGACTGCGTTTCGAGCTCGAACACGAACACCGGATATGTCAAATCCAGCCGCCGCGAATGCTCGGGATGCAGCGCGCCCAGCCAGCCGACGGCGCGATCGCCGCGCCAGATGCGCGCGGACTGCCCCGGATGGAGCGCCGGGTGGGACTCGGGCACGAAGCGGAATTGCGCGGCCGCGCCCGTGAGTCCGAGCAACGCCTCGAGGTCCGCTTTGACGTCGAAGAAATCGATTCTGGTCGCGTCGGCGCCCCACTGTTCCGGCAGCGTCGACCCCGCGACTACGCCCGCGATGACTTCTGTCTCCGCTCCGTTCGCGCTCGCGTAGCGTCGTCCCACTTCGAACAAACGCACTCGCGGTTGCTGACGCCGCTGATTGCTGCCGAGCGCCTGCAACAAGCCCGGCCACAGCGACACGCGCATCACTGCGAGCTCCGCAGAAATCGGATTGGCGAGCGCGAAGGCTGCGTCGGGAAACAACAAGGCTTGCGTCGCCGGGTCGGTGAACGAGTACGTGATCGCTTCCTGGTATCCGCGATCGACCAGCACGTCGGCAGCGCGTTCGTTGCGCACACGCGTTTCCGTCCACGGCTGCATGCGTTGCGCCGCGATCTCGTGCTTCTCGGCAATGTTGTCGAAGCCGTACAGGCGCGCGACCTCTTCGATCAGGTCTTCCTCGATGCTGATGTCGAAACGCCAGCTCGGCGGCGTCACCGACCAGGTCGGCGCGGCGCCTTCGACCTTCATGCCCAGGCGCACCAGGCAATCGGCAACCGCATCGGCCGCCAGCGGCGCGCCGAGGACGTGCTGAACACGCTGATGACGCACGCGAACCGCGCCGCGTGCCGGATAGCGCTCGGTCGTGCGCGTCACTTCGAGGGGACCGGGTGTACCGCCGGCGGCGTCCAGCAGCAACTGCGTCGCACGCTCGATGGCCCGCTCCTGCAATTCCGGATCGACGCCGCGCTCGAAGCGCTGCGATGCGTCCGTAATGAGGCCGTAACGGCGGCCTCGGGCGACGACGGATGGAAGAAAGAAGGCGCCTTCCAGCAGGACGTCCGTGGTTTCGTCGCTGATGCCGGAATCCTCGCCGCCCATGACTCCACCCATGCCGAGCAGCGTGCGCTCATCGGCGATCATCAGAGTGTCCGGCGTCAGCTCGACCACGCGACCGTCGAGCATTTTCAATGTCTCGCCCGCGCGCGCGTTGCGCACGACGATCGAGCCGCGCAATTTGTTGAGATCGTACGCATGCAGCGGCTGACCCAGTTCGAGCATCACGTAGTTCGTAATGTCGACGACCGCACTGATCGGGCGCAGTCCCGCGCGACGCAGTCGCTCCTGCATCCAGAACGGCGACTTCGCGTGCGTGCGAATGCCGCGGACGACGCGACAACAGAATTTCGGACAACCGGCGCCGCCGTCGAGCCGCACCGGGAAGCGCTCCTGCGACTTCGCCTCGACCGGCTTGATTGCCGGCGCGTGCAATGGCTGCTTGCGCACAGCCGCGACTTCACGCGCAACGCCGGCGACGCTCATGCAATCGCCGCGGTTCGGCGTGAGGTTCACTTCGAAGACGGTGTCATTCGCAGCGAGCGCCGCGACCAGGTCCTGGCCGGCTGGCAACTCCGCCGGTAAGTCGAAGAGGCCAGCTGCGTCCTCGCTCAGCCCCAGCTCACGCGCCGAGCACAGCATTCCCGACGATTCGACACCACGCAGCTTCGCCTGCTTGATCTCGGTCCCGTTCGGCAGCTTCGCGCCGATCAGCGCGAGCGGCGCTTTCATGCCGACGCGCACGTTGGGCGCGCCGCAGACGATCTGCAACTCTTCGCGGCCGTTCCACACGCGACACACGTTGAGCTTCTCGGCGTCCGGATGCTTCGTCACCGACTTCACTTCTCCGACCACGACGTTCGCCAGCGGCGGTGCAGCGGCATGAACGGCTTCGACTTCCAGCCCGACCATTGTGAGCGCGTGCGCGAGCCCGCGGACGTCGCTGCCCGTGTCGACCCAGTCGCCCAACCATTGCAGGCTGATCTTCATCAGGTGAACTGCCGCAGGAAGCGCAGATCGTTCTCGAAGAACAGGCGCAGGTCGTTGACGTCGTAGCGCAGCATCGTCAGCCGGTCGATGCCGAAGCCGAAGGCGTAGCCGGTGTAGCGCTCGGAATCGATGTTCACGGCCTTCAGCACGTTCGGGTGCACGACGCCGCAGCCCGCGACTTCCAGCCAGCCTGTGTGCTTGCACACCCGGCACCCCGCGCCGCCGCACGCGACGCACGAAATGTCGACCTCGGCCGAGGGCTCGGTGAACGGGAAATACGAAGGGCGCAGCCGCATGCCTACGTCCTTCTCGAAGAATTCCTGCATGAAGCCGTGCAGCACGGCTTTGAGGTTCGCGAAGCTGATGCCTTCGTCGACCACCAGCCCCTCGAGCTGGTGGAACATCGGCGTGTGCGTCATGTCGGAGTCGTTTCGATACACACGACCCGGCACGATGATGCGCACGGGCGGCTTGTGTGCTTGCAGATAGCGCACCTGCACCGGCGAGGTGTGTGTGCGCAGCAGACGTCCGTCGCCGAAATAGAAAGTGTCGTGCATGGCACGCGCCGGATGGTCGGCGGGGATGTTCAAGGCCTCGAAGTTGTGCCAGTCGTCTTCGATCTCCGGGCCGTCGGCCACGGTGAAGCCGCCGCCGCGGAAGATCTGCTCGATGCGGCGCCGCGAGCGCGTGACCGGATGCAAGCCGCCGGGACTCTGACCGCGACCGGGCAAAGTGACGTCGACGGTGTCGCTGGCGAGTTGCGCCGCGAGTTGCTCGCCTTCGAGCGCGGCGCGGCGTGCGTCGAGCGCTGCGGTCAGCGCTTCCTTCGCTTCGTTGATCTTCGCGCCCGCAAGCTTGCGCGCCTCGGGATCCATCGCCCCCAGCGACTTGAGCTGCGCGGTGATCTCGCCCTTCTTGCCGAGCAGGCGGACCCGGATCTGCTCCAATTCCTCGATGTTGACCGCGCGCGCGATTTCCGCGCGCGCGGCCGCAACGAGCGATTGCATCTCAGGCAGCCTGCTTCAACAGGCTGTCTCTTGCCTTCTGCGCGATCACGCCGAATGCCGCCGGATCGTTCATCGCGATGTCGGCGAGCACCTTGCGATCGATCTCCAGGCCCGCCAGGTTGAGCCCGGCGATCAGCTTGCTGTACGACAAGCCGTGGACGCGCGCCTCGGCGTTGATGCGCGTGATCCACAACGAGCGCATGTTGCGCTTGTTGACCTTGCGATCGCGGTAGGCGTACTGGCCGGCCTTGATGACCGCCTGCTTCGCCGCCCGGAACACCTTGCGACGGGCGTTGTAGTAGCCCTTCGCCTTCTTGAGAATTTTCTTGTGACGGGCGCCAGCGATGACGCCTCTCTTGACGCGTGCCATGTGTCAGCTCCTCTCCGGAATTGGATGTGCGCTCAATGATTCGGCAGCAGCTGCTCGAGCCGCACCAGATCCTGCTTCGCCACCATGCTCGGCGCGCGCAGCTGACGCTTACGCTTGCTCGGCTTCTTGGTGAGGATGTGCCGACGATGGGATTGGGATCGCTTGTATCCCTTGGCAGTCTTGCGA
>DATBKP010000025.1:0-1553 GCA_036555785.1 Steroidobacteraceae bacterium
GTTTCGATCAGCACCGCGGTCTGCACGGTCATGTGCAGGCTGCCCATGACGCGCGCGCCGGCCAGCGGCTTCTGACCCTTGTAGCGCGCCCGCACGGCCATCAGCCCTGGCATCTCGTGCTCGGCGAGCCGGATTTCCTTGCGGCCGAGCTCGGCCAGCGCAAGGTCTTTGACTCTGTACGGCACGCGGCCGGCGTTCACGGCCGCTTCGAACCCCTGCACTTCCTTCACGCCCGTAGTCATTGCGAATTCCTTCCTTTTTTGTTCACGTCCTTACTCACTTCGCTCGATGGGGCCCCTGTTCCCTTCCCCATCTCGCTGCGCGCTCGCGGCCCTTCGGGCTTCCCTCCGGCGCTCGCTTGCGGACCGTCACTCGTGGAGATCACGCGGAACTCATTTTGGTTGTCGACGCGACGAACAGCGCGGGCCCCTTCGCCTCCGGATCCGCGGGCATCGGCACGATGCGCGGCGCATCGAAGCCATTGACCGTCAGCAGCCGCCGGACCTGCTCTTCGCCGAACCCCAGCCAGACATGACCCATCTGCTGTTTGTACTCTTCCCGATCGTGCGCGAGCATGTCGCACAGCACCAGACGTCCGCCGGGCCGCAGGGCGCGCGACGTCTCGCGCAAGACCGCGATCGGATCCGGCACGTGATGCAGCACGAGCATGATGATCGCCGCGTCCAGTTCCTCGTCGGCTACCGGCAGCGCCTCCAGCTCACCGCGGCGGATGTCGACATTCGGCTGGTCGCGCAGCCGGCGCTTCGCGGCCTGCAGCATCTCACTGCTGCGGTCGACGGCCACCACCCTGCCCACGAACGGGGCGACCGCTTCGCTCGTCTGCCCCGTTCCGCAGCCGAGGTCGCCCAGCACCCAGCGCGGATCGAAGAAGGCCGGCAGGGCGTGCAGTGCCGATCCGCCGCCAAAGAGCTCGCGGCGCAGTCGATCCCACTGGCCTGCCGAGGAGGCGAAGAACTCCTCGGACTTCGTCTGTCGGCGCGCGAGCACACCTTTGAGCCGGCGCGCGTCCTGATCGGCACCCACCGAGGAGCCAACCTGATCGCGAAGCACCGCCCACAACCGGCGCGTCGGCGCGTTGCGCTCGTCGAGCGCCAGCGTGTAGTAGCGGCTCGTGCCATCCCGCCGCGACGACACCCACTCGGCATCCGCCAACGTCTTCAGGTGCCGGCTTACCGTCGACTGCGGGAGCTGAAGCACGGCGCACAGCTCCGACACGGTCAGCTCGTGGCGCTCCAGCAGCAGGAGCATGCGGCTCCGGGTCGCATCCGACAGCGCGCTGAGGTCGTCGAAGATGGCGGCGTTCGTCACGGCAACGCTATATCCGTATATCCGGATTAATGGTTACATAGCGGCGGGCCGGGCGTCAAGTCCGAGCGAATGCCGCGGGCGGCCAACTGTTGTGGATTCGGTCGCCCGACGTCCGCGGACAGACGCCACGCTACGTGCAGGCTCGCGATCAGGCCTGTGAAATCGATGCGACCGAGCTCATGCGTCAGGGGCACGCGTTGTGCACGCCGCTTCGTCTCAGGAGG
>DATBKP010000026.1:0-27913 GCA_036555785.1 Steroidobacteraceae bacterium
CCACAGCCTCCGCCATGGACTAACTCGGTAGAAGATGACTTCGGCCGCGGGACCCGCGGCCCGCAGTCTAGCGCCCGCCGCTCGGCGCGTCGCCCGCAGCCTGGACCGCCGCCGGCCGCAACAGCACCGGCTCGGGCACGCCGGTAGCGAGGATGAAAGCGCGCTCGGCGCGCGCCCAGTCGATCGCCACCGGACGGTTCTGCGTCGCCGAGACCAGCAGCCGCGTGATGTTCGTGAGACTGCGTGTCTCCACCGGATCCTGTCCCTCGAGCGGCGCGTGCACTTCGATGTACAGCTCATCGCCATGCCAGCCCATGCGATACGGCTGATCGACGAGCCGCACCGCGGTGTTCACCGCGACCAGCTTGAACAGTTCGGCGATGTCCTCGGGGTACATGCGGATGCAGCCGTGCGTGACCTGCATGCCGACGCCCGCCGGCAGGTTCGTGCCGTGAATCAGGTACGCGCCGCCGGGAATGCCGAGGCGCATCGCATATTCGCCGAGCGGATTGTCGGGACCGGGCGGCACCGCCTTCGGCAGCGGCCTGCCGTCGGCCTCGTGCTCGCGACGCACCGACTCCGGCGGATACCAGATCGGCTTCTCGCGCTTGTTGACGATGTGCGTCAGCCCGAGCGGCGTCTTCCAATCCATCTTGCCGATGCTGATCGGATAGGTCATGACGACCGGCGCGGCGTCGCCCTTGGCGCGCGGAAAGTAATAGAGACGATGCTCGGCGAGGCTGACGACCAGGCCCTCGCGCGGCCCCTCGGGCAGGATGTAGCGCGAGGGAATGAGCACTCGCGTGCCTGCACCCGGCAGCCACGGATCGACGCCCGGATTGGCGGCGACGATTTCCTCGTAGCCGACGCCGAAGCGGCGGCCGAGATCGAGCAGCGTGTCCTCGTGCTGTGCGACGGTGTACTGGACTTCGCCGATGACGGTGTCATCGGCGGTGGGCAAGGTATAGGTGGCGGCATGCAGCTGCGCGCTCATTGCGCAGCCCACCAGCCAGGCGGCCAGCCGCAGGGCACTCGATCGATAGCGGGTCTTCATCGCGGCGTCTTCAGCAATGGCAAAAGTTTAGCAGGTCGCGGCGCCCGCGACTGTGCGCTACGGCAGCTGCGCCCTGAGCAGGTTCGCGATCTGGGTGGGGACGCCTTTGCGCGCCTCGATCAGCCCGACGCGGATGGCGTTGCGGAACGAGAGCACGTCGGCGCTGCCGTGGCTCTTGATCACGACGCCGCTCAGTCCGACCATGCTCGCGCCATTGTAGGTGCGCGGATCGAATTCACGGCGCAGCGAGCGCAGCACCGGCCAGGAAGCGGCCGCGCCGACGTAGCGCAGCGGATTGCGCGTGTATTCCGTCTTGAGCGCGCCCACCAGCATGTTGGCGAGCCCCTCCATGGTCTTCAGCGCGACGTTGCCGGTGAAGCCGTCGGTGACCACCACGTCGACTTCGCCGGAGAAGATATCGTCGCCCTCGACGAAGCCGACGTAGTGCAACTTGCTGGCGGACAGCAGCCGCGCGGCGTCCTGCACCACGCTGTCGCCCTTCATCTCTTCTTCGCCGATATTGAGGATGCCGACCCGCGGCTGCGCTATGCCGTGCATGTCGGCAGCGACCACCGAGCCCATCACCGCGAACTGGAACAGGTGCTCGGCCGTGCACTCGGAGTTGGCGCCGAGATCCAGCATGTGCGTGTGGCCGTGTCGGGCGCGGATGCGGGAGATGATGGCCGGGCGGTCGATGCCCTCGATGGTCTTGAGCACGAAGCGACCGGTCGCCATCAGTGCGCCGGTGTTGCCGGCACTGACGCAGGCAGCCGCGTCGCCGGACTTCACCAGGTCGATCGCGACGCGCATCGAGGAGTCTTTCTTGCGCCGCAGAGCGTCCTGCGGCTTCTCGTCCATCGTCACTACTTGCGTCGCCGCCTGTACTCGGACGCGGGAACGCAGTGCGGCCGGCGCCTGCGCGAGCAGCTGTTCGATAGGCTCGCGCAGACCAACGAGCACGACGTGCAGATCGGACTCGGCCTGCAGCGCCGCGAGCGCGCCAGGCACAGTGACGCCGGGGCCGTGATCGCCGCCCATGGCGTCCACCGCAATTGTCAGCACGCTTATTCCGTTTCGGTCTTGTCGCGGCTCTCGATGACTTTCTTGCCGCGATAGAAGCCGTCCGGCGAGATGCGATGACGCGAGTGCGTCTCACCCGAGGTCGGATCGACCGACAGCGCCGGCTTGCCGAGATGATCGTGCGAACGATGCATGCCGCGCTTGGAAGGTGTCTTTCGGCTCTTCTGAACTGCCATGGCTCATTTCTCCAACAGATCCCGCAAATTCTCGAACGGCTGCTGCGAGCCCGGGCTCGCGTCCTGCTCCAGCGGCGGCGGCGCGGCCGCCTCGTCGCACTCGCCTGCCGCGTGCAACGGCACCAGCGGCAGCGCCAGCAACGCCTGTTCCTCCGCCAGCCAGCGCACATCGAAGTGCGTCGGCTCGGCGATCACCGGCTCGTATCCGCCGGGCTCGTCGTTACGTTCCTGCGGCGCCAGGATGACCTGGAACCGCTCGTCGACCGGTACTGCCACCGGCTCCATGCAGCGCTGGCAGCGGACGTTCAACGTGCCGCGTAACGTGCCATCGATGGCTGGTCGGCCTTCGTACAACGAAAACTGCAACCGTACGTCGATGCGCGATCCGTCCTGCGCGCCCGACTCCTGCAGGCGCGGCAACTGGGCCACGGAAAACTGACGCTCGATGATGCTGCCCGCCCGCGCACAGACGTCTGCGTCCACGAACTGAGCGGTGGAGACGGCCGGGGGTCGCGGCATGGGGCGCGTATACTAGCGGCCACCCCCGGCAGTGTCAAAAACAATAAGGGCGTAAATGGTTGTTTTAGTAGGGCTTGTTTTTACCGGGCGCACCCAGCGGGAGAGACGGCGATGAGCGCTGGAAAAGGCGCCGCCAAGCTGCGGCTGGTGCTGGCTTCGACCTCCGTGTATCGCAAGCAGCTGCTCGAGCGGCTCGGCATACCCTTCACGGTCGCGGCGCCCAACGTCGACGAGTCGCCCCTGCCCGGCGAATCGGCGGCAGACCTCGTCGGGCGGCTGGCCCGGACCAAGGCGGAGGTCGTGGCGCGGCGCTCCACGCACAGCCTCGTCATCGGCTCCGATCAGCTCGCGATGTGCGGCCGGGACGTGCTGGGCAAGCCTGGCTCGGGCGACCGTGCCATCGCGCAGCTGAAGTCGCTCAGCGGCCATCGCGTGGTGTTCAACACGGCCGTGCACATCGTGCTTTCCGACGCCGGCACGAACGAAGGCCATCTCGACGTCACGACCGTCCATTTCCGGCGGCTCAGCGAGGATGAGATCCGTCGTTACGTGACGCGCGACAAGCCTTATGACAGCGCTGGCGGCTTCAAGGTCGAAGCGCTCGGGATCTCGCTATTCGACAAGGTGGATACGCACGATCCGACCGCGCTGGTCGGCCTGCCGCTGATCTGGCTCGCGGCAGCGCTACGCAAACACGGCTTCACCGTGCCCTAAGACGCAGCTGTTCGAGCACCGCTTCCAGCTCGGGCGGAAGCGCCGCGGTGACTGTGAACGGCCCGCCCTCGCCCTTGCGGAACGTCAGCGAAGCGGCGTGCAGGAACATGCGCGACAGGCCACAGGCCTGCAGCTTCGCGTCCTTTTCGCGATCGCCGTATTTCTCGTCGCCGGCCAGCGGATAGCCGGCGTGCGCCGCGTGCACACGGATCTGGTGCGTGCGGCCCGTGCCGAGCTCGATGTCCAGCAGCGTCGCGACCTTGCCGAAGTGCTCGACCGGAGTGAACGTGGTGACCGCCTGCTGGCCTTCGTCATGCACGCGCACGACGCGCTCGCCGCCCTGCTTCAGGTTCGTCTTGAGCGGCAGATCGATGGTCTTGGTGCCGAACGGCCAGCGGCCCGCGACCAGCGCCAGGTAGCGCTTCTGCATCGTGCGCTCGCGCAGCTGGGCATGCAGGTCGCGCAGCACCGCGCGGCGCTTGGCCACGAGCAGACAACCGCTGGTCTCGCGATCCAGCCGATGGACGAGCTCGAGCTCTTTGAGCTCCGGGTGGACTGCTCGCAGGGCCTCGATCACCCCGAAGCTCACGCCACTGCCGCCGTGCACGGCGACGCCGGCGGGCTTGTTGACGACGATGAGATCGCGATCCTCGAAAATCACCGCCGCCGCCACGAACTCACGCAACGACTTCGACGGGGCGCGGGCCGCGTCCGAGTCGTCCTTCCGCTTCGCCTCCAATGGAGGCAGCCGCACGCGATCCCCCGCTGCCAGCCGGTAGGCGGGCTTGGCGCGTCGGCCGTTCACCCGCACCTCGCCGGTGCGCAGGATTCTATAGACCAGGCTGCGCGGCACGGCGCCCAGCGTCCGCAGCAGGAAGTTGTCGAGGCGCTGGCCAGCGTCGCCTTCCTGGGCCTCTACATAGCTGACTTGACGGAAATGCACGTAAGCTATTGATCGATCATTGATTGGCGGCGCATGCCCTGTTATATTCCGCGGCGATTTCCGCGGTACCTCGAGGCCTGCCCGAAGAGGCGCCGCATATTAGTTGGTTCTGTTCGAATCTGTCTCACCTGCGTCCCCGCATCGACGAGGGCATTCGCACAGACCATCGTCCGGCCGCGTTCCAACGCCGGTGCCAAAGCCTGTCCAATTGGGGCTTTGGGCTGGCGGCAAGCGCAGACCGGCGGGCCAAAAAAGTGAACGGAAAGACCAGCCGGACCTGCGGGTCCTGCCTTGAGCAACCAATCGGATGAATTCGTTTCCCGATCGTTACGCTAGTCCAACGCTTCCGCCCGCCGTGCGTGAGCTCGCGGCCCTCTGCGAATATTCAGAAGGGTCTCATGAAGCGAATGCTCGTCAACGCAACCCAGGAAGAGGAGTTGCGCGTCGCACTGGTTGATGGACAAAAGATCTACGACCTCGACATCGAAATACCGTCACGCGAACAGAAGAAAGCGAACGTCTACAAGGGCCGCATCACGCGCGTCGAGCCGAGTCTCGAGGCGTGCTTCGTCGATTACGGCGCGGAACGTCACGGCTTCCTGCCGCTGAAGGAAATCACCAAGGATTATTTCAAGGGCGGCCAGGCGCCCGGCGGCCGCAACATCCGCGAGCTGCTGGACGAAGGCCAGGAAGTCATCGTCCAGGTCGAGAAGGAAGAGCGCGGTAACAAGGGCGCGGCGCTCACCACGTTCATCAGCCTCGCCGGCCGGTTCCTGGTGCTGATGCCGAACAACGCGCGCGCCGGCGGCGTCTCGCGCCGCATCGAGGGCGAAGACCGCGAACAGCTGCGCGAAGCGCTCGACCAGGTACAGATTCCCGACAGCATGGGCGCAATCGTCCGGACTGCGGGCGTCGGGCGCACAGCCGAAGAACTGCAGTGGGATCTCGATAACCTCAAGGAGGTCTGGACTGCCGTCTCGACCGCCGCCGAGGGGCGCGCCGCGCCGTTCCTGATCTACCAGGAATCCAAGGCCATCATCCGCGCGCTGCGCGACTACCTAGCGGACGACATCG
This sequence comes from Steroidobacteraceae bacterium, assembly GCA_036555785.1. Taxonomy (GTDB): domain Bacteria; phylum Pseudomonadota; class Gammaproteobacteria; order Steroidobacterales; family Steroidobacteraceae; genus Steroidobacter. The sequence goes on from DATBKP010000026.1 coordinate 5,561, forward strand.
GCGAGATCCTGGTGGACAACCAGGAAGTATTCAATGAAGCGCAGCAGTACATGCAGCGCTTCATGCCGGCGGGCCTGCGCAAGCTCAAGCTGTACGAAGACAGCGTGCCGCTGTTCACGCGCTTCCAGATCGAGAACCAGATCGAGTCGGCGCATTCGCACAAGGTCAACCTGCCCTCCGGCGGCTCGATCGTCATCGATCCGACCGAGGCGCTGGTGTCGATCGATATCAACTCGGCGCGCGCCACGCGCGGCAGCGACATCGAGACGACCGCTCTCAACACCAACCTGGAAGCCGCGGACGAGATCGCGCGCCAGCTGCGCTTGCGCGACCTCGGCGGCCTGATCGTCATCGACTTCATCGACATGGAATCGCAGAAGAACCAGCGCGCAGTCGAGGACCGGCTGCGCGACGCCGTGCGCCAGGATCGCGCGCGCATTCAGATCGGGCGCCTGTCGCGCTTCGGCCTGCTGGAGCTGTCGCGCCAGCGCCTGCGTCCTTCCATCGGCGAATCGACCAGCATTGCCTGCCCCCGCTGCAGCGGCATGGGCACGATCCGCAGTGTCGATTCGCTGGCACTGGCGTTGCTGCGCCTGATCGGCGAGGAGGCGCGCAAGGACCGCACGGTCAAAGTCATCGCACAGCTGCCGGTCGAGGTCGCGACCTACCTGATGAACGAAAAGCGCGACTGGCTGAACGGCATCGAGACCAAGAGCGGCGCGCAGGTCGTGCTGGTGCCGAACAAGTACTTGGAAACGCCGGCGTATGAGATCCGCCGCGTGCGCGACGACGAGGCCGGGCTGCCGGAGAACACATCGGTCAGCCATCAGATTCCGGTCGCTCCGCAGCCGGCGCCGAACGAAGGCGTGAAGAACGATGAGCGTCCCGCGCCACCTGCGCCGCTCGTGGTCGCTTCCAGCATCGCCACGATCCCGCCGCCGCCGACGATCGCCATGGAGACGACGATTGCACCGGTCAAGCCGGCCGCGCCGGTCGAGCAGATCGGCGTCTTCGTGCGACTCTGGCGCTTCCTGTTCGGCGGCGCCGGTACTCCGGTGCAGCAGCCGCCCGCGGCGCCGGTACGCGACAGCGGCCGGTCGCACGAGGGCCGTCGCGATCGCCACGAAGGTCGCCATGGTCGCGACCGGGATCGCGATCGACACGGCCGCCACCATCGCGACCGGGATCGCGAGCGACACGGCCGCCACGAGCACAAGGACAAGACCGCAGCCGGGGGCGATGGACGCCGCGACGGGCAGCGTCACGAGCGCAAGCCGCGCGACCATTCGGAGACGCCGCGCGCCGAAGGCTCACAACACCGCGGAGGCGGTCACTCCCAGCATCGCTCCCAGAACACACAGCAGCAGCAGCAGCAGCAGCAACAGCAGCCCACAGCGCCGAAGCCCGAAGCAGCTCCGCAACCGCAAGCTGCAGAGGGCGGGCGACCGGAGCGAGGCGAGCGCGGAGATCGTGGCGAGCGCGGAGATCGCGGCGAGCGTCGCGGTCGTCGTGGACGGCGGCGTCGCGGCGGACGCGGACGTGGCAGCGAAGGCGGTGCTGCTGAGAACAGCTCTGCAAACGGCGAGCCTCGCGCCGAGGGTTCCGCCGAGAGCCCGCGCGAATTCCAACCGCGCCCTGAGGCGCAGCGCGATCTCGACCTGCCTGCGCCACGCGCAGAGCATGCGGCGGAATCCCCGCCGCCGAAGCCGGAGCGCAGTGAGCCAGCGGGCGATGCCAGTCAGACCGACTCGAAGACGTACACCGTGGGATCGTGGGGACCGCCGCCGAGCAGTGGCTCGTGGGGCGGCGGTTCGTCGCGCCGCGACGAGTAACGGCTAGGCGCTGCTCCGAGTCAGCATCTCGCGCAGCAATCCTTCCGCAGCTTCTTCGAGCAGGTCCAGCACCTGCTCGAAGCCCTGCGGTCCGCCGTAGTACGGATCCGGTACCGCGCGCACGGCGCTCGCCGGTACGAACTCCATCAGCAGCCGGATCCGCTCGTGGCGCGACGCCGGCGCACGGCGTCGCAACTCGCGCAGGTTCTGCTCGTCCATCGCGAGGATCAGATCGTAGTAGTCGAAGTCGCCGCTGCGCACGGTCCGCGCGCGCAATGACGACAGGTCGATGCCGCGACGGCGAGCCGCGGCGATGGCGCGGTCGTCGGGCGGCTCGCCGACGTGATAGTCGTGCGTTCCCGCGGAATCGATTTCGACCGTGAGCTGCGGCGCGCGCGCTGCGAGCAGACCGCGAAAGACGCCTTCCGCGCTCGGCGAGCGGCAAATGTTGCCCATGCAAACGAAAAGAATACGCATTCGCTGCTTTTTACCTCGGGCTCGCCCCTAGACACAAATGCCGATATGAGCGCCGCCGGAACCTGCGTACAAAACGCTGCGCTCTTGCAGGTGCGCGCCGGATGAGCCGGCGCGGAATAACGAGAATGAACAAATCCGAGCATGGCTTCGCGGAGGGTGACCGCGTACGCGCGCCCCGACGCCCGCGATTTCCCGAAGGCACTGTCGTCAGGCTGATGGACGTAGGCTACGTGCTGGTCCGCTGGGACGGCGACGTGCTGGAAACCGCGCACCACTCCGAGCTGGAAAAAGTGGGCGCCGAGCGCTGAGCAGCGCGCGCCGGACTATGGATCGAGCGCCGCCAGTGCTGCGCGTACGCGCGCGACGTCGCTTTCGGTATCGACGCCGGCAGGCGGCGGCACAGCGGCGATGCCGACGACCAGCCGCATCCCGGCTTGCAAAGCGCGCAGCTGCTCCAGCTTCTCCGTGACTTCGAGATCGCTCGGCGACATAGCCGTCAGCGTGCGCAGCGCGGCGACCCGATACGCGTAGATCCCGAGATGGCGTTGCGCGCCGAGAATGCTCGTCTGGCTCGCGAGCCCATGCGCGGCGCCGTCGCGATGCCACGGGATCGGCGCGCGGCTGAAATAGAGCGCGACGCAGCCGCGGCCGGTAACGACCTTCACGACGTTCGGGTCGAGGAACTCGTGCACACTCGTGATCGGCGTGCACAGCGTCGCGATCTCGGCGTCGGTGTGATGCTCGAGGAGCGATGCGACCTGGTCGATCAGCTGCGGCGGCAGCTGCGGCTCGTCGCCCTGCACGTTCACGACGATCGTGTGCCCGTCCCAGTTGCGCACCTGCGCGACCTCGGCGATGCGATCGGTGCCCGACAGATGATCGCTGCGCGTCATCACCGCAAGCGAGCGCCCTGGCGCGCGCGGATCGGAAGCGACGGCGGCGATGCGCGCGTCATCCGTCGCCACCAGCACCTCTTCGGCGGCGCTGCGGCACGCCGCGTCGACGACCCACTGAATCATCGGCCGGCCGCCGAGATCGACCAACGCCTTCGCCGGCAGGCGCGTCGAGGCATAGCGCGCCGGAATGACGACTTTGAATCCCATGCCGCCTCAATCCCGCAGCAGCGGATCCATCGGCTCGAGCACGCGCGCTTCCTCTTCCAGCATCACAGGGATGCCGTCGCGGATCGGATAAGCGAGCCGGTCGGCCCGGCACACCAGCAGCTGCTGCGCCTTCGCGTACTGCAGCGGCCCTTTGCACAGCGGGCAGGCGAGGATATCGAGCAGCTTCGTGTCTATGGTCATGCGAGGATTCGTCCGAGCATTGCCTGTACCGTCGCCGCGTCCTGCTCGCTCACCGTGACGTCCATGCGTACGGCCCAATGCCGCTGATCGGCGAGATGGCCGCATTTTACTGCATCCTTCTCCGTCATCAGCACCGGCAGCTGATCCGGGAAGCGGATGTCCTCCGCCGCCGGCCACTCGTGGTCCGGCAGCGGGTGCGGCGTGACCTCGATGCCGAGCTCCTGCAACGCTGCGAAGAACTGCTGCGGATTGCCGATGGCGGCGACTGCGTGCACGCGCGAGCCTTTGAAAGCATCCAGCGAGCGCGTCTCGCCGCCGACGAGCGCGATCGCCTCGGTGAGGCGCGCGCACGCCTGGATCGTCGCAGGAACCGGTGTGAGCGGACGCGCAGGACCGGTGCGCCAGGACACCACACGCAGGTCCGCCTGTGCCAGCCGGCTGACCGGCTCGCGCAACGGGCCGGCCGGCAGCATCCTGCGATTGCCGACGCCCCGGCGTCCGTCGATGACGACGATCTCGCGATCGCGCGCGAGCCGATAGTGCTGCAGCCCGTCGTCCGCCAGAACGATTTCAGCGCCGCGCTGGATCGCGCGCTGCGCGGCGGCCACGCGGTCTGGACCGGCGACGACGATCGCGGCGGTCCGATTGGCGAGCAGCACCGCTTCGTCGCCGACTTGCTCTGGCGAGGAATCGCGCTCCACGTCGCGCGGCCAGTGAGCGGATTGGCCGCCATAGCCGCGCAGGACGATGCCGACGCGCCGGCCTTGCTGCTGCAACCGCTGCGCGAGCCAGATGGTGAACGGTGTCTTACCCGTGCCCCCGACAGTGACGTTACCGATCACGACCACAGGCCGGCCGACGCGCACGCTCGCGAACCAGCCGATGCGATACGCCAGGCGCCGCGCGGCGACGAGGCAGCCGAACAACCAGGACAGGGGCAACAGCGCCAACGAGAACCATGGCGCGCGGCGGTCGTACCAGACTCGCTGCAGGAACCCATCAGCGGCGGCGCTCACGCGGCGAACTGCAGCCGGTGCAACAGGGCGTATTGGCCGTTGTGCGCGAGCAGCTCGGCATGCGTGCCGTTCTCCACGATGCGACCGGCTTCCATCACGACGATCCGGTCGGCGCGCTCGACCGTCGACAGCCGATGCGCGATCACCAGCGTCGTGCGGTTGTGCATCAGCTTTTCGAGCGCCGCCTGAATGATGCGCTCGGACTCCGTATCGAGCGCGGAGGTCGCTTCATCGAGGATCAGGATCGGCGCGTCCTTGAGCAGCGCACGGGCGATCGAAATGCGCTGCCGCTGTCCGCCCGACAACAGCACCCCGCGATCGCCGACCACAGTGTCGAGGCCGGCCGGCAGGCCCTGCGCGAACTCCATCACGTGCGCCGCCCGCGCCGCATCCTCGATCGCCGCCGCCGGGACGTTGCGGCCGAACGCGATGTTGGCGCGGATGGTGTCGTTGAACAGCACGACCTCCTGGCTCACCAGCGCGACCTGCTCGCGCAGGCTGGTCAGCTCGTACTCGCGCACATCGTGGCCGTCGACGCGCACCGAGCCTTCGTTGACGTCGTAGAACCGCGGCAGCAGATTGACCAGCGTCGACTTGCCGCTGCCGGTCTTGCCGACGATCGCAACCACGTGCCCCGCAGGAATCTGCAGCGTCAGCTCCTGCAACGCGACACCCTTGCCGACCGGATACGAGAACGACACGTCCGCGAATTCGATATCGCCGGACACGCGCTGCGCGACCAGCGAGCCGCCCGGCGGCTCGCGCGGCTCATCCAGCAGCTCGAAGATGCCCTGCCCGGCGGCAATGCCCTGCTGCATCGGACCCGCCACCGCAACCAGGCTGCGCAGCGGCGCGCTGATCTGCACCAAGGCCACCAGGAAGCCCATCAGCTCGCCGGGCGACTTGCGCCCGTGAACGACGTCGGCGATCGCTATCGACAGAACGACGGCCGAGCCGAGCGCCATGACCAGCTGCACGACGGGGTTGGACAGGCCCTTGGTGAGCACCAGGCGCATGTAAGAGCGCCGGTTGTGCTCGTTGACGGTCTCGAACTGCGCGTTCTGATAACCCTGCGCGTTGTAGACCTTGACGATGCGCGGCGCATCGAGCGTCTCCTTTGCAACGCGCGTGATGTCCCCCATCGAGTCCTGGATGCGACGGCTGTAGCGGCGGAACTTGCGGTTGATGATGGTGACCAGCCACGACACCACCGGACCCATGGTGATGGCGATCAGCGCCAGGCGCGCGTTGAGCACGAACAGGTAAGCGATGGAGCCGATGATGGTCAGCGCCTCGCGCACCGCCACCACGACCGAGTCCGTCGCAGCCTGACCGACCTGCTCGGTGTTGTACGTCAGCCGCGACAGCAGCACGCTGCTGGAATTGCGGTCGTAGTAGCCGATCGGCAGCAGCATCATGCGCTCGAAGATCTGCGTGCGCAGCCGCTTGACCACTTGCCGCCCGACATAGCCCATGCAATAGGTCTGCACGAAGTCGCCCAGGCCGCGCAACGCGAACAGGACGATCAGCGCCACCGGCAACACGACGATCGTCCGCGGATCGCGATGCTCGAACGTGCCGTCGCCGAATTCCTTGGCAAACCCCGCGAACGACACCATGGTGGCTGCGAACAGCGTCGCGCCGAGGATGCCCAGCAGGAACATCGGTCGATGCGGGCGCACGTAGCTGAGCAGCCGGCGATAGGTGTGCCACGCGCCGGGCGTGAGTACTGCCTTCGGATCGCGATCGAGAGCTTGCATGCTGCCCGTGCGCCGTCAGTCCGCGGCCGGGTTGCCCCGGCTGTCGTTCACGGTCGCGATGCTGATGGCGCGAAAGCCGAGGCGACCGAGCACATCCATCGCCGTCACGACGGACTGGTGCGTGGCGCGGGCGTCCGCCCGGATCGTCACCGGCACGTCGCGTGCCTCGCCCGCTACCTTCGCAATGGCGGCCGACAGGGTTGCCGGACTGGTATTGATCAGCGTCTGGCCGTTGACGCGATATTCGCCGGAGGAAGTGACGCCGACCTCGATCGGATCGTGCTTCTGCGCGGCGGCTGGCTCCTTGCTCGCCTGCGGCAGCTGCAGCTCGATGCGCGACTCGTCGACGAACTTGGTGGACAGCATGAAGAAGATCAGCAGCAGCAACACCACGTCCACCAGCGAAATGACGTTCAGCTCGGGATCCTCGTGATCGCGCGAGCGCAATCTCATGCGGCCGCTCCCCGCGAACCGGAGTGGGCGCTGGGCTGCGAGCGGATGCCGGGCTGCTGCTCGATCGCCTGCACCAGCTTCATCGCTTCCTTCTCCATCGCCACCACCAGCCGCTCGACCCGGCCACGCAGGATGCGGTAGCAGATCGTCGCCGGAATGGCGACCGCCAGACCTGAAGCGGTCGTGATCAGCGCTTCGGCGATGCCGCCGGCGAGCGCCGTCGGGTTGCCGATGCCGGCCGCGGCGATCGCGTTGAAGGTGCGGATCATGCCCATCACCGTGCCGAGCAGTCCCATCAGCGGCGACAACGAGGCGATCATGCCGAGCGTGCCGATGAAACGCTCGAGCTCGTGCACGACGTGGCGGCCCGTGTCTTCGATCGCCTCCTTGAGAATCGCACGGTCGCGATGGCGGTTGGCGAGACCTGCGGCGAGCACCTTGCCGAGCGGCGAGTTCTGCTCGAGCGCCGCGATGTGCTTGTCCTGGATCTGCCCCGCCTCGACCCAGCGCCACACCTTGTCGGTGAGCTCGGCGGGCAGGACCCGCTTCGACTGCAGCGTCCACAGCCGCTCCAGCACGATGGCGGCAGCGATGATGGAGGCGACGATGAGCGGCCCCATCATGGGACCGCCGGCTTTCACGATTTCGAACATGTGTAGACGTCTATGTCCGGAATGGGCCTCGTTATTCGCGTCATAGTAGCAGATAGCGCCGGGCCGACCGTCAGCGATGCCAGTAGCGCCGCTGCGAGCGTCGATATTCGCGCGCGAGCGGCGGGCGGCCCGCTGCGAATTCGATCTCGACGGCGCCGCTGTCCGGCGTCGTGAGCACTCGTGCGCCGGCAGCGCGCCAGCGCTCGACGACTTCCTGGCGCGGCAATCCCCAGCGATTGCGATAGCCGGCCGATACCAGCGCGAGCTGCGGGTGCGACGCGGCCACGAACGGCGCGGTGGACGACGTCCGACTTCCATGATGAGGCACGACGACGGTCGTTGCGCGCGCCAAGCCGCTAGCGACGAGCGCGGACTCCGCTGCTGCCTCCACGTCGCCCGCGAGCAGTGCGGTTCCAGCGCCGCTGCGTACCAGCAGCACGCAGGACGAATCGTTGTCGCTCGCCTGTCGCGAGCGCGCGGGATGCAGGATTTCGAACTGCACGCCATCCCACGTCCAGCGCTGACCGCGGCGGCAGGGCGCACCCGGCCGCGACAACGGCGCCACCGATGGACCTAGCAGAATTCTCGCGACGGGCACGGCCGCGAGCACGCTGTTCGCGCCGCCCCGATGATCGAGATCGCCGTGACTGACCACGAGCGTATCGAGGTGGCGCACGCCGCGAGAGCGCAGATAGGGAAGCACGGCGAGCTCACCCGCATCGCGACCCGTCGGAAACGCCGGTCCCGCGTCATAGAGCAGCACGTGCGCCTGGGTGCGGACGACGATCGCGAGGCCCTGACCGACGTCGAGCATGGCCAGCTCGAAATTACCGACAGCGGGAGCAGGGATTCGATGCAGGAGCACCGGCAGGCACAGCAGTGCCCCGGCCAGGCGCGTCGGCCAGATGCCGGGCATTACGAGCAGCAACGTGCCGGCGACCAACGCACAGAACGCAGGAATGGAAGGTTGCGGGAAATACCAGAGCGCCAGCGGCCGCTCTGCGAACCACTGCAGCGTCGGCCACGCCCACTGCAGCATCGCGACCGGCAGCGCGAGCAGCCACTCGCCGGCGGGCAACCATACGCACGCGGCGCCGGCTCCGAGGAGCACAGCAGGTACGACGAAGAGCGTGAAGAGTGGAATGGCGATCGCGTTCGCAAGCGGCGACAGCAATGACATGCCGCCGAAAGCTGCGAGCAGCAGCGGGACGAGACCGATGGTGACCGCCGCCTGCACGCGCACGAACGCTGTGATCGGCCCGTCGCGGCGCATGCGCCCCGCGACGGCGAGCAGGATGATCGCGACTGCGCCGAACGACAGCCACGCGCCTGGCGCCAGCGGCGCAAACGGGTCGAGCAGCAGCACGCCGACGAGCGACAAGCCCAGCGTGTGCGTCGCTGTGAGATTGCGGCGAAACCAGCGCGAAACGAAGTAGATGCCGAGCATCAGTAGTGTGCGCTGTGTCGGCACCGACAACCCGGCGAGCGCCGAGTACGCCACCGCAGCTGCCGCGCCCGCGATCACCTGGCCATGCATGGCGTTACAGCCGCGAGCTTGCGCCGCAGGCCGGCGCACGATCGCACCGCCGAGCCAGCCGGCCAGCGCCGCGACCATGCTGATGTGCAGGCCGGAAATCGCCATGAGATGCGTGGTTCCGGTCGCGGCGAAGACGCGCCATTGCGCCGCAGTCATCGCCTGCGTGTCGCCGACCGCGAGTCCCTGGAGGACTCCCAGCATTCTGCCGTCGGGCACCGCATCCTGAATGCGACCTGAGATCCAGGCGCGCAGACGCGTGACGCCGTAGCGCAGCGATGGCCCTGCGAGCCGCCTGTTGCGCAAGTCGTCGCGGACGTATCCGGTCGCACCGGTGCCCTCGCGATACAGCTGGGCTTCATGGTCAGCGCCGCCCGGATTCGCGAAGCCATTGCGGCGCTTGAGCCTTACGACCAGCTGCCACAGTTCGCCGGCCTGCGGCGTGCTCGTGGCGCCCGCGCCGGAGCGATACCAGACGAGACGGATCTGCGGCGGAACGCCGCCGCGCGGCGCCACGACATCGAGCAGGAATTGCGAATCCCGGCCCGCGCGGCTCGGGATCGAAGCCACGTAGCCGCGCACCGCGAGATCCTGCCCTTCCAGCGCCGGCGGCAGGTCGCCGGCGGAACGCAACACGCAATTCAGCAGCGCCCAGCCGAGACCGGCGGCGAAGGCGGCGGGCAGTTTGAATCTCCCGACGCCGGCCAGCCCGAGCGCCGCCGCAAGCAAGGCGATGGACCAGTGCCCCGCCGGCAGGCGCGGCAGACAGTGGATACAGCAGTGGCCGAGCAGAAATGCGACTGCAACTCGCCCCATCCCGACCTCCCTGTCTGAGATACTTCGCGCCTTCGCGTCACAGCCGAGCCGACCGATCGGACATGCCGAGACGATTGTTCAAGACCCTGACGAGGCAGCGCCAGCGCTGGAAGCAGCGCTGGTTCATGCGACCGTTCCGCCTGCTGCTCGAGCACCCGGCCTACTGGTCGCTGCACCGTCGCAGCGTCACGCGCGCGTTCGCGCTAGGACTCTTCATCTCGTTCGTGCCGCTGCCGATCCACATCATCGTGGCGACGGCCGCGGCGCTGACGTTCCGGCTCAACATCCCCGCAGCCGTCGCCGGCACCTTCCTCGCGAATCCGCTCACGCTGGTGCCGATGTACATCGCGGCCTACTCCGTCGGCTGCCACCTGCTCGGCCTGGGCGCTCACCGGATCGCGTTCGAGCTGAGCTGGGCCTGGCTGTCGACAGCGCTGATCCCGATCTGGAAGCCGTTCCTGCTGGGCTGCCTGGTGCTCGGCATCGGCGCCGCGATCACGGGCTACATCACGCTCGGCGGCATCTGGCATCTGAGCCTGGTGCTGAAATATCACAAGCGCAAGGAAGACAGCGCACGCAGAGAGTCGGCGCCAGGAAAGAAATGACTGGTAGCTCGGGCCGCTCCAGCGCATCCCTGCGCCCGCGGCATTCGCGCATCCCTGCGCAGCAGCTTTCAGCCCGAGCGCAATCGCCCGTCGGCCAGCGTCAGGGTCCGTTGCATGCGCGTGGCCAGCTCCGGCGCGTGCGTCACGATCACGAGCGCGGTCTGCAGCTCGCGATTCAACTCCAGCATCAGCTCGAAGACCTGCTTCGCGTTCGCTCCATCGAGGTTGCCGGTCGGCTCGTCCGCGAGCACGACTGCCGGCCGAGTCACGAGCGCGCGCGCCACAGCCGCGCGTTGCCGCTCGCCGCCGGAAAGCTGTCCCGGTCGATGATCGAGGCGCGCACCGAGCCCGACACGCTCGAGCAGAGCCCGCGCGCGCTGACGCGCCTCCTCCACCGGCATGCGCCGGATCAGCAGCGGCATCGCCACGTTTTCCAGCGCCGTGAACTCCGGCAGCAGATGATGGAACTGGTAGACGAAGCCGAGCGCGCGATTGCGCAGCTCGCCGCGCGCGGCGTCGGAGAGGCGATTGATCTCCTGCCCGGCGATGGACACCGTGCCCGCGGTCGGCAGATCCAGACCGCCGAGCAATTGCAGCAGCGTCGTCTTGCCCGATCCGGACGCGCCGACGATGGCGATGCGCTCGCCCGCGGCGATCTCGAGATCGACGCCCTTGAGCACTTCGACGCGCGCGTCGCCCTGCTCGAAGTGCTTGAACAGTGCGCCGCAGGTGAGAACGAGGTTCGGCATGGCAGAGGTCATTCGTGTCGCAGCGATTGTGCAGGTTGCGTGCGCGCGGCGCGCCAGGAGGGATACAGCGTCGACAGACAGCACAGGCCGAATGCGGTCAGGCTGATCTGCACGACGTCGCTCCACTCGACCCGCGCCGGCAGGTCGGTGATGTAGTAGACCTTGGCGTCGAGGAATTGCAGGCCAAGCAGCGCTTCCAGGCCGTGCACCAGCGTCTCCAGGTTGACCGAGACCAGCACGCCGAGCAGCACGCCGGCCAGCGTGCCGATCACGCCGATCGCCACGCCCTGCGTCGCGAAAATCGCCAGTACGCTGCGCGGCGAAGCGCCGACGGTGCGCAGGATGGCGATGTCCGAGCGCTTGTCCTTCACGACCATGACGAGCGTCGAGATGATGTTGAAGGCCGCCACGCCGACGACCAGCAGCAGGATGATGAACAGCGCCGACTTCGTCAGCTGGATCGAGCGGAAGAAGTTCGCATGTTTGCGCGTCCAGTCGTCGATGTAATAGCCGCCGCCGAGCGCGGTCGCGAGCTCGCGCACTACGCGCGGCGCCGCGAACATGTCCGCGAGCTTCAGCCGCAGGCCGGTCACGTCCTTGCCCATCTGGTACAGGCGCTGCGCATCGGCGAGGTGCACGTAGGCGAGGTTGCGATCGAACTCGTACATGCCGGCCGAGAACAGGCCGACGACCTTGAAGCCGCGCCAGCGCGGCATGACGCCGGCCGGCGTGACGGTGCGCAGCGGCGTGGTCATGACGACGCGATCGCCAAGCTTGATGCCGAGCGCCTTCGCCAGCTCGGTGCCGAGCACGATGCCGTACTCGCCCGGCTTCAAGTCCGCGAACGAGCCCGCGACCACCTTGTCGGCAATCACGGTGACCTGGCGCTCGTCTTCCGGCAGCACGCCGGTCACGACGGCACCGCTGCTCTTGCCGCCGGCGATCAGCAATGCCTGGTCTTCGATGAACGGCGCCGCGCCGAGCACCGCTGGATTGTCGCGCACGCGCGCCGCTGCGTCCTGCCAGTCGCCGAGGCGCAGATTCAGCGCGCTGATGCTGGCGTGCGAGGTGAGACTGAGAATGCGATCGCGCACCTCGCGCTCGAAGCCGTTCATCACCGACAGCACGATGATCAGCACCGCGACGCCGATCGCCACGCCTGCCATCGAGATGGTGGAGATGAAGGAGACGAAGCGGTTGCCGCGGCTCGCGCGCAGGTAGCGCCGTCCGATCAGGAGCTCGTACTTCATTCGTAGCGCAACGCCTCGGCGGGCTCCGTCGCGGCTCCGCGCAGCGCCGGATAGATAGTCGCGAGCACGGTGAGCACGAGCGCAGTCACCGTGATGCCTGCAACTTGCGGCCAGTGCACTTCCGACGGCACCTCCGAGATCACGAACACGGTCGGATCGAACACGTGCCTGCCGGTCAGCCGCTCGAGGAACGGCACGATCGTGCCGACGTTCAGCGCCAGCGACAGGCCGAGCGCCAGACCGAGCAGCGCGCCGAACCAGCCGATGATCACGCCCTGGGTCATGAACACGCCGACGACCGCATGCGGCGTGATCCCGACGGTGCGCAGGATCGCGATGTCCGTACGCTTCTCGTTCACGACCATCACCAGCGCCGCGACGATGTTGAACGCCGCGACTGCGACGATCAGCATCAGGATCAAGGTCATCATCGTCTTCTCGATGGCGACGGCGCGGAAGTAGCTGGCGTTCTCGATCGACCAGTCGCTGGTCTCGAGTCCGCCGCCGAGCGCGGCCGCGATCTGCTTGACACGCACCGGGGCGGCGAAGATGTCATCGAACTTCAAGCGCAGGCCGGCGGGCACGCCGCCGTTGCCGACGATCCCTGCGGCGTCCTGCAGGTTCACGAAGGCCAGCAGGTTGTCGAATTCCTGCGCGCCGACTTCGAACACGCCGCTGACCACGAAGGTCTGGATGCGCGGCTGCAGGTCGATGCCTGAGATCGCGCCCTCGCCTTGCCTGCCGCCGACCGGCACCAGCACCGTGATCTCATCGCCGACGCGCGCCTCGATCGCGTACGCGAGACCGGCGCCGAGCACGATGTGGCGCTCACCCGGCCGCAACTGGTCGAGGCGGCCGACGCTCATGCGCGTCACGATCTCCGAAACCTGCGGCTCGAGCTGCGGATCGATGCCGCGCACCAGCGCGGCGCGCAGCTCGTCGCCGCGGCCGATCATGCCTTGCAGGTCCAGATACGGCGCCACGCCTTCGACATCCGGCTCGCGGCGGATGCGCTCGGCGAGTGCCTGCCAATCGCGCATCCGCTCGGGCGTCGCGGCGATCGTGGCGTGCGAGGCAAGGCTCAGCAGTCGCGTGCGCGTCTCGCGCTCCAGGCCGTTCATGACCGAGATGATGGTGATCAGCGCCGCGACGCCGACGCAGATGCCGAGCATCGAGATCCAGCTGATGAACGAAACGAAGAAGCCGCGGCTGCGGCTCACGACGTAGCGCAGCCCCACGTAGACCGGCACGGGATGAAACATAAGGCCGGCAAGGCTACTGCAGGCGACCCGGAAATGTGAACTGCGACAACAAATGGAAGGCCCGTGCTTGGCCCTTATGTAATGCCTGCTATAGAGTCGTCCGGTCGCACCTGAGAGGACGACCCATGCGTTCACTTTCCTGGCTCGTAGCCGCTGCCGCGGCCCTGGCGCTGTCCGCTCCGGCATTCGCAGACGAGCTGCAAGTGCCGAATCCTGCCGCTTCCGGCGGCACACCCGCCAGCGGCATGTCGATGGAGAAGGTCGAAGCGAAGTACGGCGCCCCGACGCGCCGCGTGCCCGCGGTCGGCGGCGCCTCGACGGCGCAACCGCCGATCGTGCGCTGGGAGTACCCCGGCTTCGTCGTGTACTTCGAGAACGATCGCGTCATTCATACCGTCGTAACGCCCGGCTGAGCGGGCTGTCGGCGCTCTTGTTCTAGAGCCGACCGCCCCCAACTGCTAACCTCCCTGCCCCTTCGGGGACGCCGTACGGCGTCGTCCCGAGTGTCTTCATTTTGGGAGTCCGATGACCGAAGCCGACCGCCCGCTCCTGCCCAGCAAGGCACAGCTGCACGTGCGCTGGGGCCAGCTGTACGGCTCCGCCACGTCGCTGTGGCTGGCCGAAGCGGCGCGCAAGGCCTCCGGGCCTTTGCTCGTGATCGCGGCCGACGCGCGCCAGGCGCACCGCTACGAGGATGAGCTGCGTTTCTTCTGCGCACCCGGCACCTACATCGAGCACTTTCCGGCCTGGGAGACGCTGCCGTACGACCTGTTCTCGCCGCATCCAGACATCGTGTCGCAGCGGTTGCGGATGCTCTCGACGCTGCCCCGCCTGAGCAAAGGCATCGTCGTCGTCGATCTCGAGACGGCGCTGCAGCGCCTGCCGCCGCAGACCTACATCGACGCGCACGCTTTCGATCTCAGCGTCGGTGAAGTGCTCGACGTCGCTGCGTTTCGTGATCGCCTCAGCGGCGCCGGCTACGTCGCGAGCTCGCAAGTGATGGCGCCCGGCGAGTTCGCAGTGCGCGGCTCGATCATCGATCTGTACCCGATGGGCAGCGCCACGCCGTATCGCATCGATCTGTTCGACGATGAGGTCGAGAGCATCCGCGTATTCGATCCGGAAACGCAGCGTTCCGGCGAACGGGTGCAGGCGCTGCGTCTGCTGCCCGCCCGCGAGTTTCCGCTGACGGCCGACGGCATCCAGCAGTTCAAGCGCCGCTTCCGCAATCGCTTTCCCGGCGACCTGACGCGCATGGCGATCTACCGCGACATCGCCGAGGGCGCGCCGCCGCCCGGTATCGAGTACTACCTGCCGTTGTTCTTCGACGCGACCGCGACGCTGTTCGATTACCTCCCGGCTAACACGACCGTCGCCGCCGAGACCGACGTGCAGGGTGCGGCGGAGCAAGTGTTCGGCGAGGTCCGCAATCGCTACGATCAGCGCGGCCACGACGCCGAGCGCCCGATCCTCGAGCCCGCCGCAGTGTTCACGCCGGTGGACGAGCTCGGGCAGCGGCTCGCGGCACTGCGCCGGATCGAGTTGTCGCGGGTCGAGCTCGATCCGCTGACCCAGTCGCTGCCCTATCAGAACTTCGCGACCCGCGCGCCGCCGGGACTACGCATCGACGCGCGCAGCCAGGAGCCGGCGCGCGAGCTCGCGCGTTTCCTCGACGATTTCCAGGGCCGCGTGCTGATCGCGGCCGAATCGGCCGGCCGCCGCGAGATGCTGCTCGACATACTCCAGCGCCGTAACGTGCGGCCGCAGCTGGTCGACGGCTGGTCCGCGTTCGTCGCGGGCGATGCGCAGCTCGGCATCACCGTCTCGCCGATCTCGACCGGTCTGGTGCTGACGCAGCCGCCGCTCGCGCTGATCGCCGAGGAACAGTTGTTCGGCGAGCGCGCGCGGCAGGAGCGGCGCCGGCGGCGCGCGGAGCGCGACCCGGAAAAGATCATCCGCGACCTGACCGATCTGCGCCCGGGCTCGCCGGTGGTGCACGAGGACTACGGTGTCGGCCGCTTCGTCAGCCTCGCAACGCTCGACGTCGGCGGCCTGACCAACGAATTCCTGCTGCTCGAATATGCGGACGGCGACAAGCTGTACGTGCCGGTGCACGCGCTCGATCTCGTCAGCCGCTACACCGGCGCGCCGGCGGAAACCGCGCCGCTGCACAAGCTCGGCACCGACACGTGGGAGAAGGCGAAGCGCAAAGCCGCGCAGCGCATCCACGACACTGCCGCGGAGTTGCTCGACCTCTACTCGCGGCGCGCAGCGCGCCAGGGCGAGCAACTGGTCGCGAACGAAGCGGAGCTGCGCACGTTCGAGGCCGCGTTCCCGTTCGAGGAGACGCCCGATCAGTCGCAGGCGATCGAGCAGGTCATCGCCGATCTCGGCAGCGGCAAGCCGATGGATCGCGTGGTGTGCGGCGACGTCGGCTTCGGCAAGACCGAGGTGGCGCTGCGCGCTGCGTTCGTCACGGTCCAGGCCGGCAAGCAGGTTGCCGTGCTGGTGCCGACGACACTGCTGGCGCAGCAGCACTACCAGACGTTCGCCGACCGGTTCGCCGACTGGCCGGTCAAAGTCGAAGCGCTGTCGCGCTTTCGCAGCGCGCGCGAGGTCGAACAGGTGCTGCAGGGCCTGGAATCCGGCCAGACCGACATCGTGATCGGCACGCACCGCCTGCTCCAGAGCGGCGTGAAGTTCGGCCGCCTCGGCCTGCTGATCATCGACGAAGAGCATCGCTTCGGCGTCAAGGACAAGGAGAAGCTGAAGCAGCTGCGTGCCGAGGTCGACGTCCTGACGCTGACCGCGACGCCGATCCCGCGTACGCTGAACATGGCAATGGGCGGCTTGCGCGAGCTGTCGCTGATCACGACGCCGCCCGCGGCGCGCCTGTCGATCAAGACGTTCGTCTCGCAGTGGGATTCTGCGACCGTCCGCGAAGCGTGCCTGCGCGAGATCCGTCGCGGCGGGCAGATCTACTACGTGCACAACGCGGTGGAGACGATCGAGCGCACGGCTCGCGCTATTGCGGAGCTGGTGCCCGAGGCGCGCCTCGCGGTCGGTCACGGACAGTTGCGCGAGCGCGAGCTGGAGCAGGTGATGCTCGACTTCTATCACCAGCGCAGCAACCTGCTGGTATGCACGACGATCGTCGAGAGCGGCATCGACGTGCCCTCGGCCAACACCATCATCATCGATCGCGCCGACAAGCTCGGCCTGGCGCAGCTGCATCAGCTGCGCGGCCGCGTCGGCCGCTCGCACCACCAGGCGTACGCCTACCTGCTCACGCCGCCGCGCAACGCGATCAGCGCGGACGCGGCCAAGCGCCTGGAAGCGATCGAATCGCTGGAGGACCTGGGCGCGGGCTTCACGCTCGCGACGCACGACCTGGAAATCCGCGGCGCCGGCGAGCTGCTCGGCGAGGAGCAGAGCGGCCAGATCCAGGAGATCGGCTACGCGCTGTACATGGAAATGCTCGAGCGCGCGGTCAATGCGCTCAAGTCCGGCAAGATCCCGCAGCTCGACCAGCCGATGCACCAGGGACCGGAGGTCGATCTGCACGTCGCTTCGCTCCTGCCCGACAGCTATCTGCCGGACGTGCACCTGAGGCTCGTGCTCTACAAGCGCATCGCCGCGGCCGCGACGGCCGAGGAGCTGCGCGAGCTGCAGGTGGAGATGATCGACCGCTTCGGCTTGCTGCCCGAGCCCGCGAAGAACCTGTTCCGCATCGCCGGTTACAAGCAGGCCGCGCGCGCGCTCGGCTTGCGCAAGATCGACGTCGGCCCCGGCGGCGGATCGGTGACGTTCGAGCGCGACACGCGCGTCGAGCCGGCGACGCTGATCCGCTACGTCCAGCAGAACTCGCGCACGCACCGGCTGGAGGGCGGCACGAAATTGCGCTTCACGCTGCGACTGGAGAAGGACGAGCAGCGTTTCGCTGCGGTCGAGCAGCTGCTCGAGGCTCTGCAGAAACCCGCTGCTGCTACACTGCGCCGATGAGACCGTTCAGACTTTTGGCCCTCGCGCTCATCCTGCTCGGCACTGTCACGCTGACTGCCTCCGCGCAGCAAGCGGCGCAGGTGCTGCAGTCCTACGACGTCGAGCTGCTGATCTTTCGTACGCTGAACCCGAACGCGTCGCCGGAAGAATGGGGTATGGAGGCCGCGGCTGCGGGACAGCGGCTGGCGATTCCCGAAGACGAGCCGTCGCCGTTCGCCTCGAGCGATCCTGCGCCCACGGCTGCGGCCGCGAGCTTTCCGGCGCTGCAGCCGGGGAAGTTCAAGCTGACGGCGATCTACGAAACGCTGCGCCGCAGTCGTAATTACCAGCCGCTCGCACACTTTGGCTGGACGCAGCCGGGCTATCCGCGCGACGACGCCAGATTCCTGCCGATCAATTCGATGGTGCCGGCCGGCTCGGGTGTGTTCGGCCAGGTCGCGCTGTCGCGCGGCCGCTATCTGCATCTCACGGTCGACCTGGTGTACGACGCGCCGGCAACGGCCAGCGAGCCGGCACAGCGCTTCGTACTGCGCCAGAGCCGCCGGATGCGCAGCAACGAGCGTCACTACCTGGATTCGCCGAGGTTTGGCGTCATCGCGATCGTGACGCCGAGCAGTCCGACGGGCTAGTCGCACTCGCGACTGACGACGCGGTTCTTGCCGAGCTCTTTTGCGTCTTTCAGTGCGCGCAGCGCTGAGTCGTAGGCGCGAGTCGGCATCGCATCGTGCGGCGGCACCAGCGAGACCACACCGGCGCTCGCCGTGACATAGCGCGAGACGGACGAGCGTGGATGGTGAATCGCGAGGTCGCGCACGCGGGCCAGCACGGCCTCGGCGAGCTTCGACGCCTGGCCGAGATCCAGCCCCGTCGTCAGCGCGGCGATCTGATCCTCATCGAACCGGCCGCACAGATCGCTGGCGCGACGGAAGCAGCCCGCGATGACGCGCGCGATGCGGCGGAACGACTGGTCCGCGCCGGGACGGCCGAACACGTCGCGATACTGCGAGTAGCAGTCGAGATCGAATACCAGGAAGCTCAGCCGGCGCGACTCGCGCTGCGCCAGCCCCCAGTCGCGCTTCACCAGCTCCTCGAAATACGTCCGGCGCAGCAGGCCGGTCAGCTTGTCGTCGCGCAGGTAGGCGAGCATCGTCTGCGTGTTCATCGACGGATCGCGCGCGTCGCGCGAGTCCAGCCGCAGCCGGTCGCCGCCTTCGCGGTGGAAGCTGGCGAAATGGGTGATGCGGCCCTCGCCGTCGCGCAGCGGCACCAGCGTCACCTCGTTCCAGAACATGGTCCCGTCGCGGCGATAATTCCGCAGCGTGGCCTGGCAGGTCGTGCCTTCCTGCAGCGCCGAGCGGATGCGGGCGAGTCCTTCCTGGTCGTGATCCTCGGCTTGCAGGAACCGCAGGTTGCGACCGCGCAGCGCGCCGGCCTCGTAGCCGGTCAAGTGCTCCATCGCCGCATTGGCATAGACGACCTGCCACTCGCCGGAGCGGCCATCGCAGATCACGATGCCTTCCGGGGCGGAAGCCGCGAGGGCCTGGAACAGGCCCGGGGACAGGCCTGTGAAAGGGCTGGCGTCGACGCTCATGTCTCTTGGGTTACGAATTCAGCTTCAGCTCCGGCCGCTCCATCGAGCCTCGCACTGCGCCCTCGCAGGCTTGCCAGTCCGGGGACGCCCGCAGCGCCGCCCGGGTCGGACCCGGCTTGCCGTGCAGGCGCACCATGCGCACCTGGCTCAGAGGATCACCGGTTCCCCGCAAAGAATCGATGACTTGCAGCACACCTTTTCGATCGTTGCACACCGACAGGACATCGCAGCCCGCCTTTAGGGCGGCAGCAGCGCGCTGCGGCATGTCCCCGATGACCTCCGCACCTTTCATCGACAGATCGTCGGTAAAGATGGCCCCGTCGAACCCCAGATTGACCCGGAGTTCCTGCTGCATCCAGCGTGAGGAAAACCCTGCAGGCACCGGGTCGACCTGCTCGAAGATCACGTGGGCGGCCATGATGGCCGGCAGGCCGTTGCCGATGAGGCGCCGGTACGGATAGAGGTCTTCGTCCAGGTCCGCCAGCTCGCGGCGGTCGACCGGGATGGCCACGTGCGAATCCGGGGCCACTGCCCCGTGCCCCGGGAAGTGCTTCGCGGTCGCGGCCATGCCCGCCTCGCGCATTCCGCCCATGAAGGAGATCGCGAGCTCCGCGACGACCTGCGGATCGCGATGGAAGGCGCGGTCGCCGATCACACTGCTGACGCCATAGTCGAGGTCCACGCAGGGCGCGAAGCTCATGTCGATCGCGACGGAGCGCAGCTCCGCAGCCATCAACCAGCCGCACTGACGCGCCAGCTGCTTGCCGGCAGCAGCATCCAGGTCGTACTCGCGACCGATGGTGCGCATCGACGGCAGCACGGTGAAGCCCTTGCGAAAGCGCTGCACGCGCCCGCCCTCGTGGTCGACGGTGACGAGCAGAGGGGGCGTGCGCACGGCGCGGATGTCTGCGACCAACCGCTCCAGCTGCTCGATGCTCTCGAAGTTGCGCGTGAACAGGATCACGGCGCCGACGAGCGGATGCTGCATCAGCTCGCGATCTTCTTCAGTGAGCGACGTGCCTTGCACGTCGATCATCAACGGGCCGAGTGTCATCGCATTTGCTCGCTACTCTCGTGTGAATAGTGCCGCCGATTCGACGTGCGCGGTATGCGGGAACATGTCCATCACGCCGGCGGCGCGCAACGCAAAGCCGTGCTCGTGGACCAGGATACCTGCGTCGCGCGCCAGGCTGCCCGGATGACAGGAGATGTAGAGCACCTGTTGCGCCCCGCAACGCGCCACGATCGGCAACACTGCCAGCGCACCGGCGCGCGGGGGATCCAGCAGCACCTTGTCGTAGCCGCGCCTGGCCCACGCAGCGTCGCTTGCCGACGGTTGCGCGAGATCCCCGCAGACGAACTCGACGTTGTCGATGCCATTGAGCGCCGCGTTCGCGCGGGCACGCGCAACCAGACCTGCATCGCCCTCGACGCCGAGGACGTGCGCACCGCTGCGCGCGAGCGGCAGCGAGAAATTGCCGAGCCCGCAGAACAGATCGAGCACGTGCTCGCCCGCCGCAGGCGCGAGCAACTCGACTGCACGCGCCACCATGCACGCATTGAGCTCACCATTGACCTGGATGAAGTCGTTCGGCTGAAAGCGCACGGTGACGTCGAACTGCGGCAGCCGGTATTCGAGCGGCGTAACGTCGGTCAGAGGCGCGATCGTCTCGTAGCCGCCGGGCTGGACATACAGCTGCACGGCATGATCGCGCGCGAATTGCAGCAGCAGCTCGCGGTCTTGTGGCGTCAGGTCCTCGAGAATCCGCACCACCAGCGCCACGGCATTGTCCGCGATCGCGACCTCGATCTGCGGCACGCGATTGCGGACGCTGAGCGCAGTGAGCAGCAACGACAGCGGCTCGACCAATGCATCGAGCGGCGGCAGCAGGACTTCACAGCGTTTCACGTCCGCAATGAAACTGGTGCTGCGCTCGCGGAAACCCAGCACGGTCCGCTCCTTCTTCGGCACCCAGCGGGCCGCGAGACGTGCGCGGCGGCGATAGTTCCAGACGCCACCCTGCAACGGCGGCAGCGTCTGCGCGGGCGTCACCTTGCCTATGCGCGTCAGCGCCTCGAACAGCTGACGCTGCTTGAACTCGAGCTGGCGCTGCGGCGCCAGGTGCTGCAGCACGCAGCCGCCGCACACTCCGAAATGGGCGCAGCGCGGCTCGACCCGATCGGCCGCAGGTTCCAGCACCCGGTGCAGACGTCCTTCGTCGAAGTTGCGGCCGCGCTTGCTGCGCGACCACTCGACGCGCTCGCCCGGCAGCGCATCGTCGATGAAGACCGTCTTGCCCTCGACGCGCGCAACGCCGCGGCCGTCGTGAGCCAGGTCGATGATCTCCGCCGTTTCGATGCGACGGTCGGAGTGCGTGCGTGCTCGAGCGTTCAACCGGGCTGTTCCTGCCACGCGGCAAGAAATTCCTGGAAGTGCGGCTTGCCCAGCTGCGTCAGCGTCTCGCGCACGCGCGCGAGCTCGGCGCGATAGTCGTCGGGCGGCAGCCGGCCACGCATCAGCTGGAAGCGCAGGAACACCAGGTACGTGTTGACGACGTCGGTCTCGCAGTAGTTGCGGATGGTCTCGATCTGCCCGTCGAGGTACGCGTCCCAGACTTTCTCGCCGCTCATGCCGAGCTTGCCCGGAAGGCCCAGCAGCGTCGCGGCGCCCTGCAGGCTGACCCGGGCGCGCGCCTGGTAGCTCGACAACACGTCCATGAGATCGAGGTGCCGCGCGTGAAAGCGGCTCAGGTAATTGTTGAAGCGGAAGTCCTGATCGCCGTCGCCGCCTTCCCAGTAGCGCGGCGCGACGATGCCGTGACGCAGCGCCCGGTAGTGCAGCACCGGCAAGTCGAAGCCGCCGCCGTTCCAGGAGACCAGGTCCGGCGTGTACTTCTCGATGCCGTCGAAGAAGCGCTGGATCAGCTCCGCCTCCGGCGCGCCGGGCTCGCCGAGCGACCAGACCTTGAAGGAATCGCGCAGCCGCGCGGCGATCGAGATCGCGACCACGCGCTGCTGCTCGTACGAGAGGAACTCGCTGCCCGATTCC
>DATBKP010000027.1:0-4306 GCA_036555785.1 Steroidobacteraceae bacterium
CAACCAAGAAGAAATCGTCCAAGAAGAAAGGCGGCAAGAAAAAGGCCTCTAAGAAGAAGTAGAACTTCTTCTGGACGATTGTGATGAAGACTGTGCCCGCGAAAGCGGGCACAGTCGTGTCCGGACCCATGAAAATAAGGCGTTTGCTCCACACACGCGCGCGGGAGAATCGACATGAGCGCTGAGTCGAAGAAGCGAGCGGCAGCCGCAGCGGCCTTGGCTTACGTCGCCGACAACGAAGTACTCGGCATCGGCACCGGCTCCACCGTGAACTTCTTCATCGATGCGCTGGCTGCGCGCAAAGTGCCGATCAAGGGTGCGGTGTCGAGCTCCGAGAGCTCCAGCGCCCGTCTCCGGCAGCACCGCATCGACGTCCTGGATCTGAACGCCGCCGGCGACATCGAGGTGTACGTCGACGGCGCCGACGAGGCCGATCCGCAGCTGCATCTGATCAAAGGCGGCGGCGCCGCGCTCACCCGCGAGAAGATCGTCGCGGCGGCCGCGCGCCGCTTCGTGTGCATCGTCGACGACTCGAAGCTGGTGCTGGTCCTCGGACGCTTCCCGCTGCCGGTGGAGGTGATCCCGATGGCGCGCTCGTACATCGCGCGCGAGCTGGTCAGACTGGGCGGGCACCCGGTCTACCGCGAGGGGGTGGTGACCGACAACGGCAACCACATCCTGGATGTCCACGGCTTGCAGATCACGGATCCGGTCGGCCTGGAGCAGACGATCAATCAGCTCGCCGGCGTGGTGACCGTCGGCCTGTTCGCACGCCGCCCGGCCGACATCCTGATCGTCGCGCGCGACAGCGGCACCGAGACGATCAAGCGGCGCTGAGCTCGCGGATCAGCGCCGGTCCGCGATAGATCAGCCCCGTGTAAACCTGCACGAGGTCCGCCCCCGCCGCGAACGCATCCTGCGCATGGCGGACGGAATCGATTCCGCCTGCCGCGACGATCGGCACGCTCGCTCCCAGGGCGGCGCGCAGCAACTGCACCGCCTGCAGGGCAAGCGGCCGCAATGGCAGACCGCTCAATCCGCCTGCCTGATCGCGCCAGCGCGGCGCCACCCCGCTGCGATTCAAGGTCGTGTTGGTCGCGATGATGCCGTCGATGCCCAGTTCGCAGGCGACGCGGCAACTGCTCACGAGGTCCACGGCTGGGAGATCCGGCGAGACCTTGATGAGCACCGGGACGTGCCTGCCGGTCGCAGCATGCACTTCGCGACGCGCTTCGATCACGGCGCTGACGATGGGCTGCAACTGGTCGGGCTCCTGCAGCTGTCGCAACCCTGCCGTGTTCGGGGACGAAACGTTGATCGCGACGTAGTCCGCATGCGGCGCGACGATGCGGAAGCACTCGACGTAGTCGTCGACCGCGGCGGCAAGCGGCGTTGCCGCGTTCTTGCCGATGTTGATTCCGCAGACGCCCGCGAAGCGTCGTCGTGACAGACGCGCCGCGACGGCGGCCGCGCCGTCGTTCGGGAACCCCATGCGATTGATGAGCGCCTGCTCGGCACTGACGCGAAACAGTCGCGGACGCGCCTGGCCCGGCTGCGCGCGCGGCGTCACCGTGCCGACTTCGATGAAACCGAATCCGAGCGCGCCGAGTGCGTCGATGTGGCGGCCGTTCTTGTCGAAGCCCGCGGCGAGACCGACGCGATTCGGGAAGCGCAATCCGCAGACTGTCACCGCTGTGCGCGGATCTGTCGCTCGTTCGCGAACGAGACCGAGTGAGTACGCGCGCTGGAGTGCGGACAGTGTGAATGCGTGAGCGTGCTCGGATGGGAGCGCGAACAGCAGTGGGCGCAGTAACGGGTAGATGCGCATTGGGCGGACAGTAGTGATGGCGCGATGACGTGATGAATGGCGCGGCGGAGCGCATCACCCATCACTTTCATCACTTTCATCACCCCAAACAAGAAGGGCCCGCGTAGCGGGCCCTGCGGCGTTTGGCTGGGGGACTAGGATTCGAACCTAGGTTGACGGAGTCAGAGTCCGTAGTCCTACCGCTAGACGATCCCCCAACGTCGAACTGAGCGGAGCAGCAGTTAGCGCTTGGAGAACTGCGTGCCGCGGCGGGCCTTGCGGAAGCCGACCTTCTTGCGCTCGACCTCGCGCGCATCGCGCGTCACGTAGCCGGCGTCGCGCAGCGGCTTGCGCAACGTCTCGTCGTACTCGATCAGGGCGCGGGTCAGGCCGTGACGGATGGCGCCGGCCTGGCCGGTGATGCCGCCGCCCTTGACCGTGACCTCGACGTCGAAGTTCTTGTCGAGGCTGACAGCCTCCAACGGCTGCCGCACGATCATGCGCGCGGTCTTGCGGCCGAAGAACTCATCGAGCGTGCGCTCGTTGATGCGGATGGTGCCGTTGCCCTTGCGCAGGAAAACGCGGGCGGTGGCGGTCTTGCGTCGGCCGGTACCGTAATTGCTCGAAGTCGGCATGGTTGCGATGACTCTCAGATCTCGAGGGCCTTGGGTTGCTGGGCGGTGTGCGGATGCTCGGCGCCCGCGAAGACGTGCAGCTTCTTGAACATCTTGCGACCGAGCGGGTTCTTCGGAAGCATGCCCTTCACCGCGAACTCGATGGCCCGCTCGGGGTGCTTGTCGAGCAGCTTCTCGAGGCTCGTGGTCTTAAGGTTGCCGAGGTAGCCGGTGTGATGGTGGTAGAGCTTGTCCGTCATCTTCCGACCGGTGACGCGGATCTTGCCCGCGTTGATGACCACGATGTGGTCCCCCGTGTCGACGTGCGGCGTATAGGCGGCCTTGTGCTTGCCGCGCAGGCGCATGGCGAGCTGCGAGGCCAGGCGGCCCAGCGTCTTGTCCGTCGCGTCGACCAGGTACCAATCGCGACGTACCGTAGCCGCGTTCGCGAAGACGGTTCTCATTGAATTCTCCGGGAAAATCACTCAAGCCCGAGGCGAAAAGGCCGGCAAGTCTAAAGGACGACCCCCACCTTTGCAAACCCGGCCGGGCCCGACCAACCGACATATATAAATGTGCTCCAATACTGTCCCCATGGACTCCCTTCCGGCGCCCTCCGCGGCTCGCGACTACAGCCCGATCGACCGGCTGATCGGGCTCTTCGACCAGGCCCTGCGCACCCTGTTCGGCGGCAACTCGGCCGCACGGCCCTACCCGGCCGAAGGCATTGCCGAGACGGTGCAGCAGCCGGCCGAGCGCGGGCACGCCGCGGCGCTGATGCGCGTGAATCACTCGGGTGAGGTAGCGGCGCAAGCGCTGTACCAGGGGCAGGCTGCGGTGGCCTCCACCCCTGCCACCCGCGCCGCACTGGACGAGGCAGCCCGAGAGGAAACCGACCACCTCGCCTGGTGCGCAACCCGCATCCAGGAGCTGGGCGGTCGCACCAGCCTGCTCAATCCGCTGTGGTACGCCGGCTCATTCGCAATCGGCGCGCTCGCCGGTCTCGCCGGCGATCGCACCAGCCTCGGTTTCGTCGCCGAGACCGAGCGGCAGGTGGTGGAGCATCTCGAAGGTCATCTGCATCGCTTGCCGCAGACGGACGCTCGCACGCGCGCGATCGTGCAACAGATGAGCGCCGACGAAGCGCGTCACGGTCACAACGCGCGGAACGCCGGCGGCGCCGAGTTGCCGGCGGTGGCGCGCGCGTTGATGAAGGCAACGGCGCGAATCATGACGCGCACGGCGTACTGGCTGTAGCTCGCGCGGGCGCGGCGCTTGCGGTAAGGTCCATCCTGTATTAAAAGGCGCGCAAGACAAATGCTGTCCCGTGCCGCTCGATCAGTCGGTTAGCAACAGCAAAGCACAACATTACGGGGTGAGTATGGAAGAGGGCGCAAGGCCACTGAGCGATATCCCGGCGATCAACCGGTTCCTGAGCTACTGCCGGATTCGCACCGTGCCCTCCAAGACGGTGGTCATCCACGCGGGCGATCTCCCCGACGTCCTGTACTACATCGTCAGCGGCTCGGTCGAAGTCATGATCGAGGACGAGGAAGGCAACGAGATGGTGCTCGCCTACCTCAACAAGGGGCAGTTCTTCGGCGAGATGGGCCTGTTCTACGAGCAGCCGACGCGCAGCGCCTGGGTGCGCACCCGTCAGCAGTGCGAGCTCGCGGAAATGACCTATCCCCGCTTCCGCCAGCTCGCGGCCGAGAGCCCGGGCCTGGTGTTCGAGCTGGCGACGCAGCTCGCCACGCGCCTGGACCGCACCAACCGCAAGCTCGGCGATCTCGCCTTCGTCGACGTCACCGGCCGGGTCGCGCACGCGATCATGGACCTGTGCAGCGAGCCGGACGCGATGACGCATCCGGAAGGCATGCAGATC
>DATBKP010000028.1:0-56596 GCA_036555785.1 Steroidobacteraceae bacterium
ACGTGTGGTCGACACACTTCCGAACACGACCTTTCGCGTCCAGCTGACGAACGGTCACACGGTGATTGCGCACATCTCGGGAAAGATGCGCAAAAACTACATCCGCATTCTCACGGGTGACCAGGTGACGGTCGAGCTCACACCGTACGACCTGACGAAGGGCCGCATCATCTACCGCGGCCGCTGACGAGTCGGGCTGAAGCCCGACTCACAGGGATCTCAGCTTCCTTCCAGCAATGCCTGCTCGCTGTCTGCGCGGGCTTCCACTTTCAACTGATCGTCCGCGCCCACCGTCACGAAGGCATGCCCGCCGCCCGCGAGGCGGCCGAACAGCAGCTCTTCCGCCAGCGGCCGCTTGATCGATTCCTGGATGACGCGCGCCATCGGCCGCGCGCCCATCTTCGGATCGTAGCCCTTGCGGGCGAGCCACTCGCGCGCGGCGTCGTCGACGTGCAGCTGCACGCCCTTCTGCTCGAGCTGCGCCTCCACTTCCACCAGCAGCTTGTCGACCACGCGCTGGATCGTGCGCGTGTCCAGGCCATTGAAGGCGATGATGCCATCGAGGCGGTTGCGGAACTCCGGCGAGAACAGCCGCTTGATCGCCTCCATGCCATCGCTGGCGTGATCCTGCTGCGTGAAGCCGATCGACGGCCGGTTCATCTCGAATGCGCCCGCATTGGTCGTCATCACGATGATCACGTGGCGGAAGTCGGCCTTGCGGCCGTTGTTGTCGGTAAGCGTGCCGTGATCCATGACCTGCAGCAGCAGGTTGAAGACGTCCGGGTGCGCCTTCTCGATCTCATCGAGCAGCAGCACCGAGTGCGGGTGCTTGTTGATCGCCTCGGTCAGCAGGCCGCCCTGATCGAACCCGACGTAGCCCGGAGGCGCGCCGATCAGGCGCGACACCGTGTGGCGCTCCATGTACTCGGACATGTCGAAGCGGATCAGCTCGACGCCGAGCGCGATCGCCAGCTGCCGCGTGACCTCGGTCTTGCCGACGCCGGTGGGGCCGGCGAACAGGAACGAGCCGACCGGCCGGCGCTGATCGCCCAGCCCGGAGCGCGACATCTTGATCGAAGCCGCCAGCGACTCGATCGCCGGGTCCTGGCCGAAGATGACCAGCTTCAAATTGCGTTCGAGGTTGCGCAGCGTGTCCTTGTCGTTGGTCGAGACGTTCTTCGGCGGAATGCGCGCGATGCGCGCCACGACGTCCTCGACCATCTGCGTCGTGACCGTGTCCTCGCGCTCGCCTTCGGGCTTCAGCCGCAGGCGCGCGCCGGCTTCGTCGATGACGTCGATCGCCTTGTCCGGCAGCTGCCGGTCGTTGATGTGCCGGGCCGCCAGCTCGGCCGCCGCCACCAACGCATCGTCGGCGTACTTCACGCCGTGGTGCTCTTCGAAGCGCGTGCGCAGGCCCTTCAGGATCTCGATGGTTTCCGGCACCGACGGCTCGGTGATGTCGACCTTCTGGAAGCGCCGCGCCAGCGCGTGGTCCTTCTCGAAGATGCCGCGATACTCGCTGTAGGTGGTGGAGCCGATGCAGCGCAGCTCGCCGTTGGCGAGCGCGGGTTTGATCAGGTTCGAGGCGTCCATCACGCCGCCGGAGGCCGCACCGGCGCCGATCACCGTGTGAATCTCGTCGATGAACAGGATCGAGCCGGGATTCTTCTTCAGCTCGGAGAGCACGCTCTTCAGCCGCTTCTCGAAATCGCCGCGATACTTGGTGCCGGCGATCAGCGCGCCCATGTCGAGCGCGTAGACCGTGCTGTCGCTCAGCACTTCCGGAACCTTGTCCTCGACGATCATGCGCGCCAGGCCTTCGACCAGCGCGGTTTTGCCGACGCCGGCTTCACCGACGTACAGCGGGTTGTTCTTGCGCCGGCGGCACAGGATCTCGACCGTGCGCTCGATTTCCAGGCGCCGCCCGATCAGCGGATCGATGCGCCCTTCCATCGCCAGCTTGTTCAGGTTGGTCGTGAACTTCTCCAGCGCGGTACCGCCGTCCGGCTCGCTGCGCTCGGCCTCGGTGCCGGTCGCCGGATCGTCGCCCTTGTCCGGGCGGTCGCGGTCCTCGACCTTCGACAGGCCGTGGGAGATGTAATTGACGACGTCGAGGCGAGCCACGTCCTGCATCGACAGCAGGTAGGCCGCGTGCGAATGCTTCTCGCTGAAAATCGCGACCAGGACGTTCGCCGCCGTCACTTCCTTCTTGCCGCTCGACTGCACGTGGAACACCGCGCGCTGCAGGACGCGCTGGAAGCCCAGCGTCGGCTGCACTTCGCGATCGTCGTCGTCCTTGAGACGCGGCGTGGTCTGGTCGATGAAATCCTTCAGGTCTTTGCGCAGACGGGCGACGTCCGCACCACAGGCCCGCAGGATTTCGCGCACCTTCGGGGTGTCCACGATGGCGAGCAGCAGGTGCTCGACCGTCATGAACTCGTGGCGCGCCTCGCGGGCCGACTGGAATGCCTCGTTCAGGCAGATTTCGAGTTCGCTGCTTAACACTTAACTGGCTCTCTCACGTCTCTTCCATGGTGCACAGGAGCGGATGCTGATGCTGCCGCGCGTAAGTCGTAACCTGTGCGACCTTGGTTTCGGCAATCTCGAAGGTGAATACGCCGCATACGCCCTTGCCGCGGGTATGGACCTCCAACATAACGCGCGTCGCCGTCGTCCGATCCATGTTGAAGATGCGCTCGAGCACATCCACGACGAACTCCATGGGCGTGTAGTCGTCGTTCAGCAGGACGACCTGATAAAGCGGTGGTCGCTTGAGCTTGGGCTCGGCCTCTTCGGTAACGAGCTCGTGCTCACGCCGTGTGCTCTCTTCAGTCATCAACGTCGACGCATGCTCAATTCGGACTCTTTATAGGGTGGAAATCCAGACAATACAAGGCAGCAGCCCTCGTAACGTGCGCTGCGTCGAGGTCCGCGCAACCACAGCCGCTGCAGTGAGTTACGCGCGAAATGCAGCTTCTGCCTACCGGTCATGCGGCCGGCTTGCGCGCTTTTGCTTGCTTTGCGGACGCGGCCGCGCCGCCCGCGCGGGGCGTGTCGCCGCCTGCAGTCACCACAGTAGATTTGCGACGTAACTTTCACTAATGAGAACAATCTCTTGTGACAGGCTAACGCGACTCCTTATCATGGCGCGCCCGCAACCCGAAGCGGGCGCGAATACGTTATTAAGGCCGTCATCGCTGGCAGCAGTTTCGTCGTACATCAGTAAATGTCGTTTTCAGCCACCCTGCGTGAGTTACAGACGCTGTCCGGACAGCAGTGGCTCGACCGCGCCACGCGGACTCTGCCGCGGGCGTTGACCGTCGTCCTGATCATCGCGATCGCGTGGCAGCTCGTACAGCTGACGTGGCTGCTGCTCGAGCGCCGCGAGCCCGCCGACGCCTCGGCTATGGTGATGGCACCGCCACCGGCCACAGCTGTGCGCAAGGGTATCGACGTCCAGGCCATCGCCAACGCGCACCTGTTCGACGTCGCACAGAGCGAGGCGGCGGCGCCGGAGGATGCGCAACCGACCCAGATGAACCTGGTCCTGTCGGCCGTGTTCGCGGCCAACGACCCCACCAAGGGCCTGGCAGTGATCGGCGAATCGCCGCAGGCGGCGAAGGTGTATGCGGTCGGCGCGGTCGTGCGGCCCGGAACCAAGCTGCATTCCGTGTATCTCGATCGCGTCATCCTCGAGCGCAACGGACAGCTCGAAACGTTGTCGCTGCCGCGACCGAGCACCGCGGGCATCGCCATCAACCGGGCGGCGGCCGTGCCGCGGCCGGGCGGCGGCAATCAATTCGCCGACAACCTCCGTCGCATCGCGGAAACCAACCCGACCGCGTTCGCCGAAGTCGTACGCCCGCAACCGGTGTTCGCTAACGGCGTGCAGCGCGGTTATCGCGTATATCCGGGTCGCAACCGGCAGCAATTTGCCAAGCTCGGCCTGCAGCCCGGCGACCTGGTCCTGTCGATCAACGGCACGCCGCTCGACGACCCGCAGCGAGGCATGGAGATCTTCAACACGATCGGCACGTCCGATCGCGTCAGCGTCACTGTCGAGCGCAACGGCCAGTCGCAGGAGCTGACGCTCAATACCGCGCAGATCATGTTGCCGGACGCGAACCCGCCGCCGTCCGGCCGCGCCGGCCAGCCGCGGCAGATCCCGACGCCGAACTACCAGCCCGAGCCGGAATGACTGACAGGCCTCGAGCCCGAGAACGCAAGGACCGTCCATGACGATCTTCAAGAATAACGGCCACCGTGCGCGCCTGACTGCGCTCGCAGCCGCGTGCGCACTGACCTGGGGTGCGGCGCCGGCGCAGCAGACAGCGCAAGCCCAGGCGCAGCAGCAGACGACGATTACCCCGGCGTTCCGCGACGCCGACCTGACGCAGATCATCGAGGCCGTCAGCCAGATCACGGGCAAGACCTTCATCGTCGATCCGCGCGTACGCGCCCAGGTGACGATCCTGTCCTCGACGCCGATGTCGCCGGACGCCTTCTACGAGACGTTCCTTTCGATCCTGCAGGTGCATGGCTTCGTCGCCGTGCCGGCCGGAAACTCGATCAAGATCATTCCCGACGCGAACGCGCGCCAGCTGCCGGGCCAGGAAGACCTGCCGGAGCGCGTCGACGGCAGCTCCGATGAATTCATCACGCAGGTCATCTCGGTGCGCAACGTGAGCGCCGCGCAGCTGGTACCGGTGCTGCGCCCGCTGATTCCGCAGTACGGCCACCTGGTCGCGTATCCGCCGTCCAACATGCTGATCATCTCGGATCGCGCCAGCAACGTCAGCCGCATGATGAAGATCATTCAGCGCATCGATCAGGGCGGCGACGAAGAGATCGACATCGTGCGGCTGGAGAACGCCAGCGCGTCGGAAATCGTTCGGGTCGTGAATGCGCTCAACCAGGGCCCGGGCCAGCAGGCCGAAGTGGCCACGACCAGCGCCCGGCTGGTCGCCGACGATCGCACCAACAGCGTGCTGATCTCCGGCGAGAAGGCGCAGCGCCTGCGCCTGAAAGCGCTGGTCACGCACCTCGACACGCCGCTCGAAACCGGCGGCGACACGCGCGTTCGCTACCTGAACTACGCCGACGCGGAAGCGATCGCCGGCAAGCTGAAGGAACAGGTCACCGGCATCACGCAAGCCGCGCAGGGTACGCCCGGACAGCCGGCCGGACCGCAGGCCGCTGCCGATCGCAGCACGACCATCTGGGCCGACAAGCAGACCAATGCGCTGGTCATCACCGCGCCGCCGAAGATCATGCGCTCGATCATGCAGGTCGTGGACAAGCTCGACATCCGCCGCCTGCAGGTGCTGGTCGAGGCGATCCTGGTCGACATCTCCGAGCAGAAGACCGCCGAGCTCGGCGTGAACTGGGCCGTCGGCAACACCGACTCCGACAGCACGGTGCCGATCGGCACGTTCAATCAGAGCGTCGGCGGCTCCAGCATCGGCAGCCTCGCCGCCGCAATCGCTGGCGGCACCGACAACATCGATCCGACAGCGCTGCCGACCGGCCTGACGCTGGGCGCGGGGCGCTTCCTCAATTCGGGAACGAACTTCGCGCTGCTGCTGCGTGCATTGCGCGGCGACAGCAGCACCAACATTCTGCAGACGCCGTCGATCATCACGCTCGATAACGAAGAGGCGGAGATCAAGGTCGCGCAGGAGGTCCCCTTCCTCACCGGCTCGTTCACCAACACCGGCACGAACAACGCGCAAGGTCAGGTCAACCCGTTCCAGACGATCCAGCGCCAGGAAGTCGGCACGATCCTCAAGATCACGCCGCAGATCAACGAAGGCGACGCCGTGATGCTCAAGATCGAGCAGGAAGACTCCAGCATCGCGCAGGGCTCGCAGGGCGCGGTCGATCTCATCACCAACAAGCGCACCGTCTCGACGACAGTGCTGGTCGATGACGGCGGCGTGGTCATACTCGGCGGCCTGATCACCGACACGGCACGCGAGGGCGAGAACCGCGTGCCGATCCTCGGCTCGATCCCGCTGATCGGCGAGTTGTTCAAGACCCGTAACGGCAGCAAGGACAAACGCAACCTGATGCTGTTCATCCGTCCGACGATCCTGCGCGACGGCGCGGCCGCCGCCATCGAGACGAACGCGAAGTACAACGTCGTGCGCAATCAGCAGCTGCAGCGTCGCAAGGGCAAGGTCACGCTGCTCCCCGGCGAGCGTCAGCCATTGCTGCCGCCGATCGAGGATCTGTCGAAGTACGCCGATCCGACCGCGGGCGCC
The DNA here is from genome assembly GCA_036555785.1 of Steroidobacteraceae bacterium. Classification (GTDB taxonomy): domain Bacteria; phylum Pseudomonadota; class Gammaproteobacteria; order Steroidobacterales; family Steroidobacteraceae; genus Steroidobacter. The sequence goes on from DATBKP010000028.1 coordinate 6,264, forward strand.
AAGCCGCCCGACAAGGGCACGGATCCGACGCAGGAGAAGCCGCTGAAGACGGAGCCGCTGCCGCAGGAACCGCCGCCGGAAACGCAACCGCCGCCGGAACGGCAGAATCAGCCGCCCCCGCAGCAACCGCAGCCGCAGTAGGCGGCACCATCGAACGGAGGTCGTCATGAGCGCGCAACCAGAATCTGCATCGCCTCCCGCGGTCGCGGCGCGCCCGGCTGGGGGCCAGCTGTTGTCATTTGCATTCTGCAAGCGTCACGGCGTGCTCGTTCAGAAGGTCGGCGAGGGAAGCGCCGAGGCTGTCTACCGCGCAGGCGCGCAGCCGGCTGCGATCGCCGAAGTCCGGCGCGTGCTCGGCATGCCGCTGCAACTGCGGCGGGTCGACAACGACGCGTTCGAGCAGCTGCTGCGTCAGCAGTTCGAGGGCGGCACCAGCGTCGCCATGCAGATGGTCAGCGGCATGGACGACGAAACCGACCTCGCGCACCTCGCGCAGGACCTGCCGGAGCCCTCCGACCTGCTGGAGAGCGATGACCAGGCGCCGATCATCAAGCTCATCAACGCGATCCTCACCCAGGCGGTGAAGGACAACGCCTCCGACATTCACGTCGAGCCGTTCGAGAACCGGCTGGTCGTGCGCTTCCGCATCGACGGCGTACTCCGCGAGGTGCTGCAGTCGCGGCGCGCGGTCGCACCGCTGGTGGTCTCGCGCATCAAGGTCATGTCGAAGCTCGACATCGCCGAAAAGCGCCTGCCGCAGGACGGTCGCATCTCACTGCGCGTCGCCGGGCGCGCGGTCGACGTGCGCGTATCGACGATTCCCGCCGGGCACGGCGAGCGCGTGGTGCTGCGTCTGCTCGACAAGCAGGCCGGCCGGCTCGAGCTGGGCGCGCTCGGCATGGATCCGCGCACGCAGAAGCAGATGGACGAGCTGATCCACAAGCCGCACGGCATCATCCTGGTCACGGGGCCGACCGGTTCCGGCAAGACCACGACGCTGTACTCGGCGCTCGAGCGCATCAACGACAACACCCGCAACATCCTGACGGTTGAGGACCCGATCGAGTACTACATCGACGGCATCGGCCAGACGCAGGTGAACACCAAGGTCGAGATGACCTTCGCGCGCGGGCTGCGCGCCATCCTCCGCCAGGACCCGGACGTGGTGATGGTCGGCGAAATCCGCGACCTCGAGACCGCGCACATCGCGGTGCAGGCCTCACTCACCGGCCACCTCGTGCTCTCGACCCTGCACACGAATACAGCCGTCGGCGCGGTGACACGACTGCGCGACATGGGCGTCGAGCCGTTCCTGCTGTCCTCCAGCTTGATCGGCGTGCTCGCGCAGCGCCTGGTGCGCGTGCTGAATCAGGAGAGCAAGGAGGCCTACGTCGCCGGCGAATACGAGCGTCGCCTGCTGAACGTTCCCGACAGCACGCCGTCACCGACGCTGTATCGCCCGGGCGCGGACACCAACCAGGGTTTCAAAGGCCGCACCGGCATCTACGAGCTGGTGATAGTCGACGACACGATGCGTACGATGATTCACGACGGTGCGGGCGAGCATGAGCTCGACAAGTACGCGCGCACGTTGACGCCGAGCATTCGCGACGATGGACGTGCGAAGATCCTCAACGGCACGACCACGATCGAGGAAGTGCTGCGAGTCACGCGCGAGGATTGACCCTAGTTGGGCGCCTTCGAATACACCGCAGTCGACGCGACCGGGCGCGAGCGCAAGGGCGTTCTCGAGGGCGACACTGCGCGCGCCGTCCGGCAAATGCTGCGCGACCAGAGCCTGCTGCCGCTCGCCGTCAACGAAGTCCTGCAGACCGAGCGGCGCAGCGAGCGCAAGCAGTTCAGCCTGCGCCGCGGCATCTCCGCCGCGGATCTGTCACTGCTCACTCGCCAGATCGCCACCCTGGTGCGTTCCGGCCTGCCGCTGGAAGAAGCGCTCATGGCGGTGTCCGAGCAGACCGAGCGGCCGCGCATTCGCAGCATCGTGATGGGCGTGCGCGCCAAGGTCATGGAAGGCCATGCGCTGGCCGATGGCCTCGCAGACTTCCCGGCGGTCTTCCCCGAGCTGTATCGCGCGACTGTCTCGGCCGGCGAGCAATCGGGCCATCTCGACACCGTGCTGGAGCGCCTCGCCGACTACACGGAGAGCCGCGAGCAAATGCGCAGCCGCACGCTCACCGCAATGCTCTATCCCGTGCTGCTATTCGTCGTCTGCGTCTCGATCGTCGCGCTGCTGCTGACCTTCGTGGTGCCGAAGATCGTCAAGCAGTTCGAGAACTCGAAGGCCGCGCTGCCGTTCCTGACGCAAGTGCTGATCGCGATCTCCGACTTCCTGCGTAACTGGGGACTGCTGACGCTGGTGGTGCTCGTGCTTGCGTCCGTGGGTTTCGTCCGCTGGCTGCGCGATCCCGCGGCGCGCCGGCGCTTCCACTCGTTCCTGCTGCGCATACCGCTGGTCGGCAAAGTCGTGCGCGGCAACAACACCGCGCGCTTCGCCCGCACCTTCTCCACGCTCACCTCGAGCGCGGTGCCAGTGCTGGAAGCGTTGCGCATCGCGGGCGAAGTGGTGACGAACCTGCCGATGCGCGATGCGGTTCAGGACGCGGCAGCGCGCGTGCGTGAAGGCGCGCCGATCGGCAAGTCGCTCGGCGTCTCCAAGATGTTTCCGCCGATGATGATCCACCTGATCTCGTCGGGCGAAACCAGCGGCGACCTCGAGACGATGCTGGATCGCGCGGCGACGAACCAGGAGCGCGAGATGGATTCGATCCTCGGCGCCGCGGTCGGTCTGCTCGGGCCGTTGATGATCCTGATCATGGGCGGCCTCGTGCTGCTGATCGTGCTCGCGATGCTGCTGCCGATTTTCCAGCTCAATCAACTCATTGCCTGACGCGCTGCGCGTTGCCCAAAAGTCGCTATTGCGGTACGGCACGCGACCTCTTATATAGTCGCCAACTCCGCACCTTGAGCTGCGATGAGCGAGAAGCCGGAATCCGAAGAGTTCGACGATGAAGAAGACGATGGCGGCGCCGTCGACTCCGACGACCTCGACGTCGATCACCTCATCGCCGACCTCGACAAGCGCAAGAAGACGGTCGTGAAAGCCGGCGAGCCCGCGTGGCGGCGGCTGGAGCGCATCCGCGAGGAGCGTCAGACCGCGGAGCAGCTGTCGGATTTCGACGACTACGAGATCGACGACAGCGACGGCGAGATGAAACCGAAGCGCAAGTGAGCGACGACCACCGACGGAACCCGTCGTAAAGCGCGCCCGTTGCTCGGACAGCATGCCCGCTGTCCGCAAAACCCGCCCGACCCAGTCGCTGGCCGCAGTACGCGAGCAAGCGGCCCACTGCCGCGACTGCCCGCTGTGGAAAAACGCCACGCAAACCGTGTTCGGCGCCGGCCCCGAGTCGGCGCGCATCATGTTCGTCGGCGAGCAGCCGGGCGACCAGGAGGACCGCGTGGGCGAGCCGTTCGTCGGGCCGGCGGGCAAGCTCCTCGACCGCGCGCTGGTCGATGCCGCGGTCGATCGCAAGGCGACCTACGTCACCAATGCGGTCAAGCACTTCAAATGGGAGCCGCGCGGCAAGCGGCGCATCCACAAGAAACCGAACGAGCTCGAGATCAGCGCCTGTCATCAATGGCTGGAGCGCGAGCTGGCGCTGGTGCGCCCGGCCCTGATCGTTGCGCTCGGCGCGACCGCGGCCCGCGCGGTGTTCGGCCGCACGACGGCGATCGAGAAGAATCGCGGACGCATCATCGCCGGCGCGCAAGCGAAGATTCCGCTCGAAGCCGATCTGCTCGTGACCGTGCATCCGTCCTTTCTGCTGCGCGTGCCGGACGAGGATCGCGACGCAGCCTACGAGCGCTTCGTCGCCGACCTGAAGCTCATCCGTCCCTACGCTTCATAGCTGCATCTCCTTCGACGCCCAGGTCTTGACGCTGCCCCGGTGCAGGACCGCGTAGACCGCGTCGCGCAGCTCGTTCGCCTCGGCCGACGTCAGCGTGCGCTCCAGGTCGCGGATGACCAGTCGCAGTAGCACGTTCTTCTGGCATGGCGCGATGCCCAACCGCCGCCGCGCAGCGAGCGACAGCTCGAGATACGACGTCTCGGCGAGCACCTCCACCGACTCGATGCTGCCGCTCGCGGCCGCGAGGCTGGAGCGCACCTGATCGCCGAGCTCTTCGGCGCTCGCCTCTGCCGCGACGGCAACCGACAGATCGCGATACATCGGCGGCTGCGAAGACACCGGGCGATAGGGCTCGAGATCGAGCATCTGCGCCTGGATGCGCGGGTCCGTCGAGCGCAGCGCGCGAATGTCCTCGATGCCTTTGCGCAGCATCAGCATGCGATCGAGGCCGATGCCCATCGCCAGTCCCCAGCACCCGGCGAGGCCCGACGCGGCGAGCAGGTCCGGATGCGCGCGGCCGCATTCCAGGATCTCGACCCAGCGGTCCTGCACGTTGCCGTACACCTCCAGGCCGTCGACCGTGTAGGGATGCACGGCGGGCTCGAGCCGCAACGGCACGCCGGGCAGCATCGCCGCCGCGACCCTTTCGATCATCGCGACCAGGTCGTCGCGCGTCAGCGGCCGTTGCGCGATCCGCCACAGGTCGAGCTGGTGCGGCTCGCCGACGTGCAGGCGGTCGATGGAATCGCGCCGATAAGTCAGGCCGGGGCACGCGACCACCACGTCCTCGTAACACGCGGGCGCGATCATGCGTAGTGCGCGCGGGATCATCGCCGACGTCTGCGTGCGCAACAGCAGCTCAGGTGTCAGGTAGCGCGTGTAACGCGCGTCGCGGGACGCGCCGTCCGGCGGATAGCCCAGATCGTCGTAGTTGTCGGTCGTCGGAACCAGCGGCGGCGCGCGATGGACGACGACGGGACAGCGCCACGCCGCGCGTAAGGCTGCGAGCGCGTGCTGGATCAGGAGCTGCATCGCGTGCGGGCCTAGCGCCGCATCGGTCAGGTCGCGCAGCGCGAGCAGCCGACCGTAAGAGCCAGGATCGAGAAGTTGCGGAGTCATGGGACACACCTCAGTTCGGTTCAGGGCGCTGCAAACGCAGCGGACGAATGCGCACCCCCGGACCGGTTCAGGCGATCTGGACTACGCGAGGTGTGGAAAGAAACGCTGGGACTTTTCTAGCGCACGATCGCGACGCCCGACGCCTGGAACAGGCCGGGGTCGGTAAATCGAAAGGCGAATCGATGTGCGCGCAACGAGGACATGGCCCGACTCTAGCGTCAGGCCGGGCGGAAGTCGAGACGGGTGACCGAGGGCACGCAGAAAATATCGATCGGCGTCGAACGGCCGCGCAGCACCAGCGCCGGCAGCGCCAGCGCCCCGATGCTGACGCCGTGCTGGTCGAGCGAATGTTTGACCGCGTCGGAGAACAGCATCTCCCCTGCCCGTGCGCGCTGACCGAGACGCGATGCGACGTTCACGGTGTCGCCGATGATCGTGTAGTTCATGTACGCGGCCGAGCCGACGTTGCCGGCGATGACCTCGCCGACGTTGATGCCGATGCCGAGCCCGGTCTCCACCTGGTAGCGCTCGCGCCAGCGCTCCGCGAGGATCGCGAACCGGTCGAGCATGCAGCGGGCGGCCGCGATCGCGCGGGCGCTGCCGTCCTCCTGCTCGATCGGCACGCCGAAGCCGACCATGAGACCGTCGCCGGCCATGTTGAACACGGTGCCGTCGTACTCGAACGTGATCTCCGTCAGCAGTGCGAAGAACTCGTTGAGCAGCGCGACGACCTCGACCGGATTCAGCTTTTCGGAGATCGCAGTGAAACCGCGCATGTCGGCGAACATTACCGCCGCGTGCGCGCGCACCTGGGTCTGCGCGAACGTCAAGTCCCGCAGCTGCGGATCGGACAGGATCTTGTCGGCGAGCTTCGGGGAGATGTAGCGGCGAAACGCCGCGCGGATCAGCTCGCGTTGCTGGACCTCCTGCGACAGCTGCTCGGCCGCGAGCTGGCGGCGCGCCGCGCTGACGCGCAGCAGAGCGTGGACTCGCACCAGGAACTCCTCGCGCCGCACCGCATGGGTCAGGAAGTCGTCGACGCCCGCCTCGAACGCCGCGATCCGCTGCTTCGCCGACCTGGCGATCGCGAGCAGCGGCAACAGTACTGTTGCCGGGTTTGCCTTCAACAGGCCGCAGATCGTCGTCAGCGTCGGCGCGTCGCGCTCGGCATCGATCACGAACAGGTCCGGCGCGCGCCGCGCGACGCTCGCCACGACCTGCTCCGGCGTCACGACGTCGTCGATGACGATATCCGACCCTTCGATCAGGCGCGCGAGCAGAGCTCGGCTCGCATCACTCGCGCCGATCACCAACGTCCGAAACGTTGCCGACATCCCCAACGACCCCCAGGCGGGCTTCTAGTTAGTTCTTGACGAGACCCGCAATGAATTCCTGCACCGGCAGCTGCTCGAGCCGCGCACGGTCGGCGAACAGCGCCTTGATCGATTCCGTCTGCTTCGGCGTGAAGTGCGCGGCGACCGACGCCTCGAACTTCTTTACCAGCACCGGCATGCCTTCGGCGCGGCGCTTGCGATGGCCGATCGGGTAGTCCACGGCGATCCGCGGCGTCGAGCTGCCGTCGCGGAAGAACACCTGCACCGCGTTGCCGATGTAGCGCTTGTCAGCTGCGTAATATTCCTGCGTGAACTGCGGGTTCTCACGCACCTGCATGACGCCACGCAGCCAGTCCACGCGCGCGTCGTTCGCAACACTGTCTTCGTAGTCCGCGGCAGTGAGCCGGCCGAAAATCAGCGGGATCGCGACCATGTACTGGATGCAGTGGTCGCGGTCGGCGGGGTTCGCAAGCTTGCCGGTCTTGTCGATGATGCGAACGCCCGGCTCCTGCGTCTCGATCACGACCTTCTCGATCTGGTCGAGGCGGCTTGCGACCTGCGGGTGCAGCGTCATCGCAGCCTCGACGGCTGTCTGCGCGTGGAACTCCGCGGGGTACGAGATCTTGAACAGCACGTTCTCCATCACGTAGCTGCCCAGCCCCTGGTTGTAGGTGAGCGGCTTGCCCTTGAACAGCACGTCCTGGAAGCCCCAGGTCTTCGCGCTCAGCGCCGACGGATAGCCCATCTCGCCCGTGAGCGCGATCAGCGCGTGACGCACGGCGCGGCTGGTCGCATCGCCCGCCGCCCAGCTCTTGCGGGAGCCCGTGTTGGGTGCGTGTCGATAGGTCCGCAGCGCGCCGCCGTCGATCCATGCGTTCGACACTGCGTTGATGACTTGCTCGCGCGTGCCGCCGAGCATTGCGGTCGCGAGTGCGGTCGATGCAATACGCACCAGCAATACGTGGTCGAGGCCGACGCGATTGAAACTGTTCTCGAGCGCCGTGACGCCCTGGATCTCGTGCGCCTTGATCATGGCCGTGAGCACGTCGCGGACGACCAATCCCTTCTTGCCCTGGCTGGCGTTGCGCCGCGCGAGATAGTCGGCGACGGCGAGGATCGCGCCCAGGTTGTCGGAAGGATGGCCCCACTCGGCGGCGAGCCAGGTGTCGTTGAAGTCGAGCCAGCGGATCATCGCGCCGATGTTGAACGCGGCCTGCACCGGATCGAGCTCGTACGAAGTGCCGGGGACGCGCGCGCCGCCCGGCAGTGTCGCTCCGGGAACGACCGGCCCCATCAGCTTGGTGCACGCCGGGTATTGCAGCGCCTGGAAGCCGCAGGCGAGCGTGTCCATGAGGCAGTAGTACGCGGTTTCGTACGCCGCCTTGCTGTCGATGCGATACGACAGTGCGTAGTCGGCGATATCGGTCAGAACTTTGTCGGGGGCGGGACGTTCGGCGGATTTGTAGTCGTGGCTCGACATAGGCGGCGTTACTTCCTCTCGTTCACTTTCTGGCGTCGAGCGGCACGAACTTCAGGTTTTCCGGCCCGGTGTAGTTGGCGCTCGGCCGGATGATCTTGCCGTCGAGGCGCTGCTCGATCACGTGCGCCGCCCAGCCGGTCGTGCGCGCGATGACGAACAATGGCGTGAACATCGCGGTCGGCACGCCCATCAGGTGATACGACACCGCCGAATACCAGTCGAGGTTCGGAAACATGTTCTTCGCCTGCTTCATGACGGCTTCGAGGCGCTCGGCGATCGAGTACATCTTGGTGTCGCCGCTGGCCTCGGCGAGATCCCGCGCCACCTGCTTGATCACTTCGTTGCGCGGATCGGAGATCGTGTAGACCGGGTGGCCGAAGCCGATGATCACTTCCTTGTTCGCGACGCGCGCGCGGATGTCCTGCTCCGCTTCGTCCGGCGTCTCGTAGCGCTGCTGGATCTCGAAGGCGACCTCGTTCGCGCCGCCGTGCTTCGGCCCGCGCAGCGCGCCGATCGCGCCGGCAATCGCCGAGTACATATCGGCGCCAGTGCCCGCGATCACGCGAGCGGCGAACGTGGAAGCGTTGAACTCATGCTCGGCGTACAGGATCAACGAGGTGTGCATGGCATGCACCCATTCGCGCGAAGGCCGGTCGCCGTGCAGCAGATGCAGGAAGTGACCGCCGATCGAGTCGTCCTCGCTCTGCACGTCGATCCGCCGCCCGGCGTAGCTGTAGTGATACCAGTAGGCGAGCATCGAGCCGAGGCTCGCGATCAGCCGATCGGCGATGTCGCGTGCGCCCGCCTGGCTGTGATCGTCCTTCTCCGGCAGCACGCAACCCAACGCGGAAACGCCGGAGCGCATCACGTCCATCGGATGACTCGCCGCCGGCAGCTGCTCGAGCACGCCACGCACGGCGGCCGGCAAGGTGCGCAGCCGCACCAGCTTCGACTTGTACGCGGCCAGCTCCGCGTGGTTCGGCAACTTGCCGTGGATCAGCAGGTGCGCGATCTCTTCGAACTCGCAGCTCGAAGCGACGTCGAGGATGTCGTAGCCGCGATAGTGCAGATCGTTGCCGGTGCGCCCGACAGTGCACAGCGCGGTGTTGCCGGCGACCACGCCGGACAGCGCGACGGACTTCTTCGGCTTGAAGCCGGGAGTTGCTTCGCTCATGACTGGGATTGCCTTCCGAACAGGTCGTCGAGCTTCTGCTCGTACTCGTGATAGCCGAGCACCTCGTACAGCTCGGCGCGGGTCTGCATCGCGTCGATCGCGGCCTTCTGCGTGCCTTGCGTGCGGACCGTGGCGTAGACCCTCTCCGCCGCGCGGCTCATCGCGCGGAACGCGGACAACGGATACAGCACCAGACCGACCCCGACCGAGGCGAGCTCGGCAACCGTGAACAGCGGCGTCTTGCCGAACTCGGTGATGTTGGCGAGCACCGGCACTTGGACTGCGGCGGTGAACTGGCGGTACTCGTCGAGAGACGCCAGCGCTTCCGCGAAGATCATGTCCGCGCCTGCCGCGACGTAACGCTGGGCGCGCTCGATTGCCGCGGCCTGGCCTTCGACGGCATGCGCGTCGGTGCGCGCCATGATCACGAAAGAGTCGTCGTCGCGGCCGTCGGCAGCGGCCTTGATGCGATCGGCCATCTCATCCGCGGCCACCAGCGCCTTGCCGGGTCGATGGCCGCAGCGCTTCGCCTGGACCTGGTCTTCGAGATGCATGCCGCCGGCGCCGGCGCGGATCAGCTCACGAGTCGTACGGGCGATGTTGAAGGCGGCTCCCCAGCCCGTGTCGGCGTCGACCAGCAGCGGCAGCTCGCTTGCGCCGGCAATGCGCCGCACGTCCTCGCAAACGTCGTTGAGACTGGTGATGCCGAGATCGGGCAGACCGAAGGAAGCGTTCGCCACGCCGGCGCCCGACAGATACAGGGCGCGAAACCCGGCGCGCTGCGCCAGTAGAGCGCAGTAGGCATTGATTGCACCGACGACCTGCAGGGGTCGCTCTTCTGCTACGGCTGCCCGCAGCCGGGCGCCAGCCGGAATCGTCATTCGCTCTCCGTAAAGCCTCGCGGGGACGGCGGCGCATCGTAAACGAAAACGGGCTGGACAGCACGGCCGTCCAGCCCGTTAGTGCGAGGCGTTACGACCTCGTCAGTCCGTCGCGACCTGGATGCGACGCGGCTGAGCCTTCGGCTGCTTCGGAATCGTCACTTCGACGATGCCGTTGCGGCCGGTGGCATGCACGCCCGCTGCATCGACCGTGTCGGGCAACGTGAAGCGCCGGTGGAAACGGCCGTGCGGACGCTCGACGCGGCTGCGCTGCGCATCCTTGCCGGATGCATCTTTGACGCGCTCGCCGCTGAGCGACAGCAGTCCCTTGTCCAGTGTGATCTCGATCGCCGCCACGTCGACGCCGGGGACGTCCAGCTTCAGCACGAAGCGGTCCGCGTACTCCTCGATGTCGGCCTGCGGAATCCAGTCGGCGGTCGCCGCCGAAGTCGCCGCGTCGCGGTCCAGCTCGCTGTCGAACAGTCGGTTGATCTGCCCGTGCAGCTGATTGAGCACGCTCCACGGCTCATAGCGAATGAGTGCCATAGGTCAATCTCCATGCAGTGAAAACCTGTAGCCGATACATAGGGCGGGCCGTTTTTATTTCAAGGTAGACTGGCGCAACGATGCCTGCCCTGCGCATTGCCGCCCTGCTCCTGCTGCCCGCGATGCTGTCCGGGACCGCCATGGCCGCCGCGCCGAAGTACTACGACGTCGCCTACCGGGCGCACTTCCGCCCCGAGGCCGGCGTCGTCGACGTGGAGATCGCCTTGAGCGGCGAGCGCCTGCCGAGCCGCGTGGTGCTGCACGTCGATGCGCGCCGCCACAAGAAATTCACTTCGAAAGATCCGCTGCAGGTCGAGCCTTCGCACGTGACGTGGCAACCGCAGGGCCACGCCGCACTTCTGCACTATCAGTTCGTCGTCGACCACGAGCGCTCGCCGCAGCACTACGACTCGCGCATGACCGCCGACTGGGCCATCTTCCGCGCCGAGAAGATGGTGCCGCGCGCGAGCGTCACCGCACGACGCAGCCTGCGCTCGCGCGCCACGCTGGAGTTCCAGGTACCGCAGGGATGGGCCGTGGCGACGCCTTACGGATCGGTCGGCGAGCTGCGCTATCCGTTCGACGATCCGCAGCGGCGCTTCGATCAGCCCGAGGGCTGGATGCTCGCCGGCAAGCTCGGCAGCCGCAACGAGAAGATCGGCGACGTGCGCGTCGTGGTCGCGGCGCCGGCCGGCGACAAGGCGCGCCGCCAGGACATGCTGACGTTCCTCAGGTTCACGCTGCCGAAGGTGCAGGAAGTGTTTCCACACTTGCCGCCGCGCCTGCTGATCGTCTCGGCCGACGACCCGATGTGGCGCGGCGGTCTGTCGGGGCCTGCATCGATCTTCGTGCATTCCGATCGGCCGCTGATCAGCGAGAACCGGACCAGCACGCTGCTGCACGAGCTGGTGCACGTCGCGCTCGGCATCCGCGGCGACGAGGAAAGCGACTGGATCGTCGAAGGGCTCGCTGAATATTACTCGCTCGAAACGCTGCGCCGCTCCGGCAGCATCAGCGCACAGCGACACAAAGAAGCCCTGCATCGCCTCCGAGAATGGGCGAAGCGCTCGGTGACACTGTTCGGCAAGGAGTCGAACGGGGCCACGACAGCGCGGGCGGTGCTGGCGCTGCGTTCGGTCGACGCGGAAATCCGTATCGCCACCGCTGGCAAGGCGACGCTCGACGACGTGGCTCGCAAGCTTGCGGCTGAGGGCGGCACGGTGAGCCTGGTGCGTCTGCAGAAAGCCGCGCAGGAAGTCGCGGGTCGCCCGCTGCGTTCGCTGGAGCGCGAGCGGCTTGCGAAGCCGATTAGCGAGCCAGCTGCGCGGCCGATTGCTGGACGAGACGGGTGATCTGCATCGCCGTCTCGAGCGCGCGCAGGCCGTCTTCGCCGCTCACGACCGGCGGCACTCCTTCGCGCACCGAGCGCAGGAACGCCTCGATCTGCGCAAGCAGCGCGTCGCCCTGATCGAACGAATCCTCTTCGATCGACACCTGCGCCGGCGACTCCACGGGCGCCGCGTCCTTCTTGCGGATCACGGTCAGGATCTTCTGCTGCAGGTCGATCGACATGTAGGCGTCGTCCTGGAAGATGCGCAGCTTGCGCTCCTGCTTCATGCTGATCCGGCTCGCGGTCGTGTTGGCGACGCAGCCGCCCTGGAAGCGGATGCGCGCGTTGACGATATCGATCTCGCCCGAGAACACGCTCGCGCCGACGGCATCGATGCTCTCGATCGGCGTACCGACCAGCTCCTGGATCAGATCGATGTCGTGGATCATCAGGTCGAGCACGACGCTCACGTCGGTGCCGCGCAGCTTGAAAGGTGCGAGCCGGTGCGATTCGACGAACCGCAGCTGCTTCAGCCGGCCGGCGGCTGCGAGGATCGCCGGATTGAACCGCTCGAGATGACCGACCTGCAGCGTGCAGCCCTGCGCCCGCGCGACCTCGATGAGCTCGCGCGCTTCGCCGACAGTCGTCGCGATCGGTTTTTCGACCAGCACATGGATGCCGTGCTCGAGCAGCGCGCGGCCGATGGAATGATGGAGCGGTGTGGGCACGGCGAGACTCACCGCGTCGACGCCGTCGAGAATCTCTCGATAGTCGCGCAGCGCCGGGACGCCCAACTCCGCTGCAACTCTGGCTGCTGCCTCGGCGTTCGCGTCGACCACCGCCACCAGCTTCGATTGCGATAGCTGTGCGTACTTCTGCGCGTGGAAGCGTCCCAGGTAACCCACGCCGATCACTGCCGTGCGCGTTGGAGCTCGTGCGTCAGGCGCTGCTGTCATCTGTGCTCCGGGTCCTCGTCTGCATGCGGGGCGATGATATCCTCAATTCATGAACCGACCCGCCGCCGAGCCACCCATTCACACGGATGCCGATGATGTCGGCGGCGGCAACCGTCGTCGCCGCCGCGCGCGTTTCGAGCTGATCTTCGCGAGCATCTGGTTGCTTGTCGGACTGCTGGTACTGCCGGCCGCGATCTTCGCTGTCGGCGGCGCGCTGCTCGGGCCGTACGGCGACAACGGCGGGCTCGGACGCTTCTACGGGGACTTCTTCGGCGACCTGTTCGAGCCCTCGGTACGCGCCTGGGCGATTGCGCTGGGACCGCTGGTGCTGATCTCGATCCTGCGGCTGGTCTTTGCCGGGGCCGGTCGTGAGCCGGAAAAGCCGGCCGCTGAGCGCCCGGCTCCGCCCCGCCGCAGCACCGAAGACCACCGGCGTGTCGAGCCGCGCGTCAGCACCGAGTGAGCCAAAGCACGACCGCGCGGTCTGTAGTGTGATCGACCTCACAAAATCCCGAATTGGGTGTTTCCCCGCGCGCGCGCGCGTGTAATTCTGCGGCTCACAAGAAGAAACGATGTTGTTGATTTGGTTGTAGTTCGGGAAGCAAAGGTCATGTGGTTCGCCAAGTGGTTTGGCGGTCGTAACGAGGTCGAGGATACGGACGAACCGGCGCGCTTCGCGGCGCCTCCGGGTCGCGACGTTCAGCAGCCCGCCACGACGATCGTCGGCCAGAAAAAGACTCGGAGCGGCAGCGGCTTCGATCCGTACAACAGCGGCTCCTTCGAAAAGCGCAACGCCTGGGAGCGGGTCAGCAAGCGCTGACAGTGTTGCGCCCGATCGGCCGCTCTACCCGGCGGCCGTACGGGCTTTTGGGGGTTTTCCCCATGTCCGTCCGCTCATCGCGGCCAGTAAATAGCCGTTATGCCCGCGACCACCAGCCACATGGCGATGTGCGCCAGCCAGCGCCAGCGAAGGCCTTTCAGGATGCCCAGCAGACTCGCGCCGGCGACCGCGGCCAGCAGCGCGAACAGCGCGCTGCTGCGAACCAGGACAGGAAATTCCTCGCGCATCTGCGGATACTGTCCCTGCAATACGAGGAAGATCACCAGCACGCCGACCAGGCCGAAAGTGATGGCCGCCGCCGAACCAAAGACGATGGCGTTCAGGACGGCCAGCGGGCGCATGCTCGGCTCCGGCGCAACACGATCCGCGGCGCAGACCCGCCTCCAGTTGTACGACCTAGGCGTACTTGATCGAAGTCCAGCGTGTCTCTAGCCTTGCCCATAGAATGGTTCGAAGTGTGAATTCGGGAACCTGTCGGTGCGCGCCGAAATCTGTATATCGATGCTGCCGGTCTGGCAGATGAGGATGTGAACCAGTGTATCAGTCGCCAAATCAATCTCCCGCCCGCCAGCCGGCCCGCTCCCGCCGAGCCACGCTCCTGTTCAGTCTGCCGGCACTGCTGGTCGTCTGCGGTCTGCTCGCCGGCACGGCGCAGGCACCGGTCGCCAAGGCAGTCGCGACAGCAGACACCCAGGACCTGTCCCCCACCGAGCGGCAGCGACGCGTCAGCAAGCTCGTCAGCAACGTGATCGAGCGCTCGCACTATCGCCAGTCGCCGATCAATGATCCGGTGTCTTCGCTGGTGCTGGACCGCTTCGTCGAACAGCTGGATGGCGCGCGCAGCTACTTTCTCGCCAGCGACATCGCCGACTTCGAGCGCTTCCGCTACCAGCTCGACGATGCCGTCGTCGCCGGCCAGCTGGAGCCCGTGTTCACGATCTTCAATCGCTTCCAGGTCCGCAACCGCGAGCGCGTCGCGTACGCGCTGCAGCTGCTGAAGACCGAGCCCGATTTCACGGTCGACGAGACGTTCGAGTTCGACCGCGCCAAGGCGCCGTGGGCCAAGACCAACGAGGAACTGAACGAGATCTGGCGCAAGCGCGTCAAGAACGACGCCGTCTCGCTGATGCTCACCGAGAAGAGCTGGGCGGAAGCGCGCGATGTCCTGCAGAAGCGCTACGAGCGCGTGTTGAAGCGCACCGAGCAGGTCACCAGCGACGACATCTTCGAAGTGTTCATGAACGCGTTCGCGCACGTGTTCGACCCGCACTCCAGCTATTTCTCGCCGCGCAATTCCGAGGAATACCGCATTCAGATGAGCCTGTCGTACGAGGGCATCGGCGCCTCGCTGCAGCTCGTCGACGACTACGTCACCGTGCTGAACATCCTGCCCGGCGGCGCCGCGGCGGTGGACGGCTCGCTGAACGCCAACGATCGCATCCTCGCGGTCGGCGAAGGCAAGAACGGCAAGTACGTGGACGTGGTCGGCTGGCGTCTCGATGACGTGGTCCAGATCATCCGCGGCAAGGTGGGCACTACGGTGCGGCTGCAGATTCTGCCGGCCGGCGCCGCCCCGGGCTCGCCGGAGAAAGAGCTGGCGCTCG
The DNA here is from genome assembly GCA_036555785.1 of Steroidobacteraceae bacterium. Classification (GTDB taxonomy): domain Bacteria; phylum Pseudomonadota; class Gammaproteobacteria; order Steroidobacterales; family Steroidobacteraceae; genus Steroidobacter. The sequence continues at coordinate 21,458 of DATBKP010000028.1, forward strand.
TGCGCAGCAAGGTCACGCTCGAAGCGCAGGCCGCACAGAAGGACGTGCGCAAGATCAAGCGCGGCGACCGCGACGTCGCGATCGGCGTCATCAACGTGCCGAGCTTCTACCAGGACTTCGAAGCGAAGTCGTCCGGCGCCAAGGATTACCGCAGCACCACGCGCGACGTGCGCAAGCTCATCGACGAGCTGAAAGAGAAGGATCACATCGAAGCGCTGATCATGGATCTGCGCGGCAACGGTGGCGGCCATCTGACCGAGGCCACTGCCCTCTCCGGCCTGTTCATCCCCGGCGGCCCGATCGTGCAGCTGCGCGAGACCGGCGGACGCGTCGAAGTGCTGGACGATCCCGAGCCGACGATCGCGTGGGACGGCCCGTTGATCGTGCTGGTCGACCGCTTCAGCGCCTCCGCCTCCGAGATCTTCGCGGGCGCGATCCAGGACTACGGCCGCGGCCTGATCGTCGGTCAGCAGACCTACGGCAAGGGCTCGGTGCAGAACCTGTACCCGCTCGACCGCTACGCGCTCGGCCCGGATCCGGGCTTCGGCCAGCTCACCGTCACTATCGGCAAGTACTATCGCGTCACGGGCGAGAGCACGCAGCACCGCGGCGTGCAGCCCGACATCTCGATGCCGACGGCGATCAGCACCGAGGAAGTCGGTGAGAGCACGCGCGAGAGCGCCCTGCCCTGGGATCGCATCCGCCCGGTGGAGTTCGGCCGCGAGACGCAGCTCTCCCAGGCCGTGCCGACGCTCGAGCATTCGCACGAAGAGCGCATCGCCAACGATCCGGACTTCCGCCTGCTGCTCGCCGATCTCGACTCGTTCGAGAAGGTACGCACGCAGAAGAAGCTGTCGCTCAATCTCAAGACCCGTATCGCCGAGCGCGAGCAGCTGGAGAAAGAGCGCATGGCTCGCGAAAACGAGCGGCGCACGGCGCGCGGGCTGAAACCTTTGAACACACTTGCCGATCTCAATGGCGCCGAGCCTCCTGACGCCGTGCTCTCGGAGACGGCGGAGATCGCAGCCGACCTCAGCGGCATGAAAGGCGTGTTCCTGACCCGCCTGAAGCCGGATGCGGAGCGGCCGGCAACGCCGAACTGAGCGGTCCTGAGCCGCCCGTTCAGGGCGGCTGACCCAGTGATGAGCTGGTGTTGTAGTTGACTACAACACCAAACACTCCTACTATGCGGCTCACCTCGCAGCGGGATCGCTGCACGCAACCTGGCCTGGCAGTCGATGAACATAATGAATTTGCCGCGGTTACCGCGTCTTGTGGGTCGGTTGGCGGCCGTTTCGCTGCTGATCGGGGTTTCGGCCTTTACGCTGAACGGCTGCGGTAAGGGTGCCGCCAAGGACGCCGCAGCCGAGGCTACGGCCGCGATTCCGGTCCAGGTCGATCGCCCGACCCGGGGCGAGATGCTCTCCGTCTACGCCGGCACAGCGCCGCTGCAGGCCGACCAGGAAGCCACGGTCGTCGCCAAGGTCGGCGGCGAAGTCCGCGAGCTGCTGGTCGAGGAAGGCGACGTCGTGAAGGCCGGCCAGGTCCTCGCCCGCCTCGATGGCGACCGGCTGCGGTTCGAGCTGCAGCAGACCGAAGTCAACCTGCGCAAGCTCGAGCGCGAGTATCAACGCACCGTCGAGCTGCTCAGCCGCAAGCTCGTCGCCGCTTCCGCCGTCGACAATGCCCGCTCCGAGATGGAGTGGCTGAAAGCCGCGCGCGACCTGGCGCAGCTCAATCTCGGTTACACGGAGATCCGCGCCCCGATCGCCGGCGTCGTCTCCGCCCGCTACATCAAGGTGGGCAACACCATCAACGTCAACGACCGCACGTTCCAGGTCACCGACCTCGATCCGCTCATCGCCGAGGTGCACGTGCCGGAGCGCGAGTTCGCCAAGCTGCGCCCCGAGCAGGCCGCCACGATCGTCGTCGACGCGCTCGCCGGCGCGAATTTCGTCGGCCGTGTCCAGCGCATCAGCCCGACGCTGGATCCCGCCACCGGCACCTTCAAGACCACGATCGAAGTGCGCGACCCGCAACGCCAGCTCAAGCCGGGAATGTTCGCGCGCGTCGGCATCGTGCTGGAGCGACGCAGCGCCGCCCTGCGCATTCCGCGCGGTGCGATCGTCGAAGCCGAAGGCGCGCCGACCGTGTTCGTCGCGAACGGCGACAAGGCCGAGCAACGCAGCATCAAGACCGGCCTGACCAATGCCGGCCTGATCGAAGTGATCGACGGCCTCACCGGCGAGGAGCGCATCGTGGTCGTCGGCCAGAACGGCCTGAAGTCCGGCAGCTCGATCCGCCTGATCGAGGAGCCGGCGCGCGCGGCCGTGGCCGAGCGCAAGTCCGAAGCGAGCTGACTCGATGAACATCGTCGAGTTTGCGATCCGTCGGCGCGTAACGATCCTGATGCTGACGGTGGCGCTGCTGCTGTTCGGCGTCGTCTCGCTGCTGCGCCTCAAGGTCGAGCTGCTGCCCGACCTGTCGTACCCGACGCTGACGGTCCGCACCGAGCTGCCGGGCTCCGCGCCGCTGGAGGTCGAAAACCTCATCACGCGCCCGGTCGAGGAGGCCGTCGGCATCATCCGTAACGTGCGCCACGTGCGCTCGGTATCGCGCTCCGGGCAATCGGACGTGACGCTCGAGTTCGCCTGGGGCACGGACATGGATCTCGCCGGCATCGACGTGCGCGAGAAGCTCGACCTGCTGCAGCTGCCGCTGGAAGCGAAGCGTCCGCTGCTGTTGCGATTCGATCCGGCCAGCGAGCCGGTGATGCGGCTGGCGCTGGCCGACAAGGCGACGGTTGGCACCGCCGATGCCGCCCAGGCGCGGCTGCTCGATCTGCGCCGCTTTGCCGAAGACCGGCTCAAGCCGGAGCTGGAGTCAGTGGAAGGCTCGGCTGCCGTGAAGGTGAGCGGCGGCTACGAGGACGAGATCCAGATCTACGTCGATCAGCAGAAGCTCGCGCAGCTCGGCCTGTCGATCGATGCCGTCACGCGCCGCGTGCGCGCCGAGAACGTCAACCTGTCGGGCGGGCGGCTCGAGCAAGGCACGCAGCGCTTCCTGGTGCGCACGCTGAACGAGTTCCAGTCGATCGAGCAGATGGCGAACGCCATCATCGCGACGGTCGGCGGCCGGCCGGTCTACCTGCGGGACGTGGCGCGAGTGGCGCATGGCCACAAGGACCGCGAGGCGATCACGCGCGTCAACGGCCGCGAATGCATCGAGCTAGCGGTCTACAAGGAAGGCGATGCGAACACGGTGCAGCTGGCGAACGGCGTGCGCGCCAAGCTGACCCAGATCGAGAAGGCGTTCCCGGCCCAGGCCGAGATCGTCACCGTCTACGACCAGTCGCGCTTCATCGGTGCCGCGATCGGCGAGGTGAAGTTCGCCGCGGCGCTCGGCGGCCTGCTCGCGATCGTGGTGCTTTATCTGTTCCTGCGCGATGCACGCACGACGTTCATCACCAGCGTGGCGATCCCGGTGTCGGTGGTCGGCACGTTCATGCTGATGTACATGTCCGACCTGTCGCTGAACATCATGTCGCTCGGCGGTCTGGCACTGGCAGTCGGCATGCTCGTCGACAACGCGGTCGTAGTCCTCGAAGCAATCGTCCGCAAGCGCGAACATGGCCACACGCGCGCCGAGGCGGCGCAGCTCGGAACGCGCGAGGTTTCGACCGCCGTGACCGCCGCGACGCTGACCTCGGTCGCGGTGTTCTTCCCGATGGTATTCATCTCCGGCATCGCCGGGCAGCTGTTCAAGGATCAGGCGCTGACGGTTACGTATTCGCTGTTGCTGTCGCTCGCCGTGGCTCTCACGCTGGTGCCGATGCTCGCCGCCGGCGGCAAGTCGACCGAAGAAAGCGACGCAACCACCGAGGAGCGCAAGCCGCTCGGCCGCTGGTCGCTCGCCCTGTCGAAAGCATTCGCTGTGGTACGCGGCTTTGCCGGCCTGGTCTCGCGCACGATGGAGCGGCTGCTGCGCCCTGCCGTGAACGCCACGCAATCTCTGTATCTGTTCTGCGAGCGGCTGTATCCCCCGGCGATCCGCTGGGCGCTCGAGCATCGGATCAAGGTGCTCGGCAGCGCCGTCGTGCTGTTCCTCGTCACGATGCTGATCGTCCCGCAACTCGGCACCGAGCTCGTGCCGCAGATCTCGCAAGGCGAGTTCAACATCGACCTGCGACTGGCGGCCGGTACGCCGCTGGAGGTCACCGACCAGGCCGTTTCGCGCGTGCAGATGTCGAGCGAGCAGCTGCCGAACCTCGCGCTCTCCTACGCTGTCGCGGGGACCGGCAACCGTCTCGATGCCAATCCGGTCGATGCCGGCGAAAACACCGGCCGCGTCAGCATCACGCTCGGTCACGGCGCCACTCGCGCGGATGAGGAACGCGCCATTGCCCAGCTGCGCAACTCGTTGCAGCAGATGCCGGGCGTGCAGCATCAATTCAGCCGCCCGAGCCTGTTCGCGCTCTCGACGCCGCTCGAAGTCGTGATCACTGGCTACGACCTGGAGCGCCTCGCGCAGGCCGCAGAAGGCGTGCACACGCGGATGCTCGCCACCCCGCTGTTCCGCGACGTGCGCTCGACGGTCGAAGCCGGCAATCCCGAGATCCAGATCGTGTTCGACCAGGAGCGTGCGACGCAGCTCGGCCTGGCGGTGCGCGACATCGCCGATCGCGTCGTGCAGAGCGTGCGCGGAGAAGTCGCTACGCGCTACCGGCTCAACGACAAGAAGATCGACGTGCTGGTGCGCAGCGTCGACACGCACTCGGCGTCGATCGAGGAGATCCGCCAGCTGATCGTCAATCCCGGCAGCGAGCGCCCGGTGCCGCTGATCGCAGTCGCGGACGTCTCGCTCGCCAGCGGTCCGGCGGAGATCCGCCGCATCGGCCAGGAGCGCGTCGCGATCGTCTCGGCCGACGTTTCAGGCGCCGACCTCGGAACCGGGGTGATCGAGCTGCAACGCATCCTGCAGGCGACCACCCTGCCTCCCGGCGTGTCTGCGTACATCTCGGGTCAGAGCGAGGAGATGCGCGACTCGTTCGCATCGTTGCAGCTGACGCTCGTGCTCGCCGTGTTCCTGGTTTACCTGGTGATGGCGTCGCAGTTCGAGTCGCTGGTCCACCCGTTCGTGATCCTGCTGACGATTCCGCTCGCCGTGATCGGCGCCGTCTGGGCGTTGTGGCTCACGGGCACGACGGTGAACGTCGTCGCGTACATCGGCTTGATCATGCTCGCCGGCATCGTCGTCAACCAGTCGATCGTGCTGATCGACGCGGTGAACCAGGCGCGGGCGCGCGGCCTGGACAAGGTCGAGGCGATCGTCGCCGCCGGGCGCGCGCGGCTGCGCCCGATCCTGATCACCAAGCTCACGACCATTCTCGGCCTGGTGCCGATGGCGATCGGCGTCGGCGAAGGCGCCGAGCTGCGCGCGCCGATGGCGATCACCGTCATCGGCGGCGTGACGCTCACTACGTTCCTGACGCTGCTCGTCATCCCAGTCGTGTACTCGGTCATGGACCGCAAGGTGTATGCGAGAAATGGGGACATTCCCCATTTCGCGGCGCCGACGGATCCGCCGCCCGGCACGGCTGGAAATGGGGAATGTCCCCGTTTCTCCTCCACCGGGGGCTGACATGCTCCACACGAGCACCGCACTGCAGCGACCGGTGACGACGGCGATGACGTTCATCGCACTGATCGTCGTCGGCATGATCTCGCTGCACCTGCTGCGGCTCGAAGAGTTTCCGGACGTCACCTTCCCCGGCATGCAGGTGATCATCCCCTACCCCGGCTCGACCCCCGAGGAGGTCGAGCAGCTGATCACGCGACCGGTCGAGGAAGCGCTGTCGACGCTCGCCGGCATCGAGGAGCTGCGCTCGCGCTCGGAAGCCGAGCAGGCGACGTTCCAGATCCAGTTCGACTGGGGCCGCGACATCGACGCGGCCGCGTTCGACGTGCGCACCAAGCTCGACGCGATCCGCTCCGAGCTGCCGGCCGGCGCCGACCGCATTCTGGCATTCTCGTTCAACGCGTCCGATCAGCCGGTCGTCGTGGTGCGCATCTCGGCCGACCAGGACCTCACCGACCAGTACGATTCGCTCGAGCGCTATCTGAAACGGCCGCTGGAGCGCGTGCCCGGCGTGGCGCGCGTCGAGTTGCAAGGCGTCGCGCCGCGCGAGGTTCGCATCCTGATCAACGCCGGGCGCATGGCCGCGCACAACATCGACGTGCAGCAACTCGCAACGCTGCTGCAGAAGAGCAATTTCTCGGTGAGCGCCGGCGAGATCACCGAGCAGGGTCAGCGCTTCAGCATCCGGCCGATCGGCGAGTTCCGCTCGCTCGACGACATCCGCAATCTGCGCGTGACCTCCGCGGTGCGGCTGGCCGACATTGCCGACGTCGCACTGATCGCGCCCGAGCTGGAGATCGGCCGGCATCTGGACAGCCGCCCGGCGGTCGGCCTCGACGTGTTCAAGACGACGCAGGCCAACGTGGTCGAAACCGTCGACGCCGTGCTCAAGGAGATCGAGCGCGCCAAGACGCTGCCGCAGCTGCAGGGCATCAGCATCATCGTGATCGGCAACCAGGCCGAGAGCATCCGCAACTCGCTCGGCGACCTGCGCGATGCCGGCCTGATCGGCCTGGTGCTCGCGATTGCGGTGCTGTACTTCTTCCTGCGCAGCTGGCCGATGACGGCGATCGTCGCGCTCGCCGTGCCCGGCTCGCTGCTGATCACGCTCGCGGCCATGTATTTCCTCGGGATGACGCTCAACATCTTCTCGATGATGGGCATGATGCTGTCGATCGGCATGCTGGTCGACAACGCGGTGGTGATCACGGAGAGCGTGTTCCGGCACCGTCAGCTGACTCCGGCCGATCCGCGCGGCGCCACTTTACGCGGCGTGCGCGAAGTCGGCGTCGCGACGCTCGCCGGCACCCTCGCGACCATCATCGTTTTCGTGCCGCTCGTGTTCGGCTCGCCGAGCGAGATCACGATCCTGATGAAACACGTCGCGGTGCCGATCGTGATCGCGATGGTCGCCTCGCTCCTGGTCGCGCAGACCATCATCCCGATGCTGAGCGTGCGCATCACGGCGCCGTTCGAGATCGCCAGCAGCTCGTTCCTCGGCCGCCTGCAGCAGCGTTACGCCAGGGCCTTGCAATGGGTGCTGACGAACCCGCGCAAGACCGGGATCGCGCTGCTCGTGATCATCGCCTCGCCGGCCGCATTGTTTGCGACCAAGGCGCTGAAGGTGGATCCGTTCCCGCAGGATGCCGGGCGCGGGATGTTCCTCGACTATCACATCAAGGGCACGCACCCGCTGGCGCAGGTCGAGCAGGCGGTCGACCGCATCGAAGCCTTCCTGCTCGCCAACCGCGAGCGCTTCGACATCCAGAGCGTGTACTCGCGTTACGACACGACGAGCGCCCAGACGCTGCTGCAGTTGACGCCGAAAGACGTCGCGCGCGTGCGCTCCAAGGACGTGATGCAGTGGATCTCCGACGAGATGCCCGAGATCCTCATCGGCGAGCCGAGCTTTCAGTTCGACCAGCAGGGTCCGGGCAAGGGCTTCAGCCTGCAGCTCTCCGGCGATTCGACCGAGCGGCTGTACGAGCTGTCGTTCGAGGTCTCGCGGCAACTCGCCGCGCTGCCTGGCCTCGAAGGCGTGCATTCGGAAGCGCGCAGCGGCGACGAGCAGGTGCATATCGTCGTCGACCGCGACCGGGCGGCGCAGTTGAATGTCACCTCAGAGATGATTGCCGCGACGGTTGCGGCGGCAATGCGCGGCGACCGCCTGCGCGAGCTGCGCACGGCCGAGCGCGAAGTCACCATGCGACTGCTGTTCCGCGCGTCCGACCGCCAGGCAATCGAGGATCTTGCTTCGTTGCCGATCACGCTGCCTGACGGCTCTACGGTCGGCCTCGGCTCCATCGCAACGTTCCGGGTCGAGCCCGGCGACCGGGCGATCGAGCGCATCAACCGGCTCACGTCGGTCGTGATCGCAGGCAATCTCACGACCGGCACCACCCTCGATGACATCAAGAAGGTGGTCGAGCCGATCATGAAGCGCTTTCCGCTGCCGCCGGGCTACACCTGGAAGTTCGGGCGCGGCGCTGAGCAGAACGACGAGACCGTGCAGACGATGTTCATCAACATCGCGCTCGCGTTCGTCATGATCTACCTGGTCATGGCGGCGCTGTTCGAGTCCACGCTGCTGCCGGTCTCGATCCTGAGCTCGATCCTGTTCGCGATCGTCGGCGTGTTCTGGTTCCTGTTCGCCACGCTCACGCCGCTGACGTTCATGGCGATGATCGGCATCCTGATCCTGATGGGCGTCGTGGTGAACAACGGCATCGTCCTCGTGGCGCACATCGCGCAGCTGCGTGCGACCGGCATGGAGCGCACCGCCGCGATCGTGCAGGCCGGTCGCGACCGGCTGCGGCCCATCCTGATGACGACGCTGACGACACTACTGGCGATGCTGCCGCTCGCCATAGGCGATGCGCAGGTCGGCGGCGGCAGCAACGGCGGGCCGGCCTACTATCCGATGGCGCGCGCAATCATCGGCGGCCTCGGTTTCTCGACGATCGTGTCGCTGCTGATCGTACCGTCGATGTATGTGTGGCTGGACAATGCAGCGCGATGGACACGGCGCTTGGGGAGAAATGGGGACATTCCTCATTTCGCCAAAGCCACAACTTCAACGGCCGTTACAGAGAAATGAGGAATGTCCCCATTTCTCACTGCAGCAGGGACTGATACAGATCCCAGTAGTCGTCAACCAGCACGTTGACACCTGCGCGGTTTGCAGTCTCCAGGCCCGAGACCGGCGCGGTCGGCATCGGCAGCGTGCCGATGGAGTCCGTCAGCGGCACCGTATCGGCATCGCTGCGATAGCTGGCGCTGGCGCGCACAGCGTCGGTCCGCTCCTTCAGCCCGTTGAGGTTCTCGTTCTCGTCCTTGAGCATCGTCAGTGCGTCGCGCAGCTGCGTCATCAGACGCGCGCACTCGGTCGGGCTGCCGTAGCGCACGTCGAACAAGCGTTTCGAAGTCGTTTCCTTCGCGAGCATCGCCAACCCGCCCGCCGCCAGCGAAGCGACCAGCTGCTGCGCGTACGCTATCACCGCGGTGTTGACGACGCGTCTGCCGTCGATGGAAATGCCAGCGAACTCCGGCGGCGGGTTCGCTTCGAGATCGGTGCGATCGTCGGACAGGTCCGTCACCAGCATCATCGCCTGATCCCACTGCCCGCGCTCGGTCTCGATCTCCTCCGCGAGCCGTCGGCGTCGGAAATAGTTCCAGAAGCCGCGCATCGCGGCCAGCTTCGCGCCGGCCAGCTTCAGCTGCGCTTCCAGCATGTCGGCGCGCGAGCGCGCGTCGTGGATGCGTCGATCGAAATCCGCGAGCTCGCGGCGCCGCGTCTGGTCGAATTCGATCAGCTGCCGGCGTTGCTCGCGATCCGTCTGCTGCTGCTGCAGCTGGCCAGCGAAGCGCGCCACGCGCGCCCCTGCTGCTCGCCACAACGCGCGCAGCTGGAAGTACACGAGCGCATGCACCGCGATCTCGGGATTGCCCAGATACTCTTCGAGCACCTGCACCTGTTCCTTGGCGCGCGCGGTCTGCGTTTCCTGGGTGCGGAGCTGCTCGAGCAGCTTGATGCGCTCGTCCTGCAGCCGCGTCAGCTCCTTCTTGAGCTCGGCGCGATTCCAGAACAACTGCAGCAGCCGTTCGTCCTGCTCGGGCTGACGCGCTCCGGGCAGCAGCTGGCGGATGTTGCTCAGTCGGTCGGAGATTGCCATGTCACGGGCGCGGGTGCGCGATGGCGGACGTGGCTCAGCGGTGGGACGAACCCGGGAAGCGGTGGCCGCGCTCGACGCAGTAGTCGAGCCATTTGTTCAGCATGACGTTGCGCAGCCAGCGATCGCCGAGCGCACGCGCCAGCTGCGAGCGCAGCGCTTCGAGCATCGAATGCCGGTGCCAGCGTGCGCAGGCCTGCACTTCCGCGAGCCGCGCGTCGTGATAAACGCGAATCTGCAAGTCCGGGTCCGCGAGCGGCACGCCGGCGTCGTCGAACACATACGTCAGCCGCAGCGTCGTGGTGTAACGCGAGCGCTCGTCGACTGCCAGATGCAGCGCGCAGTCGCCGGCGACGCGCGAAACGTGCGAGCCCTCCACGGCGTGCAATTCCGGCACGAGCCATGCAAGGCGAATGTAATTGCTCTCATACAGCGACATCAGGCTGACGAAGCTGCCCGGCCGGGCGCGCCAGCTGACTGCGCAATTCGTGTCGTGTTCGAGCGTTGCCAACATGGGTCGAATATAACACAGCGATTTTCGCCTTCGACCAGCGGCATGAGACTTGCGTCACGATCACGTCACGGTCGCAGACGTCGTTCGAGGCCTGTTTTATCGAGAATGCGACTTGCGATCTCTTCGATCGAGCACTCGGTTGTGTTGATGCACGGAATGTCGTAGCGTCTGAAGATCGCCTCGGCGGTGCGCACTTCGTATTCGACCTGCGACGACGAGGAGTACTTGCTGTTCGGGCGCCGCTCGTTGCGGATCTGTTGCAGGCGCTCCGGCGCAATCGTCAATCCGTACAGCTTGCGCTGCACCCGGGCCAGCGATGCCGGCAACGCGCCGCTTTCGAACTCCTCCTCGGCAAACGGGAAATTCGCGGCGAAAATGCCGTACTGCAGGGCCATGTACAGGCACGTCGGCGTCTTGCCCGAGCGCGACACGCCGACCAGCACCAGGTCCGCGCGATCGTAGTCGCGGGTGATCGCGCCATCGTCGTTCGCCAGCGCGAAGTTGGTCGCGTTGATGCGCAATGTGTACGCACCGATGTCGGACATGCCGTGCGCCTTGCCCTGCGCGCGCGAGGACTTCACCTTCAGTTCCTGCTCGAGCGGACCGAGGAACGCGTCGAAGAAGTCGAGGAACAGTCCGTTCGCGCGCTTGATGATCTCGCGCATGTCTTCCTGCACCAGCGTGCTGAAGATGACGGGCCGCACGCCTTCGGCTGCAGCGGTTGCATTGATCCTGCGCACCGCTTCTTCCGCCTTGTCAACGGTGGAGATAAATGGCAAAGTCACTTGTCTGAACGCTCCGCCATCGAATTGCGTCAGCAGACTGTGACCCATCGTCTCCGCTGTCACGCCGGTCTGGTCGGATACGAAAAAAACCGTTCTTCTGTCCATCTCCAGACTGTCTCACCTGACCGCCGCGCGGATCAAGAGTTAGAATGCGCGTCCCCGTGAGGATGAGCATGAGCAGCGCCTACACCATCGCCTTCGCCAAGCTCCGACGTCACGACGTTGAAACCGTCGGCGGTAAGAATTCCTCGCTCGGCGAGATGATCAGCCACCTCGCGAGCGCGGGCGTCACAGTGCCGGACGGCTTTGCGACGACGGCGCAGGCCTATCGCGACTTCCTGCAGCACGAAGGCCTCGCCGGGCGCATCTCGCACGAGCTGGCGACACTCGACGTCGACGACGTCGAGAAGCTGGCGAGCGTCGGCGCCCGCATTCGTCAATGGATCCTCGCGACGCCGTTCCCGCCGCGGCTGCAGCAGGAGATCCTCGAATCGTTCGAGCGCATGAGCGGCGGTCGCGACATCGCGGTCGCGGTGCGCTCCTCGGCCACAGCCGAGGATCTGCCGGACGCGTCGTTCGCCGGCCAGCAGGAGACGTTCCTCAACGTGCGCGGCCGCGATGCGCTGCTCAAGTGCGTGCACGAGGTGTTCGCTTCGCTGTTCAACGACCGTGCGATCGCGTATCGCGTGCACCAGGGGTTTGCCCACGACCAGGTCGCGCTGTCCGCCGGCATTCAGTACATGGTCCGCTCCGATCTCGGCGCCAGCGGCGTCATGTTCACGCTCGACACCGACTCCGGTTTCCGCAACGTCGTCTTCATTACGGCCTCCTACGGTCTCGGCGAGACAGTCGTGCAGGGCGCGGTGAACCCGGACGAGTTCTACGTTTACAAGGCGGCGCTGCGCTCGGGCCATGCACCGATCCTGCGTCGCACGCTCGGCGCCAAGGCCATCAAGATGGTGTACGCGCCGCCGGGCGCCGCATCGCGAGTCGCCACGGTCGACGTGTCGCAGGAAGACCGCCGCCGCTTCTCGATCACCGACCAGGATCTCATCGAGCTGGCGAAGCAGGCGTTGATCATCGAAGAGCACTACGGTGCGCCGATGGACATCGAATGGGGCAAGGACGGCGAGACCGGCAAGATCTACATCCTGCAGGCGCGGCCCGAGACGGTGCAGAGCCGCGCGGGGCGTACCGTTCAGCGCTTCTCGCTCAAGGGCAAGAAATCCAAAGTGCTCGCGAGCGGCCGCTCGATCGGACAGCGTATCGGCGCCGGGCCCGCACGCATCATCCGCGACGTCAAGGAGATGACGCGCGTGCAGAGCGGCGACGTGCTCGTCGCCGACATGACCGATCCCGACTGGGAGCCGGTGATGAAACGCGCGGCCGCAATCGTCACCAATCGCGGCGGACGCACCTGTCACGCGGCGATCATTGCCCGCGAGCTCGGCATCCCCGCCGTCGTCGGCTGCAGCGATGCGACCGAGACGATTCGCGAAGGCGCGCCGGTCACTGTGTCCTGCGCTGAAGGCGACACCGGCTTCGTCTACGACGGCGCCCTGCCCTTCGAGCAGAAGAGCCTGGAGCTGGACGCGCTGCCGCCCATTCCCACCAAGATCATGATGAACGTCGGCAACCCGGATCGCGCGTTCGACTTCGCGGGCATTCCCCATCGAGGGGTCGGCCTCGCGCGCCTGGAGTTCATCATCAACCGCATGATCGGCGTGCATCCGCGCGCGCTGCTGGAGTTCGATCAGCTGCCGTCGGACCTGCAGCAGACGATCCGCCGCCAGATGAGCGGCTACGGCGACCCCGTATCGTTCTATATCGACAAGCTGTGCGAAGGCGTCGGCACGATCGCGGCCGCGTTCGCGCCGGAACCGGTCATCGTGCGGCTCTCGGACTTCAAGTCGAACGAATACGCGAACCTGATCGGCGGCCGGCAATACGAGCCGCACGAAGAGAATCCGATGATCGGCTTCCGCGGCGCCTCGCGCTATGTCGACGAAGCCTTCCGGCCGTGCTTCGAGCTCGAGTGCCGCGCGCTGAAACGCGTACGCGAGCAGATGGGGCTGAAGAACGTGCAGATCATGGTGCCGTTCGTACGCAACCTGAAGGAAGCGGAGCAGGTCACGCAGCTGCTGGCGGCGAACGGCCTGAAGCGTGGCGAGCACGATCTCAAGGTCATCATGATGTGCGAGCTGCCGACCAACGCTCTGCTCGCCGAGCGCTATCTCGAATACTTCGACGGCATGTCGATCGGCTCGAACGACATGACGCAGCTGACGCTCGGCCTGGATCGCGATTCCGCGATCATCGCCAAGCTGTTCGACGAGCGCGACGAAGCGGTCAAGGCGCTGCTGAAAATGGCGATCGATGCCTGCCGCAAGCAGGGCAAATACATCGGCATCTGCGGCCAGGGCCCGTCGGATCACCCGGACTTCGCGCGCTGGCTGCTCGAGCAGAAGATCGAAAGCATCTCGCTCAATCCCGACACGGTCGTCGAGACCTGGCTGTTCCTCGCCGGCAACGCCGTCAAATAGCTAGCGCGACCAGACCAGCACGCGATTGTTGGCCGGCATCGAATGCTCCGCCGTGAATCGCAGCCCGTGCTGCTGACCGAGCGTCTTCAGCGCCCGGTCGTCGCGCAGGCCCATCTGCGGATCGCGCTCGCGCAGCGCAGCGTCGAACGCCTGGTTCGACTCGCTGGTGAAACGCCCGTCGCGATTGAACGGGCCATACAGGCAGAAGCGCCCGCCCGCGCGCAGCACGCGCCCGATGCCGGCGAACATCAGCTCCACCTCCGGCCAGCTCATGATGTGCGAGGTGTTCGCACTGAACACGTAGTCGGCCGACTCGACCGGCCACGTGCTGTCGCGCACGTCCAGCTGCAGGGGCGCGCGTAGATTCGGCAGCGCCGCTTCGCTCACCCACAGTCCGATGCCCGCGAGATTCGCCTCGCAATCGGTCGGCTGCCATTGCAGGTGCGGCAGGTGCGCGGCGAAATGCACGGCGTGCTGCCCGGTGCCCGCACCGATTTCCAGCGCGGTGCCCGGCGCCACGAACCATTGGCGCAGGACTTGGAGGATCGGCTCGCGATTGCGCTCGCAAGCGTCGGAATGCGGCTTCACGGGACGCGCAGGAAAGTCGTGCGGTAGTGCGCCATCTCGCGGATCGAGTCGCGGATGTCGTCCAGCGCCAGGTGCGTCGAGCTCTTCTGGAAGCCGTTGAAGGCCTCGGGCGCCCAGCGGCGCGCCAGCTCCTTGAGCGTGCTGACGTCGAGATTGCGATAGTGGAAGTAGCGCTCCAGCTCCGGCATCTCGCGCGCCAGGAAACGCCGGTCCTGGCAGATGCTGTTGCCGCACATCGGCGACACGCCCGGCTCGATCCAGGTCGCCAGGAAATCCAGCGTCTCGCGCTCTGCCTGCGACGCGGTGACCTTGCTGGCGCGCACGCGCGCCGCGAGCCCGGACGTACCGTGCTGGCGCCGGTTCCAGTCGTCCATCGCGTCGAGCACGGCGTCCGGCTGGTGGATTGCGAGCACCGGCCCTTCGGCCAGCGTGTTCAGATGCCTGTCGGTGACGATGGTGGCGATCTCGATGATGTGATCGCTGTCGGGCTTCAGTCCCGTCATCTCCAGGTCGATCCAGATCAGGCGCAACGGATCTCTATCGCTCATTGCGGCATCATACCAGCAGACGCTAAAGTGCCGCGGCCATGCAAATGCATTGGTTCGCAGAATTGTTCGTGTTGCTGCTCGTGGCGGCGACGCTGACACGCAGCTGGTTGAACCAGCGCCAGGTGGCAGCCGTCCTGCGCCACCGCGATGCGGTTCCCGAAGCGTTCCGCGCGCAGATCGACCTCGCCGCCCATCAGAAGGCCGCCGACTACACCGTCGCGAGCGCGCAGATCAGCCGCTGGGACACGCTGCTGGACGCGGTGTTGGCATTGCTGCTGACCCTCGGTGGCGGCCTGAGCGTAATCGATCGTTGGTGGCAGACGGTGCAGCTACCTGCAGTGTGGCACGGCACCGCCGTCGTTCTCTCCACCTTCCTGCTCGTCTCCGTGATCGGCCTGCCGTTATCCATCTGGCGCACCTTCGGTGTCGAAGCGCGCTTCGGCTTCAATCGCATGACCGTCGGGCTGTTCATAGCGGATCTGTTCAAGGGCCTGCTGCTCGGTCTGCTGCTCGGCGGCCCGCTGGTGTTCGTGATCCTGTTCCTGATGCAACGTGCCGGCCCGCTGTGGTGGTTGTACGCATGGGTCGTATGGGTTGCATTCACGGTCCTGATGACCTGGGCCTATCCCACGCTGATCGCGCCGCTGTTCAACAAGTTCACCCCGCTCAGCGACGCAGCGCTGCGGCAGCGAACCGAAGCCCTGCTGGAGCGCTGCGGGTTCTCGTCGCGCGGCGTGTTCGTCATGGATGGGTCGCGCCGCTCGGTGCATGGCAACGCGTATTTCACCGGCGTCGGGCGCAACAAGCGCATCGTGTTCTTCGACACCCTGCTGGAACGCCTGCAGATCGCCGAGGTGGAAGCCGTACTGGCACACGAGCTCGGCCACTTCCGCCTGCATCACGTGCGCTCGCGGTTGCTGCTCGCGCTCGTCTTCGGGCTGATCGGTCTCGCCGTGCTCGGCGTGCTGGCGCAGTGGCCGGATTTCTATCGCGCGTTCCGCATCGACGAGCCCTCGCCGCACGCGGCCCTGCTGCTGTTCGTGTTCGTCCTGCCCGCATTCACCTACTTCACGACACCGATCGGCGCCTGGTGGTCGCGCAAGCACGAGTTCGAGGCGGACGAGTTCGCGGCGAAGTTCGCCGATGCGCGTCAACTGGCCGAGGCGCTCGTGAAGCTGTATCGCGACAACGCCACGACGCTGACGCCGGACAGTCTGCATTCCGCCTTCTACGATTCTCATCCGCCGGCGCTGACGCGGATCTCGCGGCTACAGCAGCTCGCTGCACGGACATGAGCGACGACGTTGCCGAGGCGCCGGCACGTGTCATCGAATCCTTCGGCCGGCGCGTAACCGTCGCGACTCGCGACGGCGCGATCATGCCGGCGGAGCTGTTCGGCAAGCGCATCAGCTGTGTGTGCGGTGACGAAGTCACGATCCGCCTGCCTTCGCAGAGCAGCGGCGACATCGCGAAGGTCGTCACAATAGCGCCGCGTCGTACATCGTTCGCGCGCACCGACAGCCGTGGACGCGCGGAACCACTGGCGGCGAACCTCTCGCTGCTCGCAGTCATCATTGCGCCGGAGCCACAGCCCGATCCGTACATTGCAGATCGCTATCTCGCGGGCGCGGCGCTGGCGGGCGTCACGGGCATCGTGGTCGTCAACAAGTCGGAGCTGCCGAGCGCAACCGAAGTGCAGTTCGAAGAGCTGGTGCGCGAGTACGAGACGGCGAAGTACGACGTGCTGCGGCTATCCGCGCATCGCCCCGAGACCATTGCGCCGCTCAAGACCCGGTTGGCCGGCGCCGTCGCGATGTTCGTCGGTCAATCGGGCGTCGGCAAATCCACGCTGACCAACACGCTCGTACCGCAATCGTTGCGGCCGACGCGCACGATCTCCGAGTCGACCGGTGAAGGTCGTCACACGACGGTGTCGACCGCCCTGTTCCGTATTCCTGGCGGTGGCGAGCTGATCGACTCGCCCGGTGTGCGCGACTACGCGCCGCCGCCGGTGGAAGACGCGAACGTGCAGGTAGGCTGGCCGGAGATCCTCGCGCTTGCGCCGCAGTGCCGGTTCAACAACTGCCTGCACTTGCGTGAGCCGGGCTGCGCCGTGACGGAAGCGGTTGCCGCCAACCAGCTTCCGCCGCGGCGCTACGAGAGCTACAAGCGACTGATCAACATCATGCGCGGACTCGCACCGGAGTACGAACGACGTCGCTGATGCACGACCCGCCTGCTCAGTGCACGGGCGTCAGCAGATAGGTGTGCAGCTCGTTCGGAGATCGCGAATCGCGACCCGTTGCCACGATGGCGCCGCGATCGTTGATCGAAGTAGCACCCTCCAGACTCACGAAGGCTCGCAGCGGGTCGTTGCTGCGAATGAGGTCGTTCAGATCGAACACGTGGGTGTCCTCCCACAGTGTCGCTCGAGGTCCGCTTTCCAGGTTCGACGTGCCCACGATCTCGCCCGCATCGGGCTGTAGGACGCTGTAGGGTGTAAAAGCGGGTCAGTTCGACAATACGTGTCGGCCTGCGAGTGCGTGCGCGAGCGTGCCGCCGTCGACATATTCGAGCTCGCCGCCCACGGGCACTCCATGCGCGATACGGCTCGACTTGATCTTGTGACGCTGCGCGAGCTCGGCAATCACGTGCGCCGTCGCGTCGCCTTCGACCGTGGTGTTCGTCGCGAGGATCGTTTCCTTCACGACGCCTTCTGCGAGCAGCGCTTCGAGCTGCGCGAAGCCAAGCTCGTCCGGACCGATGCCATCCAGCGGCGACAGATGGCCCATCAACACGAAGTAAGTACCGCGATAGCTGCCGGATTGCTCGATCGCTGCCACGTCGGCCGGCGACTCGACGACGCACAACAAGGATTGATCGCGGGAAGCAGTCGAGCAGATCGGACACAGGTCGGCGTCCGCGAACATGCGACAGCGCTTGCAGCGACCAACGCCCTCGAGTGCCTTCTGCAGCGCTTCGGACAGCTGGCCGGCGCCGTTGCGATCCTTCTCCAGCAAGTGAAACGCCATGCGCTGCGCCGATTTCGGCCCGACGCCGGGCAGGCAGCGCAACGCTTCGATGAGGCGGACCAGCGACGGCGGATAGATCATCTAGAAAGGCATCTTCATGCCGGGCGGCAGCTGCATGCCGCCCATGACGCTCTGCATCTTCTCCTGCGTGACGCGCTCGACTTTCTGCACGGCGTCGTTGACGGCCGCGGCGACCAGGTCTTCCAGCATGTCCTTGTCCTCGGCGCTGACGATCGAAGCATCGAGCGCCACGCGCCGCACCTCGTGCTTGCCGGTCATCGTGACCTTGGCCATGCCGCCGCCCGACTCGCCGGTCACTTCCAGAGCGGCGATCTCCGCCTGCGCGCGCTGCAGGTTGGCCTGCATCTGCTGCGCCTGTTTCATCATGTTGCCGATGTTGCCTTTCATTGCAGCTCCACAGTCACGAAGTCACGGTTCGGTCGGGCGGACGGAGTCCGGCTGGACCGTGGCGCCGAACATGTCGCGCATCGCGCGGACGTTCGGATCGCTCTCGATCGCTGCCTTCGCCTGCTGCACGCGATCGTCGGCGGCGGCCTTCTGCTGGCGCGCCAGCGTATCGAGCGCGCGATCCGCGACCGAAAGCTCGAGCCGCACCGGCTCGCCAAAGTAAGCGCTCAACGCCTGCGCCAGCTTCTCTTCGAGCTGCGGCCGGCGGAAATGCTCACCGTCGGCATCGAGCACCAGCTGCACCCTGTTGCCCTGCTTGCCGCCGAAGGTGGTGTGCGCAGCGAGCTCCTTCACCATGCCCTGCAGATTCATCTGCGCGACCATCGCCGACCAATCGCCCGTCGCGCGCGGCGCGGCTGCGGCGGGCTTCGCAGAAACGGTTGACGTCTGGGGCGCAGCTGCTGCGGCAGATTTCGCCGGCAACGCGGGACTGGAAGGTTGCGCCTGAGCCCCGTCCGCCACGCTGAAGGCCAGCATGCGCAACAGGACCATTTCGAAACCGCCGCGCACGTCGGGCGCGAGCTCCAGGTCGCGCCGGCCCACGATCGCGATCTGGTAGAAGAGCTGCGCGTCCTCCGGGCTCAGCGCGCCGGCGAGCCGCTTGTAAGTCTCGACGTCCTCGGCCTCGTCGAGCTGCAGGTCCGGCACGGCCTGCAGCAATGCCAGCTTCTGCAGCACGGCCGCGAGATCCGCGAGCACTTCGCGATAGTCCGGCGCGCGCTCATCGAGCGCTGCGACGCATTCGAGCACTTGCTTCGCATCGCGCGCGACCAGCGCCTCGACGATGCCGAACACCTGCGTGCGATCCAACGTCCCGAGCATCATGCGCGTGTCGGCCGCAGTGAGCCTGGCGCCGCCGAAAGCGATCACCTGATCGAGCAGGCTCAACGCGTCGCGCATGCTGCCTTCGGCGGAGCGTGCGACCAGGCGCAACGCATCGGGCTCGAAATCGAGCTTCTCGGCCTGCGCGATCTCCGTCAGCCGCTGGTAGATCAGCCCCGGCGGAAAGCGCTTCAGATTGAACTGCAGGCAGCGCGACAGCACCGTCACCGGCAGCTTCTGCGGATCGGTGGTCGCGAGCAGGAACTTCACGTGCGGCGGCGGCTCCTCCAGCGTCTTCAGCAGCGCGTTGAAGGAATGCGTCGACAGCATGTGCACTTCGTCGATGAGATATACCTTGTAGCGGCCGCGAGCCGGGGCGTACTGCACGTTGTCGAGCAGCTCGCGCGTGTCGTCGACCTTCGTGCGCGACGCGGCATCCACTTCGAGCAGATCGACGAAGCGCCCTTCGTCGATCTCACGGCACGCGCTGCACTTGCCGCAAGGCGTCGGCGTCACGCCGGTCTCGCAGTTCAGCGACTTCGCCAGGATGCGCGCGATGGTCGTTTTGCCTACACCCCGCGTGCCCGTGAACAGGAAAGCGTGATGCACACGGCCGGTTTCGAGCGCATTGACGAGCGCCCGCATGACGTGTTCCTGGCCGGCCAGCTCGCTGAAATTGCGCGGCCGCCATTTGCGTGCAAGAGCGAGATAGGACATGGGGTGCAGTGTAGTTGGAGGCGGCCCGCGCCGGCACCTCTCCGGCGCCCGATATCACCGTTACCGTTGCTCCCTTCCGGGCCTGGCGGGGTTCGCGGCTGATCGTCGCGGAGAAACCGACGCGAGCCGCCATAGTTGACACACAGTGGGGGCGTCGCCGACCGATTGAAAGGCGGGCGATAGTAACAGGAAGCGCTCAGCCTCGCCCCCGGTAGGCCGCGACGCCCTGGTCGGGGATCCACAGGTCCGACGGCGGCTTCCCGGTCTGCCAGAACACGTCGATCGGCATGCCGCCGCGCGGGTACCAGTAGCCGCCGATCCGCAGCCAGCGCGGCTTGAGGAAGTCGACGAGCCGCCCGGCGATCGCCAGCGTGCAATCTTCGTGGAACGCGCCATGGTTGCGGAACGAGCCGAGATACAGCTTCAGCGCTTTGCTCTCGACCAGCCAGCGCCGCGGCACGTAGTCGATGACCAGATGCGCGAAGTCCGGCTGACCGGTAACCGGGCACAGCGAGGTGAATTCCGGCGCCGTGAAACGCGCCAGGTACACCTTGTCCGGATGCGGATTGGGCACGCGCTCGAGCACCGCCTCGTCCGGCGATTCCGGCCAGGCCACGCGCTGGCCCAGTTGCGTCAGAGTGTCCCGCCCTCGCTTCGGCATGGCTACAGAATATCCGACGCGTAATCGGCCAGCCGCGAGCGCTCGCCGCGCACCAGCGTGATGTGCCCCGAGTGCGCCCAGCCGCGGAAGCGGTTGACGACGTAGGTCAGGCCCGAGGTCGTCTCCGTCAGGTACGGCGTGTCGATCTGCGCGATGTTGCCGAGGCACACCAGCTTGGTGCCCGGGCCGGCGCGGGTCACCAGCGCCTTCATCTGCTTCGGCGTGAGATTCTGCGCCTCGTCCAGGATCAGGAAGCGGTTGAGGAACGTGCGCCCGCGCATGAAGTTCAGCGAGCGGATCTTGATCCGGTTGCGCAGCAGGTCGTTGGTGGCGGCGCGGCCCCAGTTGCCGCCTTCCTGGCTCTGCGTCAGCACTTCCAGGTTGTCCATCAGCGCGCCCATCCACGGCTCCATCTTCTCTTCCTCGGTGCCGGGCAGGAAGCCGATGTCCTCGCCGAGCGGGATCGTCACGCGCGTCATGATGATCTCGCTGTAGCGGTTGCTCTCCAGCGTCTGCGCCAGGCCCGCCGCCAGCGTCAGCAGCGTCTTGCCGGTGCCGGCCGGGCCGAGGATCGTCACGAAGTCGATCTCCGGATCGAGCAGCAGGTTGAGCGCGAAGTTCTGCTCGCGGTTGCGCGCCGTGATGCCCCAGGTGCTGTGCCGCTCGTTGCGGTAGTCGCGCACCAGCTCCATCACCGCGCCGTTGCCGTCGATACTGCGCACCAGCGCTTCCAGCCCGTTCGAATCCTTCTGGTACAGGAACTGGTTGACGTGCCACTCGCGCACCATCGGGCCCTGCACGCGATAGAACGTGCGCGAATGCTCCTGCCACGAGTTGATGTTCTTGCCGTGGCGCTCCCAGAAGTTCGCCGGCAGCTCCTGCACGCCCGTGTACAGCAGATCGGCGTCTTCGATCGTCTTGTCGCTGTAGTAGTCCTCGGAGTGCACGCCGACGATCGCGGCCTTGATGCGCAGGTTGATGTCCTTCGACACCAGCGTGATGCGCGCGTCCGGAAACTCGTCCTTGAGCGCCAGCGTCTGGCCGAGAATGGCGTTGTCCGCGCCGTGTCCCGGCAGCGTGTCCGGCAGGCCGCCGACCAGCGCCTTGGTCTGGAAGAACAGCCGCCCCGTCGAAGGCTGCTTCTTGGTGCCGCCGTTCGTGTACTTCGCGGCCGGCAGCTCCAGGCCGCGGTCGATCTGCGCCTTGGTGGCGCTGGCCATCAACTCGTCGAGGAAGCGGCTCACCTGGCGCACGTTGCGCGCGGCCTCGGACAAGCCTTTCTTGCCGGCGTCGAGCTCCTCCAGCACGATCATCGGAATGTAGATGTCGTGCTCGTCGAAGCGGAAGATCGCCGTCGGATCGTGCATCAGTACGTTGGTGTCGAGCACGAAGATGCGGCGCTGCTGGCGCTCGCGCGAAGCGGCGCGTCCCCGACGGTTCTCGGGCAGTTCTCCTCTTGGCATGGCGTTACAGCGCCTTCGCCGCAGCGAGTACTTCGTCGGCGTGGCCCGGTACTTTCACCTTGCGCCACTCCTGCCGCAGCACACCGCCGCCGTCGATCAGGAACGTGCTGCGCTCCACGCCCATGTACTTGCGACCGTACATGCTCTTCTCCTTCCAGACAGCGAAGAGCTCGCACACCTTCTTGTCCTCGTCCGACAGCAGCTCGAACGGGAAGGACATCTTGTCCTTGAACTTCTCGTGGGAAGCGACGCTGTCCGGCGATACGCCGAGCACGAGAATGCCGGCCTTCTTGAACGCGCCGTGCAGATCGCTGAACGCCTTGCCCTCCAGCGTACAGCCGGTGGTGTTGTCCTTCGGATAGAAGTACAGCACCAGCTTCTTGCCGGCCGCATCCGCCAGCTTCCAGCTCTTGCCGCCCGTCGCCGGGCTCGAGAATGCGGGGACTTTCTTGTTCACGGAGACGGTCATGCCTTCACCGGTTCGAGGATTGCATCGAGATTCATCTGGTCGCACAGATCCATGAACTCCTCGCGCAGCGCGGCGATGTGGATCTTGGCTGGAATGTGCACCACCATCTGCACCGAGAACATCGGCGCGCCGGTGTGCGCAGCGGCATAGCTGCGCGTGCTGAGCTCCGCGATGTCGATACCGCGCGAGCTGAAGAAGCCGGCCAGGTTGTGCACGATGCCGGGCTGGTCGAGGCAGACCACGTCGACCGAGTACGTGACCACTTCGCGGCGGGCTGCGCGCGGCTCCGTACGACGCACGCCGATCGTCACGCCGGTGGAGTCGCTGAGCTTCTTCAACTCGGTCTCGAGCTTGGCGAGCGTGTGCCAGTTGCCGGACACGAGCAGCAGCATCGCGAACTCGCTGCCGAGCGCCGTCATGCGACTGTCGACGATGTTGCCGTTGCAGTCGAGCACGATGCGGGTGAGGTCGTAGACGAGGCCGGTCCGGTCGCTGCCGAGAGCGCTGATGACGATGAATTGCATCGAATAAGAGCTAGGGAAAGGTGGGCGGGGCGCAAGTCTACAGGCTCGGCCCCGAGGTGAAAACGTGCCGGTGGCGCCGATTTTTGCCGGGGCCGCCTTGCACCGCGCGGCTCGCGGCCAGTACGATCCGGCGAACCCCCCGGACCCGGATTTTCCCAAGGATTTACATGTTCAGCGGCAGCATCGTGGCCCTCGTCACACCCATGCAGGTGGACGGCGCGGTCGATCACGAGGCCCTCGACCGGCTGGTCGAATTCCACGTCGCCCACGGCACCAATGCCATCGTCGCCGTCGGCACGACCGGCGAATCGCCGACGCTGAGCGTCGAGGAGCACATCGGCGTAGTGCGCAGAGTGGTACAGCGCGCCGCCAAGCGGATTCCCGTCATTGCCGGCACCGGCGCGAACTCGACGCGGGAAGCCATCGAGCTGACGCAGCTCGCCAAGGACGCCGGCGCGGACGCCTGCCTGCTGGTGACCCCGTACTACAACAAACCAACACAGGAAGGACTGTTCCAGCACTACAAGGCAGTCGCCGAGCGCGTCCCGGTCCCGATCATCCTTTACAACGTGCCGAGCCGGACCGCCTGCGACCTCAAGCCCGAAACCGTCGAGCGGCTCGCCATGGCTCTGCCGAACATCGTGGGCATCAAGGAAGCGGGCTCGCTGGAGCGCAATCGCGAGCACTTCGCTCGTGTCGGCGGGCGGCTGGCGTTGCTGAGCGGCGACGACGACCTGGCGTGCGAGTGCGTGCTGGCCGGCTACCAGGGCGTGGTGTCGGTGAGCGCCAACGTCGCGCCGCGGCAGGTCCGCAACGTGATCGACGCCGCACTCGCCGGCAACCGCGAGCTGGCGCGCAATCTCGATGCGCAGATGCAGCGCCTGCACAAGGCGATGTTCGTCGAAACGAACCCGATCCCGGTCAAGTGGGCCGTCGCCCGGCTCGGCCTGATCCGGGACGGCATCCGCCTGCCGCTGGTGCCGCTCTCGAAGCAATTCCACGGGCAGGTGATGGAGGCGATCCAGTCGGCGGGCATCGGGTTTGCCTGACGGGTCGCGGGCCTGTAAATTGCGCGCCTTCCGGAGAGGTGGCCGAGTGGTCGAAGGCGCTGGACTGGAATTCCAGTTACATCTTCACCGGTGTACGTGGGTTCGAATCCCACCCTCTCCGCCAGAAAGCAAAAGCCCCGCATTGCGGGGCTTTCTTTTTCTCGACCGCCGCCGCCGACCTACTCCATCTTGAAGCCGCTCACCGCTTTCAGTGCTCGCGCCTTGAGAGCTTCGAGGTCGTTCTGAACCTCATTCTTCGGGATATAGACCTGAAACCGCACGGCGTCGACGCTGGTGGTCGTTGGGCGATCCATCGAGGAGCTCGCGCCCACTTCGACGGAGACCGCGCCGCTGTTCAGAAACCGGATCTCTGTGACGGACAGTTTCATTGCAAGGCTCCCTGCTGGTTCCGTTGGCGGGGGCCGATAGTACCGAGGTCCGCGGGATTGCGCCCGTGACGCGTTTCACTTCATCCGGGTATCCGTCGCAATCCAGTTCGGCTCCCAGGTCTGGCCACCGTCGCCGGAAAACGACTGTTCGAAGTGGCACACGTCGCGCGACTCGCAGTGGATCACGAACTTGACGAAGATCGAGCGGCCGTCGAGCGTGTCCTGGTTGTAGAACTCGCCGCGGCCGTTCTTGAACTCGCCGATGGCCGGCATCGTCATCGTGCCGATGCGGCTGTTCGAAAAATTCAGGCTCCACTGCCGCGAGTCCGGGTTGTAGAGTCGCAGCGACAGCGCTTCGATCGCGCCGGCCGGACCCTGCACTTCGAGCTCGACCAGATTTGCGCGCCCGTCCCACACCTTGGTGACGACGGTCGTGCCTTCGTATTCGAGCCAGGTCGTCGAGCCCGTCAGCGGACCTTTCAGGCGCTTGAGCTGGGTTTTCCAGGTGCCGATTTCCCAGTCGAAATCGTGCTGGCCGTCGTGCTGCGCCGGTGCATCCGCGCCGCATGCGAGCGCCGGCGCCAAGAGTACGGTCAAGATGAGTGTGCGCGCGTTCATCGCTGCCTCCTTCGTCGCCGGCACTATGCGAGGCAGCTCGGTTCATTCCTAGAACCATTGTGAAGGCCGGCGATGAGCCACCTAGCGCCGGCCCTGGAAAAAGGCGCGGAGCATCGTGCCGCACTCCTGCGCCATTACGCCCGCTTCGCACTCGACGCGATGATTCAGCGATGGGTGCTGCACGATGTTGAAAATCGTGCCGGCTGCACCCGCACGCGGGTCGGTAGCGGCGTAAACCAGTCGCTTCACGCGTGCGTGCACGATCGCGCCTGCGCACATCGGGCACGGCTCCAGCGTTACATACAAAGTCGTGTCGAGCAGTCGATAGCTATTGAGCGCCTGGGCCGCGGCCCGCAGCGCAACGATTTCAGCGTGCGCGGTCGGGTCGTTGGTGCTGATCGGCCGGTTCCATCCTTCGCCGACGATCGCGCCGTCCTTGACGATCACGGCGCCGACGGGCACCTCGCCCGCCCGCTCCGCCTCGCGCGCCAGCTCCAGCGCCCGCGCCATGAACAGCGAATCGCTCATGATTCCAGACCGCCGATGGCGACGATCGCACGCCGCACGATCTTCAGACCCGATCGCGCCGCTGCGCGCGATGCAACGGCGAAGCCGAACACGAGGCCGCCGCGGCCGGTCGCACCGTACTTCGAAAGAGGATGCACTTCGATGCCCGAGCGCGCGCACTCCGCCGCGACGGCTCGATCGTCGAGGCGCAGCGCACGGCTGTCCTTGAAGATGCCCGTGACGTGCATGCCGGCGCGAGCCGGGCCGAGATCGATGAAGTCCTCGAGGATCTTCGCTTCCTCGAGGAACGCGCGCCGCCGCTCGTCGTAGATCGTGCGCGTCTTGCGGATGTGCTGCGCGAGATGACCGTCGCGAATGAACGCCGCGAGCACTCCTTGCGTGAGCAGTGCCGTGTGACCGTCCGCAACGTGCTTCGCGTCGATGAACGCGCCGACGAGCGCTTCCGGCACGATCGCGTACGCGATGCGCAGCCCGGGAAACAGGATCTTGTTGAAGCTGCCGATGTAGATCACGCGCCCATTCGCATCCATGCCCTGGAGCGAGGCGATCGGCCGGCCTTCGTAGCGATAGTCGCCGTCGTAGTCGTCTTCGAGGATGAAGGACTCCTGCCCCACGGCCCAGTCGAGCAATGCCCTGCGGCGTTCCAGCGACATTTCGTAGCCCAGCGGATATTGGTGCGCGGGCGTCACATACGCGAGCCGCGCCTGCGGTTCGAGCAACCGCGCAGCGCTGACGTCGAGCCCTTGCTCGTCCACGGGCACATGCACGACTCGCAAGCCGACAGCGCGCAGGCAATGTTGCACGGGCTGGTAGCCAGGCATCTCCGCCCACGCGCGATCGCCTGGATCGGCGAGCACTTTGCCGGCGAGCTCGACTGCCTGCTGCGTGCTGGTCACGACGATCACTTGATCGGGCGAGCAGCGCGTCGCGCGCATCGCGGCTGCGTGCTCGGCGATTGCCTCGCGTAGTGCCCGCAAACCGTTGCTCGCACCGTAGCCCCAGTAGTCGTTGCCCGCACGGCCGGCTTCGCGACTCATCAGGCGATTCCACACCTTGCGCGGGAACAGATCGCCAGGCGGCAACGAAGGTTTGAAGGGTGCGATCGTTTCGGCCTGGTGATTGCCGGGATAGCTGCGTAGTGCTTCCGCGCGCTCGGAGAGACGCAGCGGTACACCGCGTGGCTGCGATTTAGCTGTACGTGCCGGCACGAGCGGCGGCGCATCGCGCTCCGGGAGTTGCGGGACGACGTACGTGCCGGCGCCGCGACGGCGAACGATGTAACCGTCGGCGACGAGTTGCCCGAGCGCCCAGTCGACCGTGTTGCGCGCGACGCCGAGATCCTTGGCGAGCGTGCGGCTCGACGGCAGTCGCGCGTTCGGCGCCAGCGCTCCGCTCGCGATCGCCGCGCGCAGGCGATCGCAGATACGCATGTATGCCGGTTGGTCCTGCCTCGACTCCAGACCGGTCACGTCGACGGAGAATACGGAGCGCGCATGCTTGGTCATCGTCTCCTATGGTATGACACTCGCTGGAATGCCATCACGGCCATTTACCGCGGCCGGCTCAGGCCACTGCAAACCACTCTTTCATATTGTCGGGGCTGACGTTGCCACCGGTCAGCACGGTCGCGACCAGCCGTCCTTTGAATTGCGCGCCGTGATCGATCAGCGCCGCGAGACCTGCGGCGCCCGCCGGCTCCAGCACGAGACCGAGCTCCTGGTGCGCCAGGCGCATGGCTGCAATGAGCGTGCTGTCCGGAACGAGCAGCACGTCGTCGATCGAGCCGCTGAGATCCTCGACGGCTTCGGCGAACGGTGTCCCGACAGCGATGCCAGCCGCGATCGTTGCATGACAAGGCGCGCTCACGACGCTCCGGCTCCGCCACGAGCGTTCCATTGCAGGCGATGCCGTCGCACACACGCCGATGATGCGCGTCGTCGGGCACTGCGCCTTGATCCAACGCGCCATGCCGCCGAGCAGCGCTCCGTCGCCGAGCGGCACCACGATATCCTCGAAGCACTTCGGCCAGCGCAGCAGCTCGAGAGCAATCGTGCCGGCGCCCTCCGCAATGGCGGCCTCACGCCCGTCCTGAACCAGCTGCGCACCCTGCTCGCGCGCAAAAGCTTCCGCTTCGGTGTGCAGCTCATCCGGATCGTCGCTGCCCGCGCGCACGATCGCACCCAACTGTCGCATGCGCTCCACTTTCATCGGATTCGCGTTCGCACCAGTAAAGATCGTGATCCGCCAGCCGCGCTTGCGCGCCGCGTACGCCATGCCCTGGCCGAAATTGCCGGCCGTTGCACAGACCAGGTGCGGCGATCCCGACATCTGCGACACGAGAAACTGCGCGCCGCGCGCCTTGAACGAACGGATCGGGTTGAGCGTCTCGACCTTGACCACGAGCCGGCAGCCGAGCCGTTCCCGCAGCGTTTCGGCTTCGTACTGCGGAGTGTCGCGGAACACCGGGTCGATGGCTTCGGACGCGGCGGCGATGTGCTGGATCGAGAGTCGGTGTTTCATGACGGTCAGTCTACGAAGCGGCGTCGCGACGCGATTGATTGTTTGCGCGCGGCCACGCAACAATATTGCGTGCCGCGCAAACCCGCCCTCCACCTCGACGAGCTCGATCGCAAGCTGCTCGACCTGCTGCAGATCGATGCCGCGCGACCGCTCTACGAGCTGGGCGAGCTCGTCGGCCTGTCGGCGAGCGCCGTGCAGCGTCGCTTGTCCCGCTACCGCGCGAACGGTGTCATCGATCGGCAGGTGGCTGTGCTCCACCCGGACGCCATGCCGGGCACCGTGCTGGCGTGCGTGCTCGTGACGCTGGAGCGCGAGTCGAAGAAACTGCATTCGGCCTTTCGCCAGCGCTTGCTGGCCGCGGCCGAGGTCCAGCAGTGCTATGACCTCGCCGGTGCGTGGGACTACCTGCTGATCGTCGCCGCTAGCAGCATGCCGCGCTGTCGTACGGTGATCGACGAGTTGCTGCTCGATGCGCCGAACGTCAAGCGCTACGAGACGTTGTTCATCTTCGAGCCGATCAAGCGCAGCCTCGGCATCCCGTTGCGACAGCGCTGAGCCGCGTACCTGCCGGCGTTGTTGGTGGTGCACTTTCGCCCAGTTGTCCGTACAACGGCCTGAGCGCAGACTAGCCGCGCAAAAAAGGCGCTGCCCTACATCGACGGATCAGGGTTCTCGGTAAGCCACCTTCAACGGGGGGAACCATGAAACTCCGAACGTGCCTGCGGTACACGCTGGTTCTCGACGGCGAGCCATTCCTCATGCAGGGCGGCCCTGCGGGCAGGCTGTTCGCGTATTCGACGTTCTTCTTCTCGCCGTGCTTCGAGCCGCATGTCCAACTGAGCACCGACGGCGCCGCCAGCTGGTCGGAGCTGCCGGATGCAGGCGTGTTCGCGCAGTTCCAGTTCTCGCAATGTCCGACCGTCATACCGACCGCGAGCCGCGTGTTCGTCGGGGACCCGTTCGGCAGCCGTCGCACGTTCGGCGTGCGCTACCGTGATCTCACAGTAGACACGCCGCATGGCCGGCATTGACTCGCTGGAAGAATCCGCCCTGCGCAAGGTCAGGGTGCGGTTGCTGCCATTTCTGTTCGTGCTGTACATCGCGGCATGGACCGATCGCGTCAACGTCGGATTTGCCGCGCTGCAGATGAACGATGCGCTGCGCTTCAGCGCCACCGCCTTCGGTTTCGGCTCGGGCGTCTTCTTTCTCGGCTACTGCCTGTTCGAGGTGCCGAGCAATTTCATACTGCATCGTGTCGGCGCGCGTCGCTGGATTGCCCGGATCATGATCAGCTGGGGAATCATCGCGGCGGCGATGATGTTCGTGAAAACGCCCCTGCAGTTCTACATGCTGCGCTTCCTGCTCGGCGTCGCCGAAGCCGGTTTCTTTCCCGGCGTCATCTACTACATGAGCTACTGGTTTCCGCGCCAGCACCGCGCACGCGCGGTGGGCGCCTTCATGATGGCTATTCCGGTCGCGGGTCTGATCGGCGGACCGCTCTCGGGCGCGCTGCTCGGCCTGGACGGGCTCATGGGCCTGGGCGGCTGGCAATGGCTGTTCCTGATCGAGGGATTGCCGTCGGTGCTGCTCGGATTCTGGGCGTGGCACTACCTCACCGACCGACCAGAGGACGCGCGCTGGTTGCCCGAAGAGGAGAAGGCTGCGTTGATCGCACGTCTGGCAATGGAGCAGCAAGAGATCCAGGGCAGTCACGCGCGCAGCGCCCTCGCCTCGCTGCGCAATCCGGCCGTCTGGCACCTCGGCTCCATCTTCTTCCTGGCCAACATGGGCTTCTACGCTTACACGATCTGGTCGCCGCAGCTCATCAAGTCATTCGTCGGCACCGACGACCTGATGGTCGGCGCGATCTCCGGCGCCATTAGTACGGTCGTCATCGCAATCATGCTGTTGAACTGCGCGCACTCCGACAGGACGGGCGAGCGGCCGCTGCACGTGGCCATTCCATTGGGAATCGTCGCACTCGGGTTTGCCGGATGCGCCTTGCTGGGGAATTCACCGCTGTCGATCGTTGTGCTTGCGCTCGTGCCGATCGGCATGGGTGCAGCCTACGGACCGTTCTGGTCGATACCTTCGTCCTTCCTGGTCGGCGAGGCTGCCGCGGCAGGAATTGCGATGGTTGCGACGATCGTGAATGCCTCGGGCTTCGTCGGACCTACGCTCGTGGGCGCCCTCAAGGGCCAGACAGGCGAGTACACAACGGGACTGCTGGTTCTCGCTGCCGCGGCCGGCCTCGCGGCGCTGGTCACAGTGCCGCTGCGGCGCTCCAGACGACAGCTCCACCCACTACGGTCTCGAGCACTTTGACGCCGGCGATGTCTTCCGCCGGCACGCTGAGCGGATCGCGATCGAGCACGATGAGATCGGCGAGCTTGCCGGCTTCGAGCGAACCGATCGCATCGTCCTGGTGCAACTCGTAGGCCGCATTGATCGTCGCTGCGCGCAGCACAGTTACGCGCGACAGGCCCGGGTCGACGCCGAGTCTGCCGCGATATTCGGCCGGAACGTCCGGCTTGTTGGTGCGCGTCACGCCGACCTTGAACGCGAACCACTCGTCCAGCGCATCGACGGGCCAGTCACTACCGAACGCGATCCGCGCGCCGGCCTTCTCGAGCAAACCCGCGGGCTCGAGGATCTTCATGCGCTGCGGCCCGAAGTAGTCCTTGACGCCGAGCGTGTCGCCCGCCGGCTTCTCCCACTGGAATGACAGCACCGGAATGACGTTCAGCGCCTGGAAGCGCTTGAAGTCCGCCGGCGCGACGATTTCATCGTGCGCGATGGCCGGGCGGATGTCCGCAGCCGGCAACGCCTTGCGAAGCGCCGCTACGCCGTCGAGCCCTGCACGTACGGCGCCGTCGCCATCTGCGTGCATGTGCGGGTCGATGCCCGCTCGGGCAAGCGCGATGAGGACTGTTGCAAGGGCGGCGGCGGGAAAATACACGTCCGGGCCGCGACTCGTGCTTGGGACCCACTGCGGCTGATCGGCTGTTCCGGTGTTGTGCAGATAAGGCTCCAGCATCGCGCCCGTGAACGCGGGCGCGGAGATCACGCCATCGAGGAACAACTTGGCGTTGCGCACCGTGATGCCTGGTGCTCGCCCGATCGTGCCTTCGTCGAACTCCTTGCGAAACGCCACCACTCGCGCCACTGCGGCCGTCAGCTTGCTCACCTCTCTGGGCTCGATGACAGGCGCGAAGTGCGCACGAGCCGTGAGCTTGCCCGCCTTGCGCAATGTCGCGAAGGCAGCCACATCCTCACGCGCTGCGCTGGCATCCAGAAAACTCGTGACACCCTGCCGCTTCATGACGTCCAGCGCTTTCGCCGCCGCCTCGACGTCCTGACTCGCCGTCGGCTGGGGCAGCAGCGAGTCGAATACGTGTTGAGCTGCGTCTTCCAGCAGGCCTGTCGGTTCACCGGCACCGTCGTGCCAGATCTTGCCGCCAGTCGGATCGGGGGTCGCCGCAGTAATTCCGGCGAGCTGCAGCGCGCGCGAGTTCGCGAGCACAGTGTGACCGAATGAAGAACGCACGATGATCGGCCGCTTGGTCTCGAGCGCGTCGAGCGTCGCGCGGCTGGTCTTCACTCCGGCGGGAATCATGCTCTCCTGAAACCAGCTGACGACTTCGAGCCAGGCGTTAGGTTCCGACGCTCGCGTCTGCTCGACACACGCCTGCACGCGTCGCTGCAACTCCGTCACCGTCAGCGACGCATAGTTGAGATTGCACTTCAGCAAGGTCTGTCCCGCTTCGAGCGGATGCATGTGCCCGTCGACGAGGCCGGGCATCACGAAGCGGCCGTGCAGATCTACTTTGACGGTCGCTGGGCCGATGTAGCGCGCGAGCGCGGCATCATTGCCGACGTAGAGAATCCGTCCGTCGCGAATTGCGAGCGCGCTCGCGCGTGAGTTGCCGGCGTCGGCGGTGAAGATCACGCCATTGAGGTACACGCGATCGGCGGGACCGCTGGCAGGCTCGGCCGCTTGAACCGAGGCAACCGTCAGCAGAAGCACTGCGGCCAGGCAACGGCGCACTGCTAGTGCCACTCAATACCCCGCGACGCTGCCCACGGGCAAGCGCGGGTCAATTGCCCCATAGAGTCGATATCGGCCGCGCGGCGCGCCGCCGATCGCAGGCCCACCGACGAGAATTGCGGCGACATGATTCCAGCGTCCCATGACCTCCAGTGCATGCCCCTTGGCGGCGAGAGCAGCCAGGGTATCGGCGCTCAACGCATGAGGCTCGTAGTAAAGCGTATCGGGCATCCACTGTGCGTGGATACGCGGTGCATCGACCGCTTCGGTGATACTCATCCGATAGTCGATCAGATTGACCATCGTCTGCAGGATCGCGGTCGGAATGTGACTGCCGCCGGGCGTGCCGATGACGAGCAGAAGTTGCCCGTCGCGCGTGACGATCGTGGGCGTCATCGAAGACAACGGCCGCTTGCCGGGCGCAACGGCGTTGTTCTCCCCTTCCACGAGCCCGTACATGTTGGGCGCTCCCGGCTTCGCCGAAAAATCGTCCATCTCGTCATTGAGCAGTATTCCGGTCCCGGCGGGGACCACCCTCGCGCCGAACCAGTCGTTGAGCGTATAGGTGAGCGAGGCGGCATTGCCCGCCGCATCGACGACAGAAATGTGCGTCGTCCTGCGGCCCTCTATGGCGAAGCCCGGGCCCGCCAGCGAGAGCGATGGCGTGGCTTTGTTCGCGTCGATCCCGCGCCGCAGGGTCTCGGCATACGCAGGAGAGATGAGCCGCTCCACGTCGGCGCGGACGAAGTCCGGATCACCGAGCTCGAGGTTGCGATCGCGAAAGGCGCGACGCAGCGATTCCGTCATGTAGTGCACGGACTGCGCCGAATGGAAGTCGGCCGGATCCACCGGCCAGCCCGACAGGAGGTTCAGCGACTCGCACAGCACGACGCCGCCGGAGCTCGGCGGCGGCGCCGAAAGCACGCGATAGCCGCGGTAGTTGCACTCGAGCGGCCGGCGCTCGACTGCGCGGTAGCGCTCGAAATCCGCCGCTGCAAAGATGCCCGCCCCTTGTCGGCTGGCTTGGACGATCAGGCGTGCCGGCTCTCCGCGATAGAATCCGTCAGCGCCATCCCTTGCGACGATACGCAGCACCCGCGCCAGATCCTTCTGCACGAGGCGCTCGCCGGCGACGTAGGGTCTGCCGTTCTTGAGAAAGATCGCGCTGGCGGGGCCGTCCTTCCGGAAATCCTCTGTACCCTCGGCAAGGACTTCGGCATCGCCCTGCTCGAGTACGAAGCCGCGCGCGGCGAGCTCGATCGCAGGACCCACCAGTTCCGCTCGCGGCCGCGTGCCATGACTGGTGCGGGCGAGCTCGAGGCCGGCGACGGTGCCGGGAATGGCGGCCGCCAGATATCCCCGCGTCGACAGCAGCGGGACCGGCTTGCCGCTCGCATCCAGGAACATGGTGCGCGTCGCCGCGGCCGGCGCCGTCTCGCGAAAATCGATGAAGGTTTCGCGGCCGTCGGCCATCCGGATCAGCAGGAAGCCGCCGCCGCCGAGATTTCCAGCCTCGGGAAACGTCACGGCCAGCGCATAGGCCGTTGCGATTGCGGCATCGACCGCATTGCCGCCCTTGCGGAGTTCTGCGACGCCGATCTCGCTCGCGAGCCGATGCGCAGAGACGACCATCCCGTGCTCCGCGCCGGATGGGACCGGCGAGGCGGCCAGCGCTTCGTGCGCCGTCAGCAACAGCAACACGCCCGCCGCGAAATTCACATGTCGTGCGCGCATCAGCACTTCACCAGTGAAAGAAACAGGCGGGAAGGCCGCTGCCTTCCCGCCTGTAGTTCGGACTCAACCGCTCAGTCGAAGTTGATTCTGAGCGACGCGTACCAGAAGGTCCCGTTGATCCCGAAGGGACCGCCGTTGCGCGGATACACCTGACCGTCCGCAAGGCCGCCCACGATCGGGAACACCGGATTGGTGTCCGACTGCTTGATCTTGTCCGGGCGTTCATCGAACAGGTTGCTGGCGCCCGCCGTCAGTGTGTATCTCTCCGCGAACGTGTAGCGGAAGTCCAGGTCGGTCGTGTACTTCGCGCCGAACTCCTGGCCGGGGTAGTCGGCCTCGGCGCTCCAGGTGCCGTAGTAGCGCTCGACCACATTGACGCCCCAATCGCCATACGTCCAGCCTGCCTGCAGGTTCGCCCGGTGATTGGGCGCCAGGCGTTCGGCCGTCAAGATCTGCGCCGGCCCGATCGCCGCCGGGTCGAACTTCGTCACTTCGTTCTTGTTGTAGTTGTAGGCGAGCGTGAGATTGAGATCGCCCACGCCGAGATCGCTGCGCCAGGTGCCGATCAGGTCGACGCCGGTCGTCTTGGTGTCCAGCGAATTGGTGAAGTACTGCACGTCACCGCCTACGCCGACGCTCGCAAGCTCGGGAAGGGCCAGGATGTCCGCAGCCGTCACATGGAAGGTCTGCGAGATGTAGATGCGGTCGCTCACGTCGATTCGGTACAAATCCGCCGTCAGCGTCAGGTTTTCAGTCGGATCGATCACCACGCCGATGCCGTAGTTGTCCGACTTCTCCGGCTTCAGCGCGCGGGCGCCGTAGAACTGGGCGATCGCGCTCGTGACCGGGTAGGTTCCCGTCTGCACCGACACGCCGGCGATGAAATTCGTCGTCAGGACCTGGACGTTGTTCTGACCGGGCGAAGGCGCATGGAAGCCGCTACCCAAGGTGGCGCGAACGGCAAAGCCGTCGGTCACCTTCCAAATTCCGTTCAGCTTGTAGACGGTTGCGTTGCCGGAATTCTCGTAGTCTTCGTACCGGACGGCGGCGCCGGCGCTGAACTGTTTCGTCAGGTCGCCTTCGAGGCCGACGTAAACGCCATAGCTGGTCTCGCTGTCGGTGCCCGCATAGGTCGGGCTGGTGCCGCCATAGCCGCTCGCCGATGGAGTATCGACCTCCGTAAAGGTGCCGGTATCGGTGAACACGCCCGAACCGGGCGCCGTCTCGACGAAGAGCGGGTGCGGCGTGGCATAGGGCCCCGCGCCATAGGATTGCGGATCGCCCTGCGTCGACTCGTACTTCTCGTCGCGATA
>DATBKP010000029.1:0-6032 GCA_036555785.1 Steroidobacteraceae bacterium
GGCGAGCCGCAGGAGCAGCGGACGCGCTTCGAGCGCGACGTGGCCGAGCGTGCGCGCCGCGGCTTGCCGGCGGTGCCGATCGACGAGAACTTCCTGGCAGCCCTGGAGCACGGACTGCCGGAATGCTCGGGCGTGGCGCTCGGCTTCGATCGCCTCGTCATGTGCGCCGTCGGCGCACGGCACATCGACGAAGTGCTCGCCTTCCCGTTCGACAGGGCCTGACCATGCACGAATCCGACAGCATCGTCGATCCGAACCAGCCGAAGCCGGCGCTGTACGCACAGATCGCAGCACAGGTCGAGGCGCTCACCGCCGGCGAGCGCGACCTGGTCGCGAATCTCGCCAACACCGCGTCGCTCCTCTATCACTCGCTGCTGGATCTGAACTGGCTGGGATTCTACCTGCTGAAGGACGGCGAGCTGGTCGTCGGGCCGTTTCAGGGCAAGCCGGCGTGCGTGCGGATCGCGCTCGGGAAAGGCGTGTGCGGCACGGCGGCCGCGCGCCGTGCGACCGTGATCGTCGAGAATGTGCACGAGTTCGACGGACACATTGCGTGCGACACGGCGTCGAATTCGGAGATCGTCGTGCCGATCGTGCGCGGCACCGAGCTCATCGGCGTGCTGGATCTCGACAGTCCGAAGTTCGCGCGCTTCGACGCGCAGGACCAGGCAGGGCTCGAGAAAGTGGTCGCGACTCTGCTGAAAGCGCTGTAGGTCGGGCTTCTGCCCGACCTCGACATCACGCCTTGCCGCGCGACAGGTACTCCGAGGTCCGCGTGTCGACGCGGATCGTCTCACCCTCGTTGATGAAGAGCGGCACGCGCACCACGGCGCCCGTCTCCAGCTTTGCCGGCTTCGCGCCCCCGGTGGCCGTGTCGCCGCGTACGCCCGGATCGGTCTCGACCACCTTGAGCTCGACGTGCGCCGGCGGCGTGACGTTCAGCGGCACGCCGTTCCACAACATGACGGTGCACTCCATGCCGTCCTTCAGCCAGATGGCGCCCTCACCCATCGCTTCCTTGCCCGCGGTGAACTGCTCGAACGTGTCCGGCACCATGAAGTGCCAGAACTCGCCGTCGGTATAGAGGTACTGCATCTCGGTCTCGACCACGTCCGCGGCCTCGACGCTGTCGCCCGATTTGAACGTGCGCTCGATGACGCGGCCGGTCTTGAGGTTGCGCACCTTGACGCGGTTGAACGCCTGGCCCTTGCCGGGCTTCACCATCTCGTTCTCGACGATCGAATACGGATCGTTCTCGAGGATGATCTTCAATCCGGACTTGAATTCGTTCGTGGAGAAGCTGCCCATTTGGCACCCTGGCTCAATGAAACAAGATCAATAAAATGAGGGGCTAACCCTCAAAGGGGCGCAGATGATAGCCGCAACCTCCCCCTCTATCCAGTTCGATCCCGCGCCGTCGCAGCCCTGGCAACAGGCGCTCGCGGCAGCGATCACCGACCCGGCCGAGCTGTGTGCCGTGCTCGGCCTCGATCCCGGTCTGGTCGCGCCCGCGGCTGCCCGCGGCTTCGCTCTGCGCGTGCCGCGCGGTTATGTCGCGCGCATGCGGCACGGCGATCCTCGCGACCCGTTGCTGTTGCAAGTCCTGCCGGGCGCGGCCGAGCTGCTGCAGGCGGCCGACTTCACGGCCGACCCGGTCGGCGATCTCGACAGCCGTGCCGCGCCCGGGCTGCTGCACAAATACCGGGGTCGTGCGCTCGTCGTCGCGACCGGCGCGTGCGCGGTGCATTGTCGCTACTGTTTTCGACGACATTTCCCCTACGCAGAGCAATCGGCGCTGCGCGACGGCTGGCAAGCGGTGCTCGCGAAACTGCGCGCCGCACCTGAGATCGAAGAAGTCATCCTCAGCGGCGGCGACCCGTGGAGCCTCAGCGACCGGCGCCTCGCCCAATTGACCGATGCGCTGCAAGCGATCCCGCACGTTCGCCGCCTGCGCGTGCACACGCGTTACCCGGTCGTGCTGCCGGAACGTGTCGATGCGGGATTGCTGGCGTGGCTGGGCGGCGTCCGGCTGCAGAAAGTCGTCGTCATCCACGCCAATCACGCCAACGAAATCGATGCGCGGGTGCAGCGGGCTTGCGCGGACCTGGCTGCTGCCGGCGCGACCCTCCTCAACCAGTCGGTGCTGCTTGCCGGCGTCAACGATTCGGTCGCAGCCCTCGCCGAGCTCAGCGAGAGCCTGTTCGCGGCACGCGTTCTCCCTTACTACCTGCACCTGCTGGACAAGGTACAAGGTGCGGCGCACTTCGACGTCGAGGAGCGCCGCGCGCTCGCCTTGCATGCCGACCTGACCGCCCGCTTGCCCGGATATCTGCTGCCGCGACTGGTGCGCGAAGTGCCCGGAGCACCGGCCAAGACTGCCGTCGGGGTCACACAGAACCGGCCGGTGCGGATGCTAGACTTCGGCGAAACGAGCGGAGAGTAGCGTTGGTGGAACAAAGCGCGGTGCCGATGATCGTCCTGACCCGGCATCAGGACAATGTCGAGGCCATCAACAGCACGCTGCGCAACGCCGGCCTGGCGGTGCGCTGTAACTGGATTCGCGAGCTCAACGACCTGGGCGAGGCGCTGACGCAGATCAACGCGCACATGCTGATCGCATTCGTCGGCCAGGATCCGGCCGACACCGCCAAGGTCATGGCCGTGTGCAAGCAGTTCGGCGCCGAAGTGCCGGTGCTGATCGCGCGCGACCAGATCGACGAGGACGTGATCGCCGCAGCGATGCAGCAAGGCGCGCGCGACGCAGTGACGCTGATGAATCCGCTGCGCCTGCGGCTCGTCGTGACGCGTGAGCTCGAAGCGCACAGCCGCGCGCAGGAGCTAAACCGCACGATCAGCTCCGCGCGCGAATACCACGAACAGCTGAAATCGTTCATGGCCGGCTCGGCCGATGCGATCGCGCACGTGCAGGAAGGTATCGTGGTCGACGCCAATCCGGCGTGGCTCGAGCTGTACGGCCTGCCGGACGTCGAGGAGATTCTCGGCACGCCGCTGATGGACGCGTTCGAGGCCGATGCGCACGCCGCGATCAAGGGCGCGCTGGTCGCCTGCCTGCAGGGCAAGTGGTCGAACCATTCGCTGCGCG
This sequence comes from Steroidobacteraceae bacterium, assembly GCA_036555785.1. Lineage (GTDB taxonomy): Bacteria > Pseudomonadota > Gammaproteobacteria > Steroidobacterales > Steroidobacteraceae > Steroidobacter. Next base: position 3,104 of record DATBKP010000029.1, read on the forward strand.
CCACCGCGATGCTCGCCGACGGCACGGGAGTGCCGCTCGAGATCGAGCTGTCGCGCGTCGATTTCGAAGGCGACCCGGCGGTGCGCCTGTCGGTGGCTTCGAAGAAGCGTGACGCCGGCAGCATCAACGAGCAACTGACGGATGCGCTGGAGCGCGATGCCGCGACCGGCGCTTTGCAGCGCCGCTTCTTCCTGCAGCAGCTGCAGCAGGCGCTGTCGCAACCGATCAAGGCCGGCATCCGCCAGATCGTCGCGGTGCAGCCCGACAAGCTCGACGGGCTCGCCGAGGAGCTCGGTCCGCTCGCGATCGAAGAGTTCATCGGCCAGTTCGCCGGGCTGATCGCCGAGACGCGCCAGGCGAACGACCTGTTCGGCCGCTTCGGCGACGGCGCGTTCGTGCTGCTGATGGAGCGCGGCACGCCGCGCGACGTCGAGACCTGGGCTGGCAATCTCATTCGCAAAGTCGGCGCGCAGGTGTTCCGCGCCGCCGACAAGCAGACCTCCTGCACCTGCAGCGTCGGCATCGGCATGATCGACATCCGCACGCCCGACGTCGCGAAATCGATCAACGACGCCATGGCGGCGCGCCGCAACGCCGAGGCAGGCGGCGGCGGCCGCGTCGCGATCGTCGACACCCAGGACGAGGACACACGCCAGCAGGCCGCGGACGCGATCTGGGTGAAGTACATCCGCGCGGCGCTGATGGAAAACCGCTTCCGTCTGATGCAGCAGCCGATCGCGAGCCTGATGGGCGAAGACCGCGGCATGTTCGACGTGCTGGTGCGCATGCTCGACGAGCAGGGCTCGGAAGTGCTGCCCTCGGAATTCCTGCCGGCGGCGGAGCGCAACGACCTGATGAAGAACATCGACCGCTGGGTGATCGGCGCGTCGATGACGTTCTGCGCCAGCCGCCCGGTGAAGCTGCTGTTCGTGCGTCTCTCCAAGGACTCGGTGCGCGACCGGTCGTTGCTGCCGTGGCTGCAGAACCAGTTGAAGGCCACGCGCATCGACCCGCAGCGCATCGTGTTCCAGGTCAGCGAGCAGGTTGCGACCGAATATCTGGCCGACGCGAGCGATCTCGCCGCGGGCCTGCGCCGCGACGGCTTCCGCTTCGCGCTCGAGCATTTCGGCGCGGGACGCGAGCCGCGCCGCCTGCTTTCGCACCTGCCGGTGGACTTCATCAAGGTCGACGGCACGATGATGCAGGGGCTGGCGGTGGACCAGGATCTGCAGCAGCGCGTGCGCGACCTGGTCGATCAGGCGAAGGGCAAGAAAGTGAGCACGATCGCCGAGCGCGTCGAGGACGCCAACACCATGGCGGTGCTGTGGCAGCTCGGCATCGAATTCATCCAGGGCTACTTCGTCAACGAACCGGAGTCGGTGACGATCTGAGGAGTCGGGCTTCAGCCCGACACGACTTCCAGTCTCTCCACCGTCCGCCAGCCGCGCGGCAGCACGGCGCCGCGCTGCGCCCGCTCGCCGCGGTAATCCTTCAGCTCGGCGAACTTGAGCGTCATCTTGCGCTCCTTGGAGTGCACGATGAGGCTCTGCTCCGGCCCGACGATGGCCATCGCCGCCAGGTATTCCTCGCGGCTCGCGACCTTCTTCGACGACAGGCCGAACATCTTGTTGCCCTTGCCGCGCGGCAGCTCCGGCAGGTCCTTGACCGGGAACGCCAGCATCTTGCCCTCGGTGCTCACCACGCACAGCAGCGCCTCATCGGTCGCGGGAACCTGCGCCGGCGCGAGCACGCCGCTGCCCTCCGGAACCTTCAGTACCGCCTTGCCGGCGCGATTGCGCGAATGCATTTCGCCGAGCTTGACGACGAAGCCGTAGCCGGCGTCCGAGGCGATCACCCAGCGGTCGTCCGGCTCGCCGATCAGCACGCCCGCGAAGGTCGCGCCTTCGGGCGGATCGAGCCGACCCGAGAGCGGCTCGCCCTGCCCGCGCGCCGAGGGCAGCGAATGCGCGATGAGGCTGTACGCGCGACCGGTGCTGTCGAGGAACACCGATAGTTGCGTGCTGCGGCCACGCGCCGCGGCCTGGAACGCATCGCCCGTCTTGTACGAGAGCGTGACCGGATCGAGATCGTGGCCTTTGGCAGCCCGCACCCAGCCGCGCTGTGACAGAACGACGGTCACGGGCTCGCTCGTGACCAGCTCCGTTTCGTCGATCGCCTGCGCCGCCGCGCGCTCGACGATGCGGCTGCGACGGTCGTCGCCGAACTCCTCGGCGGCGGCGAGCAGCTCCTCGCGGATCAGCTTCTTCAGCTTGGCCTTGCTGCGCACGATCGTGTCGAGCTGCTGTTCCTCCTCCTTCAGCTCCTTCTGCTCGCCCTTGATCTTCATTTCCTCGAGCTTCGCGAGGTGGCGCAGCTTGGTCTCGAGGATCGCCTCGGCCTGGATGTCGCTCAGCTTGAAGCGCTTCATCAGCACCGGCTTCGGCTCGTCCTCGCGGCGGATGATGCGGATCACTTCGTCGAGATTCAGATAGATCGCGAGCAGGCCGTCGAGGATGTGCAGCCGCGCGCGCACCTTCTCCAGGCGCCAGTTGATGCGCCTGGTCACGGTGTCGGAGCGGAACTGCAGCCACTCCTCCAGCAGCCCCTTCAGGTCCATCACCTTCGGCTTGCCGTCCAGGCCGATGATGTTGAGGTTCACGCGGTAGGTGCGCTCCAGGTCCGTGGTGGCGAACAGGTGCGCCATCAGCTGCTCGGTGTCGACCCGATTCGAGCGGGGCACGATGACGATGCGCGTCGGATGCTCGTGATCGGATTCGTCGCGATAGGTCTCGACCATCGGCAACTTCTTCGCCGTGATCTGCGCGGCCACCTGCTCCTGCACGCGGCTGCCGGACACCTGGTACGGCAACTGCGTGATCACGATCTCGCCGTCCTCGATCTCGAAGACCGCGCGCGCGCGAATCGAACC
>DATBKP010000030.1:0-26691 GCA_036555785.1 Steroidobacteraceae bacterium
AGAAAGGCGGCCACGCAACCGTCACGCAGGTACTGCGTTACGGCGAGCAGATCGCGCGGCCCGGCCTTGCGTTGCTGGAAGCTCCAGGCAATGACGGCATCTCGTCCACTGCGCTGGTAGCGGCCGGTGCGACCATCGTGCTGTTCACGACCGGCCGCGGCACGCCCCTCGGATTTCCCGCGCCGACGCTGAAGATCAGCTCGAACTCGCCGCTGGCGCAGACCAAGCCCCACTGGATCGATTTCGATGCGGGCCGCATGCTCACCAGCGATCCGGACGCGCTGAGCGAGGACTTCATGCGCCTGATCGTCGACGTAGCCTCGGGCCGCGCTGCGCGCAATGAAGCGAACGAGGAACGCGAGATCGCCATCTGGAAGGATGGCGTCACGCTGTGAGCGCGCTGCGACAAGCGGACCTGCGCGCGCTGGCCACACGCGGCGTGCAGGTTCCGGGCTATGACCGCGAACGGATCGGCATCGGCGTGCTCCACTTCGGCCCAGGCGCGTTTCATCGCGTCCACCAGTCCTGCTATTTCGACGATGCGCTCGCCGCGGACCCGCGTTGGGGTATCGCGGCTGTTTCTCTGCACAGCAGCGGCGTACGCGATGCCCTGGCCCCGCAAGATCATCTCTACACGCTCGCCGTGCTCGATGAGACGACGATCCTGCGGGTCGTGGGTGCGATCAAAGAGGTGCTCGTCGCGCCCGAGTCGCCGTCCGCAATCACGCAGCGCCTCGCAGACCCGGCGGTGAACATCGTCACGATGACCGTGACCGAGAAAGGCTACTGTCTCACGTCCAGCGGCAGCCTCGATTTCTCGCACCCCGAGCTTACGCACGACCTGGCACAGCCGAATGCGCCTCGCAGTCTCATCGGTCATCTCTGCGCCGGCCTGGCGCGCCGCCGGGCGCTTGGCATCGCGGCGCCGAACATCGTCAGCTGCGACAACCTCACCGACAATGGGCCTCGCCTGCGACGCGCCGTCGTCGAGCTCGCGCAGCGCCACGATTTCGATCTCGCGCGCTGGATCGAAGACGAAGTGCCCTTCCCGCGCACGATGGTGGACAGCATCACGCCGGCGACCGACGCAGCGTTGCGCGACATGGTCGCGGACCGTCTTGGCGTCATCGATCGTTGGCCGGTGCAACGCGAAGCGTTCTCGCAATGGGTGATCGAGGACTGCATGCAGGGCGCCCAGCCCGATTGGGCGGCGCTCGGCGTAACGATCACCGGCAACGTCGCCGGCTTCGAGCGCGCCAAACTGCGGTTGTTGAACGGCGCACATTCGTCGCTCGCGTATCTGGGGCTCGCTGCCGGTCACGAGACCGTTGCGCAGGCGATGCGCGATCCGGAGATTGCGTCATTGGTACGGCGACTCATGATCGAGGACATCGCGCCGGCGGTCGTCGCGCCGCGCGGGCTCGACGTCGCCGACTACATCGAGTCGATCCTGCGCCGGTTCCGCAACCCGGCGCTGCGCTATCAGCTGCTGCAGATCGCCGGAGACAGCTCGCAGAAACTGCCGTTTCGATTGCTGGGCACGGTGCTCGACGCCGTCGAGGCACGGCGTCCGCTGGAGCGCCTGTGCCTGCCGATTGCCGCCTGGTTTCACTTCGCGCGCCGCAAGGCGCAGCTCGGCGAGCGTGTGCTCGATCCGCTAGCGGAGCAGTTGTTCGCAATTGGCATCGCATGCTCGGGTGACGCCGCACACGACGTTCGCGCGTTTCTCAGCCTCGAGCGGGTCTTTCCTGCCACGCTCGTGCGGCACAGTGGATTCGTACAGGCACTGACCGATGCGTACGCGCAGCTACTTCAGCAGCGCCGGCAGCCATAGCGAGAGCTGCGGCACGTACGCGACGATCAGCAGGACGACGAACGACGCGATGTAGAACGGCCAGATCGAGCGCAGCGTGTCCGTGACGCTGATGTTGCCGATCGCAGTGCCGACGAACAGCACGGAGCCGACCGGCGGGCTGATCAGCCCGATGCCGCCTTTCAGGATCAGGATGATGCCGAAGTGCACCGGATCGATGCCGAAGGCCTTCGCGACCGGCAGGAAGATCGGCGTGCAGATGATGATCATCGGCGCGAGGTCCATGAACGTGCCGATGACGAGCAGCACCACGATCATGACCAGCAATGCGGTGTACTTGTTGCTGGCCACTGCCGTCAGAACATCGACCGCGGCGGCCGGGACCTGCAAGTACGCGAGCAACCAGCCGAACGACGCGGCCGAGCCGATCACGAACAGGATCAGGCCGGTCGTGCGCACGGCGCCGGCGCAGGTTTCGAGGAACACCTCGCGCGTCAGGCCGCGATACAGGACGCCGGTCACGAGGATCGCGTACAGCACTGCAATCGCCGCGCTCTCGACCGCCGTAAAAATGCCCGCGCGGATACCGACGAAGATCAGCGCGACCAGCAGCAGGCCGGGGAGCGACGCGACCAGCCGCACCATGACTTCCCGCCAGCCCGGGAAGGCTTCGACTGCGTAGCCGCGTCGGCGCGCGATCGTCCAGCCAGTGACCATCAGCACGACAGTCAGCAGCAGCGCCGGCACTATGCCGGCCGCGAACAGATCGGCGATCGAGATCGAGCCGCCGGCCGACGCCGAGTAGAGGATGAGGTTGTGCGAAGGCGGCACGAGCAAGGCGACCAGCGCTGCAGTGATCGACACGTTCACCGCGAAGTCGCGATCGAAGCCGCGCTTGACCATCTGCGGAATCATCGTGCCGCCGATCGCCGAAACGTCGGCGATGGCGGAGCCGGAAACGCCGCCGAAGAACAGCGACGCGAGCACGTTGACCTGGCCGAGGCCGCCGCGCACGTGCCCGACCAGCGAGGACGCGAACGAGATCAAGCGCTCCGAGATGCCGCCGCGCATCATCAGCTCGCCGGCAAAGATGAACAGCGGAATCGCAATCAGCGAAGCGGTGTTCGCACCGGCCGCCGTCTGCTGTACCACCACGATCGCCGGAATGTCGAGATACGTCACAGTCGCGAGCGCAGCTGCGAGCAGCGCGAAGCCCACCGGCACGCCGACGAACAGCAGCAGGATCAGGACGCCGAAGAGGATTGCGATCGCCATACACTTATCAATTGCTCGAGCGAGAACAGTGCAATCAGCACGCCGCCGAGACACAGCGGCAGAAAGACGATGCCTTGCGGCAAGGGCGCGCCGGCGATCTCGTAGTCCCAAGCATCGATCATCATCTCGCCGCCCCATAGCGCGAACAGGATGCCGACGATCGCTGCGATGGCGCGCGCGACCAGCTGCATGAGCCGCCGCAACGCCGGCCGTGCGTGCTCGACGACGATGAAGAAGCCGAAGTGCTTGCCGGCATGCACGCCGGCCGCGGCGCCGAACATCATCGTCGTGCTCATGCAGAGCAGCGCCAGCGGTTCCGTCCAGCTCGGCGCGTCGTTCAGCACATAGCGCGCGAACACCTGCCATGCCTGGATGCCAGCCATTGCAACCAGCGCAATGCCCGCGATAGCAATCGCCGCACGCGCCAGCGCTTTCATGCGAGCCTCCGGATGCTATCGAAGAGATCGCGCATCGAGCGGTTCGCCAGATAGCGCTCATGAATGGGCGCCGCAGCCTGGCGGAATGCCGGCAGGTCGACGTCGTTCGCCTGCACGCCGGCGGCGAGCACGGCGGCCCGCGACTCCGCTTCCATCTTGTCCCACAGCGTGCGCATGTACGGCACGCTGGCGCGTGCGGCCTCCATCACGATTTCCCGATCGCGCGCCGACAGCGCATCGTAGGTACGTCGTGAGAGCAGCAGCGCTTCCGGCGAGTACGAATGATCGGTTTGCGACCAGTAGCGAGCGACTTCGAACTGCCGGCTGGTGTGGAAGGTGCGCCAGTTGTTCTCCGCGCCCTCGATCAGGTGCGTCTGCATCGCCGAGTAGACTTCGCCGAACGGCAAGGGCGTCGGGTTGCCGCCGAGCGCCGCGATCGCAGCGATGAAGATGTCCGAAGGCGGCACGCGAATCTTCAGGCCGTGCAGATCGCGCGGCTCGTGCACCGGGCGGCGCACGTTGTAGAACGAGCGTGAGCCGGCGTCATAGATCGCCAGTCCCATCAGCTCGCGCCGCTGGAACTCCTCGAGCACCGCCGCCCCGGGCTTGCCGTCGACTGCGCGCCGCATGTGCTCGACGGATTCGAAAACATACGGCAGCGAGAAGACGCGCGTCGAGGCAAACGCGTTGTTCAGCGGCGCGAAGTTCACACGCGTGATATCGAGTGCGCCGAAGCGTGCGAGATCGACGGTGTCCGACTCACGCCCCAGCTGGCCGGCGAAATACACGCGGATCCGCAAGCGCCCGCCGGTCTGCGCGGCAATGCGCTCGCCCATCCAACGCACCGCTTGCACCGTCGGGTAACCATCGACGTGCACATCCGCTGCTGTCATTAGGCCGTCGGCGGTCAGCGCGGCGGCCGCTCGCGACCGGACCGTGCACAGCGCACCGAGACCGATGAGCGCGTCGCGGCGATTCATCGCGGCGCAGCCCGCACCGCCCGGCAGCCGACTTCGCCGAGCCCCGGAAATACGCAGAGCGAGCGCTGGCCCGGACGGATGTCGTGCACGCCGGTGATCATGCCCGTGCTGATGACCGCTCCGGCCTGGAGAGGACGGCCGCGTCGCGCGCATTTCCCCAGCGTGAACGCGAGAGCTCCGAGCGGACCCGGACGCAGCGCCGTGACGCCGCGGCCGACGAACTCGTCGTCGATGAACGTCTGGGCCGCGATCTCGTGCAGACCGCGCCACTCGGCCACCGCCGTCCCGACGACGACGCCCCAGTTGTTGCCGAAGTCCGAGATCACCGCGCCCGGCCCGAGATCGTTGAGCGTGGCGAGCGGGCTGCTCGCGATCTCGATGCCGATGCACAGCTCGCCGACGAAATCGGCCGCCTCGTCGATCGTCCACTCGACCTTGTCGGGCGGCGCGTCGCGACCGACGCAGATCACGATCTCCGCTTCGACCGCGGCAAAGCCGCCGACGAAGACCGGGCAGTCGATGGTGCGTCCGGGTGCGCCCACGCGAATATTGGGCGCGAGCACCGGGCCGATCAGGCGCTCTTCCCGATAGCGCATCTGTTGCGACTCGGCGATGCGCGCGACTTTCCAGCCGCCGACCGCATCCGGGCCGCGCGCGAGAGCGAGGTCCTGGCAGCGATAGGCGGTTTCGAGATCCGGCGGCACGACACCCGGATACTCCGGCAATGCACGCGCGCCGAGCCGCGCGCGCACGAATTGCTCCGCGATGACGTCGGCGTCGCTCGCTGTCGATTGCAGATGCACGGGACTGCTCGCCATGATCTTATTCAGGTATTGTATAGAGGAAACCGGTGTCATTTACCAGAGGTCCTCGATGCGCCCGCGTCTTGCTCTGCTCGCGCTCCTGCTGATGACCGCAGCGCTGCCTGCCGCAGGGGCGGCAGACGAGCTGCTCGCATTCCCCGACGCTCAGGGCGCGGCGGCGCATACACCCGGCGGGCGCGGCGGCAAGATCCTGCGCGTCACGACGCTCGCACCCGGTGGACCGGGCTCATTGCTCGCCGCGCTCGAGGCAGACGGTCCGCGCATCGTCGTCTTCGAAGTCGGCGGCGTCATCGACCTCGCGCAGCACGAGATCAAGATCACCAAGCCTTACCTGACGGTCGCGGGCCAGACGGCGCCGGCGCCGGGCATTACGCTGATCCGGACCGGCATCGACGTCGCCACCCACGACGTGGTGCTGCAGCACATCCGCGTTCGCACCGGCTCTGCCGAGGCGCCGAAGCGCGGCGGCTGGGAGCCCGACGCGTTCTCGACCATCGCCGGGCACGACGTGATCGTCGATCACTGCTCGATGAGCTGGGCGATCGACGAGAACCTGTCGGCCTCCGGTCCGCGCTTCAGCGGCAAGACGCCCGAGGACTGGCGCCGCGGCACGTCCTATCGCGTCACCTTCAGCAACAACATCATCGCCGAGGGTTTGAAGTACGCGACGCACTCCAAAGGCGAGCACTCCAAGGGCTCGCTGATCCACGACAACGCCTCCGACATCCTGATCGTCGGCAATCTGTACGCGCACAACTACGAGCGCAATCCGCTGTTCAAAGGCGGCGTGCACGGCATGGTGATCAACAACCTGATCTACAACCCCGGAGCGCGCGCCGTGCACTACAACCTGATCGCAGAGGAATGGCGCGGCCAGCCTTACCAGGTCGGCCAGATGGCGCTCATCGGCAATGTCCTGCGCGGCGGCCCGAACACGCCGCCGGGACTGGCGCTGTTCATGCTCGGCGGCTCGGGCGACCTCGAGCTGTACGAAGACGACAACATCGCAGTCGACTGGGTCGGACGCCCGTTCGAGAAGTTCGGCCGCTATACGACCTCCAGCGCGCGCGTCATCCCGGTGGCGCGGCCGGCGCTGCCGTTCAACGTGCAGTTGCTGCACGCGGCGGACGTGCAGGACGCGGTGATTCGCAACGTCGGCGCACGGCCGTGGGATCGCGATCCGATCGACGCGCGCATCGTCGCCGACACCATCGAAGGCCGCGGCGAGATCATCGACGACCAGGCGCAGGTCGGCGGCTATCCGCAGTACCGGCAAACGCGGCAGCCGTTCAACGAGAAGGAGTGGGATCTGCGGTATATGACGAAGCAGTAGCCGGCGGGTGCGCGACGATCACCAACGGAACGGACCTGCGAACAGCGGCACCAGCAGCGGCGTCGTCCACGCCGGCAGCAGTTCGAAGTCGAGCGTCGGCACCCAACCGGCGTCGACGCCGAGATCGGGGTCGTTGGCAGCATTCCACGCTCCGATCACGTCGACCGGATTGCGCACGCGCGGCCCGCTGACCAGCGTCCCCGACGCCGACAGCGCCGTGCCGTTGAACCGATCGATGATCTGGTCGAGCGTGAAGCTGCGCTCGGCGATGAACAAGTTCTCCTCGGCAAAGATCGCGGACTCGATGCCGACGCCCCAGCTGTACACGTAGTTGGGCGTCGCGCGCAGGTCGTAGAGATTGTCGTAGAGATGAACCTGGCCGAAGCGCACGCGCGGCGCACGCTGGCCGATGCGCTCGAACAGGTTGTGATGCAAGGTCACACGCAGCTTGCCGCGGTCCGCGCTCGCAGTGTCGGAGGAGCCGATCAGCATGGTCTTGTCGTGATTGCGAAAGCGATTCCACGACACCGTGACCAGATCGGAGGCGTTGGTGATGTCGACCAGGCCGTCGTGCACCTGGAAGATCACGCCGAAGTACAGCGGCAGCGTCTCGTCCGCCGTGTCGCGGTCCTCGAAAGTGTTGTGGTCGATCCACACGTTGTTGCTGTCGCGCAGGGAAATCGCGTCGTACTGCGAGTTCCACGAGCCGAGCGCGCCGTCCGTCGGCGCCCACGCCGCGAAGCAGTCGAACGCGTCGCGGAACGTCAGATTGCGCACGATGATGTTCGTGCGGCTGTTGGCAACGCCTGCGGTGCCGCGGATGTCGAACCAGGCGCCGCGGATGGTCGCGTCGCGGCCGAGCCCGACGATCGTCGTGTTCGAGCCGATGCGAATGCGCACGCGCGCCTGCTGCGCCTGCTGTGAAGCGACGCGCGCGGTTTCGACCGCGCCCGCAGGTGGCACGCGACCCCACACGGCCGGATCGTAGGTCGCGAGGAATTGCTCGATCGTGAAGCCATTGCGGTAGTAGTCGGTGCAGGCGAGCGGCTGGTTCGCATCGTCGACGTTCGCGTCGATCGTGCCCTGCACGTAGATGATCTTCGGCTCGTTCGACGGATTCGACGGCGACGTGGATGACGACACGCCGTTGTTGAGCGCCGCGATCAACTCGGCGCGGTTCGTCACCACGTACACCTGCGCGTCGACCGCAGCCGAACCGCCGGTGACCCCGCTGCCGCTTGCGGCCCAGCCGTTGTCCGCGTGCAAGGTGTCGCGCCCGAGGTCGAGTTGTCCGGCGTGAACTGCGGCGGCGGCGAGCAGCAACGCGGTTCCGAAAAGCATGACAGGAGTACGCACGATCAATCCCTCGATGAAGATGGAGTGACCCTTGGTGACTTCAGAATTTGAAGCGGGCGCCGAGCAGATACTGCCTTCCCTGGTGGTGGTAGTACGAGAGCCGGTCGCCCTGCGAGCCGACGTACTGATCCTGGAACTCGTCGGTGAGGTTGAGCCCCTCGAGCGTGACGTCGAGCGCCGGAGTCACCGTCCAGGTCGCCGAGAAGTCGACGTTCAGCGTTTCGATCGTGCCTTCCACGTCGTTGTTGTTGCGTCCGGGAACCGTCGTCAGATAGTCGTCGCGATAGGCCGCCGCAACGCGTGCGCTGAAGGTCTCGTTCTCCCAGTACAGCGTCGCGTTGTAGGCGCTCTTCGACAGACCGGTCAGGTCGTTCTTGACCGTGGCCTGCGGCAGGGGCACGCCGCCGACGGTCGCAGGCGGTGTGAGGTACTCGATCTCGGATTCGACGCCGGTGTAGTTCAGGATCAGGCCGAAGTGACTGAAGAACCCGGGCAGGAAACTGAAGGGCTGCTGATAGCTGATCTCGAAGCCCTTGAGCTCGCCGCCATCGGTGTTGGTCGGCAGGCTGAACTGCCAGCCGTCGAGACACTCGTCGGCGGGAACGGTGGCGCCGCAGGCGTTGAGCGCGACGCTGTCCGGCAATCCGAGCGTGTTGTTCGAGAAGTTGTCGCTGGAGCGGATGATCTGCACGAAGCTGTCGATGTCCTTCCAGAACAGCGCCACCGACAGCAGCGAATCCTTGGCGAAGTACCACTCGAACGCCAGGTCGTACGCTTTCGCACGATACGGATCGAGGTCGGGATTGCCGGCGGTCACGGTCTTGTTGGCGCCGCTGATGCCGACTGCCGCGCCGGGCGCCAGGATGCCGAGCCCGGTCGTCTGACCGCCGCCGTTCGGGCGCGCCATGACTTTGGCCGCGGAAGCGCGCACCAGGAACGCGTCCGTCACTTCCATGACGAGATTGAGCGACGGCAACGTGTCGTCGTACGTGCGATCGACGGTGGTCAGCACCGGCGAGCCGGAAGTGAACGTGTAGCCCGACGAGGTCTGGTCGGTCTGGACGTAACGCACGCCGAAGTTGCCGCGCAGCGGCCTGCCGAAGACCTCGGTCTTGAAATCGGCCTGCACGTAGCCGCCCGTGTCCTCTTCCTCGACGAAGTAGTTGTTGCTCAGGGCCAGCTCGGGACCCAGCGGGAAGACCGATCGATCGTAGAGATTGAACAGATCTGCCGCACGCTGCAGATCCGGCATCAGCCAGCGCCGCGCGCCGCCGGCGGGCACGTCGAGATTGCCGCTGATCGCTACGAGCCGGCTGTAGTCGGCGATGGGCGTTGCCGCCACTTCCGCCGGGATCACGCCTTCCTGGCTCGTCTGTGTGCCGTTCGAGCGCTGCAGCGAGCTGGTCTCGAACTCGAATTTCTTCCATTGCGGGCCGGCCTTCAGCGTCACCGCATCCGTCACGTCCCACGCCAGATCGAAGGACGCGGTGCGGAATTCGTTCACCGAGCTCTGCGGACGCAGGCGAATCTGCGACAGGCGCCAAGTTGCAGGATTGGTCACGTCGGCGTTGCCGTACGTGATCACCGGCAGCCGGCTGTTGTTGCGGTAGTCGAAGCTGTAGCCGTCGACGTCAGTGGCGTCGAACAGCAACGTGGTCTGGATCGGGTTGTCGTGATCGGCCTTCGAATAGCCGACCAGCGCGTTCATCCGCAGCTTCTCCGAGAAGTCATGGCTGCCGTTCAGCGTGACGTGCGTGAAGTCGGTGCGCAGCTTGTCGAAGCGCGCCTCGGAGCGGATGTCGACGTCGTCGAACACGCCGTACACCAGGGTGTTGGTGTCGTCGATCACCGCGTCGCGCGGATTCACGTTGTTCATGTTCTGGGCGCCGGTCGCGCTGAACACCGGCGCTTCGAGAAAGATCTCGCTGCGCTCGGCGTCGAATCTTGCGAACAGCGCGTCGAGAGTGAGCAGTGTCGAGTCCGCCACCTGCCACTGCAACGAGCCGGTGATGCCAAGCCGCTCCTGATCGTGCTGGTAGATGTCGTAGCGCGGGATGCGCGGACGAAACGCGTGATTCAACTGATCGAGCGTCGGCGCCGTCGCCGGATAGGCCGCATCGAGCGGACCGAACTCGGCGCCGGCGTTGCGCGAGCCGTCGGTGTTCAGCGAGTCCTGCCAGCGCACCGTGCTCGCGCCTTCGTCCAGCAGCTTGCGCTTGGTATAGGCGGCGGACAGCAGCGCGCCGAACTTGCCGTCGGCGAACGTATTGCTGATCAACAGCGCGCCGCGCGGATCGACATCGTCGTTGATGTCGTTGTAGCTGCCCTGCACGCTCGTGACGACTGTGAGACCGTCGTAGTCGAACGGCCGCGCCGAGCGCAGGTCGACGGTCGCGCCGAGCGAGCCTTCCTCGATCTCCGAAGCCGCGGACTTGCGGATCGTGACCGCGTTGAACAGCTCGGAGGCGAAGGTATTGAAGTCGAAAGAGCGGTCGCGATTGGTGCCGCCCGCGGCATCGGTGCCGCCGTTCGCGCTCATCGCCTCCATGCCGTTGATGCGCACCCGCGTGAACTGCGGGCCGAGGCCGCGGACGCTGATCTGGCGGCCTTCGCCGCCGTCGCGCGCGATCGACACGCCGGGCACGCGCTGAATGGATTCCGCCAGGTTGAGATCGGGGAAGTCGGCGATGTCCTCGGCCACGATCGCATCGATCGAGCCGACCGCAGCGCGCTTGTCGTCGAGCGCGGCGCTGAGACTCTGCCGGAAGCCGGTGACCACGACCTCTTCCAGCGACTCCTGCTGCGGCGAGGTCGCCTGCGCCCATGCGCCCGCGGCTGCCGAGCACGAGACCACGCCTAGGATTGCCTGCACCGTTGAACGGAGCGGACTGCGATTGCGATCTGACAGCATGTGAATGACTCCCCCAAATCGCCGAAAACCTGTTCTGTTCTGACACCGGTAGCATTGAGCGCCCACAGCATGACACCGGTGACAATCGAAGGCTAGCAGAGCACGATAGCCAGCGGCAAGACGCCCGTTTGCGCCGCCGCGGCGCAGCGAGCCGCCGCAACAAGAGGTAGGGTCGAGACCATGAGCGCAACTGTGCTTTGCTTCGGGGAAATTCTGTTGCGGCTGTCCGCGCCCAACCGCGAGCTGCTGCTGCAGTCGGGGCGCTTCGATGCCCACGTCGGCGGCGCGGAGGCCAATGTGGCCGTGTCGTTGAGCAGGTTCGGCCATGCAGCCGCGGTCGTCAGCACGCTACCCGAGTCCCCACTCGGGCATGCGTGCGCCGGCGAGCTGCGCCGCCATGGCGTGCGAACGGATGGCGTCCGCTTTGCCGAAGGCCGCATGGGTCTGTATTTCCTGACACATGGCGCCGGCCATCGAGCTTCCGAAGTGCTGTACGACCGCGCAGGCTCGGCGTTCGCCAACGCAGCCGCTGCAGTCTATGACTGGGACAAGCTGCTCGACGGCTGCAGCTGGCTGCACGTTTCAGGAATCACGCCGGCCGTCAGCGATGCGGCGGGTGCAGCGGCGGCGCAGGCCATGGCAACAGCGCGACGGCGCGGCACAAAGGTTTCGTTCGATTGTAATTTCCGCGCGCGCGTCTGGGGCGCGCGCGCCGCGAACGCACCGGCCGTGCTGCGGGACCTGTGCGCCCAAGCCGATCTCATTTTCGGCGACGAGCGCGACTTCGCATTCATGCTCGGCGGCGCAGCGAGCACCGCGCTCGCCACGTTCGAGCATCTGCAGCTCATCGCGTGCACCAGCCGCGCGCGGCAAAGTACCGACGTGCAGCAGATCACCGGCCGGCTGCAGACCCGGCAAGCTACCTACACCACCCGCCCCTACTCGCTCTACGGGATCGTCGATCGCATCGGCGCGGGCGACGCATTCGCGGCGGGCGTGCTGCATGGGCTGGCTGCCGGTTTCGACCCGCAGAAGACCCTCGACTTCGCCATCGCCGCGGCCGTGCTCAAGCACTCGATTCCAGGGGATTTCCAGCTCGCGGGCGTGGCGGAGGTAGAGCAGGTGCTGTCAGAGCAGCAGACCGACGTCCGGCGGTGACGTATCATTCCCCTCCCGCCTGCGGAGGATCCCCATGTACGACTTCAGAAAATTTTTCATCGACGGCGCGTGGGTGAGTCCCGCGGGACGCCGCGAGCTCGACGTCGTCAATCCGGCGACCGAGCAGCCGATCGGCAGGATTCTGCTCGGCACGGCCGAGGACGTGGACACGGCGGTGAAGGCCGCGCGCGCGGCATTCGAGACGTTCTCGCAGACCTCGCGCGAAGAGCGTGTGGCGCTGCTCGAGAAAATCGTCAACGTGTACAAGGCGCGCCTCAAAGATGTCGCAGTTGCGATCTCGGACGAGATGGGCGCGCCGATGGGACTGGCACTGAATGCACAGGCCGCCAGCGGCCTCGGTCATCTGCTGACCACGCTGAAGGTGCTCAAGACCTTCGAGTTCGAAGAGCAGATCGGCACCACCCAGGTCCGCCGCGAGCCGGTCGGCGTGTGCGGATTGATCACGCCGTGGAACTGGCCGATCAACCAGATCAGCTGCAAAGTCGCGCCCGCGCTCGCCGCGGGCTGCACCATGGTGCTGAAGCCGAGCGAAGTCGCGCCGCTGAGCGCACACCTGTTCGCGGAAATCCTGGCCGAGGCCGGCGTGCCGCAGGGTGTGTTCAATCTCGTGGATGGCGACGGTCCGACTGTCGGCGAGGCGATCTCGCGCCATCCGGACATCGACATGGTCTCGTTCACTGGCTCTACTCGCGCCGGTGTGGCGGTCGCGAAAGCGGCTGCTGAATCGGTCAAGCGCGTCTCGCAGGAGTTGGGCGGCAAGTCCGCGAACATCATCCTCGATGACGCCGACCTCAACGCTGCGGTGAAGAGCGGCGTGCTGTCGATGATGTCGAACACCGGTCAGTCGTGTAACGCGCCCTCGCGCATGCTGATTCCCGCCAAGCTGTACGACGAGGCGGTGAAGATCGCGAAGGCCGTCGCGGAGAAGCCCGTGGTGGGCGACCCGAAGGCCGACGGCATCACGATGGGGCCGCTGTCGAACAAGACGCAGTTCGAGAAGGTTCAGCGCCTGCTGCAGAAAGGCGTCGAAGAAGGCGCGACCGTCGTCGTCGGCGGTCCCGGCCGGCCGAGCGGGCTCGACCAGGGCTACTTCGTCAAGCCGACGGTATTCGCGAACGTCAACAACACGATGACGATCGCGCGCGAGGAGATCTTCGGACCGGTCCTCGTGATGATTCCGTACCGCGACGAAGAGGAAGCGATCCGCATCGCCAACGACACGGTGTACGGCCTGTCGGGTTACGTGTACTCCGGCAACATCGAGAACGCGCGTCGCGTCGCGCGCCGGCTGCGCACCGGCATGGTTCACCTCAACGGCGCCTCGGTGGACAACAACGCGCCATTTGGCGGTTACAAACAGTCGGGCAACGGCCGCGAGTGGGGCCGCGAGGGACTCAAGGAGTTCCTCGAGACCAAGGCCGTGATGGGTTACTCGAGCGCCGCTTAATATCCGTCAGAGGTGGCTCGGTCAGCGTGACGGGCCCGCCGCCGGATCCGCCGGCGGCGGCGGTGCCTGTGTCGAGCGGTCGAAGATGCGGTGGATCTTCATGCCGGCGATGTCGCTGTCGCCGGACCACTTCATCTGGTATTCGAGCTGCCCGGTCTTCGGCAGCAGCCGGAACTTCTCGACCGCGTGCGGGCCGCTGCGGACGTAGCGGTCGATCACGAACCACTGGCCGTCCCAGCCCACTTTCGAATCCGCGAGCTCGCCTTCTGGCATCGACACCTGCGTGCTCGATCCCGCGACCACGCGCCGCGACTCGACCTCCGAGACGATGTCGAGCGTCGAGCCTTCCTGGCGGATCGTGAGCGTGTCCGAGATGGCGAGCATCTTGTACAGATTCTCCTGCTGGCGCTTGATCGAGGCCTGCCGCGAGGGGCTTGGCCCATTGCGACGCGAACCGCCCGGCCCTTCGATGTCGATCGGCGGCGGCGCATCGGGCGGATACATCCGCTCCTGCTGCTTGCGCCACTTCATGTAGCGCTCGCGCTCCTCGCGTTGCCGCTCGGCCAGCATGTGCTGAGCGTCATCGCTGAGCGCGGGATTCAGCTTCCAGGTGCCGCTGAGATCGACGGGACGCGAAGGCACCGCGTCGAGCGCTGCGGCGCTGAACGCCGCACAGCTGGATAGTGCGAACACGAGGACGCGAAGGCGGATGGACACGCCCGCACTTTAACGTGCCTACCGGTGCGCTTCCACAGCACGCCAATCGGCTGTCCAGTGAAGTTTCGTCCGCGCCTTATCGGTGTCCACTGTCGGACCGGGATCAGCGATGTTGTAAATGCCGGGCTGGCCCTGCTCCAGCGCGAGTGCGGTCGCCCAAGCCGCCGCGTCGATGTGCAGAGATGGCGCAACAGCTACGTCCGTACCCGTACCAGGACCATAGAGACGCCCATATCTGAGCACGATGCCCGCGAACAAAGGCGAGCCGAGCACTAGTCGCTCCAACTCGGCAACGCCGCCGACCGAGATCGCGCGCGTGCCCGTGGCGCCCAGGTCGAGCGGGTCGTCCTCGCGCAGCGGCCGGTTCTGCGGCGCATAGGCCCAGGCGATGCTTTGCGCGACGATACGCGGCACCCGCGCTTCGAGCGCCGCGGTAACGAGATTGGCGGTGCCTCCGCTGCGTATCCTGGCGTTGCGGACTATCGCGTCCGGCAGGTGTGCGGGATCGAGCCCGGCCGGTAGATCCGAGAGCTCGTGCAATACGACCGCGGGTCGCGCTTCCACGACGGCGCGCTCGATCGCTCGCGCGTCGAACACATCGACGACCACGGGTTGGACGCCCGCGGCCGCGAGCGCCTGCGCTTTCTCCGCCGAGCGTGTGGTGCCGACTACCTGCCAGCCGCGCTGGATCAGCAGCGGTACCAGCCTCTTGCCGATGGTGCCGGCCGCGCCGGCAAGAAAGACCTTGCGTTCATTCGGGTTGCGCATCTTGCACCCCAGACGGCCCGACCCGCAGCGCTGTGACAGCAGGTGCGAGAACCGCGCGCATCGACACAGTGAACACTCGAGTCCGCCGCAATCTTCGGAGATTAGGGATGAGCAGCAGCGCGTGGCTGGCGTGGATCATTGGCTTGACGCTGGCGGCCGGGTCGGCCGTCCTGGCGGTCAAGAGCAATCTGTTGCGGGACGTCAGCACTGCGGCCCGGCGCCCTTTCAGCTTCGCTCGATCGCAATTGCTGTGGTGGGTCGCGATCCTCGTGTTCTGCCTGCTGCACAACTACGCGCAGGCGCTCGACCTGCCCGCGATCAATGAAACCTGCCTGGTACTGCTCGGCGTCGGGGTCGGCACTACCGGTATCGCGAACGTGATCGATGCGCGACAGCGTGCAACCGCGGCGATGCATGGAGTCGCCGTCGTCCAGGACCGGCAATCGCAGGGCTTCATCATCGACATTCTCTCGGACGACAACGGCGTCAGCGTGCATCGTCTGCAGGCGCTGGCGTTCAACATCATCTACGGGGTGGCGTTCCTCACGCACTTCCTCAGCACGGGCACGTTCGAGCAATACGGCGCGCTGCAGTACGCCGTTCTCGGACTGAGCGATGTCGCGTATCTCGGACTCAAGTCGTTGGAGAACGATCCGCGCGTGCTCGCATCCGCCGGGCGCGGGCCCGCGAGCGGCGACGAGCTGCTGGATGCCGATCCCGACGTGTCCACGCCTGCCGCTGTCGGCTGAGGACTTGCCTGTGACGGAAGTATTCGAAGTCACGGCCACGCTGCTGAACGTGCGGCGGTCGCCCGCAATCAATCCTTCGAACGTCATCGGCACCCTCGGACTCGGCGAGCACGTCGAAAAGATCGGCCAGCCTTCGACCGATTGGCTGCAGGTGCAGAACGCGCGCGTGAGCGGGTTCGCAGCCGTTCGCTTCCTCTCCAGAATCGCCGCGACCTCTGTGCCTGCGCCTGCGCCGGCGGCAGCACAGTTCATTCCGCCCCAGGTCAATTTTCTGCCGAGCGCAAAAGCGTCGCTGAGCTCGACGGAGCACCGGCATCGGCCGCTCGGTCTGCAGGTCCTGCCGCGCGTAGCAGGCCAGAGCGATGCGGCGCGCTGCGCCGACTTGAACTCCATCGTGCAGCAGCTGGACGTCGAGCACAGCGCGCGCTATCAGCCGACCACCAAGAGCACGTACTGCAACATCTACGCGTACGACTACTGCTACCTCGCAGGCGTCTACCTGCCGCGCGTCTGGTGGATGTCAAAAGCGCTGGTCGATCTTTCGCGAGGCTTGCCCGTCGGCGTCGCTTACGGCAGCACCGTGTCCGAGCTGACGGCGAACGCGTTGTTCACCTGGCTCGCCGAATGGGGCGACGAATTCGGCTGGCAGCGCTGCCTCGAGGTCACTCAGCTCCAGCAACAGGTCAACACGGGAGCAGTCGGCATCATCTGCGCGCAGCGGACGAATCTATCGCGCTCCGGCCACATCGTCGCCGTCGTACCGGAGAGCAGCGGGCATGCAGCCGAGCGCGTCGGCCAGAGCGTCGTGACGCCGCTGCAGAGCCAGGCCGGCGCCAGGAACAAGGCCTATTTCGCCAGTCAATGGTGGACCAGCCTGGATTTTCGCGCGCACGGATTCTGGATTCATTCCTGAAAGCGGCGCGACCGCTGCTATCGCACCGTGAACAGGATGCGATCGACCAGCCGGCCGTTCGCGTCCTGCAGTTCGAGTCGATGCGCGCCCGGCCGCGGAGTCCACAACACGGACTTGCCGGCGGACGCCAGCTTCTCGCCATTCAAGGTGAGGTGCATCCGCGCAGTCGCGCCTTCGGCGCTGATCAGCACTTTCTGGCGCGAGGTCGGGATGTCCGGATCGGACGCGATGACCATGCCGTTCGCCGGAGTGACGATGTGTGCGACCTGTGCGGCCCGCGTGATCGTCACCGAGTCCTGCTGTTGATGCCGCGACAGGAACCACTCGCGGCGTCGCGGCTCGACGGCCGGCTCGAAACTCGTCGCAGCGGCGATCACGCCGGCAGGCGGCTGCGGCCCAACCGAGGCGAGATCCTGGTGAAGCGCGCTCATGATCTCGCGCCAGACCGGCGCGGCGCCGGTCACACCGCTGACGTCGTGCATGGCATCG
Organism: Steroidobacteraceae bacterium; assembly: GCA_036555785.1. Classification (GTDB taxonomy): domain Bacteria; phylum Pseudomonadota; class Gammaproteobacteria; order Steroidobacterales; family Steroidobacteraceae; genus Steroidobacter. Next base: position 17,192 of record DATBKP010000030.1, read on the forward strand.
CCTTCGAAATTGCCGACCCAGACGGCGACGGTGTAGCGCGACGAGAAGCAGATGCACCAGTTGTCGCGCATGTCCTTGCTGGTGCCGGTCTTGGCGGCGCTCCAGAACGGCGTGTTGAGATGATTGTCGATGCCGAATGTCAGTGCGCGCGCCGCAGGATCGCTCAGGATGTCGCTGACGATGAACGTGGAGTCCGCCGGCAGCAGATTCGACGCCGCCTGCACCGGTGCATCGGCGCGCACGCGTAGTGGCGACCAATGCCCGCCGGCAGCGAGCGCGCGATAGGCCTGCGCCTGCTGCCACAAGCTGACTTCGGCCGAGCCCAGTGCCAGCGAGTAGCCGTAGAAGTCACCGTCCTCCTTGATCTGCTCGTAGCCGAGATCGTGCAGGCGATCGCGGAACGGCTCGACACCAACCAGCACCAGAGCACGCACTGCTGGAACGTTCAGCGAGCTGCCCAGCGCCGTGCGCACGCTGACCAGGCCCTTGAAGTCTTTGTCGTAGTCCTGCGGAATGTACGCGCCGCTCGCGGTGTCGAGGTGCACCGGCGAATCCTTCAGCAGCGAAGCTGCAGTGAGGTAGCCGCGCTCCAGCGCGAGCTCGTATAGAAACGGCTTGAGCGTCGAGCCCGCCTGGCGCAGCGCGCGGACCCCGTCGACCTCGCGCGATCGCGAGCTCGGTCCGGCCGAACCCACGTACGCGAGCACGTCGCCGGTGGCGTTGTCCGCGACCAGCACCGCTCCGTCGCGGACGTTGCTTGCGGAAAGTGTCGTGAGCTGTCGACTCAGGACATCGCGAGCGAGTCGCTGCACGCCGATATCGAGCGTCGTCTGCACACGCTCGCCAGCACTGCGGAGCAACGCATTTGCGAGCTGCGGAGCAAGCTGCGGGCGCGGCGGTGAATCGACACCGTGTGTCAGCAGCACGGTCGCCGTTGCTTTCAGCTCATCGCAGTTCGTAACCATCTTCGCAGCGAGCGCGCGACTGCAGGCGCGCACCGCAATCCGCTCTGGCGAACCGTTCGGTTCCGGCAGCAGCGCTGCGATGACCAGGCTTTCCGGCAACGACAGACCCGACGGCACCTTGCCCGCGAGCAGGTGCGCGGTCGCCCCGATGCCTTGCAGCTCGCCGCGGAAGTACACGAGGTTCAGATACGCTTCCAGGATCTGCTGCTTGGTCCAATGGCTTTCGAGCGCGAGTGCCAACCTTGCCTGATTGCGCTTGTACCACCACGCGCGCCATCCCTCGCGTGAATGCGGGCGCGCTTGCAGCAGCGATGCGACTTGCATGGTGATCGTACTGGCGCCGCGATGACGTCCATGCACGAATCGGTCGCGCGCAGAGCCGACGACGCTGCGCCAGTCGATGCCACCATGCTCCCAGAACCGTGCGTCCTCGCCCCGCACGACCGCAGCGACGAGCGCCGGCGAGATCGCCGGCAGCGGTTGCCACTCGAAACGCCGCACTTCGAAGTCGATGCGCGCCGTGTCGAGCACCGCGCCATTGCGATCGATCATGAACGCATCCGAAGGCGTAAACCTCGCGCGCACGGCGACGAAGTCCGGTGCCTGCGCCGGCCACGCAATCGCGAGCACCGCCGCGGCGAGCAGTGCGAGCGAGCTGAGCAGCCTGCGGACGCGGCGGCTCACTGCTTCGCCTCGACTGTCACCTTGGCGTTCGGCGACTCGCCGAACATCTCCGGTGCGTACATCGCCTCGACGCGCGTCGCCGGCAGCAGGAATTCGCCCGGATTGTTGAGACGCACGGTGTATTCGACGACCCAGCGGCCCTTCGGCACGTAGCGGTAATACGCGCGGAACGAATCGAAGCGCCGCTCCTCGAACGCAACCCAGGCATAACCGTCACGCCGCTCTTCGCGCCTCAGCAGCGCGGATTGTCCGCCGAGCCCGCTGCCCAGCACGGTGGCGCCGCCGGGAATCGGGTCTTCCACGGCGACCCATGCCATGTCGGATTGCGATTCGAGCTCGAGCCTGACGCGCGCGACGTCGCCGCGCGTCCAGCGGCCGGCCACCTGCTGATCGACCGGCGTAACGCTGCGCGTGATCTTGTAACCCGACGACAATGGCTTCTGCAGCGGCAAAGCTGCGGTCGCCCGGATCATGACCCACGGACTGCCGGCGCCTTCGTGGTTCACGTCGAGCGATGCGCGTCCGTCCTGCCACGGCAAGTCGATCTGTTTGCTGTGGGCCGTCAGCGGCCACGTGACCTTCTGCGTCTGCGACCCGTAGCGAATGCCGGACGCGCCCGTGACCGGCGTCGATTCGAACGCCGCGGAGAACTTCTCCATCGCGAGCACGCCGAGCGCATTGGCCACAGTCGTGTTCCAGTGCCCGCGCTGCTGCCTGCCGAGCGTGCCACGCACCAGACGCGGGATGTCTTCACGCCACTGCGGCTCGTCGAGCACGGCCATCAGCATGCGATTGGCGTTGGAATCGGCCGAGATCATCAGCCACCACAGCGCGTCGCTGCGCTCGCTGGAGAATCCCATCGTGGTGCCCTGGAAGTTCAGGCGCGTGCGCAGGATCTGCAGCGCCGCGGCGCGGCGCTCCTTGGCCTGCGGCACGCCGGGCACGCGCTTCAAGATGTCGATCCAGTCGAGCACTGCGGACGTAGGCCACAAGTCGGGCTGCAGTTGGATGCTGTCGAGCATCTGCGGCTGAGCCGCGTCGTAGCGCGCGAGCGCAGCGATTGCCGCGAGTTTGCGAATCGCCAGATCCGCAGTCGGCAGCGCCGAGCGACGCACGATCTTGCCCGAAACGAAGCGCGTGAGCCCGTCGATCATGCGGCGCTGATCTGCTGCGGCGAGCTGCCAGCCCGCTTCGTGCGCGAGCAGCAGAACATAAGCCGTGAGCGAGTCATCGCCTTCGAGGTGATCCGTCGGAAAGTATTTGAGCAAGCCGTCGCGATCCATGTAGGCGGGCAGCCGCTCCATCCACATAGCCCACGCCACTTCATCGCGCAGCGCGACGGCACGGGACAGCTGCTGCTCGATGCAGCTGAATGGGTACCAGCTCATGTACTCGCGTACGCCGTCCAGTCCGTCGCCAAGCTTCGCGCGCAATGTCACTTCGAGCCCGCCGCGACCTTTCACTGCGTCCGCCGGACGTTCCGCGGGCAGCGACAACGGCGCGGTGAGCTGCGCGATCGTCGCCTGATAGGTGCGGACCGGATAAGCAGGAATGACAGACTGCGTGAGTTTCATCTTGTCGCCCGCGGCGCCGCCGACTTCGCGGGCCGTAACCTCCCACTGCAACTGCGAGACACCGACCGGCGCGGTCACGCGCCACACGACGTCGCGCGCGTGACCCGCAGGTATTTCCACGCGCTGCGATTGCAGCGAAGGCGGCCGGTCGATCGCGAGCCGCGCCTGTGCATCGACAGTCAGCGCACGATCGGTCGTGTTGCGCAGCGTGAACGTCGCAGCGTACCGATCTCCTTCGCGCACCAACGGCGCGAGCCCGGACACGAGGATGAGATCCTGCGTCGTGTTGATCGTTGCGGAGCCGGTGCCGAACAGATGGGCCGCACTGTTGGCCACTGCGACGATGCGGAACGCCGTGAGCGAGTCGTTGAGCATGACCGGGAACACGGTGTTGTTCTGGCCGTCGAGCTTCACTCTGCCCTTCCATAACAACAGGCTGTCGAACTGCTCGCGTGCGCGATCGCGCTCGCGTCCGCCGCCGCCGCCATGCGGCGCCGCCTTGCGGCCGTAGTGTCGTTTGCCGACGACCTGCATCTGCGCGGTCGAAGTCCACACTTCCACGCCGCGCTCGCCCATCATCGCTGCGAGCAGATCCCACGAACGGTTCGGCGCCAGGTCGAGCAACGCTTCGTCCACCGCTGCAATGGCGATCTCCGTGTCTGCCGGCAGAGCGGCGCCGTCCTCTCGCTCGACGTGCACGCTCACCATCGCTTGCTCTGCGACCTTGAACACTTTCTTGAACGGCGTGACGGTCACGTTGAGCCGATGCGGTTTCCAGCCGACATTGATCTTTGCCACGCCGAGCCGATAGGCAGGCTTGTTCAGATCCACCAGTGCCGTGATCGCTTCACCCTGCGGCTTGCCGCCGGACAGCGCGCCGACGCGGCCGCGCACAGCGAGCACCGAGACGAACACGTTCGGCGCGTAAGAGTCGGCGATGGGCACTTCGATGATCGGCATCTGCCCTTTCAGCCGCGTGACGAAGCTGGACAGCACGCCTTCGCGCTCGACGGTGACGAGCGCAGTCGCCTGCCGGAACGGCATGCGCACCTGGAAGCGCGCGGTTTCGCCGGCCGCGTATTCTTTCTTCTCCGGCAGGACGTCCATGCGATCGCCCTGCGTGCCGCCGAACCACCAGTCGTCCTTGCCTGCGACCCAGAACGAGGTCGTCGCGCCGGCCACGTTGTGTTCGGGATCGAGTGTCTCGGCGCGCGCCACCACTTCGCCGCTGACGCCGGTCGCGACCTCGCACATCACGAGGCCCTGCTCGTTCGTCGTGCCCTCGCAGCTCGCGGACAGCTTGCGGGTCTCGCGCGTCGTCTCGTATGCATAGAAGCCGCCGATGAGCCGCTTGCGATACGAGTACGCATTCGACTGATAGAGCCCGACCCTGACCGCTTGCCGCGCGCGCGGTTTGCCGTCGAGATCGAGCACCACGACGCGGAAGCGCAGCTGCTCCGCGCTCGCCACCCAGCCTTCGGGACGAATGCCGACGCTCAGGCTCGCCGGCACGAGTCGTACGCGTCCGGTCGCAGTCAACAACTCGCCGTTCGCATCCGGATACTCCAGCTCCGCGGTGAGCAGCGCGGCACTCGGCAATTGCGGCAGATTGCCGACGGTGACTCGCGCCGAACCTTCGCCGTCAAGCGTGACCGGCAGCACCTGCACCTTGCCCGCCTCGACCGGTTCCTCCGCTGCCTGTTGCTCGCCCTCGCCTTCATCCTCGTCTTCGTAGGAGTACGAGCTGTCGCCGGTGACGATCCCTTCGCGAACCGCGACGCCGCCGAATCGATAGTCCTCGTAACCCGCGTAACTCAGCGGCATCGGCTCGACCACGGAGCGCAGCTTGACCGCGAGACCCGCAGCGCCGCCGCCGGACATGTAGGCAACGTGCAGATCGAGCACGGCGGACTTCTGCCGCACGAGCGGACGCGGCGATCCGCTCACGCTCGCGCGCATCGACGGCAGGCGGAACTGCTCGACCTTGAAGCTCGCGCTCTGCCGCTCGTATTCGTCGACGATCGACACCGAGTAGTCGCCGAGCTTGGCCTCGGCCGGGATCGTCCATTCGCTCTCGGCGATGCCGTCGGCGCCGAACTGCGCTGCCAGCTCGTACTTCTGGCCGCTGCCGTAGTGGTGGATGATCACTTTGCGCGTGCCAGGCAATGGCTGCGGCAACACGATGCCTGGCGACGAATGCCGTCGCAGGAAATGTTTCATCGACACTTTCTCGCCGGCGCGAAACAGCGCGCGATCGAGCACGGTGTGATAGATGCCGGCGTCCCACTCGCCGCCGGTGTTCAAGCCGAAGCGGTCCGGCGTGATCCCTTTGTTCCAGGACGACAGCGCGAAGCTGAAGTCCGCGTCGCGCTGCGCGAAGACGAGCAACGGCCTGACGCGGTCCGACCAGCACCCTTCGGCGTCGTGCGGCTCGCCGAACGATTCGTCGATCGCTGCGACGCCGTCCGCGTTGGTCTTGCCCTGCCAGAGTGTGTGACCGCCGCAATATTCGATGACGGTGATCGCCGCGTCCGGTACCGGCTTGCCGTCATCGAGCCGCGTGACCCACACGCTGGAGCTCTCGCGGCCCCAGTTGAAGTGCACCGCCAGGTTCGTGACCAGCGCCGAGGATGACACGTAGCGCAGCTGGTCGCTGCCGAGCAGCGAGCGCCCGAGCGCGCGGCTGCCGATCTCGACGACGTAGAAACCCGGCTGGCGCAGCGGAATGCCGAGCACTTCGGCCGGCTTGCTGCCCGCAGGCTTCTTCAGCGTGAACGGCGTCGTCGCATCGGCGGCTGAAAAGACCGAGCGCGTGCCCGTCGTCTCCTGCCACACGCTGCTCGGGTCGGCGCCCGGAGCCTGTTCCGTGACCCACTCGCCGCTCCCGGCGTTCGCTTTCCTGAGCCGCTCCAGCCAGTCGGCAATCGCAGCGGGATTGGCGTCGACCCGCAGCTGCTGGGCCGGCAAGTCCGGCTGCTGACCGCCGAACTGCGGCTCGACATTGCGCAGCGTCACCGGCAACACGCCGCCCTGCTTCGCTTCGAGAATGCCGAAGTCCGCCGCGAACTTCGCCAGTGCAGGAAAGGCATCGATGCGGAGGTCGAGCGGGAAGCGCGCAGCATTTGCGAGCGTACGGCCGGAGTCGTCGACGATCCTGGCCGGCAGCGTCACGACCGCTGTCGACTCTTCGGGGAAGGGTCCGTCGAATACGACGCGCTCCAGCGTCGGCGCCGGTTTCGACTCGGTCTCGGCCGGAACGAGCACCTCGCCGTCGCTGGTCTTGATCCTCACGCCGAGCGCGAGGTCGCGCGGCACCGGCGACGTAAAGCTCACCACGACCGGCTGTGTGGGAGTGCAACCGGCACGGGCATTCGCGCGCGTACATTCGACCTGCGCCGTGAAAGCGGGACGCACCTTGAACGCGAGCTGCTGATCCTGCGTCGTCATGACTCCAGAGACTGTCGCGATGCCCGCGCCCCATTGCAGATGCACCTCGGTCGCGGCAGGTAGCGGCCGTTTGCAGCGAACCACGGCGATGCTCTCTTCTGCCTGATCGAGATCCTCGCCGCGGATCCGCGCGTGCGTCACGGCGCCGTCCTTCCACAGCAGCTGGAAGTATTGATAGCCGAGTGAGCGACGCTCTTTGAGAATTGCCGCCCGCTCATCGCCCGCGAGCACTTCGATACCGATGCGCTCCTCGATTCCGGCGACGATGCAGTGCGCGTGCGACTCCACCGAGTCGGTAGTCGCCTGGGCGTCGAGCCGCAGCAGAAATACCTGCTGCTCGTCGAGCGCTTCCCAACCCTCGCGCGGATACGACGCGGCGATGGCCGGTCCGCCGGTGCTGAACGCGAAGCTGCGAGTGCCGGTCAGCGCGGCGCCTGCAGCGGTTCGCAGCTGCGGACGCAACGTGAACGTGCAGCGCAGACCCGCCGGCAGGTCCGCGTCGAAGTCGTAGACCCAGTTGCGCGGGTCGGCCCAGCGTCCCTGGCCTGTCGCCGGACATTGCACGTCGAACGGATCCGGCAGCCGCGGATCCCCAAGCGTGACGATCGGCGCAGTAAATCGCGCCGTGACCTGGCGAACCTGCCGTGCAGTGCCCTGCGGCGTGAACAGCTCGACCGACGCGGCGGGGGAAGGAGTGCGCGCTTCCTGGGCGAGTGCCGCCAGCGCGAACAGCTGCACCAGGAGACCGGCCCACAGCCCTGCGATGCGCATCGTCCGCAAACCTCGAGTTGTTCTTCGGATGGATTCGAGCGTGACTGCAGCGTACGCCGCCGGGGTGGCGCCTGCTGTCAGGCCACCGACGAATTGTGGCGATTTGTGGAGGGAGTGGAGCGGGTGATGGGAATCGAACCCACGTTAGTAGCTTGGGAAGCTACAGTTCTACCATTGAACTACACCCGCCTGGCGATCCGATTCTATGCAGCGGCCCGCCCAACCGGCAAGCTACGGCCCATGAAGTTCGACCTGCGCGACCTGGAGCTGTTCGTTGCCGTCGCCGATGCCGGCAGCATCGCGCGGGCGGCCGAGCGCTCGCACACCGTGGCCTCCGCGGTCAGCAAGCGCATCTCCGATCTGGAGGAGGTGTTCGGTTGCCCGCTGATCGTGCGGGCTGCCAAGGGCGTCGAGCTGACGCCGGCCGGTCATGCGCTGCTGGCACGCGCGCGGGTCATGCTCCACCAGGCTGCGCAGCTCGATGACGAAATGCGACGGCACGCGAGCGGCTCGCGCGGTTACGTGCGCGTGTTCGCGAACATCTCGGCGATCGTGGAATTCCTGCCGGGTGCGCTGGCGTCCTTCAACGCCGCCCATCCCGACATTCACGTCCAGCTGGAAGAGCACGTGAGCTCGGCGATTGCCGCGGCGGTCGCGGATGGCTCGGCGGACTTCGGCATCCTGAGCGAGCTGCCGCTGATCGAAGGCCTGAGCACTGTGCCGTTTCGCAATGACGAGCTGGTCGTGGTGCTGCAGCCAGATCATCCGCTCGCGCGCCAACCTGCGCTCTCCTTCGCGGAGGTCGCCGATCAGCCGTTCGTCGGTCTGCATGCCGGCAGCGCCCTGCACCACGTACTCACGCGCGCCGCGTCCGAAACCGGCCGTACGCTGAACTGGCGCATCAACGTGACGAGTTTCGACGCCGCCTGCGCGATGGTCGCCGCCGGTCTCGGCGTCGGTATCGTGCCGCGCGCCGCCACGACGCCGTACATCCGTTCGCTCGCGCTCGCGTCGGTCGCATTGAGCGACGCTTGGGCCCGACGGCAGCTGTTCCTGTGCACTCGGGCGAACGCGCCATTGCCGTCCGCCGCGCGGCTGCTGTTCGAACACCTGCTCGGCCAGAAGCAAACAACGTGATGTCTGAGAAAGAGCCTCCTGAAGCGCGGATGCGCGGCGTGCGCAGTTTCGTCTTGCGGTCGGGGCGCGCGACCGCCGGTCAGCAGCGCGCGCTCGCCGAGCTGTGGCCGAAATATGGCGTGGAATTTTCTGCGACGCCGCTCGATCTGCAGGCGCTGTTCGGTCGCGTCGCGCCGTGCATGCTGGAGATCGGCTTCGGCGCGGGCGAGGCGCTGCTCGAGTTCGCGGCCGCGCATCCGCAGATGAATTGCATCGGCATCGAAGTCCATCGCCCGGGCGTCGGGCACTTGCTGCTCGGTGCCGAAACCGCAGCGCTGCGCAATCTGCGCGTGATCTGCCACGATGCCGTGGAAGTGCTGCAACAGCAGGTTGCGCCTGCCTCGATCGCACTCGTGCACATCTTCTTTCCCGATCCGTGGCCGAAGAAGCGGCATCACAAGCGGCGCCTGATTCAACCTCCTTTCGTCGAGTTGCTCGCAAGAGCGATCGCACCCGGCGGCACGCTGCGCCTGGCCACCGACTGGGAGCCGTACGCGCAACACATGCGCGAGGTGATCGATGCCTCGGCTGCGTTCGTCAACGTCGCCGCCGCTGCAGGTTTCGTCGCGCGATCTGCAGAACGGACGCTCACGCGTTTCGAACGACGCGGCCAGCGTCTCGGTCACGGCGTATGGGATCTCGAATATCGAAGAGCGAACTGACACTGCTGTCATCAACGCGTGCGCGCGCATCGTTTACTTGATGCTGTGCAGAAAAATTTCCTCTTGAATAAGCACGCTCACAGGACTAAAACGAATCTCGAAGAAGGAATGATTTCATCGAGTCGAATTTCCACGGAGACCGATATGACCTCACCGAGTCCTGTCGTAGGCGACTGGTATCGCAGGCCCGGTGGCGCGTTGTTCGAAGTCGTGGGGCTCGA
>DATBKP010000031.1:0-14898 GCA_036555785.1 Steroidobacteraceae bacterium
GAAATTGTGATCCACTACCAGTCGCCGCACGCGGACGATCAGCACTCTCTGAGCGCCAGCCTCGGCGTGGTCAAGGCAGTCGGCAGGATCGCGGAGCTGAAGCTGGCCGCGGTCGGCGCGCAATTGCCGCCTTCGGCGAGCGCCAGCATCGATCAGCGAACGATCTCGGCGCCGCTCGACGGGCTGATCGATGACCCGGCCGCGGAGCTGGCGCGTTTGCAGAAGCGCAAGACCAAGGCACAACAGGAACTCGGTAAAGCGAGAGAGAAATTGAGCGACCCAAACTTCGCGCGCGCGCCAGCGGACATCGTCGCCGGAATGCGCGAGCGCATCGCCCACTTCGAGCGCCAGGTCGCCGAGGCCGAGCAGCAGGAGCAGGCGGTGAGCGCGCTGGTGGCGCGGCGCTGAGCGCATCGATGGACGCTGCGATTCCCACACTGATCACGCAGGCCGACCCGATCGAGCTGGTCAGCGCGACGATCGCGCAGCTCAATCGCATCATCCTCGGCAAGGAGCAGCAGCTGCGGCTGTGCATCGCGTGCATGCTCGCTCGCGGACACCTGCTGATCGAAGACATCCCCGGCGTGGGCAAGACCACGCTGGCGCACGCGCTGGCCGAATCGCTGGGTCTGTCCTACCAGCGCATTCAGTTCACCAGCGATCTGCTGCCGGCGGACATCATCGGCGTGTCGGTGTTCGAGCGCGAGACCAGCACGTTCCAGTTCCACAAGGGCCCGGTGTTCGCGCAACTCGTGCTCGCCGACGAGATCAATCGCGCCACGCCGAAAGCGCAGAGCGCGCTGCTGGAAGCGATGGAAGAGCACCAGGTGACAGCCGACGGCCAGACCTATCCGCTCACGAATCCGTTCTTCGTCATCGGCACGCAGAACCCGGTGTACCAGATCGGCACTTATCCGCTGCCGGAGTCGCAGCTCGATCGCTTCCTGATGCGCATCCAGCTCGGCTATCCGGACGCCACGCTGGAGCGCCAGCTGCTGCTGGGTCAGGACCGTCGCGATCTGCTCGCCACGCTCGCGCCGACTTTGTCGCCGCAGCAGCTGCTGTTGATGCAGATGATGGTGCCGCGCGTGCACGCTTCCGATGCGCTGCTCGACTACGTCCAGGCAATCGTGCGCTTCACGCGCGAATCGCCGCAGTTCGAGTCGGGGCTGTCGCCGCGCGCCTCGATAGCGCTGGTACGGGCCGCGCAGGCCTGGGCGCTGATTCATTCGCATCCCGGCGTGACGCCCGAGGACGTGCAGGCGGTGCTCGGCGCCATCGTCGGCCATCGCCTGAAGCCGCGCGAGGGCGACGCGAAGCCGCACGAGATCGGCGAGCTGGTGCTGAGGGCCGTCGCCGTTCCATAAGAAGGGGCCTGACCGCACCATGCTCGCGCGCCTGTTCGCTGCTCTGCGCCACCGGACCCGCAAGTGGGCGCGCAAGCGGCACGGCATCGATCCCGATCCGCTGACCCTGTCGCCGCGACGTATCTACATCGTGCCGAGCTCGCTCGGCGTCGCGTTCACGCTGATGCTGTTCGCGATGTTTCTCGGCGCGATGAACTACGCGAACAATCTCGCGCTCGGCCTCACCTTCACGCTCGGCGCGCTCGCGCTGACGGCAATGCACTACTGCCATCGCAACCTCGCCGGCGTGCAGATCCGCTCGGCGTCCAGCGAGCCGGTGTTCGCCGGCCAGACCGCGCGCTTCGGCATCGCGCTGGAGAACGGCGCGAAACTCGCGCGGCACGAGCTCGTCATCGCCAACGAGCACGGCGACGCCCGGCCGGCGCGCGTCGAGCCGGGCGGGCGCATCGTGCTCGACCTCGAGGTGCCGGCGCCGCAGCGCGGGCTGCTCGCGCTCGACTCGTTCGAGATCAGCACGCGACATCCGTTCGGGCTGTTCCGCGCGTGGGCGTATCTGAACATGGACCTGCACTGCGTCGTGTATCCGAAGCCGAGTCCGCGCGGGCTGCCGCCGCCGCCGCAGGAGACCGATACGGGCGGCGCTCAGGACACGACGCGCGGCGACGAGGATTTCGCCGGCCTGCGCGCGTTCCATCCAGGCGATCCGCCGCGACGGATCGCCTGGAAGGCCTACGCGCGCGAACAGGGCTTGCAGGTAAAGCTCTATGCCGGCACGGCGGTGACGTCGCACTCGTTCGACTGGGATTCGCTGACCGGGCTCGGCACCGAGGCGCGGCTGTCGCAGCTGTGTCGCTGGGTCGAAGATGCGTACGCGGCCGGGCGCGCATTCGGACTGCGGTTGCCGGGAGTGGAAATCGCGCCGAACGTCGGTCCCGGTCAGAGGCAGCGCTGCCTGACGGCGCTGGCGCTGTTCGACGAGCGGGCGTCGCATGGTTAGCGCGGCATCTTCGCTGCGCACCCTGAGTGCACCATGGCCGCCGATGCTGCAACGGCTGGCGTGGGTCATCGCCGGCCTGGCGCTCTCGATCGTGCCGCACGCTCCGCACATCCGGCCGTGGGTCCTGCTGCTCGCCACCGCGGCCGCGGCGCTGCGAATTGCAACCGAGGTGAAGCACTGGGCCCTGCTGAGCAAATGGCTGCGCAGCCTGCTCGCGTTCGTCGCGCTGCTCGCCGTGCTGCTCGAGTACCGCACTCTGAACGGCATCGACGCGGGCACGGCCCTGCTGGTCGTGATGGCCGGCATGAAGCTGCTCGAGACCCGCACGGTGCGCGATCTCACCGTGATCGTCTTTCTCTCGTACTTCGCGCTGTTCGCCGCGTTTCTCTACAACCAGAGCCTGCTGCGCCTGCCGTACATGCTCGTCACTGCGTGGCTGCTGACGGTCACTCTGATGCGCATTCACCAGACGACCGTCTCGATGTCCGTCCGCGAAGCTGCCTGGATCACCGGCAAGATGTTCGTGCAATCGCTGCCGCTGGCGGTCGCGCTGTTCCTGCTGTTTCCCCGGCTGCCCGGACAATTCTGGTCAGTCGTGCCGGCGCGCAGCGAGGCAGTGAGCGGCTTGTCGGAAGACATGTCGCCCGGCGACGTTTCCGAGCTGAGCTTGTCGAGCGCGCTGGCTTTTCGTGTGAGATTTGCCGGCGCGACACCGCCGCCGCCGCAGCGCTACTGGCGCGGTCCGGTGCTGCACGATTTCGACGGACGCACCTGGCGCGCGCCGCGGCAGTCGTTCCTGCCACAGCACGTGACGACTCGCGGCCCGATCTACGACTACAACCTGATGCTGGAGCCGCACCAGCGGCGCTGGATTTTCGCGCTCGACGTCGCGACGCAGTGGCCGGGCCGGCGCGCATCGCGCGCCGCCGACCTGCAGCTGTGGGCGCCTTACGGCGAGCCGATCTCCACGCTGACGACGTTCCACCTGCAGTCCGCGACGTCGTACACCGTCGACGATGACTTGCCGTGGGCAATGCGCAATGCAGACCTGCTGCTGCCGCCGGGACGCAACCCGCGCTCGACCGCGCTCGCGCGCGAGCTGCGCGCGCAAGCCGGCAGCGACGAGGCGTTCGTTGCCGCGGTGCTCGCGAAATTTCGCAACGAGGATTACTTCTACACGCTCGAGCCGCCGCGTCTCGCGTTGAACTCGGTCGACGACTTCCTGTTCAACACGCGCCGCGGCTTCTGCGAGCACTTCGCTTCGGCATTCACGATGCTGGCTCGCGCCGCCGGCATTCCGGCGCGCGTCGTCACCGGCTATCAGGGCGGCGAATACAACCCGATGAGCGGCTATCTGGTCATCCGCCAGTCGGATGCGCACGCGTGGTCGGAGGTGTGGCTCGCGGGGCGCGGCTGGGTGCGTGTCGATCCGACGGCCGCGGTCGCACCCGAGCGCATCGATCGCGGCATCGAGGCTGCGCTCGCGGAGAGCGGCGAATCGCTGCCCGGGGGTTTCCTGCGCCGCAACGCGCTGCTCACCCAGTTCCGCCTCGCGTGGGACGCGGCGAATACGTTCTGGAACAATCAGGTCGTCGACTTCGGCGAAGCGCAGCAGCGCTGGCTGCTCGAGCGTCTGAATATCGGCGATGCCGGCTGGGAGCAGCTCGGGATCGGCCTGGCGCTGGCGCTGATCGTGTTCTTCGCCGCGATGTCTGCCTACCTCGGCTGGCGCTTCCGGCCGCACGCCAAGGATGCGCTGGCGCAGATCTACGATCAGCTGTGCCGCAAGCTCGCGAAACACGGCTTGCAGCGCGCGGCGCACGAGGGACCGAGCGACTACGTGGCGCGAGTGCTGCGGGCCCGCCCGGAGCTGGCGCCGCAGCTGCTCGAGGCCCGCAATCTCTATGTCGCGCTCCGTTACGGTCCCCGCTCGTGGGGCGCGCAGCTGGGACGCTCCGAGCTGAGCCGGCTGAAATTCCTCGTCAACCAGTTGAAAGTCTGAGGCCGCGCCCGCATAGGACGCGACTGGCCGGCCAAAAAAGAAATCTGCGTGCTGCTGCTCGTCTTTTTCATCGCGATCGCCGTGGGCATCGCTGCCTGGTTCGTCGCCGGCCAGGCGTGGTGGCGCCGTCGCCGGCGCGCGGCCGCGGCTCGGCAACCGTTTCCGCCGCAGTGGCAGGAGTGGCTGCGCAGCCGCACTTCAATCTACGCGCGCGTGCCGCCGGAGCTGCGCGATCGACTGCATCGGCTGGTGCGGATCTTCGTCGCGGAGAAGACTTTCGTCGGCTGCAACGGGCTGAGCGTGACCGAAGAGATGCGCGTCGTGATCGCCGCCTACGCCTGCCTGCTGGTGGTGAACCGGCCCGACGTGCCGGGCTCGCACTTCTACGACGACCTGTTCTCGATCCTGGTCTATCCGACGCCGTTCATCGTCCCGCACACGCATCGCGACGGCCACGGCGTGATCACGGAGGGACACCGCGTGCTGTCCGGCCAGGCGTGGGACTCGCGCCGGATCATCGTCTCGTGGCAGGACGTCGAGGACGGGCTCACGACCGGTCACAACGTCGTGCTGCACGAGTTCGCGCACTACCTCGACATGGAAGACGAGACCATGGACGGCGCACCGGGCCTTGGCAGCGTGCGCGCGTACCGCGAATGGTCGAAGGTGTTCTGGGAAGAGTACGACCGCCTGCGCGCCGCGCTCATGGCCGGACAACCGACGTTCCTGGATCCGTACGCTGCGACCGAGCCCGCCGAGTTCTTCGCAGTGGTGACCGAGGCGTTCTTCGAAAAGTCGCACGAGTTCGAGCTGCAGCATGCAGCGCTGTACGAGCAGCTGCGACGCTACTACCGAGTCGATCCCGCGCGGTGGTAGGAAATGGGGAATGTCCCCATTTCACTTCGGCCGCGGCTCCTCGAGCTCTCCTTCATCGAACCGCTCGCCGCCACGCAGCTCTCGCACCTTGCCCAGCAGCGTCCGGGCCGCGTTGCGCACTTCTTCGTGGATCGCCGGGTCTTCGTCGAGCGCGTCGTGACTGGTCGCGTACGGCTCGTAGTACCCGACGTAGCGCGCGAGGTTCGCCGTATGGCCGGCGGGCACGAGTTGCAGATCCGAGAGCCAGTCCGTGAGCGAGCGGCGCAGCGTTTCGGCGCCTTCCGCATCGCCGTGCACGATCACCGAATACGCGCGGCCGGCGAGATGACGCGGGTACGGCCAGCCGCGCAGCTCCAGCTCCTTGGCCTTGGCCGGATCCTTGCCGGCCGTCGACGTCGGATCCGGGTTGCCGCCGTCGGCACACACCAGCCGGTCGATCATCAGCTTCAAGGTGCTCGGCGCCTGGTACCAGTACACGGGCGTGACGATCATCACCGCGTGCGCCGCGACCCAGCGCGGGTAGATCTCTCCCATCCAGTCCTGGACCTGTCCCAGCCCGTGATTCGGGTAGCACGAGCAGGGCCAGTGACACAGCGGCATGGCAGTCGAGACACACGCCTTGCACGGATAGATGACGCGGCCGTATTCCGCAGTGAGCCGGCTCAGGTCGAGGAAGTCCACGGTGAAATCGCCGACACTCGACAGGACGCCGCGCGCCGTCGAGCACAGGCGATAGGTCTTCGACATCTCGCCCGGACACGTCTGATCGTTGCGCGCCGCGCCGCAGATCAGCAGCACGCGCGACTTCGCGTTCGGATCGTCGTGCTCGCGCTGCGCCGCTGCGATGGCATCGCGAGTCGCGAGCCACTGCACTGACAGCTGCATCTGCGGATCGGCGAAGCCTGCGCCGGCCGCGCGCGTGCGCGGGCTCTTGTGCGATTCGCTGTAGGTGCGCCACGCGATGTCGATCACCTGGTCGATCTCGGCGTTCGCGCGCTGAAACGCCGGATCGTAGAAGCGCTCGCGCAGTCTCTCGCGAAAGACGTCTTCCGAAATCTTCATGTCGCCCTGGCCCGTGCGGACCTGCGGCGCTCGCGGCGTCTGGTCGGGCATCGCTGCCTCCACTGGCGTGCAGTAGAGGCAACGTCCGCGGCGTCAGGCGGGTTCCTGTGCGACGCCCGGCGCAACGCGCGTGCTGCGTGTCTGGATTGCCAGCATGATCGCGCCGCCGACGAACAGGATCGCGACCGACAGGATCGCGAGGCGCGAGTTGCCGGTGATTGCCGCCGTCGCCGCCATCAGGAACGGGCCGAGCACCGAGGCGAACTTGCCCATCATGTTGTAGAAGCCGAAGAACTCGCTGGCGCGATCCGCCGGGATCAGGCGGCTGTAGTAGGAGCGGCTCATCGCCTGGATCGAGCCCTGCACGCAGCCGATGGCCGCTCCCATGATGTAGAACTCGGTCACCGTAGTCATGCGCACCGCGTAGAACGTCACCGCGGTGTAGACGACGATCGCCACGAAAATCCCGACCATGGGACTGATGCGATCGCCGAGCCAGCCGAACAGCAGGGTCATCGGGAAGCCGATGAACTGGATCATCAGGATGCTGGTGATCAGGCTGCTCGCGGGAAAGCCGAGCGCCAGCCCGTAGTCGACGGCCATCTTCATGATCGTGTTGACGCCGTCGATGTACATCCAGTACGCGAGCAGGAACAGGATCACCGGGCGGTACTTGCGCACTTCGCGGAATGTGCGCAGCAGCTCCGCAAACCCTGCGCGCGCCGCGCGCGCCAGGCCGATCGAGGGCCCGCTCGCCAGCGCGCCGCGCTGTCGCAGCAGCGGAATGGCGAACACGAACCACCACACCGCCACGGTGACGAAGGAAGCGCGGATCGCCTGCTCGGCGCTGGCGAGACCGAACCATTGCGGCTTCTGGTGCATGGCGATGTTTACGACCAGCAGCAGTCCGCCGCCGAGATAGCCGAGCGCATAGCCGAAGCCGGACACCGAATCGACGCGGCCGGGCGGCGCGACCCGGATCAGCATCGAATCGTAGAAGATGAGCCCACCCCAGAAGCCGATGGACGCGATCACGAACCACGTCAGGCCCGTGAGCGCGTCGGACGTGCCCACGAACGCCAATAGCGCGGTCGGTATTGCCCCAATCGCAGTGAAGATCGCAAGCATGCGGATGTGCGCACTCCCCTTGTCGGCGAGCGCGCCGAGCCAGGGCGCGGTCAAGGCCAGCACCAGGCTCGAGATGCCGTTCGCGGTCGCGAGCCACTTCGTGCTCTCGATCGGCGCCATGCCGACGGTGAGCGTCTGTTTGAAGAACACGGGAAAGAACGCCACCATCACCGTCGTCGCGAAAGCCGAGTTCGCCCAGTCGTACAGCGCCCAGGCAAAGACTTTGCGTTCGAACAGCGGTGATTTCATAAAGCCTCTTAGGCTGTAGGCTCTAAGGCTGTAGGCTGTGGCCAGAGGTCAGAATCGAACGTTCTCATTCCGGCTACAGCCTACAGTCTACAGCCTAGAGTCTTCTTCATGCCGCAGCGGCCAGGTGCTCGCGCGTCTCGCGGAACTCGAGGTCCGGCCAGCGCTCGAGCGTGAGCTGCAGATTGACGCGCGTCGGCGCCAGGTAGACCAGCGCGCCGGAGTGATCGAGCGCCAGGTTCTCGTACGCCTTGGTACGGAATTCTTCGAGCTTCTTCGCATCCTTGCCGTACACCCAGCGCGCGGTGAACACGTTGACGTTGTCGAACGTGGCCTGCACCGTGTACTCGTCCTGCAGGCGGAAGGCCACGACGTCGAACTGCAGCTGGCCGACGGCGCCGAGAATCAGATCGTTGTTGCGCAACGGTCGGAACACCTGGGTCGCGCCCTCCTCGCACAACTGATCGAGTCCCTTCTGCAGCGCCTTCATGCGCAGCGGATCGCGCAGCACGACGCGGCGGAACATCTCCGGAGCGAAGTTCGGGATGCCGGTGAACATCAGTGACTCGCCCTCGGTGAAGGTGTCGCCGATGTTGATCGTGCCGTGGTTGTGCAGGCCGAGAATGTCGCCGGCGAACGCCTCGTCGGTGTGCTGGCGGTCGGCCGCGAGGAACGTCAGCGCATCGTTGATGCGCATCTCCTTGCCGAGACGCACGTGGAACAGCCGCATGCCCTTGGCGTAGCGGCCGGAGCAGATGCGCATGAACGCGATGCGGTCGCGATGCCCGGGATCCATGTTCGCCTGGATCTTGAACACGAAGCCGGTGAGCTTGTCCTCCAGCGGCTCGACGAAACGCCCCGTGGTCTCGCGCGTCAGCGGGCCGGGCGCGTGCCGCACGAATGCCGCCAGCAGCTCGGTCACGCCGAAATTGTTGATCGCCGAGCCGAAGAACACCGGCGTCTGCCGGCCCGCCAGGTACGCCGCCGTGTCGAACTGCGGCGCCGCGCCGCGCACCAGCTCGATCTCGTCGCGGAACGCCAGCGCGCGATCGCCGAGAAATTCCGCGGCTGCGGCGCTGGCGAGACCGTCGATCGTCGCGTGCGTGCCGGCGCGACCTTTCTCGGCAGCCTGGTAGATATAGATGCGGTCTTCGGGCAGGTGATAGATGCCCTTCAGCTCGCGGCCCATGCCGATCGGCCAGGTGACCGGCGCGCACTGGATCTTCAGCACGCGCTCGATCTCGTCCAGCAGCTCCATCGGCTCGCGGCCTTCGCGATCGAGCTTGTTGATGAAGGTCATGATCGGCGTAGCGCGCAGCCGGCACACCTCCATCAGCTTGATCGTGCGCTCCTCCACGCCCTTGGCGCAGTCGATCACCATCAGCGCCGAGTCGACCGCGGTCAGCGTGCGATACGTGTCCTCGGAAAAATCCTCGTGGCCGGGCGTGTCGAGCAGGTTGACCATGCGGCCGTCGTACGGGAACTGCATCACCGACGAGGTCACGGAAATGCCGCGCTGCTGTTCCAACGCCATCCAGTCCGAGGTCGCGTGACGCGCGGCTTTGCGGCCCTTCACCGTGCCGGCCAACTGGATTGCGCCGCCGAACAGCAGCAGCTTCTCGGTCAGCGTGGTCTTGCCGGCGTCCGGATGGGAAATGATCGCGAAGGTGCGGCGGCGCTGGATCTCAGCGCCCAGCTTGTCATCGGCAAGGGACGGAACACTCGACATCAGGCGGAATCCTCACGATGTGCACGGGGGCGCACACAAACGTGAGAATTCTACCTGAGGTACCCGCGTCAATGACGCGGCGACTGACCCGTCTGGCCCTGGCTCGGCTGCTGTCCCTGGCCTTGCTGTCCGGACATGCCGCCCTGCTCGCTGGAAACGCGCAGGTTGTTGCGGACGTCCTTCACGCCCGAGATCGTCTCCACCAGGTCCTCGGCGCGACGCTTGTCTTCGCGTCGGTTGACGGTGCCCGAAAGCGTGACTTCGCAGTCCTTGACGGTCACTTCGAGGTTCGATGCATCGAGCCGCGCGTCGTCCGTAAAGCAATCGCAGACGTCCTCGCGGATCCGCTCGTCCGAGCGGCGATAGCCGCGCGGTCCGCGGCCGCGGAACATCCCCTGTTGCATCGTGTAGCGCTCGGCGCCGTAGCTGCCCAGGCTGCCGCTGCTGCCGCCGCCGCGATAGTCGTATTCGCTGTTGCCGTAGCGGGTGCCCTCGTAGTCGCTCTGCCGCTCGTCGCTACCCCAGCGACGACCGGACTGCGAACCCGAACCCTGACCTTGGCCGCGATAGCGCTCGCCGTAGCTCTGGCTTCCGCCATAGCCTTGACCGCTGCCGCCATAGCCTTGACCGCTGCCGCCATAGCCCTGCTGACTGCCGTAATCCTGAGAGCCGTATCCCTGCGAGCCATAGTCGCGCGAGCGCTCGCCGTAGTATTCGCCGGACTGCCGTTCGGACGAACCGTACCGTCCCTCGCGCCCGCCGTACTCGTCGCGATCCCGCTCCCACGCGCCGGAGCGCTCGTTGTCGCGCCAACGCTCGCGCTCGTCGTCGCGCCAGTCGCTGCCCGAAGTTCGCCAGCGGTCGCGGTCGCGATCGCGCTCCTGCTCGCCGCCGAAGCGCTCGCGTCCGCCGCCGCGCCAGAAATTTCCAAATGCCATTGTCAGACTCCTCTTGCGCTCGAACAGATGAAGGGAAAAACGAGTGCGTCGCGCACCCGCCGCTGAAGGTCTCAGCATTTTCGTAACGAGCGTGACGGAGGATTGGGTCCGATCAGGAAGCAGTGAGCGCGAGTCGATAGACCCAGGCGTCTTCGCGACCGCCGGTGGCCTGGTAATAAGCCTTACGCACGCCGACGCGCGCGAAGCCCAGCGACTCGTACAGGCGGATCGCGACGGGATTCGACGGACGCACTTCGAGGAAAACGTCGCGCATCTCCGTGGCACGCGCGCGCTCCAGCAGGAAATCCATCAACCGCCGTCCGACGCCGGCAGTGCGCAGGTCGTTGCGGATGCAGATGTTGAGGATGTGCGCTTCGCCGGCGCCGTACGACATGATCCCGTAGCCGGCGACTTCGCCGGCGAACTCCACGACGCGGCACAGGTAGCCGACGCGGATGCAGTCGCGGAACACGCCCTCGCTCCACGGAAAGACGTAGGACGCGCGCTCGACTGCAACCACGGCCGCGACGTCGCTCAGCGCCATCGGGCGGAAGCGCACGCCTTCGAACAGTCGCGAGCGATCGATCTCCGCGCTCACGACGCTACCCCCGCGAGCGACTCGACCGTCCGCAGCGCCAGCAGCAGGTCGGCCCACGACTTGCGCTTCTCGCCGGGGCTGCGCAGCAGGTAGGCGGGATGGTAGGTGACGATCATCGGACGGTTTCCGGCGATGCGATGCAGCTGGCCGCGAAGTTTACCGATGGAAGTATCCGTCTCCAGCAGTGTTTGTGCAGCTATGCGGCCCACGCACAGGATCAGCTGCGGATCCACCAGCTCGATCTGGCGGAACAGGTACGGCAGGCAGGCCTGCACTTCCGCCGGCTGCGGATCGCGATTGTTCGGCGGCCGCGACTTGAGGATGTTGGCGATGAACACCTGCTCGCGCTTCAGGCCGATCGCCTTCAACATCGAGTTGAGGAGCTGGCCGGCGCGGCCGACGAATGGCTCGCCCTGGCGGTCCTCCTCGGCGCCGGGCGCCTCGCCGATCACCATCCATTGCGCGTTGCGATTACCGACGCCGAACACGCCTTGCGTCCTGGTCTTGTGCAGCGGGCACAGCGTGCAGCTCTTGACGGCGCGCTCCAGCTCCGCCCATCCGGGCTGCGGCTCGGAGATCGGCGACGGTGCCGGCAGCGAGGACGGCGCGAGGCCGCGACGCTCCCAGACATCGATGTCGAGCGCCTTCAGGTATGCGACGCGACGCGAGCCGATCACTCCGTTACCCGCTTCTTCCTGACCACTTTGCGCCACAGCCAGAAGACCGGCGCCGACAATGCATAGGTGCCGAACAACGCGAACAGCGAAGCGGGCGCCAGCGACACGATGATGTACAGCAGTGGGATCAGCAACGCGTAGACCCACGGGATCTTGCCGCGCGTGTTCAGCTCCTTGCCGCTCCAGTAGGAGAACTTGCTGACCATCAGCGCGCCGATGCAGATCGTGATGCCGAACGCGATCACCAGCGACGGCAGCCCGGCGGTCGGTTGTTCGGCGGAGGTCAGATCGAACTCGCTCGCGAGCCACACGAAGCTGGCGACGGTGGCGGCCGCCGACGGGCTCGGCAGCCCCTCGAAGTAGCGCTTGTCGGCGCTGGCGGCGCGAGCATTGAAGCGCGCGAGCCGCAGGGCTGCGGCGACGGCATAGAAGAACGCCGCGAGCCAGCCGAAGCGCGTCCAGAACTTGCCGTAGTCCGCGATGCGCTCGATGCCCCACTGGTAGGCGACGATCGCCGGCGCGACGCCGAAGGCGACCATGTCGCAGAGGCTGTCGTATTCCTTGCCGAAGTCGCTCTGCGTGTTGGTCCAGCGCGCGACGCGCCCGTCGAGCCCGTCGAACAGCATGGCGACGAAGATCGCGATGCCGGCGCGCGAGAAATCGCCGTTGATGGCGGCGACGATGGCGTAGAAGCCGCCGAACAACGTGCCCGTGGTGAACACGTTCGGCAGCCAATACACGCCCCGTACAGGATTCTTCGCGGGCGGCACATCGCCGGTTTCGAGATTCTCGGCGCTCATGGTGTAGGTGCGAGGAATTTACCCCATGATATTGTGCGACGCGCGGCACGCACAACAGACTTGAGTTCCCCTACTTGAACAAACCAGGCGCAGCACTGTTCCTCCTGGCGCTGGCGTTCTCGGCTCTGGTGAGCGCACCCGCCCGGGCGGACCGGCAGCAGGATCCGCAGCTCGGCAAGCTCCTCGAACAGGCGCTGGCCGCCGGCGCCTGTTTCGAGGACAAGTTCGACGAGCAGGTCTGGTTCGCGGCCATGGAGCCGAAACTGAAGCCGCTGCTCAAGGACCCGCGCGAGCGCCAGGAGCTGTTGCACCACGTGCACTGCGAGGCGCGGCGCCTGAAACTGCCGCCGGAGCTGGTCATGGCGGTGATCGACGTCGAGAGCCGCTTCGACCGCTGGGCCGTCTCGAATGCGGGCGCGGTCGGGCTGATGCAGGTGATGCCGTTCTGGCCGCGCCAGCTGGGCATGACCAACCAGGAGCTGGTGCGCGTCCCGCAGAACCTGCGCATGGGCTGCACGATCCTCAAGTTCTACCTCGATCGCGAGCGCGGCGACTACACGCGCGCGCTGGCGCGGTACAACGGCAGCGTCGGCCGCAGAAATTATCCCGATCTGGTGCTGGAGCGGCTCGGCAAGCGCTGGCACTACAACTAGCGAGTACCGAATCCTCCCGGCATCTCGCCGAGCTCCGCGAGCACGACGTCCGTGCACTGAACGTCCGCAACGTGTGCCGCAGGCGGTCCACGCCACAGCCATGCGATCAGAGCGTCGACTGCTGCGCGCTCGCCGATCGCGAGGACCTCCACCCGACCGTCCGGCAGATTGCGAGCGTAGCCGCGACAGCCGAGCTGCTGCGCCCGCTCGCGAGCCGAGGCGCGATAGAAAACGCCTTGCACGCGCCCGGACACGTAACAGCGCCGTGCAATGATCGCCGACAAGAGAATCAGCCCGTGTTGCTGCCCGGCTGTGCCGCGCCGAGAGCTTCGGCGGCTTTGTCGCGAGCCGCGATGGCGTTGCGGCGGGCTTCGCGGTAGGCGCGCCGCTCCAGGCTGTCTTCGGCGCGATTCAACAAGGCTTCCGCTTCGTTCAGCTTCTGCGGCGCCGTCCGCTCGGCGCCGGCGTCGCGCGCCGCGCGAATTGCCTGGCGAGCATTACTCATCTCCTGCACGGGCGCGCCAGCACACGCCGCGAGCGCGAGCGCTGCGGCCGCGAGAATTGCCGGCATGCGAGCGAGATGGGCCATGGATGATTTTTCAATCGACCGTAGCAATCGAAGCCTACACCGTCAAGACTGAGGTGCATACAATGCACGCGCCTCGCACAGGGGTGTTGCGTTGCATTACTCCCACAAGAGCAACGCCGCGCTCGTGTGTGTCATACAGCTTCGCGGAGTTTTGCACGTGACCGAAATACTGGTGCTGTTTTATTCGCGCAAAGGCAGCACGGCCGAGCTCGCTCGACAGGTCTGCCGGGGAGTGGAATCGGTTGCAGGCGCGCGCGCCCGCTTGCGCACGGTTCCCGCGGTCGCGACGGTGATCGAAGCTCCGCAGCCCGCGGTGCCGGCCGAAGGGCCGCCGTATGCGACTCACGATGATCTGCGCGAGTGCGACGGGCTGGTGATGGGCAGTCCGACCCGCTTCGGCAACATGGCGGCGCCGCTGAAGTTTTTCCTCGACGGCACCAGCGCGCTGTGGGTCGGCGGCGCGATCGCCGGCAAGCCGGCCGGCGTCTTCACCTCGACGCAGACGATCCATGGCGGCCAGGAAACGACGCTGCTGTCGATGATGATGCCGCTGCTCCATCACGGCATGTATATCGTCGGAATACCTTACACAGAGGCAGCGCTGTCGACGACACGCTCCGGCGGCTCGCCCTACGGCGCCAGTCATTTCGCGGGCGACGGCATGCAGCCGCGCCTGACGGACGACGAGCGGACGCTCGCGGTGCTGCTCGGTCGCCGCGTGGCCGAGCTCGCCGCCAAGCTACGGCCTTGAACGTTCCGGCGTCTGCGCACGAACCTGCCGTCGCCCGCGGTCTTCGGTTCACGGCGCTGGTCGCAACTGTCTTGTTGCTCGCACTGATCGCGCGCTGGGTTCTCGTCGCGCCGTCGATAGCGCGCATCGTCGTGGGCTCGATCCTGGCGTTGCCCTTCGCGCTCGCCGCACCGTTCCTGTACGCACGACACCGGCGCACCTACGCGTGGCTGACGCTCGCGCTCGCGCCGCCGCTGGTCCTGGGGCTCACGGAAGCAGTCGCCAATCCGGCGACGCGCGTGTGGTCGTCGCTGTTCGTCTGCATCGTACTCGCGGCGTTCGTCGTGCTGGTCGCGTACCTGCGAGCTACGCGCTCTGCATCACCGCTTTGACGAACGGTACTGTGAGTCGTCGCTGCGCGACGAGCGACGCCGCGTCGAGCTCATCGAGGAACGCGCACAGCACAGCCATGTTGCGCGGCAGACGACGCAAGAGAAATTGCCCGG
>DATBKP010000032.1:0-126670 GCA_036555785.1 Steroidobacteraceae bacterium
AACGGGGATAGCTGGAAGAAGGCGAAGAAGGACGGCCTGAGCGTGGCGACCCCGGTCGACGCGACCAAGGGTGCCGACCTCGTCGCGCTCCTCACGCCGGATCTCTCGCAGAAGGGTCTGTACGAAGAGATCGAGTCTTCGCTCAAGAAGAATGCGGTGCTCCTCTTCGCGCACGGCTTCAACATCCACTTCAAGCAGATCAAGCCGCGCAAGGATCTCGACGTGGTGCTGATCGCGCCGAAGGGTCCGGGCGACCTGGTGCGCCGTCAGTACCAGCAAGGGCGCGGCGTGCCGTGCCTCATGGCGATCGGCCAGAACGCCACCGGTCGTGCCAAGGACAACGCACTTGCGTATGCGCACGGCATTGGCGGCACGCGCGGCGGCGTGCTGACGACGACTTTCGCCGAGGAGACCGAAACCGATCTGTTCGGCGAACAGGTCGTGCTGTGCGGCGGAGCGACGGAGCTGGTCGTGAAAGGCTTCGAGACGCTGGTCGAGGCCGGCTACCAGCCGGAGGTTGCGTATTACGAGTGTCTGCACGAGCTCAAGCTGATCGTCGATCTGCTGCATGAAGGCGGCCTGTCGAAGATGCACCGTTTCATCAGCGAAACGGCGAAATACGGCGACCTGACCCGCGGTCCGCGGATCGTGAACAAGGCCACCAAGCGCGAGATGCGCAAGGTGCTCGGCGAAATCCAGGCAGGCAAGTTCGCGCGCCAGTGGATCAAAGAGAACCGCAGCGGCCGCAAGAACTACACGCGCCTGATGAACCAGGACCTGAAGCACCCGATCGAGAAGGTCGGCGTGAAGCTGCGCGACCGCATGCCGTGGTTGCAGAACTAGGAGCGCCTCCATGCCGATCACGCAAGCGAAGTACATCTGGCACAACGGCAAGCTGGTGCCCTGGGAGAAAGCGACGGTGCACGTGCTGTCGCATGCGCTGCACTACGCATCGACAGTGTTCGAGGGCGAGCGAGCCTATGCCACGCCGCAGGGCGTCGCGATGTTCCGACTGCGCGACCACACGCGCCGCCTGTTCGACTCGGCCAAGATCTATCGCATCGAGATTCCGTACACGCAGGAGCAGATCAGCGCCGCGTGCAAGGAGATCATCGTCGCCAATGCGCTGAACAACGGCGCCTATCTGCGACCGTTCGCATTTCGCGGCTATGGCGAGATCGGCGTCGCGCCGAAAGTCATGCCGCCGGTCGAGACCGTCATCGCGGCGTTCGAATGGGGCGCGTACCTCGGCGCCGAGGGCTTGCAGAACGGCATCGACGTGTGCGTGTCGTCGTGGCAGCGGCTCGCGCCGAACACGATCCCGACGCTCGGCAAGGCGGCGGGCAACTACCTGTCGAGTCAGCTGATCAGCATGGAAGCGAAGCGCCTCGGCTTCGCGGAAGGCATCGGCCTGAGCGTCGACGGCACGGTGAGCGAAGGCGCCGGCGAGAATCTGTTCCTGATTCGCGACGGCGTGATCTATACGCCGACGATCGTGAACGCGATCCTGCAGGGAATCACGCGCGACACGGTGATGACGCTGGCCCGCGCCCACGGCTTCGAGGTGCGCGAGCAGGCGATTCCGCGCGAGCTGCTGTATCTCGCGGACGAGATCTTCCTGACCGGCACGGCGGCGGAGATCACGCCGGTCCGTTCCGTGGATCACATCCAGATCGGCGCCGGCAAGCGCGGCCCGATCACCGAAGCGCTGCAAGCGGCGTTCTTCGGCCTGTTCACCGGCAAGACCCCGGACAAGTGGGGCTGGCTCGAGCCGTGCGAGCCCAAAACCGCCCGCGGTGTCGCGGCCGCGGGCTGAGGGATCGCGAGCCGCGATGCCTGGCTGAGCATTCATCAACCCGCGGTGTGCCCTCGCAGGCATGCTCTGGCGATGAAACCGAAGACTCTGTTCGAGAAAGTGTGGGAACGGCACGAAGTCGTGCCGGAGACGGCGGATACTCCCGCCGTTCTCTATATCGACCTGCACCTGATTCACGAAGTGACCACGCCGCAGGCCTTCGCGCAGTTGCGAGCGCAGCGGCTACGCGTGCGGCGCCCGGACCGTACGCTCGCGACCCTCGATCACTCCACGCCGACCGATCCCGCCGAAGTGTTCGGCCGTGTGCCGATCAAGGTCGAGTCCGCTGCACGTCAGGTGCGCGAGATGGAGAAGAACTGCCGCGAGTTCGGCGTCGAGCTGTTGGGCCTCGGCAGCGAGCAGCGCGGGATCGTGCACGTGATCGGTCCCGAGCTCGGTGCGACTCAGCCCGGCAAGACTATCGTCTGCGGCGACAGCCACACGGCGACGCACGGCGCGTTCGGCGCCCTCGCCTTCGGCATCGGCACGACCGAGGTAGGCCACGTGCTCGCGACGCAATGCCTGCTGCAACGCCGGCCGAAGACGCTGGCGATCGAGGTCAACGGACGGCTGCGCGACGCCGTGACCGCGAAGGATGTGATTCTCGCGATCATCGGCAGGATCGGCGTAGCAGGCGGCACCGGGCACGTCATCGAGTATCGCGGCACAGCCATCCAAGCGCTCTCCATGGACGAGCGCATGACCGTGTGCAACATGTCGATCGAGGGTGGTGCACGCGCCGGCATGATTGCGCCCGACGAGACGACTTTCGCGTATCTCGAGGGTCGACCGCTCGCACCGCGCGGCGCGGCATGGGACGCGGCACTCGAACGCTGGCGCACTCTGCGCAGCGACGACGGCGCGTGTTACGACCGCGTCGTCGAGATCGATGCAACTCAGCTCGAGCCGATGATCACCTACGGCACGAACCCCGGCATGGTCGTGCCGATCAGCGCTCCCGTGCCCGACCATCCGGGCGATGCAATTCACGCGAAGTCGCTTGCGTATATGGGCCTGCACGGCGGCGAGCCGTTACTCGGCAAGCCCGTGCAGGTCGTATTCGTGGGCAGCTGCACGAATGCCAGGCTGTCGGACCTGGAACAGGCGGCGCGCGTGCTGCGCGGTCGCAAGGTTGCGAGCGGAGTACGCATGCTCGTCGTTCCCGGCTCGCAGCAGGTCAAGCGCGAAGCGGAAGCGCGCGGTCTTGCGCAGGTGTTCACCGACGCCGGGGCCGAATGGCGGGAGTCGGGTTGCTCGATGTGCATCGGCATGAACGGCGACGTCGTCGCCAAGGGCCAGTACGCCGTGAGCACGAGCAACCGCAACTTCGAAGGCCGCCAGGGGCCGGGCGCGCGCACCCTGTTGGCGAGTCCGCTGACCGCTGCAGCCGCCGCGATTGCCGGCCACGTGTGCGATCCCCGCGAATTCCTCAGGTCATAGCCCATGCAACCGATCCGCACGTTCACTTCGCGCACCGTGGTGCTGCCGTACACCAACATCGACACCGACCAGATCATCCCGGCGCGATTTCTCACGACCACGACCAAGCAGGGATTGGGCAAGCAGGCGTTCGCCGACTGGCGGTACGACGCGACCGGCGCGCCGCAGCCGGACTTCCCACTCAACCGGCCCGCAGCCGCGGGCTGCTCGATTCTGGTCGCAGGCCGCAACTTCGGCTGCGGCTCCTCGCGCGAGCACGCGCCGTGGGCGCTGCTCGACTACGGCTTCCGCGCCGTGATCAGCACCGAGATCGCCGACATCTTCCGCAACAACTCGCTCAAGAACGGTCTGCTGCCCATCGTGGTCGACGAGGGCACGCATGCGCGGCTCCTGGCGGCTCCCGGTGCTTCGCTGACAGTAGACCTGCAGGCAAGTACGTTGACACTGCCGGACGGCACCGCCGTCGCGTTCCCGATCGAAGCGTTCGCGCGCTACTGTCTGCTGAACGGCGTCGACGAGTTGGGTTTCCTGCTGCAACAAGCGGACGCCATCGAGCGTTACGAGCAGACACACGCATAGCGGGATTGCGGCGCGCATGGGCATCAAAGCAACGATCGTCGTCCTCGGCGGCGACGGCATCGGTCCGGAAGTCACTCGCGAAGGCGTGCGCGCGTTGCAGGCAATCGCCTCGCGCTACGGACACGAATTCACCTTCGCCGAGCATCTGATCGGCGGCGCCGCCATCGACCAGATGCAAAGCGCGCTGCCGGCGCAGACGCTGTCCGCGTGCGGCACGGCCGACGCGGTGCTGCTCGGAGCCGTCGGCGGTCCGCAATGGTCGGACCCAAAAGCCAAGGTGCGGCCCGAGCAAGGACTGCTGGCGTTGCGCAAGGGTTTGAACCTGTTTGCCAACCTGCGTCCGGTGACCATCCATCCGGCGCTGCTGGACGTCTCGCCGCTCAAGCCCGAGGTGCTGCGCGGCACCGACATCCTGGTCGTGCGTGAGCTCACCGGTGGCATCTACTTCGGCGAGAAGCGCCGCACCGAGGAGTTTGCGAGCGACCTGTGCAGCTACAGCGTCGATGAAATCCAGCGTGTGACTCGCGTCGCCGGACGCCTCGCGCAAGGACGTCGCAAGCGTATCGTCTCGGTCGACAAGGCCAACGTACTGGAAACGTCGCGATTGTGGCGCGTGACGGTCGAGTCCGTGCTGCGCGCCGAGTTTCCGGAGGTCGAGCTCGAGCACATGCTGGTCGACTCGGCCGCGATGCACCTGATCCGCCAGCCGTCGAGCTTCGACGTGCTCCTCACCGAGAACATGTTCGGCGACATTCTCACCGACGAGGCCTCAATGCTGGCGGGCTCGCTCGGGCTACTGCCCTCCGCCTCGCTGGGCGCCGGGACGCTCGGCGTGTACGAGCCCATCCACGGTTCCGCGCCCGATATCGCCGGCCGCGGCATCGCGAATCCGTACGCGACGATGCTGAGCGCTGCCATGCTGCTGCGGCATTCGCTCGGTCTGCACGACGAGGCGACAGCGCTGGAAAAAGCCGTGGCAGCGAGCATTTCCGCGGGCGTCCGCACGACCGATATCGCTGGCGGCGGGGCCGCTGCGAGCACGGCGGATGCAGGGGAAGCCGTAATTAATCGGCTTCTAGGATAACTATGTAACTTATTGATTTAGCAAGATGTAACAATAGCGTCGGTAGACGCCAAAGATTCTTGCCCAAAACCTGGCCGATACCGGTTATGATTTTGCCCGGCGCAGGTTTCCGATCCTTCTGCGCCATCGCCTTCGGGCCCCAATCTCCATGTCTCGACCCTCGCGGGTCGAGGTATTTCTGGTGGAAACGGGACTCGTGTCGGGTTAGTCCCCAAGGTCGGTATCGGCTCCTCGAGTCGATGTCGCCGCGACAAAAGTTCTACGTTGCCACGTCCGGGCCGGCGTTTCGCCGGCCCGTTTTTATTCGCCACCCCGTTTCGAGTACGCGTCGAGCCACTCGGCATAGAACGGCGGCAGATCGCTCGAGACGCGGGCTTTGAAATTCGGCGGGCGCTTCTCCAGGAACGCACGCACGCCTTCCTTGCCATCTTTCACGCTGGTGTAGAACACGCCGAGCGAATCGATGCGATGGGCTTCGAGCGGATGCGGTTGGGCGGCGTTGCGATACATCATCTGGCGCGTCAGCGCCGTCGCAACCGGCGAGCGATTGTCGACGATGCGTCGTGCCAGCTGCTTCGCCTCATCGAGCAGGCGCTCCGCCGGGTAGACCTCCTTCACCAAGCCGCCGCGTTTCGCTTCCTGTGCGTCGAAGATGTCGGCCGTGTACACCCACTCCAGCGCTTGCTGCATGCCGACGATGCGCGGCAGGAACCACGACGAGCAGGCTTCCGGCACGATGCCGATCTTGCCGAACACGAATCCGATGCGCGCCTTGTCCGATGCGAGGCGGATATCCATCGCGAGCGTCATGGTCGCGCCGATGCCGACGGCCGCGCCATTGATCGCGGCGATGACCGGCTTGGCGCAGTCGTAGATCGCGAGCGTGACGCGCCCGCCGGTGTCGCGCACTCGATGCACGATCGTCGGATCCTGCAGGCGCTCGTGCATGTCGGCGAGCGTGGGACGCAGCTGCTCGTCGAGGCCGAAAACATTGCCCACCGCCGACAAGTCCATGCCGGCGCAGTAGGCGCGACCCGCTCCGGTCACGATCACGGCCTTCACTGCATCGTCGGCGCTCGCTGCATGAAAGGCGTCGATCAGCTCCGCCGCCATCTGCGGCGTGAATGCATTGAGCTGGTCCGGACGATTGAGTGTGATCGTCAGGATGCCGTCGGCGAGCTCGTAGCGGATCGTCTTGAAGTCCATGGAGCGCCTGCCGCTAAGCGGCCGCCATTGCCGTCGCGACACGCAGGTGCTCGCGACAATCGCGCACGATGCGCTGGATCAGCTCGGCGCAGCTCGGCACGTCGTCGATCAGGCCGATGATCATGCCGGCGCTGATGACGCCGCCATCGACCTCGCCGCTACGCAGTGCCACCTTGCCGCGTGCGCCAGCCACCAGATGCCGCACTTCCTCGAACTTGGCGCCGCGCTTCTCCATCGCGACCACTTCGCTGGAAATCGCGTTCTTGAAGACGCGGGCCGTGTTGTGCATGGTGCGGAACATCAGGTTGGTGTCGCGCTCGCCTGCCGCAACCAGCGCCTGCTTGATGTTGTCGTGGATCGGCGCCTCTCTCGTACACATGAAGCGCGTGCCCATGTTGATGCCTTGCGCGCCGAGCGCCAACGCAGCGGCCATGCCGCGCCCGTCGCCGATGCCGCCGGAGGCGACGATCGGAATCTTCAGCGCGCGCGCTGCCGCGGGGATGAGGATCAGGTTGGGGATGTCGTCCTCGCCGGGATGGCCGGCGCATTCGAAGCCGTCGATGCTGACGACGTCGACGCCGTGCCGCTCGGCCGACAGCGCATGACGCACGGACGTGCACTTGTGCACGATCCTGATGCCGTGATCCTTCAGACGCGCGACGAAATCCTTCGGGTTGTTGCCGGCGGTCTCGACGATCTTGACGCCGCTCTCGATGATCGCGTTCAGATACTCGGCATACGGCGGCGGTGTGATCGCCGGCAGGATCGTCAGGTTCACGCCGAACGGCTTGTCGGTCATGCCGCGGCAGCGCTCGATCTCGCGCCGCAGGTCGTCCGGTGTGGGTTGCGTCAGCGCAGTCAGGATGCCGAGGCCGCCGGCGTTGGACACGGCGGAGGCCAGCTCGGCATAGCCGACCCACTGCATGCCCCCTTGAATGATCGGATATTCGATGCCGAGCAGCTCGGTGATCTTCGTTCTCATCTGTTGAGTGCACCCGCGGCGGAAACCGCCACAGAGTACACGGAGCGCGCGGGGAAAGGCACGCCGGCCGCGCGCTCCAGCCCGCCATGCAGATCCCGGAGCAGATCGTCCGCCGACTCGATGCCGATCGACAGTCGCAGCAACGTGTCGGAGATTCCGGCGACACGCCGCGCCTCTGCATCCATCGCAGCGTGGGTCATGGTCGCTGGATGAGCGACGAGACTCTCGACGCCGCCGAGCGATTCTGCGAGCGAGAAGCAGCGCAGTCCGTCGAGGAACGCGCGGACATTGCCGAGGCCGCCGTGCAGCTCGAAGCTGAGCATGCCGCCGAAGCCGGATTGCTGGTTGCGCGCGAGCTCGTGCTGCGGGTGTGAGTGCAACCCGGGGTAATAGACGTGCCGGACTGCGGGGTGGCCCGTCAGCAGATGGGCAACGAGCGCGGCATTCTCGGCATGCACGCGCAGCCGCGCGTGCAGCGTCCGCAAGCCGCGCAAAGTGAGATAGCTGTCGAAGGGTGCACCGGTCACACCGGTGCAGTTCGCCCACCACACGAGCCGCTCATGCAACTCCGGCGTCGATGCAATCACCGCTCCACCGACGACGTCGCTATGACCATTGAGATACTTGGTCGTCGAATGCAGCACGAGATCGGCACCGAGCGCGAGCGGGCGCTGCCACACCGGTGACAGGAAGGTGTTGTCGACGAGCACGAGTGCACCGGCAGCGTGCGCTTTCTGCGCGAGCGCGCGGATGTCCACGATGCGCAGCAACGGATTGCTCGGCGTTTCGATCCAGATCAGCTTCGGTTTGAGCGCGAGCGCGGCGGCGAAGGCCCGATCGTCGGTCTGGTCGATGAATTGCGTGCGCACGACGCCGCGCTTCGCCAGGTTGCTGAACAGCCGGTAGGTGCCGCCATAACAGTCGTGCGGGGCGATCAGCAGGTCATTCGCACCCAGGAGTTGCACGACCAGATGCACCGCGGACATGCCCGATGAAGTGACGACGGCGCCCGCTCCGCCCTCCAATTCAGCCAGTGCCTCCGCGAGCGCGTCGCGCGTCGGATTGCCGGACCGCGTGTAATCGTAGGTGCGCTTCTCACCGAACGATTCGAACGCGAACGTCGAAGTCAGATGAATGGGCGGGATGACGGCGCCGTGCTGAGTATCGGACTCAAGCGCTGCCCGCACCGCGCGCGTCGTTCCAGATAGCGGCTGACTCATGCGGCACCTCCCTGCCCTTCAAGAGCGCCGGTGAACACCGGCTGCAGCGCGTCGCCTTCCTTCAGGAACGCATCGTGACCGTACAGCGACGACAGCTCGACGAGCGCGGCAGGCCCACCGAGTCTCGTATGCAACGAGCGCATGTCGGAGATCGGGATGAGCTGGTCTTCGAGGATGGCCACCAGGGTGACTGGCACGCGGATCCGGCTGGCATCGACCTGGTGCAGGTCGATGGACTCGGAAAGACAGACGAATGCTTCGGGCACGTAGGTCGCCGCGTAAGCGTCGCCGCGTGCGAGCAGATAGGACTCCACCGGAAACTGAAAGCGGCCATCGATCCGTGCCGGCGCGCCGGCGAACCGGACGGCGAACTCCTCGGGACTGCGATAGGTCGCCATCGCCAGCGCGCGGGCCAGGCGCAATCCTTCGGGCGCATCGCCATTTCTCGCCGCGTAACGAACCATCGCACGCTGGACGCTGCGCCACGCCGTTGCCATCGGATGCGGACGATCCGCCGCGCTGATCGCAATCACATGTTTCACGAGATGCGGATGACGCTCAGCGAATGCGAGCGCCACCATGCCGCCGTACGACGCGCCGACGATCGCAGCGAGCGATGCATGCAAATGCTCGAGCACGTGCCGCAGGATCTCGGCCTGATCGTAGGTGCTGATCGAGGGGAAGTTCGTCTGCCCGGCGCGCGGGCCGGTCGTTGCGCCACTGCCGCCGAGGAAGTCGATGCCGAGTACCTGGTAGCGCTCGATGTCGAGTGCTTTCCCGGGACCGATGACCTCGGACCACCAACCCTTCTCGCTGGTGCCGATGTCCGCGACGGCGCGACCGGCTGAGATGCCTCCGAGCGCGGCTACGATCGCCCCGTCTGGATTTCCGGTAAGGCGCCAGGCGATGCGCACGCCGTCGAGGCGACCCCCGAGGTGCAGCAGCAGCGGCCGCTCCAGTTGCAGGATGCCTTCACGCAGGGGTGTGGCGCGCACCGCCGGGGTCGCCAAGCGAGCGGCATGCAGCTCCGTCGCGCTACGCGCGCCACCGGCTTGCAAGAGCGAAGTCATTGATCGAGTACTCCAATTCCGCGCCGGCCCCAATGGCCGGACAGGTTTCGCGCATCGCAGAAACCCCACGGAGTACCCGTAGTGGCAGGTCGCCGTGACCGACCGGCGGCACCGCGAGGTGCAGCCAGCTTCACAGCAACTCATCTGTCGGATCGCGGCCGGCTTACGGCCACCCCCGCAGGAGTTGGCACCATTTCGAAGTGGTTAGCTTCGACGGTTGCCCCGGCTTCAAAGGGCCTGACCCTCAGCCGGTCTCGATGAGCGGTGGACAGTCTAGGGGCGCAGGCGCAACAGCGTCAACAGAATAGGTGATGAAACGTGATGGACGTGATGCACGCATCACCCCATCACGATTATCTTGTTTTCGGCGTCATCTTGTATTAGCGTGCTAGTACATTATTACATCCGGGCGGCCATGAAAGAGCATCGGGCACTGACACCACGCCAGGAGGTGCTGGCGGAACGGGCGCTGTTCAGCGCGATCCTGACCCTGCGCAGCGTCGAGGAGTGCCGGGCGTTCTTTCGCGACCTGTGCACCCCTGCCGAGTTGCAGGCTCTGGCCGACCGCTGGGCGGTCGTCGCCCTGCTGCAGCAGGGCGTGCCATATCGCGAGATCTACAAGCAGACCGGCGTCAGCGTCACGACCGTCGGCCGGGTCGCCCGCTATCTGACCAACGGCAACGGCGGCTACACGCTGGCCGCCGCGCGTATCAAAGAGCAGCCATGATCGACAAGTCCTCCCGCCTCAAGGTCGCGCTGCAGAAGTCCGGCCGGCTGACCGACAACTCGCTCGACCTGCTGGTCCGCTGCGGACTCAAGTACAGCCGCGGCAAGGACCAGCTGATGTGTTACGGCGAGAACATGCCGCTCGACGTGCTGTTCGTGCGCGACGACGACATTCCCGACCTGGTGCAGCAGGACGTGTGCGATCTCGGCATCGTCGGGCTGAACGTCATCGAAGAGAAGCGGCTCGCGTTCAAGGCGCGCGGCATCGCGCCCCTGTTCGAGCAGATCATGGTGCTCGACTTCGGCAAATGCCGGTTGTCGATCGCGGTGCCCGACGGCGTCGAGTACCGCGGCATCGCCTCGCTCCACGGTAAACGCATCGCGACCACGTATCCGAACATCCTGGCACGCTATCTGCGGCAGAACGACGTGCAGGCGGAGATCGTCACGCTGTCGGGCGCTGTCGAGATTGCGCCGCGCCTCGGTCGCGCCGACTTCATCTGCGACCTGGTCTCCACCGGCTCGACATTGGTCGCGAACCATCTCTGGGAAGCGGACACGATTCTGGAAAGCCAGGCCGCGATCATCAGTACGCCGGTGCCGGTCACGACCGAGAAGCAGGAGTGGTTGCACCGCCTGTCGATGCGCATCGACGGCGTGCAGCAGGTGAAGGAGAGCAAGTACATCATGCTGCACGCGCCGCGTGCGAAGCTGCCGGAGATCAAGAAGCTGTTGCCCGGCAGCGAGTCGCCGACGATCGTGCCGCTGGACGGCGTCAGCGACAAAGTGGCGGTGCACGCGGTCTGCCGCGAGAACGTGTTCTGGGAAACGCTGGAAAGCCTGAAGAGCGCCGGCGCGAGCGCGATCCTGGTGCTGCCGGTCGAGAAGATGCTGGCGTGAGCATTCCTCTCCACAACTGGTCGTCGCTGTCGGCGGAGCAACGTCGCCAGGCCCTGCGCCGTCCGGTGCAGCGCGACGCCGCAGAGGTGCACGAGGGCGTGCGGGAGATCGTTCGCGATGTGCGCGAGCGGGGCGACCCGGCGCTGCTCGATTTCACACGGCGCTTCGACGGTGTCGCGCTGCAAGCACTCGAAGTGAGCACCGCTGAATTCGCGGCGGCGGAGACAGCGCTGAACGCGGAGCAACGACGGGCCATCGATCGCGCTATTGCCAACGTGCGGCGCTTTCACGAAGCGCAGGCCGCAGCGCCGTTGCGAGTCGAAACGGCGCCTGGCGTCGTGTGCGAGCGTCAGTTCCGGCCCATCGATGCGGTCGGATTGTACGTTCCGGCAGGCGTCGCTCCCCTGCCCTCCGCCGCGATCATGCTGGCCGTGCCGGCACGAATCGCCGGCTGTCCGACGCGGATCATGTGCACGCCTCCGCGTCGCGACGGCACCGCCGATCCGGCCGTGCTGACGATAGCCAATCTCTGCGGCATCCGCCGCGTATTCAAGCTCGGCGGCGCGCAGGCAATCGCGGCGATGGCCTACGGCACCGCGAGCGTGCCCAAGGTCGACAAGATTTTCGGCCCGGGTAACTCGTGGGTGACAGCGGCCAAACTGCAGGTCGCCAACGACCCGGACGGGGCCGCCCTCGATCTGCCGGCCGGTCCTTCCGAAGTTCTGGTGGTGGCCGATGCCACTGCGCGCGCCGAGTTCGTCGCCGCCGACTTGCTGGCGCAGGCGGAGCACAGCGCCGATGCGCAAGTTATCTTCGTCACGACATCGAGCGTGCTGGCGGAGCAAACGGCCGCAGAGGTCGGAAGGCAGATGCGCAAGCTCGGCCGCGTCGATACGCTGCGCAAATCGATCGAGCATGCACGCCTGTTCGTCGTCGACACGCTCGACGCGGCTATCGAGCTCAGCAACGCCTACGCACCCGAGCATCTGATTCTGCAGGTCGCGAACGCGCGCGACTGGCTGCCGCAGGTGCGCAACGCCGGGTCGGTGTTTCTCGGTGCCTGGACGCCCGAGACGGTGGGCGACTACTGCAGCGGCACGAACCACGTGCTGCCGACGTACGGATTCGCAAAGGCGTACAGCGGCCTGTCGCTGCACGACTTCCTCAAGCGCATGACGGTGCAGGAGCTCACGTCTGAGGGCCTGCGCGAGCTGGGCCCGACAGCGATCACGCTCGCTGCGCTCGAAGGCCTCGATGCGCACGCCAACGCCGTGCAGGTTCGTCTCGCACAGCTCGCACAGGGGCGCGCATGAACCCGATCCTCGAGCTCGCGCGGCCGGACATCCTCTCGCTGCAACCCTACCAGCACGCGGCCTGGGAGCCTTCGCTGGAGCGCATGCATGCGAACGAGATGCCATGGCGTGCAAGCGGCGACACCTCATTCGCCGGGCTGAACCGCTATCCCGAGCCGCAGCCTGCAGAGCTCGTTGCGCACCTCGCTGCCTTGTACGGGGTGGCGCCGGACAATCTGCTGGCGGGTCGCGGCAGCGACGAAGGAATCGATCTGCTGGTGCGGACCTTCTGCCGGGCCGGGCAGGACAGCGTACTGATCTGCC
Organism: Steroidobacteraceae bacterium; assembly: GCA_036555785.1. Taxonomy (GTDB): domain Bacteria; phylum Pseudomonadota; class Gammaproteobacteria; order Steroidobacterales; family Steroidobacteraceae; genus Steroidobacter. The sequence goes on from DATBKP010000032.1 coordinate 12,679, forward strand.
CACCGACCTTCGGGATGTACAAGGTATCCGCGCGAATTCAAGGCGCCGGGGTCCTCGAGGTGCCGTTGCTGAAAGACCGCGGGTTCGCACTCGATGCGCAGGCTGTGCTCGATGCCTGGCGGATCGGAGTCAAGCTGCTGTTCCTCTGCACGCCCAACAATCCCACCGGCAATCTGCTGGACCGCGCCGCGATCGAATCGCTGTGCGAACAGCTGCGCGACCGCGCGATCGTCGTCGTCGATGAGGCTTATATCGAATTCTCAGGCGCGGCGAGTCTGATCGATCGCCTGGATCGCTACCCCAACCTCGTCGTTCTACGCACGCTCTCCAAGGCCTACGCCCTTGCCGGCGCGCGCTGCGGCGCCCTGCTCGCGCATGCCGACATCGTCAGCCTGCTCGCTCGCGTCATCACGCCTTATGCGCTGCCGACGCAAACCATCGAGAGCGTTCTCAAGTTCACCGATGCCGCGCATCGCGCGGAGTCGAAGCGCAGGATCGAGATCATCCGCGCCGAGCGCGCGCGCGTCAGCGAGCAGTTGGGACGTCTGCCGGCAATCCGGCGTGTGTGGCACAGCGACTCGAACTTCATCCTCGTCGATTGCGTCGACGCGGATCGCGTGCTGCGCGGCGCCGCGGCGGCCGGCCTGATCATCCGCGACCCGCGCTCGCAACCGGGCCTCGGCAGCAGCTTGCGGATCTCGCTCGGCACGACCGAGCAGAACGACCGGCTGCTGCATGGCATCGCGCTATCGACCGGAGCCGCGGCATGAGCTCGCCACGTGTCATCTTCATCGACCCGGAGCTCCTGGAAAGCTATCTGCGTACCGGCCAGATCGATCCCAGCGGCGCCTGCTTCATCGGCACGCGCGATGCGGACCTGGAACGGGCGCGCAAGCTCGGCATCGAGAGCATTCGCGTCGCCGACGACAGCTGGATGCAGATCGTGCGCCGTACGGCCACGGTCGCGCGCAAGACCAAGGAGACCGACATCAACGTCGAGGTGCGGCTCGACGAGGAAACGCCGATCCGCGTCGCCACCGGCATCGGTTTCTTCGATCACATGCTGGAGCAGGTGGCGAAGCACGGCGGGTTCTCGTTGCAGTTGTCGTGTTCCGGCGATCTGCACATCGACGAGCACCATACGGTCGAGGATTGCGCACTGGCCCTCGGGCAAGCATTGAAGGCGGCGCTGGGCGACAAGCGCGGCATCCAGCGCTATGGGTTTCTGCTGCCGATGGACGAAGCGCTCGCGCAGGTGGCGATCGACCTGTCGGGCCGCCCGTATTTCGTGTTCGAAGGCCAGTTCGGCCGCGACCAGGTCGGGCAGCTGCCGACCGAGCTGGTGCCGCACTTCTTCCGCTCGCTGGCGGAAACCCTCGGCGCCGCCATCAACATCAAGGTGACCGGCGAGAACACGCACCACATGATCGAAGCCTGTTTCAAGGGCGTCGGGCGCGCGTTGCGCCAGGCGATCCGGATCACGGACGCACAATTGCCGAGTACCAAGGGAACGTTGTGATACGGCTGGCGATCATCGACAGCGGCGGCGCCAACATCGCGTCGTTGCAATACGCGGTCGACCGCCTCGGCATCGACTCGACGATCACGACCGACGCGCAAACCCTGCGCGCCGCCACGCACGTGATCTTGCCGGGCGTGGGAGCCGCGGCCGATTGCATGGACCGGTTACGCAGCGCCAACCTGCTCGACACCATTCGCAGCCTGCGCCAGCCGTTGCTGGGCGTATGCGTCGGCATGCAGTTGCTGTTCCAGTGTTCCGACGAAGGCAATGTGGACTGTCTCGGGCTGCTGCCGGGTCGCGTGCAACGCTTCGCTGAGCGCGACGGTCTGCCAGTGCCGCACATGGGCTGGAATCAGCTGGAGTTCACCACGCCCTCGCCGCTCCTCGACGACGTCGCCAGCGGCGACCACGTCTACTTCGTGCACAGCTACTGTGTGCCCGTCAGCGACGACACGATCGCGACGGCGACTTACGGAGAGCGCTTCACCGCCATGGTCGCGCGCGGCAAGGTGTTCGGCGCTCAGTTCCATCCCGAGCGGTCGGCGCGGGCCGGCGCGCTCGTGTTGCGCAATTTCCTGCTCGTGTCATGAAGGGACGGCCATGAAGGCAATGCCGAGTCTGGAGCTGATTCCGGCCATCGATCTGCGCGACGGTCGCTGCGTGCGCCTGCTGAAGGGTGACTTCGCGGCCGAGACGGTCTACTCCGACAAACCGCAGCATGTGCTGGAAGGCTATCGCGCACTCGGCGCGCGCCGCGTGCACATCGTCGATCTCGATGGCGCGCGCGACGGCACGCAACCGAATCTCCCGGTGGTGCTGGACCTTGCGAAGAGCGGCACGATCAAGCTGCAGGTCGGTGGCGGCCTGCGCACGATCGAGCGCATCCGCGATCTGTTCGCTGCAGGCGTCGACCGCGCCGTGATCGGCAGCATCGCCGTGACCGATCCGGATCGGGTGATGACCTGGATGTTCGAGCTGGATCCGCGGCGCTTCGTGCTCGCCCTGGACGTGCGCCTCGACGCTGCCGGCGTGCCCCGGCTCGCGACGCATGGCTGGCAGCAGACGAGCCCGGCGACGCTGTGGACGCTCATCGAGCGCTTCATGAACGTCGGCTTGACGCACGTGCTGTGCACCGACATCGCTCGCGACGGCACGCTGCTCGGGCCCAACCTGACGCTGTACTCGGAAGCCGTGCGGCGGTATCCGGAATTGCAATGGCAGGCTTCCGGCGGTATAGCTGCCGCCCGCGACCTGCGCTCGCTTGCGGAATGCGGTGTCACGGCTGCGATCAGCGGCCGGGCGCTGCTGGAAAACAAGATCTCGCCCGAGGAGCTGCGGCCATTCTTGCCAAACGCATCATCCCCTGCCTCGACGTAAAGGACGGCCAGGTCGTCAAGGGCGTGCGCTTTCGCGACCACGTGGTCGTGGGCGACATCCTCGAGCTCGCGCAGCGCTATCGCGACGAGGGCGCGGACGAGCTGGTGTTCTACGACATCACAGCGAGTCCCGACGGCCGCTCGGTCGATCGCAGCTGGGTACGGCGCGTCGCGGCGATTCTCGACATCCCGTTCTGCGTCGCCGGCGGCATCCGCAGCGTCGCGGACGCGGAGCACGTGCTCGGCGAGGGCGCCGAGAAGGTCTCGATCAATTCGCCGGCGCTCGCCGACCCCGCGCTGATCAGCCGCCTGAGCGCGCGTTTCGGCGTGCAATGCGTGGTCGTCGGCATCGACAGCCAGTCGGTCGATGGCGAGTACTTCGTATATCAGTTCACCGGCGATCCGCAGCGCACGCGCAACACGGCGCGCCGCACGCACGACTGGGTCGGCGAAGTGCAGGCGCGCGGCGCGGGCGAAATCGTGCTCAATTGCATGAGCAGCGACGGTGTGCGCCAGGGCTACGACATCGCACAGCTCGCAGCGGTACGCCGGCTTTGCAAGGTACCGCTCGTGGCGTCCGGCGGTGCCGGCCGGCCGGAACACTTCGCCGCAGTGTTCAGCGAAGCGCGCGTCGACGGCGCGCTCGCGGCCAGCGTGTTCCATACTGGCGCGCTGCCGATTCCGGAGCTGAAGCAATTCCTGCGCAAGCAGGCGATCGAGGTGCGTCCATGAAGCTGGAACAGGTCGCGGCGCTCGACTGGGACAAGAACGGCGGCATGATGCCGGCGATCGTGCAGGACGCGCGCAGCGGCCAGGTTCTGATGTTCGCGTACATGAATCGCGACGCCTTGCGCATGACGCTCGCCGAAAAGCGCGTCACGTTCTTCAGCCGCAGCCGCAACCGCCTGTGGACCAAGGGCGAATCGTCCGGGCATTGGCTGAACGTCGTGGACGTCGTCACCGACTGCGACAACGATACGCTGCTGGTGCTCGCCGATCCGGCAGGACCGACCTGCCATCTCGGCACGCAGAGTTGTTTCGGCGATGACGTCGCGACGGCCGCCACCGCCTTGTCATTCCTCATGCGACTGGAAGCCACGATTGCGCAGCGGATCAGCGATCGCCCCGAAGGCAGTTACACCGCGCGGCTGTGGTCGGAAGGACCGACGCGCATCGCGCAGAAGGTCGGCGAGGAAGGCGTGGAAGTCGCGCTCGCGGCCGTGACGCAGGAAGACGAGCGGCTGGTCGGCGAATCAGCGGATCTGCTGTATCACCTGGCGCTGCTGCTGAAGAGCCGGAATCTCTCGCTCACCACAGTCGTTCGCGAGCTGGAGCACAGGCACAGGAATCGCTAGCTCTGCTGGAAATTCAGCTTCAGCCCCGGCCGCGGCCAGCGCGCCTTCACCAGCTTGCCCGTCCCCGACAGCGTGATGTAAGCGTCGCGCAGGTCGGCGCCGCCGAAGCAGATGTTGGTCGTGAGCGGATCCGGCAGCGCGACGTGCTCGAAAGAGCCGTCCGGCGCGAACGTCGTGATGCCGCCGTTGAGCAAGGTCGCCGCGCAAACGTTGCCGTTGGCTTCCACGGCGAGGCTGTCGAGCAGCTGATGTCCGGGCAGCGTGCACACGACGCGGCCCCGCTGGCCGAAAGCGAACGGTCGCAGCTTGCCCGGCTCGGCGACATCGAATGCCCACAGCTTCTGCGTCTCGGTGTCGTTGCAGTACACGACCGTTTCGTCCGGCGACAGTCCGACGCCGTTGAACGAAACAGCCGGATGCACGGCGCGATGCAGGTGCGAGCCGTCGGTTCGTGCATAGAACAGGCAACTGTGATCGCGCTGACGCGCGAAGCTCTTGCCCATGTCCGTGAACCAGAAGCCGCCGGTGCGATCGAAGACGAGGTCGTTCGGACCGCCGAGGCGCTCGCCTTCGAACGTCGCGTAGAGGCGTTCGAACCTGCCAGTCGCGAGATCGACGCGCTCGATGCGGCCCGTCTCGTAGTCCGGCGCAGCGCGCACGGGCACGAGCAAGCCATTTATCTCGTGCCACTCGAAGCCGCCGTTGTTGCAGACGTAGACGGCGCCGTCGGGGCCGAGCGCTGCGCCGTTCGGTGCGTCGCCGAGATCCGCGATCACTTCGGTGCGGCCGTTCCATACGCGCGACAGCGTGCCGCGTGCAGCCTCGACCAGCACGATCGAGCCGTCGGCCATCGCGATCGGCCCTTCGGGGAACCGCAAGCCTTCGGCGACGATCTCGAACTCCATCAGATCACGAACTCCGCCGCCGGATCGCGCAGATTGTAGCGCGAGCTCATCGCGCGCCCGTACGCGCCCGCCGTTGCGATCAGCACGATGTCGCCTTCCTCGGTCGGCGGCAGCAGGCGATCGACGCCGAGCTGGTCGCCGGACTCGCAGATCGGGCCGACGACGTTCACGACTTCGGTGGCAGGGTCATCGAGCCGGCTGAGATTGAGGATCTCGTGGTGCGCGCCGTACAGCGACGGGCGGATCAACGAGTTCATGCCCGTCGCTACGCCGACGTAGTGCACTTCGCCTTTGCCCTTCAGCTGCGTGACCTGTGCGAGCAACACGCCGGCTTCGGCGACCAGATAGCGGCCGGGCTCGATCCACAGCGCCAGCTTCGGATGCGCGGCCTTGAGCGCGGCGAGCGTCGCGCCGAACTCCGACAGCATCACGCCTTGCTGGCCGAGTCGCTCCGGCACGCCGAGCCCGCCGCCAAGATCAACAGTGCGTACGTCGCGGAACCGCGCCGTAAGCGCAGTCAGCGTGTCGCCGACCGACTGCCAGTTGTCGACGGTGAACACGCCGCTACCGGTGTGAGCGTGCAGGCCGACGATCTTCGCGCCAGCCGCTTTCGCCAGACGCTCCAGCTCGTCGAGCTCGAACAGCGGCACGCCGAACTTCGAATGCACGCCGGCGGTACGCACCTTGTCGTGGTGACCGCGGCCGTGGCCGGTGTCGATGCGTACGAACAGCTCGCACCCCCTGAACAGCTCCGGCCACTTCTTGAGCGGATGCAGGTTGTCGAGCGTGACCCAGATGCCCTGCTCCACCGCCCACTCGTACTCCGCGCGCGGCGCAAAGTTCGGCGTGAACAGGATGCGCTTGCGGTCGATGCCCTTGAGCGTCGCCAGCACGTGCTCGACTTCGCCGCGCGACACGCACTCGAATCCCAGTCCCTGCTCGTAGAACACCTGCAGGATCTGCGGATGCCAGTTCGCCTTCATCGCATAGAACACCGCATCGATGCCCGGCAAGGCCTTGAGCGATTGCGCGCGCGCCTCGAGTGTCGCGCGGTTGTAGACGAAGGCAGCGCCGTGCTCACGGCCCAGCGCAAGCAGCTCGTTGCGGCGATCCTGCCACCACTGGCGCACCGTTACCGCGCCCTTGTCCGCACCACCGTACAGTTCTTCCCAGGTCGGACCGAGCACGCGGTCGGCGGTCATCTTGCGGATCGCGATCTCGTGCAGGCGCGTCACCAGCCGGTCGCCGTGCCCCTCATCGATCACGAACGTGATGTTGAGGTCGTTCGCCGCCTGCGTGACCAGGTAGATCTTCTGCTCTTCGAACAGCTCGAGCGCTTCGCCGAGACGATGCAGGATCGCGCGGATGTTGCGGCCGACCAGGCTCACGGCCGCGCACGGCCCGATGATCTCGACGCGGCACAGCCTGCCGAGATCGGCGACCAGCTCGTCCAGCGTGGCCTTGTCCATCGCGTTCGCCGCCGGGTCGAGCGACACCGTGACGCTGGTTTCCGAGGTCGAGACCAGATCGATCGACAGGCCGTGCTGCTTGAACACGGCGAAAGCGTCGGCGAGAAAGCCGACCGAATGCCACATCCCGACCGTCTCCATCGAGATCAGCGTGATGCTCTTCTTGATCGTAACCGCCTTGACCTGTGCCGCGACGTTGCCGCCATGCGTCGTGACGACCGTACCCTCCAGCTTCGGCGTCTGCGTTGCGTACACGTACAGCGGGATGCCGTATTGCTTCACCGGCATGATGCAGCGGGGATGCAGGACCTTGGCGCCGCTGCTGGCGATTTCCTGCGCCTCGTCGTACTCCAGCGCGCGCAGCAGGCGCGCAGTCGGCACTGAGCGCGGATTCGCGCTGAACATGCCGGGCACGTCGGTCCAGATTTCCAGGCGGCGCGCCTGCAGCTTGGCGGCGAAGTAGCTGCCGGAGGTGTCGGAGCCGCCGCGGCCGAGCAGCACCGTGTCGCCGCTCTCGTCGCTCGCGATGAAGCCTTGCGAGATCCAGACGGTGCCCGGCGTCGACCAGCGCTGCTGCAGCTCCGGATCGGGATCGTAGGCGCAGGTTGCGGAGAGATAGCTCGCGCGCAGACTGGCGTTGCGACGCGGCTCCGCCTTGATGACGGCGCGTGCATCGACCCACTGCACATCCAGGCCCTGCGCGGTGAGGAACGCCGCGCCCAGACGCGTCGCCATCAACTCTCCCTGCGCCAGCACGCGCGCGCGCAGCCGCTCGCTCACTTCGCCGACCAGCGCGATGCCGGCGGCGATCTGCCGCAATCGCTTGAACTGCTCTTCGAGCTCCGGGCTCGGAATGACGCCGAGGTCGCGCGCCAGGTCGCGATGGCGCTGCTCGATCTGCTCCATGACCGGCTGCCACTCGTTGCCGAGGGCGAGGCTGAGCAGCTGGTCGAGACGGTCGGTGATGCCGGAGAGCGCGGAATGCACGACGACCGGGCGCAGCCCTTCGGCCAGCCGGTCGCGCAGGACTGCGGCGATGTTCTTCCAGTTCGCGACGGAGGAAACGCTGGTGCCGCCGAACTTCAGCACGACCCACGGCGAGGCGCCGGGCGTCGGATCAGCCATCGTCATGTTTTGCCCCATGACTCCGCGCACACCCCGCGGAGGTTAAGCGAGGCGCGCAGGCCGTAGCGGCCTGCGCGCAGCTTTAAAGACTAGTCGCCTTCGAAGTCTTTGAGTTCTTTTTGCAGGCGCCGCTCGGCCAGCACGTCCTCCAGCTTGCTCCATGCGGCCTTGCCCTTCTTGGCCGCCGCCGCGGCGCTGGGGCGCGCCCGCCGGCCGACCGGGTCGATGAACTTTTCGTAACTGGAGCTCTCGTCGCTCTCGGCCACGAAGTCCTCGTCGAGATCGAAATGATCGTCGTCTCTCTCCACCATGGCGATTCCTAAAAAAATTCGATCAAAATCAACTAGATCGGAACCCCGGCGGGGCCGGAAGCCTGCGGACTATATACGATGCGCCGGCGTTTTCAATGGCCGGGCCATGTCCGCCCTTCTAACCCCTGCACGGCCTTAGACTGGGTTCGCGGGTGGAGTTCTGCAAGGGCCGGCCCGGTCGGGCCATTCAGCGGTGGGCGATGGTGACCGGCGCGCCGCGGCCCAGTCCCAGCGCCTCCGCGGCGCTTTGCTCCGCCCGGGCGATCTCGATGACCCCGAAGGAGTTGACCAGGGCGAGAAATTCGCCCGGCCGGACGTCGCCGTAGGTCCGCCGCAGCGGCAGCGCGTGACCGCCGGTGCGGACGACCGGTGCGGCGAAGGCGCGGATCAGGTCCGCGTCGATGTTGGTGATCAGGTTGCCGAAGTGATCGATCGTGATGATCACGCCGCTGACCTGGTCGGCCGTGACCGTCGGCTCGTCGACCCACGACGGCACGATATCCGTGATCTTCGGCCCGAGATCGGCGGGCGCGGCGCGACCGGCAGCGAGCTCCGCCGCGATCGGTGCGAACAGGTCGCGGCCGTGGAATGTGGCGCTCGGCGCCGGTAACTTGAACTTCGCCAGCGCCTTCGCCGTGTCCAGTCGATAGATGGACGGCCCATCGGCGCGCGCGACGACCGGCGCGAGCAATCCGTTGTCCGGCGCGACGAATGCATGGCCCGCTGCGACGACGACGATAATGTCGCGCGAGGTGCCGACGCCGGGATCGACGACGGCGACATGCACGGAACCTCTCGGAAAGTACGAGTAGGCGCGCGCCAGCCAGAAGCCCGCTTCGGCCGGCCAGTACACGGGAACTTCGTGTGTCACGTCGATGATGCGCGCGCCGGGCAGGTGCGCGAGCATGCGACCCTTCATGACTGCCACGAACGGCCCCTGATGACCGAAGTCCGTCGTGATCGTGATGACGCCGCAGGCAGTGAACATGATGTGTCGCGTCAGGCCTCGTACTCGACGCGGCCGAAGTCCTCGACCACGACGTTGCGCTCGCTCGCGACCAGGCGAAACGCCGCGTCGCCCGCGCCGACGTTCCAGATGTCGGCGTGCAGCGGCTCGCCCGGATAGACCGGGCTGGTGAAGCGCACGTCGAGACGCCGCAAGCGTCCCGGGTCATCGCCGCACAACACCTTGATCAACGCACGGCCGACAGTGCCGTACGCACCGAGCCCGTGCAGGATCGGCCGCTCGAAGCCGGCGCTGCGCGCAACTTCCGGATCGATGTGCAGCGGGTTGTAGTCGCCGGACAGGCGATAGATGAGCGCCTGGTTGAGCGTCACCGGCATCGTTGCCTGCAGATCCGGCGAGCGATCCGCCGGCACCGGCCGCGGCTTCGGCGCACCTTCGCTCTTGCCGCCGAAACCACCGTCCGCGCGCAGGAACGCGACGTTGCCCATCGTGACCAGCAGGTCGCCGCTCGACGCTTCGTATAACTTGCGCGTCATGTACATGATCGCGCCCTTGGCTGCGCCCTTGTCGTAGATCTCGTCGATCTGCGCCTCGCTGACGACGGTGCCTTCGACCGGCAGCGGCTTGTGCATCTGGAGCGTCTGCTCGGCATGCAGCAGCATGCGGTAGTTGATGCCGTACGCGGGATCCGAGAGCCGCATCGCGCCGGCGGCGAGGGTCACGGCAAGCGTCGGCAGCGCGACCAGGTTCTTCTCGTAGACGTACTTGAGCTCCTGCGGATCGCAGGGATCGAGCGCACCGACGCCGACGCCGAGGGCGTACAGCATCGTGTCCCGGCGCGCATAAGTCTGGCGCACCGGCTCGAATTTCGTGCTCATCAGCTTGTCGTAGTTGAGCGGCATGGCGAGCGGTTGAGTATGGGCTGCTGGCCCGATGTTAACTCCATCCGGCTGCTCCCGTGCTAGCATCTTGGCGCGCATGTGACTGGCGTAAATGGGCTCAACCATTGGGAAGCATGCGTGCAGGGTCACTCCCTGCCTGCGGCCGCTCGCCTGGGCACTCGTCCCACTCCTCGCACTGGAGCGCCGTCATGCAAATTTCATTCGACCTGCTCGAAACTGCCGATCCCGATGTATTCGCCGCGCTGCGCGCCGAGGAGCAGCGGCAACGCGAAGGTATCGAGCTCATCCCATCCGAGAATTACGCGTTCCCGGAGGTCTACGCGACCAACGGCAGCGTGTTCGCGAACAAGTACTCGGAGGGCTACCCGGGGCGGCGCTACTACGGCGGCCAGCAGTTCACGGACCGCATCGAGACGCTCGCAGTCGAGCGCGCCAAGGCGCTGTTCCGCGCCGAGCACGCCAACGTGCAACCGTTGAGCGGTTCGCCGATGAACCAGGCTGTCTACATGGCATGCCTCGAGCCGGGCGACACCGTCGTTGCGATGGATCTTTCGCACGGCGGTCACCTGACGCACGGCGCGCCGGTGTCGTGCATGGGCAAGATCTTCAACTTCGTCCGCTATCGCACGCTGCCGACGCGCGGGGACATCGACTACGACGGCCTGCGTGCGACGGCGAAGCAGGTGAAGCCGAAGATCGTGCTGTGCGGACACTCCTCGTATCCGCGCGAGTTCGACTACGCGCAGTTCCAGTCGATAGCAGCTGATGTCGGCGCACTCACGATGGCGGACGTCTCGCACCTCGGGGGCTTGATCGCCGGCGGCGCGCTGGCCAATCCGCTGGACGCCGGCTTCGATATCGTGACGACCACCACTCACAAATCGCTGCGCGGTCCGCGCGGCGGCATGATTCTGTGCAAAGCCGGGCTCGCGCCGAAGATCGATCAGGCCGTGTTCCCCGGCATGCAGGGCGGCCCGCACATGAACGCAGTGGCCGGCATCGCGGTCACGCTGAAGCTGGCGGCACAACCGCCATTTCGCGCCTACGCCAGACAAGTGCTCGCGAATGCTCAAGCGCTCGCACAGGAGTTGCAGCAACGCGGCTGCAAACTCATCACCGGCGGGACCGAGAATCACCTGATGGTGATCGATACGATCCAGTCGTTCGCGATCGACGGCCGCGTCGCCGAGAAAGCGCTCGACGATGCCGGGCTCACGGTGAACAAGCAGGTCATCCCCGACGATCCGCGCCCGCCGCTGCGTCCGAGCGGCATCCGTCTCGGCACGCCGGCGCTGACGACGCGAGGAATGCGAGAAGCGCAGATGTCGCAGGTCGCGCAGTGGATCGTCGCAGCCATGCGCTCTCACGACAACGCGTCGCGGCTCGAGGAACTGCACGCAGCCGTGAAAGCGCTCTGCGTGAAGTTCCCCGTGCCCGGGCTGTAGCGCTCAAGGATCGAACTGCAGGAAATAAACGTCCACCATCACCGTGCGCGCGGGCCGGCCGGTCGAGCCGGCCCAGGCCCAGTACGGCAGCGAGTTGCCCGCCGGATCGATGTAGCGCCGGGCCCGCGGAATGACGCCGAAGGACGTGAGGCCGAAAGCCTCAGGCCGGCGCATCTCATGGGCGGTGGCAATGCCGTCGGCGTTGGAGTCCACCCATAGCGAGAGCTCCTGCCAGATCGCATCCGCGCGCGAAATGACGCCGTCGTCGTTGCCGCCCAGCAGCGGTTGATCGTACTGGGCGAGGCCGACGAAGCCGTTCGGCGCGGTGCCGCCTTCGAGCAGCGGCGTGCCGACGCCGAACAGCTCCGAGCCGTCATCGACCACGCCGTTGCGATTGCGATCGAGCACCAGGAAGGCCTCGTCGCCGCCGGGGCGCACCCACTGCACGGTATCCGCAAAGCCGTCGGCGTTGACGTCGAACGCAACTGTTCTCCCCGCAGGGCCGAGCGTGATGCCGTCCCTGTGGGTATCGATGACGATAGGGCTGCACTGCGCCCAGGCGCCCGCGGAGCAGATGCACAGAAGCAAGCTGATCAGTATTTTCATGGGAGTTCCCTTCCCTTGCAGTCATGGAATTGCGCAGAGCGGCGTGCAGCATTGCCGCTGCCGGTAGCGACACACGTTCGCGAGAATCGAATCGCTGCGTAACTCCTCGCCCGCCGGAATGAGTGTGAAGTTGGCGCCGATGCCGGTGCTGCCGACGCGAATCGACAGGCTGGTTTCGTCCCGCGCTTCGCCCTTGTATTGCATCACACACTCGCCGCACTGACCCGCCTCGACGGTCGACCATCCGGGAATCGGATACACGCTCGGCACGACCTCGGGTATTTCCAGGCTCTCGTGCGGGCCGAAGAAACTGGAGTAGCTCTTCATGCGCTCGGCCGTGTGCTGCAGCGTGCTGGTATTGCAGGTGATGGTGAAGCCGCCACCGATCACCAGTACGGGCAAACTGGTCGAAGCCTCGACGATCAACCCTGCATTGACGCTACCGTTGGCGCCCGTCTGGCTGAAGCTGGGCTGCACCAGTATCAGCTTGGGCAGAGCGGCGGCTTGTGCAGAAAGCACTGCGAGGCCCAGCGTCGCGAAGACGCGCGTTCGGATGTTCATCGCTGTTCTCCTTCCGTGAGTTTCCTGGCGCGCTGCTCGACGTCCTGGCGCAGCTGCGCCTCCTCGAAGTTGAGCCGCTGCACGTATTCGCCGGAGACGATCGGCTCCGCCTCCGCTGCGAGCGACCGATCGAGCGACTCGGCCGGCCCGCCCAGCTGCAGCGTCGACTCGAATTCATCGAGGAACGACGCCAGGATGCGCTGCCGCTGCGGATCGAGCGCATCCATCAGCGCGACCGCCCATTGCCGATCGCATTCTGCCTTGAGGCTCTCCTTCTGATACCGATACATCAGCACCTGGTCGAGGTTCAACGGCTTTCCCGCCTTGCGACGCTCCTGCAGTTGCTTCGCGAAGGTGTCGACGAGCTCGCGTCCCGCGGCGTGGATGCGTAACCGTGGATCATGCGTCGCCAGATATGTCCGCAGCGCAACGATGTCGGCATCCCTGAAGCCGCGCTCCTTGAGCGCGGGGACATACGATTCCAGCACGGCCGGATTGCCCAGGCGATACAAGCGCGCATCGAGCGGATCCCATTGCGGAAACTTGCGGAGGTCCACCGTGTACGTGCCATCCGGCTGCGCGCTCAAACCGAATGCCGACAGGTCGCCGACCGACATGCGCTCGTCGAACGCGAGCGTCACGGCAAAGAACAGGTCGGCCCACTGCTGGTACGCCTGCCGGTCACGGATGAAAGCAGCCGGATCCGCTGCCTGCTGCATGCGCTGATACGTCGCGAAGTGCGATTCGAGTCTGGTACGCAGCGCTTGCGGCGTTGTTGCGCGGGGCACCTGCGACTTCGCGTCGAACGGCTCGGCGTGCACGACCGTTGCCAGCGCCAGCAGCGCGATGCTGCTCGCCCAGAAACGCTTCGTCCGGGATCTCTTCGTTTGTTCCATGACACACCATCCTTGTGCGACCAGCCTATCGTGGCCGGCATTCTGCACTCGTTCCCGCCGTGTGAGTAGCGGAAAGCCTCGACGCTCGCGCAGTTTCGTCAGCTCTGCAGCGCGGCGAGCAGCGGCCCGAGATGCTTCTGGTATTTCTGTGCACGGCCATTGCCGAGCGCCACCGGCGAGCGCACCTGCACGGCGCTGAACGTCGCTATCGCACGCGGCGTCTGCTGGAACTCGAGACACTGCGGCTCCCAGCTCAGACCGCATGCTTGCAGCAGCTGCGGGGCTGCGGTCGCAAAGTTCTGCACGAAGTCCTCGTATTGAATCGTCACGAACCGGCCCGGCAGCGTGCGCTCCCAATGCGCGGCCAGCTGCGCGTAGCGCCGGTAGTAGCTCGCGATGTCGGGCAGGTCGTGCGTGAACGTCCACTGCTTGTTGAATTCGTGCCGATACACCGAGAGACAGTTCTCGACCGGATCGCGACGCACGTGCACGATTACTGCATTGGGCAGCATGCGGGCAATCAGTCCTGCGGCTTCCAGGTTGCGCGGGTGCTTGTCCGTCACGTGATCGGCGCTGCCGATGTTCGGCAGATCACGGAAGTAATACTTCGCCCAGTCCTGCAGCTTCTGCTCGTCGATCGCGCTGCCGCTTTGCATCGCGCCGAGAAAGACCCGCAGCACCTGCCGCATGGCGGGCCGCTCGCAGCACGCGAAGACGCGCGAGTGCGCGCCGAGCACGGACTCGATCAGCGTAGTGCCCGACCGCGGCATGCCGACGATGAAGATCGGTCGCGGCGCGTTGTCGGGCGGTGCAACCTGCGGCAGCGTATCCGAGCGCTGCGCCAGTTGCTCCACGTTGGCGAAGTCCTGCGCCATGTCACGTGTGCGTTTCTCGCGCGTATCGCGTTCGAACGCGAGCGCATGTGCGCCCTGGTACGTGAGGAATGCCGAATCGATGTCGCCGCGGGCGTCGTACGCGTGCGCGATCGCGAACATCGCCGTGATGCGATTGTCGAAATGCGCGGCCGGATCCCGCGCGATCGCGTACAAGGCGTGGAAATCCGCATTCTCTAGCGCGCCGTTGCGCAAGCGGCTCAAAGTTGCGTACGCCGCCACGAAGTCGGGCCGCCGTTGCAGGCAGCGGCGGCAATACTCTTCTGCCGCGGCGAACTGACCGATCTGCATCAGCAGCACGGCGCGCGTCGACAGCATCTGCGGATAGTTCGGATCGAGCGCCTCGGCCCGATCGAGTGCTACGGCCGCTTCATTGATCTCCAGCGCTTTCAGACTCAGACCAGCGTATGCCGTCAGCTCTGCAGCTGTCGGTTTGCCGAGCGCGAGTGCGTGCGCGAACGCAACGCGTGCCTCGCGCAGCCGTCCGTCCTCGAATGCGCCGCGCGAGAGCGTATTCCACGCGACTGCCGAGTTGGGATCGGTCTTGGTCCACGCGACGCCGTTCGCGTAGAGCTTCGCCCAGTCGCGCCGTGCGAGCAGCGAATCGGCTTCCAGCGCATAGAAACGGCTCAGAGCCCGCGCATTCGTAGGTTCCACTGCGATGACGAGCCCGAGCTCGACCATCGCACGATCCGCTTTGCCGGTTTGCGCGAGCCCTTCCGCGAGGTTCAACCGGTAACCGGCCTGGCCGGGCTCGCGATCGACTGCCTGCTGCAGCAACGGCAGCGCTTCCTCGCCCTTGCCGCTATGGAGCAACGCCAGGCCGCACAAGCTCGAAGCCTCCGGATCGTTCGGCCGCAGCTCCAGGGCCTCGCGATAGGACTTCAGGGCATTGTCTAGCCGGCCGGCCTGGTGCGCGGTGACGCCGCGCTCCAGGGCTTCGATGAAGTTTGATCTGCTCATGGGGCCGCGGAGTATACCGCGGCCCCTGCTAGGGCAGATTGCGCACGTAGAGGCTGTAGCCGGTCACGCCGTTTTGCCCCAGGAGCGTCGTGAAAGTGAAGGCGACGCTGTCGTCGGGCAGCAGCGCGATGCGTGTCTGGGCGCGGGTGCTGTCGGGCAGCGTGTCGATGTCGCCGATCTTCGGGAAGTTGGGACCGGTGCCGAGATCGTACAGCGCGAGCACGTGAGTATCAGGATCGAAGATCACGGCGTGTTCGCCGTCATGGGTCAGGGCCGGGCTGATGAACGCGTTCGTCAGGCTGGCGCTCACCGAACCCACGTACTGGCCGTCCTCGTACACGTCCCGCCGGTGCATCATGCGATGTCCGTCGTCGCTGATCGCAATGTTCCAGGAGAACATGTACGTGTCCGGATCCTGCACGATGATCGGCGAGAACGTGTCGGTCGGCAGGTCATAGAAGAACAGGTGGCGCGGCGCCGAGATCGTCGGCGTCTCCGCCCACAACAGCCGGTCGCGATTGCGATTCAGCTTGTAGTGCGGGGTGCTGATGAACGGGAACGGGGTGGTCGTGTCCACGAACGACGGATACTCGTACACAGTCGGCCACTGACTGTTGTTGCCGACCAGGATGCGGCCGTCGGCCAGTCCGAGCGAGAGGCCCCAGAACTCCGAGAAGCACGAAGAGCGCTGAGCCGTCTGCGTTATCTGCAGGGTCGCCGGGTTCACTTCGCGGACGATGCAGTTCGGGCCAGCCACGAATAGCTTGGTGCCGTCGACGTTCATCGCGACCGACTCCGCACCGGGTGCGCCGTCGATCGTATCGGTATGCCATTGCGCACCATCGAAGCGCATCCGCCACGCCGAGAAAACTCCCGTGAGCTCGCTGTAGGAAACGCCATAGAACGCGTCGCGCTCCGCGTCGTATTCGAGCGATTCGATCCGCCCGGGAGTCGCTACGTCTGCGTCCGGATACGACGGCGGCTGGCGCACCACGAAGCGGCTCATCGGGATGACGACGCCGAGATTGTTCTTGATGTGCATCGTGTATTCGCCGACCGGCAGCACCGGCAGCGTGATGCGCGCCCGATTCGCCATCGATTCGGCGAAGCCGTGCACCTCGATGCCGTTGATGACCAGCGTCGCGCCGAGCGTCTGGTCCAGGCGATTGCCGTAGAACGTCACCGGCGCCGCTTGGCCGACGTACGTCACGTAGGGCGCGACGTGCTCGATCCTCGGCAGCGCCAGCATCAACAACAGCTCCGCGGTGTGCGGCGTATGGCCCGCAGGCGTCACCGTGAGATGTGCGAGGTGATTGCCGTTCGCCATCGACGCCAGCTCCGACGTGTCGAGAGTCACGACGACCGTCGCATTGGGACCGGTTTGTCCGGCCGCGGAAACCACATCCAGCCACGGCACGTCCGTCGAGACTGCGAGCGGGACTGGCGGGCCCGAGTACACATGGCTGACGTTGATAGGCACGGTTTCCGTGATCAGCTGCGGCGTCGTGCTCGGGTCGACGATCATTGCGCTGCTGAAGCCGAAGCCGATCAGGCGGTTCACGACGATGCGGACCTCGTCCTCCGACTGCCCGAACGCGTCCGCGACGGTGAGCCGGTAGGTGTAGGTGCCGGGCAGATCCGCCGCGAAGTCGAAGGTCACGCCTTCCGCCGTGGCCGGCGCCGAGCTCGCCGGCGGCGCCGACAGCAGCGTCCAGCCGTAGTGCAACGGGTCGTTTTCGACATCGGTACTCGCACCGGCGTCCATCACGACGGTCTGATGGTCCACCGTCTCGACGTCGGCGCCGGCGTTGGCGAGTGGCGTGACGTTGTCGGTCACGGTCAACGTCATCTCATCGCGTGTCGTCAGCTGCCCGTCGTTGACCGTCAGATGAATGACGTAGGTACCGGGTGCGGGCGGCTGGAAATCGAGCTGCGCGCTGTTGCCGATCGGGAATGGTCCGACCGGTGAGTTGTCGCACGTCCACGAGTACGTCAACGCATCGCCGTCCCAGTCGAAGCCGCTGCCGCTGAGCGTTGCGCCGTGACCCTCGGCAATCGTGGCATCCGGCCCCGCGTGAGCGGACGGAATGTGATTCGCCGCGCGCAGCCCCGTGAGTCCGGTTGCGCTCAGCTCGCGATCCGCAGTGCCGTCACCGTTCTCGTCGAGCGAAAGCACCAGCTGGTCCGCCGACGTGAAGCGCACATCCGCGAGCGCCGTGGCGGTGTTGCGCAGTCGCACGACGCCGGCGCTCGCAATGCCGGTGGTGATGTTGACCGTGAGCGCCTCGGGCGTCGTGATATCCACGTAACCGTGCGCCGAATGAAAGAATCGTCCCGTGATCGTGACCGAATCGGTATTCGCACCCAGCACGGTCTGGCGGACCACCAGGTTCTGCATGGCATGCTGGACATTCTCCGGCCGGTAGCGCGCCACCGTGTCGTACGTCGTCGTGAGCGAGGTGGGCGTGATCAAGGTGACCACGTCGCCGTCGATGTCGACCGCGAAGCTGCCTGCGGTCTGCGTGTAGCCGTCGAACGTGGCAGTGAAGTCCGTCGGCAGGTTCTGCGCCAGATCGAACGCACGCACTTGCAAACGCACCACACCATCAGTGCGCGTGCCGCCTTCGCTGCACGCACTGTAGGTGATGGTGACCGCGCCGATGCCGCTGTCATTGGTCTGATCGTCGATGCGAACCGTGCCGCCGTCGGCGCAGTTCTGCGTATCGACGGGCTTGAGCGACTGCTTGCTGCGGGCGAAGCGAGCCTTGCTCGCAGCCTGCACCGCATTCGGAATCGTCAGCTTGCCGCTGCCGAGCTGCGCGGGAACCGGGCGATCGCCGCTGGCGAGGCCGAGCTCGAACAGCAGCCCGCCGGCGATCGTCGGCGTGTTGGCCGCTGCGAGCGTCGCAGCACTGGTAACGCCGGTGTACGTTCCTGAGGGTGGGGGTGGCGGATTGTTGCCGCCGCCGCCGTTGTTGTTGCCGCCACCTCCGCCGCCACCTCCACCACCGCATGCTGTCAGCGATACAGCGGCCACGACGAAGACTGCACACACAGCTACGCGGCTGCGCACATTGCACGGATGTTTCATTGTTTTCTCCCCGAGCAGCGGAGCCCGCTTTCCCCGCCGTTCATTATTTGGAGGCGTTGTCCGGAACGCCCTAGCGGTGAGTTCTACTTGGGCGGCCCGCCGGAGTCAAACCCCAGGGGTCAGTGCTCGAGCCGAGTGCCCGTGTGTGCGTCGAAGAAATGCAGCCGCTGCGGCGCCGGTTGTAACTTAATGCGGGCGCCGAGCGCGGGAAGATCGTAAGGCGAGGTGCGGGCAATCAGCCGCCAGCCGCCGCTGGTGGCGTGAACGAAGGCTTCGCTGCCGACGGATTCCACCAGCTCGACCGTCGCGCTGAGACTGTCGCCGGTGTCGACGATGTGCAGATCCTCGGGGCGGATCCCGACGACGATCTCCTGCCCCGCCTGACCGTTCGGCGCGGGAACGCGCAGCTGCGCGCCCTCGCCTTGCAGAACCGCGCCGGACTCCTGGCGCAGCGTGCCGCGCAGGAGGTTCATCGCGGGATTGCCGAGGAACCCGGCGACGAACAGGTTCACCGGCCGCTCGTAGATCTTCATCGGCTCGTCGATCTGCTGGATGACGCCGCGATCGAGCACCACGATGCGCTGGCCGAGCGTCATCGCTTCGACCTGGTCGTGCGTGACGTAGATCATCGTGGTGCCGAGCGCGCGATGCAGCCGCGCAATCTCCGCGCGCGTCGAAGCGCGCAACTTCGCATCGAGGTTCGACAATGGCTCGTCGAGCAGGAACACCTGCGGATGTCGCACGAGCGCGCGACCGAGTGCGACGCGCTGGCGCTGGCCGCCGGAAAGCTGTCGCGGCAGACGATCCATGAACTGCGTCAGCTCCAGCGTCTGCGCGGCATGTTGAACTCGCTGCGCGATGTCGGCGTCGTCGTGGCCGCGCAACTCCAGGCCGAAGCCGAGATTGCGCGCGACGGTCATGTGCGGATAGAGCGCGTAGCTCTGAAATACCATGGCGATGTCGCGGTCGCGCGGCTCGAGGTGCGTCACGTCGCGCTCGCCGATGAGAATCGAGCCGGCGCTGGTTTCCTCCAGGCCGGCGATCAGCCGCAGCAGCGTGCTCTTGCCGCAGCCGGACGGGCCCACCAGCACCAGCAATTCGCCGTCGCGTATGCCGAAGGAGGCGTCGGCAATCGCGACATGCCCGTTCGGATAAACCTTACGCACCGAGCGCAGCGTTACTTCAGCCACGGCTTGCAACTCATATAAACTCGCCGTCGATGGCAACGAGCTTTCCGAAGAATTTCTTGTGGGGCTGCGCGACCTCCGCCTACCAGATCGAAGGCTCGCCGCTCGCCGACGGCGCCGGTCCCAGCAACTGGCATCGTTTCGCGCACACGCCGGGCCGGATCGCCAACGGCGATACCGGCGACGTCGCCTGCGACCATTATCGACGCTTCCAGAGCGATGTCGAACTGATGCGCTCGCTCGGGCTCGCGGCCTATCGGTTCAGCATTTCGTGGAGCCGCGTGTTGCCGCAGGGCACGGGACGCATCAACGCGGCCGGGCTCGGCTTCTACGAGCGACTGGTCGACAGCCTGCTCGCGCGCGGCATCCAGCCGATGGCGACGCTCTACCACTGGGACCTGCCGGCCGCGCTGGACGATCGCGGCGGCTGGCTCAACCCGGACGTGGCCCAATGGTTCGGCGAATACGCCGACGTCGTGTTCCGCAAGCTCGACGATCGCATCCGCTACTGGAGCACGCTCAACGAGCCGTGGGTCGCGATGAACGACGGCTACCTGCTCAACCTGCACGCGCCCGGTCATCGCAGCGCGTTCGAGGCCACGATCGTCGCGCATCATCTGATGATGGCGCACGGCACGGCGGTGCAGGCCTACCGCGCGACGGGACGAAATGCGATCGGCCTCGTGGTCAACATCGAGCCGAAGTATCCCGCGTCCCAGAGCGAAGCGGACCTGGCAGCCACGCGCCGCGCCGACGCGTACATGAACCGGCAGTTCCTCGAGCCGGCGCTGCGCGGCACGTATCCCGAAGAGCTGCCCGTGATCTTCGGCCAGGCCTGGACGCCGCGCTCCGCGAGCGATCTCGAGACGATTCATCAACCGCTCGACTACATAGGCGTGAACTACTACACGCGCAGCGTCGTGCGCGCCGATGCCGACGCGTGGCCGCTGCGCACGGCAGGCGTGCGCCAGGAGAATCGGCTCTACACCGAAACCGACTGGGAGGTGTTTCCACAGGGATTGACCGACACGCTGCTGTGGATCAAGAACCGTTACGGCAACCCGCCCGTCTACGTCACCGAGAACGGCGCGGCGTTCGCCGATCCGCCGAGCGTCGCTGGAGCGGTGCTGGCAGATCCGCTGCGGGTCGAGTACCTGCGCACGCATCTGCGCGCCGTGCACGAGGCGATCCGCCAGGGCGCCGACGTCCGCGGCTACTTTGCCTGGTCGCTGCTCGACAACCTCGAATGGGCGCACGGATTCTCCAAGCGCTTCGGACTGGTGCACGTCGACTATCAGACGTTGCAGCGTACGCCGAAAGCGAGCGCGCACTTCTACTCGCGCGTGATCGCGTCGAACGGCGCGGTGCTCGACGAAGCCGCTCATTGACCGCCGCCGCGCGGAAACACGACTGTGAGCGGCAGCCGCGTGATGCGCAGCTCCGTCCCGATCCAG
The DNA here is from genome assembly GCA_036555785.1 of Steroidobacteraceae bacterium. Taxonomy (GTDB): domain Bacteria; phylum Pseudomonadota; class Gammaproteobacteria; order Steroidobacterales; family Steroidobacteraceae; genus Steroidobacter. The sequence continues at coordinate 33,707 of DATBKP010000032.1, forward strand.
CGCGCCTGGCCACGTTGAATGGTCTGATGCGCCGGCTGAGCGCCCTCCGGCCATGCCACCGCGAGACCGCCGTTCGGCATCCTGATGTCCTCGACGTCGAGCACGATCTGCTGCTCCTCGACGCGCACTGAGTACGTGAGCGGCCCGAACGGCGTCCGCAGGTTCTTGACCCCGAATCCTTCCTGCTGCGTCCATGCTTGCGGCACGCCTGCCATCAGCACCAGCGTCTCGTCGGCCGGCCGCTCGAACGCGAACATGTCGAGCAGCGAGCGGGCGTAATCCGAAGCGACCCAGCCGTGCGGCATGTCGCCGACGAAGCGCGATTTGCGCGGCTCGCGGCCGACCACTTCCGCCCATTGGTTCCATTCGTGCGGCCGCCGGTCGTTCATGAAGAAATCGATCAGCTCCATGCCCCGGTCGCGCCAGCGCAAGCGGATGAACGTGCCGAGGTTGCGCCACTCGTACGGCGTATAGGCATCCCAGCTCTTGTCGGTGCGGCGCGCCGCGAAGTCCTTCCAGTAGCGCTCGAAGGTCGCCAGCAGCGCCTCGGGCGGCAACATCTGCTGCTCGCCGACGGGCGACAGCGCGATCGACGTCGAGGTCGCATCGAAGTCGCCGAGCTCGGCGGCGCCTGGCAGGTAGTCGATACCGTGCGCCTGCATCGCCGCGTTGAGCGAGACGTAGACGTCGCGACGGAACTGATCGCGCGATTCGATGAAGGTGCGCATCTCGGCCTTCTGATCGAGCGCGCGAGCAATCCGGATCGCCGACTCGTAACCGGCCAGCGCCCAGAAGTCGTCCCAGTACGAATGCATGGGCTTTGCCGAGTAGCCCTCGTGACTGATCGATGCGGGCATCAGTCCGTAGAACGCCTTGCGCTCGCCCGCGCTGTTCGCTTCCGTGCGCTCCGAGAGGCGCAGCTTGTCCATGTACGCCACCGCCTTGGCGACCGCCGGCCACAGTTGCCGCAGCATCTGCTCGTCGCCGGTGTAACGGTAAACACTGTCGATCAGGAACAGGAATTCGCCAGCGCTGTCGTTCTCCGGCACGGGATCCGCGCCGCGGCGATCGACGCAGCACGGCACCTTGCCGTTCGCGAACTGGTACTTCGCGTACCACAGCAGGAATTCCTTCGCGTCCTGCTCGTGACCGAGCCGCAGCAGCATTTCGGAAGTCATCGCGCCGTCGCGGATCCACGAACGCTCGTACGCCCGCGATCCGGGCTGGATGGCCGGACCGTCGCGGTTGATCAGCACGTAGGCGAGCGACGAGCGCAGCGTGTCAGCGAGCGATTGATACTTCGCGGGAACAGTGAGCTCGACGCGGTTCAATTTCTCGCGCCATTCTGCGGCGACCGCATCGAGCGGCGCGGGCGTGCCCGTGACTCCGACCTCTTCCTTGCGCAAAGGCTGCTGTGTGTGCTGCGGCAGGTTGAGCACGAACTCCTCGCTCTGACCCGGTTGCAGATCCACGTCGTAAACCAGAGCCCCGGAGGCGAAGCCACTGTCATCACGCACGCGATGACTGCCGGCACCTGTCGGCAACCAGTCGCACGGAGTATCGGCCGCGAGCGTGACGGCGCGGAACGATTTGGGCGGAGTGACCGGATAGACCGCTGGCTTTCCGTCGACGGTAACGACGCCATCGTCGAATGCGAGGTCCTGAATCGGACTCACGCCGCCCTCGGTGTTGAGGAACTGCGCCGGCGAATTGACCTGGAACGGCCGAACGACAAGCGCCAGCGTCACTTGCTGGTGACTATGCGTCGGATTGTGCAGCCGGTAAACGCCGTGTAACTCGGTATCACCGACGGGACCTGTTGCATAGGCAGTGGTCGTAAGCTCGATCGATCGATGCTTCCATCCGACGCTCGGAATCGGCAGATAGCGATCGGCCAGCGAATGCTCGATCGTCACATCGGCCCACGTCAGCCAGCCGGAGCGCGTCTTGACGAACGGCTCCACGGAATAGCTGGCCTTGCGCACTTCCAGCGCCCCGTCCTCGGAGAGCATGCCCTCCTCCGTGTCGCCGTCGACTCCGACGAGGGTCCAATAGACCTGCTCGTCCAGGTACGGGCGCGGATAGCAGCCGCGGCGCGCCTGCTTGGCCAGCGAGCGCACGAAGGCGTTGCGCGAGGCGCCGAACTCCAGGTCGCGGACGTGCAGCTCGCTGATGCCGACGTCGCGGCCGGCATCCGGCATCGTGAGCCGGATGTAGCGCGCTTCCGACTCGGGCATGAGGTGCGAGTCGCGCCCGCCGTTGCTGGCGTCGATGCTGCGCACCTTCTGCCATTTGCTGCCGTCGAGCGAAGTCTCGATCGAGTAGCGCGGCGCGTACAGGTCGCGCGCCCAGTCGATCTCGATGCCGCCGAACTCGCGCACCCCCTTCAGATCGAGCTCCAATGTCTGGGTCGCGCCGGCGGTCCGCGCGCTCTTCCACATCGTGCCGCTCTTGCCATCGATCGCCAGCCCTGCGCCATTGCCGCTCGCTTCCGACGAAGCCCGCGCCGTCGGTTGCGGCAGCGCGCGCTGCGGCGGCAGCGGCTTCAGCGACAGCCGATCGAACCACAGGCTGCCGCGGCCGCCTTCGTCGCCGGCGCTCAACACGAATTCGATCGACTGGAACCTGCGCAGCGTACGGTCGGTCGTCGTGCCCCACGCGAAATCGATCTGTCGCCGCTTGATGCGCACCTGCTGCCAGTCGCCGGAAAACTGGTAGTTCGCACGCCGGAACCACCACACGTTGACGCCGGAGGCGTCGACGAACTTGATCTCGAGATTGTTGCGACCGGCTTCCGCCCGCATCCAGAACGAGATCTCGTAGTCGTCCGGCAGCTCGGTCGGCAGCTGCCGCGTCGCGGCCGCGTAGCCGGCCGTGTTCGCCAGGTCGAACTCCAGCACCAGCGCGTCGCCGTCGACGCCCTTCGCCGAATGCACCGAAGCGCTTACGCCGTCGGAGGCGAGCGACTTCCACGGCGCGATGTCCTCCATCTCGTCGAGATAGCGGATCTCAAGCCTCGGCGCTTCGGCGGCGGTCGCGGTCATGGCGAGGAGCAGCAATGCGAGGAAATGGGGACATTCCTCATTTCTGAGACTCCAAAGCGCTCTGCATACGGCGCGACAGGAAATGAGGAATGTCCCCATTTCCTATCCTTTCACGCTGCCGGCCAGGATGCCTGCGATGTAGTAGCGCTGCAGACCGAGGAACAGCAGCAAGACCGGCACCACCGTGATCACGGCGCCCGACATCATCAGCTCATTGTCCTGCACGTGCTCGCGCGACAGGCCCGCCAGCGCCACCGGCAAGGTGTACAGCTTGGCGTCGGTCAGCACGATCAACGGCCACATGAAATCGTTCCAGGTCGCGAGGAACGTCAGGATCGCGAGCGTCACCAGGATCGGGCGCACCAGCGGTACGACCAGCGACCAGAAGATGCGCGCTTCGCTGGCGCCGTCGATGCGCGCCGCTTCCAGCAGCTCGTCGGGCAGCGACAGCGCGTACTGCCGCACCAGGAAGATGCCGAACACGCTCGCCATCGCCGGCACGACCACGCCGCCATACGTGCTCACGAGCCCGAGCTCCTTGACCAGCGCGAACAGCGGAATCATCGCGACCTGGCTCGGGATCACCAGCGCTCCGAGCAGACCGCGGAAGATGTGCTCGCGACCGCGGAAGCGCAGCTTCGCAAACGCATAACCCGCCAGCGTGTTGAACACCAGCGAGATCAGCGTGGCGAGCGTCGCGACGATCGCACTGTTGAGCATGTAGCGGCCGGCGGCGTGCTTCGCGAAAAGCTCGCGATAGTTGTCGAGCGTCGGATGCGCCGGCAGCAGCGGCGGCGGGTAGGTGCTCGCAGCGCCGGTCGGCATGAACGACACGGAAATCATCCACAGCAGCGGAAACGCGACGAGTACTGCCCCGACGACGAGCAGAGTGTTGACGAGGATCGCGCGGGGTCTGCGCTTCATGTTCCGCCCCGCTCACGTCCCAGCCGCAGCTGCACCACAGTCACGAGGAACATCAATATGAACAGCAGGAACGCCACGGCGGAGGCCCGTCCGAGGCTCCACCACTTGAAGCCTTCCTCGAACATGAAATACAGCACGCTGTAGGTCGCCTGCAGCGGTCCGCCCTCCGTCATCACGTACGGCTCGGCGAACAACTGGAAGTAGCCGGTCATGGTCAGGATGCTGACCAGCAACAGCACCGGCCCGACTCCCGGCAGCGTGACGTGGCGGAACTGCTGCCAGCCGGACGCGCCGTCGATGCGCGCCGCTTCATAGAGATCCTCGGGGATGTTCTGCAGCGCCGCCAGCAGGATGATCATGTTGTAGCCGAAGTTCTTCCACACGGCGAGGATCACGATCGCGGGCATCGCCCAGTGCGGGTTGCCCATCCAGTCGATGGGATCGATGCCGAGCGCGGCGAGCGAGTAATTCAGGAAACCGTAACGCGTGTGGAAGATGTAGCGCCACACGACCGCGACCGCGACCAGCGTCGTCACCACCGGCGCGAAGTAGATCGTGCGGAACACGCTGCGGAATTTCGCGACCTTCGAATTGACGAGCAGCGCCGCGCCGAGCGAAACGCCGATCGACAGCGGCACGCCGAGCGCGACGAAGTACAGCGTGTTGCCGAGCGATTTCCAGAACAGCGGCTCCTGCAGCAGGCGCACGTAGTTCTCGAAGCCGATCCAGCGCAGGTTCGCGAAATCGTCGAGCGCGTACAGGTCGAAATCGGTCAGGCTCATCGCCAGCGCAGCGAGCACCGGCAGGAAGAAGAACACGCCGAGCACGAGCAGCGCCGGCGTCACGAACAGCCACGCGGCGCGCTGAGGCCTCATGTGACCCGGTCCTTGTCCATCATCCAGCGGCGCTTCTCGAGGATCTCATCGGTCTTGCGATCGAGCGCGACGCAAGCCTCGTCCACCGACGATACGCTCTGCACGACGCGCTCCGCGGCCAGGCGCATCTCCTGTGCGATGCGCTCCCACTCCGGCACCTTCGGTGGGGAGCGCACGCGATCGAGTTGCGCGTGGTACGCCTTCGCGTAGGGTGAAGATGCGAGCGTCGCGGATTGCCACGTCGAGCGGCGCGGCGGCATGTTGCCGGTCAGGTCGTAGAACCGCGCCTGCACGGCCGGCCGCGACAGGTACTCCATGACCGCCCAGGTCGCCGTCTTGCTGCGCGAGTTGCCGAAGATCACGAGGCTCGCGCCGCCGGCAGTGGACATGCCGGGACCGTTCGGGCCGGGCATCGGCGCGGTCATCCAGGCATCCTGCAATGCCGGCGGCATCCGCTTCTTGAACTCCGCGATGTTCCAGGGCCCGGAGATGTAGAACGAGAACATGCCGCGCCCGAACTCGTCCCAGACGTTCGAGACCTGGGTGTTGGTCATCTTCGGCGCCCAGCGGCGCCGGAACATGTTGGCGTAGAACTGCAGCGCGCGATGAAAGTCGGCGCTGCGGAAGTTGCCGTAGCGTCCGTCGTCGCGCAGCAGGTCCGACGGCAATTGCAGAGCGAGCGTGGTCAGCGGCCAGAATTCGTTGAGCGGCAGCAGCACCGAATAGCGATCGTCGCCGACCAGCTGTTTGATCGCGCCGAGCATCTGCTCCCACTCGGCCCACGTAGTCGGCGGCGCATCGAAGCCCGCCTGGTGCAGCAGGTCGCGCCGGTAGTACAGCACGTTGGTATCGATGTACCACGGGATGCCGAACAGAGTGCCCGCGACGCGATTGGAATCGAGAATACCGGGGAAGTAGTCGTCGAGCGCGATCTCGCGCGAGGTGCGCGCGAGGTCGTCGAGCGGCGTGAGCGCGTTCAGCGCCATGAACTCCGGGATCCACGTGTTACCGAGCGAGCACAGGTCCGGCAGCGTCTCTCCGGCATACGCGGTCAGCAACTTCTCGTGGGCCGCTGTCCACGGCAGCTTCTGCACTTCCACGCGCAGATCGGGGCGCTCGCGCAGAAAATCCTGCAGCAGCTCGACGGCGTATTCGCCCTCGCGCCCGACGGCCCAGAAGCTCACGGTGTTGGCATCGTGCGAGCGGCGGGTGCAACCGAGAGGGGCCGCGGCGAGCGCGGCCAGCCCGAGCATCGTCTGCCGACGATTCACCATCGGACTAGGGGCTCGGCTGCTGCTGCGGCGCCGGCTGTGCAAGCCAGCCGCCGGTGAAGCCGGCGCGCTCCAGGCCGCGGCGAATGTGCGGACTGCGCTGCATCAGCTTCCAGATCAGGCCGCTGCGGTAGTTCTCGATCATCGCGACGATCGGGCCCTGGTCGATGCTGAGGTAGTCGCTGTCGACCCAGCCGACGCCCGGGACGATCTGCCCGTGGCGCAGCGGCACCTCCGTGAACGTGAAGCTCGGATTGACCGCGTCGAGGAAGCCGTACTTCTGGTAGAGGTTCTCGCCGAAACGCACACGGAAGGCGCGGATGGTCGGGATGACGATCTCCGGCGCGAATGCGATGGAGCCGACTGCCGCGTACGGCGCAATCGTGCCGTCGTCGAGTAAATGCGTCGCGGCCGTGCCGCGCGCCGCATACGTGAAGAAGCCGCGCTCCTCGTTGTTGAAGATCTGCACCGTGTCGGCCGGGCCGTCGCACGCGCTCAGGCCCCAGATCTCGCTGTCGTAGCCGCGCCAGCGCATCGGGTTCTGGATCGAATAGTCGCGATGCGCATACGCCGCGCGCCGGCTGTTCTCGAAGTAATCGATGCCCTTCTCGCGCATGAACTCGTCCTGGATGCCGCGGAAGTCGATCCAGACGTGCGAGAACTGGTGGCCGAACATCGGCCCGAACGACAGGAATTCCTGGCCGCTGAACGTGCCCCACGTGTTCTTGTAGGTCGCCAGCCACTCCTTCCAGGCATCCGGCTCGACCGGGTGCGTCGGCGAGCCGAGCGCGAGGATGTACAGCAGCATCGCCTCGTTGTAGCCGCGCCAGTCGAAGCGCAGGAAGCCGGTCTCGGGCCGCCAGCCGTGCGAGATCGTCGGCGGGCGGTTCTGCGCCCAGGTCCACTCGACGCGGCCGTAGATCAGCTCCGCCAGGTCGCGGATCTCCTTCTCGGCGCGCGTGTCGCGATCGAAGTACACCTGTGCGGCCAGCACGCCGCCGAGCAGCAGCGCCGTGTCGACGGTCGACAGCTCGGAAGTGCCGAAGCGCTGGCCGTTCTGCATGTGCAGGAAGTGATAGTAGAAGCCGCGATAGCCGGTCATGCCGGTCTCGTCGGGGCCCTGCGGCGCATTGGCGAGGAAGCGCAGCGTGCGCAAGGTGCGCAGCCGCGCCTGACTGCGCGACACGAAGCCGCGCTCCGCGCCGATCACGTACGCGGTCAGCGCGAAGCCGATGCCCGCGGTGCTCGCGAACGACGGCGATGGATAGCGATCCGGCGCGAGACCGGTCTGCTTGTTGGTCGTGTCCCAGAAGAAGCGGAACGTGCGCCGCTCGAGATTGTTGATGACGGGATCGCCGTCGCGTTCCGGGTCGTACACGCGGGAGCCTTCGACCACAACGCCGGGAATGTGCTCCTTGCTCGCGCCGAACGACGGCGCCGCAGCCAGCAGCGCCCACACCCCCAGAAGCAGGTGCCGGGAGAGAAAACGAGGGGAAACTGAGCGGCGCAGCAACCTGCCCTCGTTTGCTGCGCTGCTGAGTTTCACCCTACTTTCTCTCCCGGCGCGGGAAATGGGGACATTCCTCATTTCCGAGTTGCCCCCGCCCGCAATTCGAAGCATAGCGGGAAATGAGGAATGTCCCCATTTCCCGCTCCGATTATCGCCAGCCGACGTTGAATGACAACTTGAATGTGCGGGTCGGCTGACGCCACGACGTGATGTTGCCGTAGTTCGGATTCGCGACGCCGTCGAAGCCGCGGAAGTTCTCGAAGCCGTCCGGGTTCTCCCAGTTGAACACGTTGAGGACGTCGGCGCGCAGGCTGAGATTGAAGTCGCCGAGGTCGAAGCCCTTGCTCGCGGCCAGGTCGAACTGCTTGCGGCCGATGGTCGTGTCCTGCTTGAAGTTGTGGAAGAAGCAGGCGTCGCCGCCGGCGAGACAGTCGAGCGCTTCGTCCTCCTCCGGACTCTGCAACAGCAACTTCGCGGACAGCGACAGGTCCCACGGCCCGTCCCAGATGCCGGTCGTGACCAGGCGATGGCGCGGCACGCCGGTCGCGGTGTGCCAGCCGAAGCCGTCGACGGTCGGGTAGTCGAAGATCGCATGCTCGTCGTTCTCGCCGGCGTTGGTGCGGTTCTCCTTCGCGTCGGTGTACGTGTACGCGATGGTCACTCCCCACTTCGACTCGCTCGTGTACGGCTTCTCCGCGGACAGCAGCAGCGAGGTGGCGCGCGACTCGATGCCGTTGTTGATGATGATCAGCGTGCCGAGGCCCGGGATGCCGTTGCCGAACGGCGAGTCGCCCCAGATCGCGTCCTCGTTGGTGCGGAAGTTGCCGTTGCCGCGGCGATTGCCGAGCAGGAACACGATGCCGTCCTTCGACTCGACGTACGACACCGTCGCCGAGGTGTTCCAGCTCTGGTTCCACAGTTCGACGCGGTTGCGCAGACCGAGGCTGAACTGGTCGGAGTACGGCGTCTTCAGGTCGTTGTTGATCAGGTTGATCTCGCGCCCCAGGTTCGGGTTGGTCGCGACCAGCGCCTCGAGGTTGGCGCGGTCGAAGAACGACTCGTCGAATGTCAGGCAGCGCGGGTCGTTGACCGTGTCGCACGGATGGGCCGGGGTGTTGAACAGGAACTCGTAGCGCGGGAACGTGCCCTTGGAGCGCTCGAGCGCCAGGTAGTCGAACACGTTGCGGTCGTAAGCGCGCCCGGCGCCGCCGAACAGCACGAAGGTCTCGTCCTCCGAGAAGTCGTAGGAGAAGCCGAGGCGCGGCTGGATGCCGCCGTCGAACGCGCTGCGGTTGTGACCGTTGCTGATGTAATCGTCGATGTTGACCGGGAACCGGCCCAGCGCCAGTGACTGACGGTAGGTCTGGCCGGGCGCCGCGCCCGGCGAGGTGTCGACCGAGTCGATGCCCGCGATCACGTCGGCCGGCGTCACGTAGTCGAGATAGCTGGGCGTCTCCTCGTAGTCGTAGCGCACGCCGAGGTTGAGCAGCAGCTTCTGCGTTACCTCCCAGTCGTCCTGGATGTAGATGCCGTACTGCTTGTTCTCGGACTCGACGTCGCGCTTCGGCAGGCCCGGGATCGGCGAGCCGAACTGCACCACGAACGGCGTGTTCGGGTCCGCGGTGACGTCGTACAGGAACTGCGGGTTGTAGGGCTGCTGCTCGAACGCGTTGATCTTGACCTGCTTGAACTTGATGCCGGTCTTGACCGTGTGCCCGCCGTTCCATTCGAACGAAGTGAAGGTGAGGTCGTCCTGCAATCCCCAGCCCTTCTGGCCCTTGTCCTGGAAGTCCTCGCCGCCGCCGAGGTTGAGCACAGCGCCGCGATCGGGCGTGACGGCGCGATAGCCGTTCGCCAGCGTCACCGGACGCGGATTGAAGTCCGAATCCTCGTACGTGAGGTGGGCGTCGTTGAGGAAGCGCGCGGCGGTGTACTGGTAGCGCAGGTCGATGCGTTTCTCGTCGTTCTTCTTGTCGCTGGCGAAGCTGGCGGTGTTCTGGCCGCCGATGTTCGAGATCTCGCTCTCGTTGCGCACCTTGCCGGTGAGCTCGAGCAGGTGATCGTCGCCCGGCGTCCAGTCGATCTTGCCGAAGAACAGATCCTCGTCGAACGGCGCGCTGACCACGCCCAGCAGCTGCTGCAGGTCCGGCGGCGCGGCGCTCGAGGGAATGCCCTGGCCGAGCGTCACCGTTTCCGGCGTCTCGAACTCCTTGCCTTCGTAGGTCACGAAGAAGTGCATGCGGTCGCGGATGATCGGTCCGCCGAACGCGATACCGTACTGCTTCTGCTCCGACTCCGCCTTGCGACCGTCGCGCGCTTCGATCGGATCGGACGCACGCCAGTTCTCGGAGGTGTAGTCGTAGAACGCCTTCGACTCGAACTCGTTCGTGCCCGAGCGCGTCACCGCCACGATGCCGGCGCTGCTGAGCTGGTCGAGCTCCGCCTTGTAGTTCGACGTGATGACCTTGTACTCGCCGATCGCGAGCTGCGGGAACGGATTGCCGCGCGTCAGGGTCTGGCCGCTGACGCCGCCGCGCAGCACGTAGTTCTTCTGGCCGACGCCATCGATGAACACGTTCACGCCGTTCGCGGATTGCGCGCCGCTGCGGATCTCGCTGGTCGAGCCGTCCGCGCTGGTCGCGAACTGCACGCCCGGCACGATGTCCGCGAAAGCGAGGAAGTTGCGCGAGTTCTGCGGCAACGCCTCGATCTGCCGCGGCGTCACATAGGTCGCGATTTCGGAGGTGCGCGTCTCGTAGAGCTGCGTCGCGACCACTGTCACCGATTCGATGTTCTCAGCGGCCGCCGCGGCCAGGCCCAGATCCAGCGTCGCGGTCTGGCCGACCGCCAGCGTGACCAGCCGCGCCGTGGCGCCCGTCGGCCCGGTGACCTCGATCTTGTACGTGCCGGGAGGCAGGCCGGCCAACGTGTAGTTGCCTCCCTGCTCGGTCTGCACCCGGCGGGTCAGGCCGGTCTCGGTGTTGGTTGCGGTAACGTTCGCAGCCGCCACCGGCTGCTCGCCGGCGCTCACCTGGCCACGCAACGTCGCGCTCGCGGATTGCGCGAAAACCGGCGGGGCTGCGGCCAGCAGGCAGGCGGCAATGGCAGTACTCAGCAGCCGGCGATCGGACCGGCGCGGGGTCGAGGTCACGTGTTTCATGGGCATTCCTTCTCTTGTGACACGCCCCGGAGACCCATCCAACCTCGTCCGACTGGGGCGTGTTTCGTGGCGGATATGTTTCCGCATCCCCAATGGATGCGCTGCCGGGGGAGTTCCGACATGTAATAAAGCGTAACGTTACTCTTGCGCATAGGCGTACGGTCCGCCCTTGGCGAGCGCCGCCTTGTATGCCGGCCGATCGTGCAAGCGAGCGAGCCATGCGGCCAGGCGCGGATGAGCGCCGCCGAGCATGCGTTGCGCGGCGCTCACCTCCAGCGGAAAGCTCATCTGGACGTCGGCGACCGTGAGCGCCGAGCCGGTCAAGAAGTGCGAAGAGCCGAGCGAGTCCTCGACGTAGGCGAGGTGCATGCCGACCGCACCGTTGACGCGATCGAGCAGCGCCTTGGCCGGCTCGCCGATGCGATCCAGATAGATCTTCACGAGCAGCTGCATCATCAGCGACCCTTCGGCGTAGTGAACCCAGTAGCGGCAGGTCTCGTACTCGTGCGTGCCACGCGGCGGCACGAAGCGTCCGGCGCCGTAACGGTCCACCAGGTATTCGATGATCGCCCCCGACTCCGCCAGCACGAAGTCGCCGTCGCGGATGACCGGCGAGCGGCCCAGCGGGTGCACCTTCTTCAGCTCGGGCGGCGCATACATCGTTCTGGCATCGCGCTCGTAGCGCACGACGGTGTAAGGGACGCCGAGCTCCTCCAGCATCCACAGCACGCGCTGCGAGCGGGAATTGTTGAGATGGTGGACCTCGATCATGGCCAGGCTCCCCCTTCTATCGACCTGCCTATTCGAGCGCGGCGCCAGCTCGCTCGCGCGCAACCAACAGCACGACGCCGGTGATCAGTAATGCGACCGCAAGGTAGGTACTGAGCGCGAGTGTAGTGCCGTACACCTTCTGCAACGTTGCGAACATGACCGGCGCGATACCTCCGCCGACGATACCCGCCAGCGTATAGGCCAGCGACGAGCCGGCATAGCGCACGCGAGTCGGAAACTGTTCCGCGATGAACGCCGCCTGCGGACCATACATCATTGCGTGCACGACCAGGGCTGTGGCAATTGCGAACGTAATTGCACCCGGCGATCGGGTATCGAGCAACGGGAAGAAGACGAACGCCAGTCCAAGCGCGCACACCACGCCGATTCCGTACACGATGCGCCGTCCGTAGCGGTCGGACAACCCACCGAAGACAGGGATCGTCAGCGCATTGCAGGCGCCGCCAATCGAGAGAGCAACCAACGCGAGCGTGCGCGAGACCCCGAGCGTCGTCGTGAGATAGGAGAGCGTGAACACGGCCGCAAGCGAATACAGCACATCGGGCCCAATGCGCGCGCCGCCGCCGAGCAGCAGTTTGCGCCAATGTTCAAGCACGACCTCACCCACCGGCGCCCGCGCTTGCGCCTGCTCGCGTTCGAGCTGCCGGAACAGCGGTGTTTCCTGCACGCCCATGCGGATCCACAGGCCGAACCCGACCAGCAGCACACTCGCGAAGAACGGCAACCGCCAGCCCCACGCGAGAAAGCTCTCGTTGTCGAGCTGCGAGATCACGACTGCAATCGAACCGGTCGCCAGCAACGTGCCGAGCGAAGGGCCCATCTGCGCCCACGAGGCATTGCGTCCTCGCCGACGCTGATCGCCGTGCTCGACGGACAGCAGGACTGCACCGGCCCATTCCCCGCCGAGTGCCGCGCCCTGCACGAAGCGCAGCGCCACGAGCAGCGCCGGACTCGCAACGCCGGCCGTTGCGTACGTCGGCAGCGCGCCGATGAGCGCCGTGGTTATGCCCATGACGATCAGCGTCGCGACCAGCACGAAGCGCCGTCCGTAGCGGTCGCCGAGGTGCCCGAAGAGGACGCCGCCGATCGGCCGCGAGAAGTAACCGACCGCGAACGTCGAGAACGCCAGGATCGTGCCGGTCAGCGCATCGAACGACGGAAAGAACAGGCGGTTGAAAGCCAGCGCCGCGAGCGTGTTGTAGATCGCAAAGTCGTAGTACTCGAGCATCGTGCCGACGATGCTCGCGGTGGCCAGGCGACCGGGGCGCGCGGACTCAGCCAAAACCGCCTCCGCCGGGCGTCTGGATGACAAAAACGTCATCTGCGTTCATCTGCGCGACATGCGTGGCGCCGAAATGCTCGATGCTGCCGTCGACGCGCTCGATCCAGTTCCTGCCGGTCGCTCCCGGCTGGCCGCCGGCAAGGCCGAACGGCGCGACCTTGCGATGATTCGCGAGCAGCACCGCCGTCATCGGTTGCAGGAAACGGACGCGTCGCTCGGTGCCATCGCCGCCACGGTGCCGCCCCGCGCCGCCCGAGCCGCGACGGATGCGGAACTCCTCGAGCCGCACCGGGAAGCGCCACTCCAGCACTTCGGGATCGGTCAGGCGGGAATTGGTCATGTGCGTCTGGACCGCCGAGGCGCCGTCGAACTCCGCGCCCGCGCCCGCGCCGCCGCAGATCGTCTCGTAATACTGATGCGCGCCGTCGCCGAACGTGAAGTTGTTCATCGTGCCCTGACTGGCCGCGAGCGCGTTCAAGGCACCGTACAGGCAGTCGGTGACAGCTTGCGAAGTTTCGACGTTGCCGGCGACGACGGCTGCCGGGTACTGCGGGTGGAGCATCGAGCCGGCGGGAACCGAGATCTGCAGCGGCTTGAGACAGCCGGCGTTCATCGGAATCTCGTCGTTCACCAGCGTGCGGAAGACGTAGAGCACTGCCGCGCGCGTCACCGATACCGGAGCATTGAAGTTGTTCGGCTGCTGCGCGCTCGTGCCCGCGAAGTCGATGCGCGCCGCGCGCGCCTGCTTGTCGATACGGATCGAGACGCGGATCCGCGCACCGTTGTCCATCGGGTACTCGAAATCGCCGTCGGTGAGTGCGTCGATCACACGACGCACCGACTCCTCGGCGTTGTCCTGCACGTGCTGCATGTATGCATGCACCACCGGCAAGCCGAAGTGTCCGACCATTGCGACGAGCTCCAACGCGCCCTTGTGGCACGCCGCCACTTGCGCCCGCAGATCTGCGAGATTCTGCTCGACGTTGCGCGCCGGATACTTGCCGCCCGACAGCAACGCGCGCAGCTCGGCTTCGAGGAAAACTCCGTTGGCGACCAGCTGCACGTTGTCGAGCAGCACGCCCTCCTCTTCGATGTGCGCGGAGTCAGCAGGCATCGAGCCTGGAGTGATGCCGCCGATGTCGGCGTGATGACCGCGGGCAGCGACGTAGAAGGAGGGTGATGAGGGTGATGGAGGTGATGAGGGTGATGGCACCATCACGTCCATCACGTCCATCACCTCCTCCAAAAACACCGGCATCACCACCGTGACGTCCGGCAGATGCGTGCCGCCCGCGTACGGCGCATTCAGCACGTAGACGTCGCCGGGCTGCATCGTGTCGCCGCGACGTCGCATGATCTCCTGCACGGACTCGCCCATCGAGCCGAGGTGCACCGGCATGTGCGGCGCGTTCGCGATCAGGTTGCCCTGCGTGTCGAACAGCGCGCAGGAGAAATCCAGCCGTTCCTTGATGTTCACGGAGGTCGCCGTGTTCGCGAGCGTCACGCCCATCTGCTCGGCGATCGACATGAACAGGTTGTTGAACACCTCCAGCAGCACCGGATCGACCCGCGTGCCGATAGCGCTCGCGCGCTGCAAGGGCTGGACTCGCCGCAGCAGCAGGTGGTTGAGCGCAGTGACCTCCGCGCTCCAACCCGGCTCGATCACGGTCGTCGTATTGCGTTCGCGGATCACCGCCGGTCCCGCGATCGTGTCGTGCGGCCGCAGCGCCTCGCGATCGTAGAACGGCGTCGGCTGCCACTGCTTGCCGAAGTACACTGGCCGGATGATCGGAGCTGCGGCTGCCCCGGGTGTGGGTGCGCCTTCAGCCGAGCTCTCCGTTCGATTCGCGCCGACCGCTTCCGCCGAAATCGACTCGATGACCAGCCTGCGCTGCGGCATCAGGAAGCCATACCGCAGCTCATAGTGCTCGAAGAACAGGCTCGTCAGTGGCGCTGCCGGCATTCCGAACGGCAGTTGCAACGTGCTGTCCGTGCCTTCGTACTTGAGCGCCACGCGGCGGATCATCGTAATGTCCGCGTCCGCGATTCCCTGCGCAAGCAGCGAATCGCGTGCCTCGCTCACCAACGCTGCGAACGGCGCATTCAGCTCTGCCAGCGCGCCATCGTCGAGCACCGCTTCGACAGCACGCTGCTTCATCACAGTCACATCAGCGAGTCCGATGCCGTACGCCGACAGCACGCCGGCAAGCGGATGCATGAACACCGTCCGCATGCCGAGCGCGTCGGCGACCAGACAAGCATGCTGCCCGGCTGCGCCGCCGAAGCACGACAAGGTGTACTCGGTCACGTCGTGGCCGCGCTGCACGGAAATCTTCTTGATCGCATTCGCCATGTTTTCGACAGCGATGCGGATGCAACCCGCCGCGACGCCCTGGGGTGTCTGCGGCACGCCCGTCGCATGCTCGATGCGGCTCGC
Source organism: Steroidobacteraceae bacterium (assembly GCA_036555785.1). GTDB lineage: Bacteria > Pseudomonadota > Gammaproteobacteria > Steroidobacterales > Steroidobacteraceae > Steroidobacter. The sequence goes on from DATBKP010000032.1 coordinate 49,002, forward strand.
GAGGTCGTGGAACTGTCCGGCAACCACAGCGGCATCGAGCGGCTGATCGCCGTCGTGACCGAACACCGCAGGAAAGAACTCGGGCTGGATCCGACCGAGCAGCACGTTGCAGTCGGTGACGGTCAGCGGACCCCCGCGGCGATAGGCGGCCGGGCCCGGATCCGCGCCCGCAGACTCCGGTCCGACCCGCAGCCGCACGCCGTCGAACTGGCAGATCGAGCCGCCGCCCGCGGCGACGGTATGAATCTGCATCAGCGGCGCCCGCAATCTCACGCCGGCGACTTCCGCATCGAAAGCGCGCTCGTATTCGCCGGCGTAGTGCGCGACGTCCGTCGACGTGCCGCCCATGTCGAAGCTGATGACCTTGCGGATCCCGGCTTGTTGCGCCGTGCGCGCCGCGCCGACGATGCCACCCGCGGGGCCGGAGAGGATCGCGTCCTTGCCGTGAAACTGCTGCGCATCGGCGAGGCCGCCGGAGGACTGCATGAACTGCAGCTTCACGCCCGGAAGCTGCGCGGCGACCTGGTTCACGTAGCGCCGCAGAACCGGCGAAAGGTACGCATCGACGACCGTCGTGTCGCCACGCGCCACGAGCTTCATGAGCGGGCTGACCTGGTGCGAGACCGAAACCTGCACGAAGCCGATGCGTCGCGCCAGCTCTTCGAGCGCAGCCTCGTGCTGCGGATAGCGATAGCCATGCAGCAAGGCGATCGCGCAGGACTTGATCCCGCGATCGAACGCGGCCCGCAGGTCACGCTCCGCCTGTTGCAGATCAGGTGCGCGAATGACGTCGCCGTGCGCGCCGATGCGCTCGTCGATCTCGACGACCTGCTCGTACAGCAGCGAAGGCAGCTCGATGTGACGCACGAACAGCTTGGGGCGATGCTGGTAGCCGATGCGCAGGGCGTCCGCGAAGCCGCGCGTGATCGCGAGCACGGTGCGATCGCCCTTGCGCTCCAGCAGTGCGTTAGTCGCTACCGTCGTCCCCATGCGTACGACGTCGATCGCGCCCGCCGGGATCGGCTCCTCGCCGAGCCCGAGCAGCTCGCGAATGCCCTGCACGGCCGCGTCGCGATAGCGCTCCGGATTCTCGGACAGCAGCTTCAGCGTGACGAGCGCGCCGTCGGGCTGGCGGCCGACGATATCCGTGAACGTGCCGCCGCGATCGATCCAGAACTGCCAGCGACCCGCCATAAAAGTGTTGGGCTGAAGCCCAACCTACGCCCCGACCTACTTGGAAAGCCGCTTGGAGACCGTCTCGGCCTGCGCGAACGCGCGCAGCAGGTTCTCTCCCGCCAGCAGCGTCAGATCGTGATCGCTCCAGCCGCGGCGGATCAGCTCGGCGAACAGGTTCGGGTACATCGACACGTCCGACAGCCCCTCCGGCCACTCCGAGTTGCCGTCGAAGTCGCCGCCGAGGCCGATGTGCTCGACCCCCGCGACGTCGCGGATGTGCTCGATGTGATCCGCCACCTTGCCGATCGAGGTCGGCGGCATCTTGAGCTTGCCGAGCACTTCCTGCTCGATCTGGTCGCGCTCCGCCGCGCTCTTGCCGATGGAGCGCTGCGTGATCTCGGCCATCGCCGGCACCTGGATCTTCGCGACCTCCGGATCGATGAAGCCGGCGACGAACGTCACCATCACAACGCCGCCGTTGGCCTTGAGACGCCGCAGGATGTCGTCGGGCACGTTGCGCTTCACGTCGCACAGCGCCCGTGCCGAGGAATGCGAGAAGATGACCGGCGCCTGCGACACCCGCAGCGCATCGTCCATCGTGCCGTCGGACACGTGCGACAGGTCGACCAGCATCCCGAGCTTGTTCATCTCGAGCACGACCTGCTCGCCGAACGGCGTCAAGCCGCCGTGCTCCGGCGGCTGTGCGTTCGAATCCGCCCAGCTCAGGTTCACGTTGTGCGTCAAAGTCATGTAGCGCACGCCGAGATCGTAGTAGGCGCGCAGCGCGCCCAGCGAGTCCTCGATCGCATGTCCGCCCTCCATGCCGAGGAGCGATGCGATCTTGCCGGCCTTGTGCGCGGCACGGATGTCGGCCACCGACGTTGCGAACTGCAGCCGGTCCGGATACTGCGCGATGATCCGCCGCGCGATATCGATCTGTTCGAGCTGCGTACGCGCGAAGCCGCCCTGCAGCTCGCCCGGGATGTACACGGACCAGAACTGAGCGCCGACGCCGCCGAGCTTCAGCCGCGCGAGATCCGTTGCGCCGGGCGTCGGCTTGCGCAGGTCGTACGCCTTGACGTCGCCGGGCGCAGCCTTGTTCTCGCGAATCGCCCATGGCAGATCGTTGTGACCGTCGACGAGAATCGCCGTCTGCAGCAGCTTGCGCGCGTGCACCAGCGCAGCGTCTTCCGCCGCGTGCACCGTCGTCGTCAGCAAGGCCACTGCGCCAACCGCCGCCCAACCGAAACGCTTGAGTATCACGAGTCGTCCTCTGTTCATTGCAGCCTGTCCGCGCCCGGCACGAGCAGCGAATCGCCGACGTTGGCGGCCTTGCGGCCGTTCACCAGGTCGTCGAGCCATTTCGTCAGCGCCACGTCGTCCACCTTCGCAGTGTAGAAGTCCGGTCGGGTCAGCACCGTGTGCACCGCGCCCGGCATCGTATACGTGCGCAGCTTCGGATTCGACTTGCGCAGGTCTGCAATGTTAGCGCTCAGCAGCGGCGCGAGCGATGTCACCTGGTTGCCGAGCTGCGCCAGGAAGAACAGCTGAGTCCGATCCTCGATGCTGTTGATCTGCGCCAGCTGCAGGTTCCTCACCGGCGCCGCCCGCGAGTAGAAGCCTTCGAAGTTCGCCGTCTCGACATCGAGATCGCGATACAGTGGATCGTGCTTCAGGGCGCGCGTCGCACCCCACAGCTCCAGCCACTGCGCCAGACGCATCGTGCGATAGCCGCCGGCACCGTCGCCGAGCTGCACCACGTGAGCTTTGGCATAGTGCCGCGCGAGCTGCGAGGCGAAGATCGGCGACGGGATCGCGCCTGCGCTGCCGCCGCTCACGAATACAGTCTTCGGGTGAGCATATTGCTGCGTAACCCAGTCCATGACCCGCTGCGAGTTGGCGAGACCGCGATACTTCACGGTCAGGTTCTTGCCGTCACCGGTCTCGTACCGCACACTGTCCACGCCCAGGTGAACGTCGGCCGTGCAATACGGCGCGAACACGATCGTGAAGTCGCGCAACGGATTGGCGGCATTGCCGGCGTCGAGGATGCCGCCCACGCCGGGCCCCTTGAGCCACGGACGATCCTTGTCGTCGACGCTCGGGTCGAAGGTCGCCTGGCCGTCGAGGCCGCAGTTGCTGCTGTTCCAGCAGCCACCACCGCCTTCGAAGTACAGGGCGATGCGCTTCGGGTCGCCTTCGTGCACGTAGAACTCATAGGGCGTGGCGTCCGTGGCGCAGCCGGTGCCGTGTCCGCCCGCGACAGTCTTCCAGCCGGCGGTGTCTGCCGGAGCCTTGGCGGGCTCGTCGGCGTGCGCGAGGATTCCCCATGCACTCACGCACAGCGCTGCTACCAAAATTTTCCGCATGACATTGCTCCGCTGGCGGCAGTTGTGTTCGGTTTGTCTGCCTGTCGGACACTATTCTATAGGCAACAACACCGGTGACGGTGGGGTTCGCGCTCGGCATAATCGGTCGCCCCCACGATGGGAGGGGCTGCAAGGGTTTCAAACCGTGCACAACCCGCTCGCCAGCGAAGGCACCGGCCACGGCGCCATTGAACCGCACCAGTCCACGGCAGCGGCTGCGCTCGCTGCCGGCTCGCAGCATCTGATCAACTCCAAGCTCAAGCCGCCGCTCTGCGCAGCGGCCTGCATCGAGCGGCGCGCTCTGCTGACGCGCCTCGACACCGCCGTTCGACACAAGCTCGTGTTGCTGGCGGCGCCGATCGGCTCGGGCAAGACGACTCTGCTCGCCCAATGGTATCGACGGGCAGCGCCGCTGCGCGCCGTCGCGTGGCTGTCGCTCGACGAGCGCGACAACGACCCGGTCCGGTTCTTTTCCTATCTGATCGGCGCGGTGCATGGCGCTGTGCCGGGGTTCGACGCTTACATCGCGAGCCGCGCCGGCGGCCCGACGTTGCCGATCGAGCCCGCGGCCGCATTGTTCAGCGACAGCCTCGAGCGCGTCAGCCAGGCGCTGACGATCGTCCTCGACGATTTCCAGTGCCTGACCGCACCGTCGCTGGTCCGCAGCGTCGACTTCCTGCTGCATCGCTCGCCCGACCCCGTGCACTGGATCATCTCCGGCCGCTGCCTGCCACAGATCAGCGTCAGTCAGCTGCGGCTCGCCGATCAGCTCTCGATCATCGACGCCGAGCACCTGAATCTCGACGACGGCACGATCGTGCAGCTCAGCCGCAAGCTGTGCCGGCGCGCACTCTCTGCCGAGGAAGCGGCCGGCATCAAGGCGCGCACCGAAGGCTGGGTCGCGGGCACGAAGCTGGCGCTGCTCGCAGCCGCGGCCGGCCCCGCCGGTGCGGCCGAGACCTTGCAGGAGTTCGCCGGCTCGCATTCGGAAGTCGCGCGCTACCTCGGCGCCTCGGTGCTGCAGGAGCAGAGCCCGGAGATCCGCGAATTCCTGGTCGCGAGCAGTGTCGTCGATCGTATGACCGGCGAGCTTTGCAACGCGCTGCTCGGCATCTCGCACAGCCAGTCGCTGCTCGAGGGCCTGGAGCGCTCGCAGCTGTTCATCCAGCCGCTCGACAGCCACGGCCATTGGTATCGCTATCACACGCTGTTTCTCGACTTCCTGCGCAGTGTCCTGCGCCGCGACGTCGCACGCATCCCGGTGCTGCACGCACGCGCCAGTCGCTGGTTCGCCGAGCATCAGCTCTACGAGGAAGCCCTGCACCACGCCTTTCTCGCGAGCGAGCCGCAGTGGCGCATCGACTTGGTCGCGCGCTGCCTCGCCTCGTGGCTGCACGAAGGCGAGATCGCCGACGTGCTGCGCTGGAGCGAGCGCCTGCCGCGCACTGAAATCATGGCGCATGCAGGCATCGCCACTGCGTACATTGCGGCGCTGATCCTGTGCCGCCGCTTCGATGACGCCACGATCGCGCTCCGCGAGCTCGAGGCGTCGATCGCATCCGGCAATGCGATCGGTCCGACACATCTGCCGCTGCTGCGTGCGATGCTCGCGATCCTGGCCGACAGCGATTGCCACGTGAGCATCGGGGTAACCGACTCCCTGCGCATGGAGGGCGGGGACAGTTTCCTGAGCGCGACCGTGCTTACGCTGCAAGCCTACGCGCTGCTGCGACGAAATCAGTTCGATCTCGCGTGGCGCCTGGCGATGCGCGCACGCGATGCTCTGGAGAATGTCAGCGTCTACGGTTTCGGGTACGCCGACGTGGTCGCTTCGCTCGCGGAACGCGCCCAGGGCGACATGAAATCCGCCGCCGAGCGCTGCGAGCGGATGTTTGCCGCCGTGCGCCGCGGCCGCCGCAACCCCGCGTGGGTCAACGCCGCCACCGCTCTGGCGTGCGTGCGCTACGAAGAGAATCGTCTCGCCGAAGCGGAATCGCTGTGCCTGGAAGTGTTGCCGCTGCTATCGGTCGCCTCGACGATCGAGAACTTCACCAGCGCGTACCTCACGCTCGCGCGCATCAAGGCCATCAACGAGCGGTTCGCCGAGGCCTTCCAGCTGCTGGACTACCTGCACAGCGTGCTGGAGAGCGGCTGTCACCAGCGGTTCCTGGCACAAGTGTGTCGCGAGAAGATGCGACTGCAGCTGCTGCAGAACAATGCGTCGCGAGCTCTCGCGACCGCAGTCGAGCTCGGGCTCGAGCGTCGCGCGCAGTCCGGATTGTGGCAACAGGTCCGGCCCTATGACGAGGAATGGGAGCGCTTCGGCTTCGCCTACACCTTGCTGCTCCAGCATCGCAATCGGACCGACGAAGCGCGGGCGATCCTGACCGTCTTGCGCGATAGCGCACGCGCGGCCGGATATGTATTCCGCGAAGTGGCGCTGGAGGCCGCACTGGCGGAGTGCGCCTGGCAGGGCGGCGACCAGGAAGCGGCATTCCAGGCATTGAACCGCGGGTTCGCATTGACCCGCGGCTACGGATTCACGCGCGGCGTGTTCGACGATACGCCGGCGCTGACGCAGATCATCGCCGCAGCGGTCGCGTCGCGGAAGCTGCGACATCTGCTGCCGAGCCGCTACTTCTGCAAGTTCGGCGACGTGTTCCGCGAGCACCCCGCTCCCGCGACACGCGCCCGCAAGCCGCCGCTGCCGCTCGAGCCGCTCACCGATCGGGAGATCGAGATCCTCAAGCTGGTGGCGCGCGGCCTCAGCAATCCTGAGATCGGGGCGCGCTCGCGCATCGCCGTGTCAACGGCGAAATGGCACCTGAAGAACGTCTTCGCCAAGCTGGATGTGAGCACCCGCACCGGCGCCATCGCGCGCGCCCGCGAGCTGCAGCTGCTCGATTAGCTGCTGTCGGGCCTCGAGTCCGACAAATGTTGTCCATTCCTGTCGGGTTTGGCTGTCACCCTGCGTCCTTGGGACAGAACCCACCTTCATGGAGACTGTCATGCAACGCTTCGTGCTCCTGCTCGCTCTCGCTGCCCTGGCCGCGTGCAGCCAGAAAAACACGCCGCCCCAGGCGCAGACCGAGTCGCCGCCGGCAGCCCCTGCAGCCGCACCTGCTGCACCCGCAGAGCCTGCGGGTGAGCCGTCGAGCACCGCGGCGCACGCTGCGAAAGTTCCGGCCGGCGATTACAAGCTCGACAAGGCGCACACGACGCTGCTGTTCCGTGTGAGCCACATGGGCTTCTCACATTACACGGCGCGCTTCCGTCGCATCGATGCGGAACTGCATTTCGACCCGAACAACCTCACGGCCACGCAGCTGACGGCGACCGTGGACGCGCGCTCGATCGAGACCGACTATCCCGACCCCAAGTACGACTTCAACGGCGAGTTGCAAGGCGAGGGATTCCTCAATGCCGGCAAGTTCCCGCAGATCAGCTTCCGTACCACCCAGGTCGAGGATCTCGGCAACAACGCGCTGCGCGTCCACGGCGATCTGACCTTGCGTGGTGTGACCAAGCCGATCGTGCTCGATGTCACTTACAACGGCGGCTATCCTGGCTTTGCCATGGATCCCCAGGCGCGTGTCGGCTTCTCCGCGCACGGCGTGCTGCGGCGATCCGAATACGGCATCACCGGCGGCATCCCGCTCGCGGGCACCAACATGGGCGTCGGCGACCAGGTCGAGATCCGGATCGAGTCGGAATTCAACGGCCCGCCGGCGCCGCAGCCGGAATCGAAGTCTTAGGCGACTGACGCCCCGTTCCGGACGGTTCGGGGCGCAACTTTTTCGGTCTCGTCGGTCGAATTGCGCGGGCGCCGTGCGTCTTTGGATTGAAAAGTTGGGAAAGTCCGGGGTGAGCATGTTCAAAGGAAGTTTCGTGACCATGGCCGAGGCCATAGCGAGCCATCTTCGTGCGCAGGCCGTGACGGCCGGCGCGTGGCGCGTCGCCGACGCATGGCGAGAAGGCGCTGCGCCTGCACGCCGCGCCAGTCCGAGCATGCGTGCGCGCCTCACCGTCATCCGGCCGTCGTTCTCTCTGCACCAGGGCCAGTCATTACCTCCCAGGTAATCGACGCGCCGCGTCGCCGCCTCGCATGATTCCGCACGGATCACGAGGAGAGCGACGATGCACAGACGAGAGCTGCTGAAGAGTGCGAGCGCCGCGATCGGCGCAACGGCATTGCTGACTGCCGATGGCGCGTCGGCGGAACGACGGGCCGCACGTGGCGCTGCTGCCGGCAGGCGTGTCGGTCCATACGTCGAGACTCGCGACGGCACACAACTCTTCTATCGCGATTGGGGCAGCGGCTCGCCGCTGGTATTCCTCAGCGGGTGGGGGCTGACGTCCGATTGCTGGGCATACCAGATGGCGCCGCTGTCCGACAGTGGGCTGCGTTGCGTCGCGTATGACCGGCGCGGTCACGGCCGCTCGAGCGATCCCGGCCGCGGTTTCGACTACGACACGCTGGCTGACGATCTGGCGGCGGTGCTCGAAGCGCTGGACCTGCAGAACGTCACGCTCGTCACCCATTCGATGGCCGGCGGCGAGGCGGTCCGCTACTTGTCGCGCTCCGGGTCGAAGCGCGTCGCGCGTGTAGCCCTCGTCGCCGCGACACTGCCGTTCATGACCAGGACGGCCGACAACCCCGACGGCATCGATCCAGCGGTGTTCGAAAACGGACGCCGCAACGTGATCATGCGCGACTTCCCGAAAGCGCTGCGCGACAACCTGCGCCCGTTCGTCGTGCCTGAGACCTCGCAGGCGCTGGTGGATTGGATCGCCGGATTGATGCAGCAGTGCTCGATGCGAGCGCTCGTGGATTGCAACAAGGCGTTGTCAGCGACCGACTTCCGCCCCGAGCTCGCGAAGCTCGACGTGCCGACCTTGATCGTCCACGGCGACAAGGACGTCTCGGCGCCGCTCGCGATCACCGGTCGCAAGACCGCGGCGCTGCTACCGAATGCAACCGTGAAGATCTACGAAGGCGCGCCGCACGGGCTGTTCCTGACTCACGCGGAGCGGCTCAACAAGGATCTGCAGGAGTTCAGTGCGACGTAACTGCGCGCGCCGACAACGACGCGCGAGGAATCGCGCGGCCGCGCAGGAACACGGTCTCGATCGTGTCATAGGCCTCGACGCTGCCGAGTGGATCGGCACGCAGCAACAGCAGATTGGCAGTCTTGCCCGGCTCCACCGTGCCGATGCTGTCTTGCAGATGGAGTGCGCGCGCGTTGTCGATGGTCAGAGCGCGGAACAGCTTCTCGTTGGAAACACCTGCGGCGATCCAGTGGTTCATTTCCAGCCGCCCGTTCAGACCGGGCGGATTGGTGTAGATGAGGTCGCTCGGCGTGTCCGATCCGAACAGCAGCTGCGCGTCGGCATCCGCGAGAATCCGCGTCACCTCATTGGCTCGGGCGATCGTCGCGCGCACGCTGGTCTGCGCCTCAGCGCCGGCACTCTTGAGCCAGTCGGGCGTGCCGGCGGCGCCCTCGGTCCTGTAGAGACCGATGAGCGCCGCCGGATAGGCATCGGCGAGCTCGGGGCGGACCAGATAGTCCGCGCGCATCATGTCGAGCTCCCCCGCGATCACCTGCGTGGTCGGCTGGTAACCGATACGGTGCCGAACGACCTTTGCCAGGATCTCGCGCGCTTCGTCATCCAGCGCCGGCTCTTCGTTCGGATCACGCCACATGCCGTGCGCGATCACGTCGACGCCAGCTGCGACCGCAACGGCCTGGGCCTGTTTGCGGTTGGCATGAATGAACACGGGCATGCCCCGCGCATGAGCTGCAGTCACCAGACTCTTGAGCTGGTCAGCGGTCGGTGAGACTCCCATGAAACGTTCATAGACGGTTTTCACGCAGATCGCGCCGTCGGCGGCCATGCGGCCGACGATCGCCTCGGGCGTGTGCCGGGCAGCGTCGACGACCGGCGGAATGCGCTGCTCCACCGACATCCCATAGGAGAAGTATGGAAACAGCACGAACCGGATCTGGCCGCCGATGACCACCGCGGCACTGCAGAAATAAGCGTCCGGCCGCAGCTCGCGCGCGTTCCACTGTGCTGTGCGCTCGGCGCTGCCCACGAGATCGAGCACTGTGGTGAAGCCGAAGAAGAGATAGCTGCGCGGGTCCTGCTCGAGAGCTGCAGTCACGATCTCCGGATGGGCAGCGGCTTGCGCGGCTGTCATGGGCGCCGGGAACCCGGGCGCAACCGCCAGATGCACGTGGCTGTCGATGAGGCCCGGGATGAGGTAACGGCCCGAGCCATCGATCTGCTCCGCACCCTGCAACGGCTGCTCGCTCAGCTCGGCAATCCGCCCGTCGACGATGCGCACATATGCATGCGCCAGCGGCCGAGCGCGCTCCGCAGACACCACGGTCACATTCGAAATGACGAGACCCGTGAGAGGAGCACGCAGCGCGCAGGCGCCCAGCGCGAGACCGGAGCTCAGCATTGCAGCGAGAGCGATGCACCGACCCATGATGAGCTTTGGACGCCCGCGGAACCCGGAAGGTTGCGGCCGACGGGCCGATCAGAATCGCCAGGAATTCATCGCGAGGGATGCCATGTCTACGGCGAGAGGTGCGTGATCAGCTGCTGCGCGAACACGGTGCCGATGCCTGCTTCTTCATGCTTGAAGTACACGTACACGTCGCTGCTGTTGGCTGTCTTCTCGCGAATGGTCTGCGCCCAGCGCTCGATGTCCGGCGGCTGGTAACCTTCGTCGCGCAGACGGAAGTAGGCGTAGCCGGCAGTGATCTCAACTGGCGTGGAGAAGCTTTCGCTGTCGGCGACGCACAGCGCGAGCCCTTTCGCCTCCAGGCGGCTGAACACCTCGGCCTCCATCCAGGACTTGTGGCGGAACTCGAACGCCGCGACCAGTCCGGCCGGCAGCATCTCCAGGAAACCGTCGAGCAGCTGCAGATTCATGCGCAGGTACGGCGGCAGCTGGAACAGGATGGCGCCGAGCTTCGGGCCGAGCGTGGCGGCGACCTCCAGGAAATACTTCACGTCGTCCGCGCAGTCCTTGAGCCGCTTCTGGTGCGTAATCCGCTGCGGCGCCTTGAGCGTCAGCTTGAAACGCTCCGGCACCTGCGCGCTCCAGCCTTCCAGCAGCTTGGCGTTCGGCATCCGGTAGAACGTGTTGTTGATCTCGACGGTCGGGAAGCGCTCCGCGTAGTACGGCAGCATCTTGGCGCTCTGCATCTTTTCGGGATAGAAGCTGCCGCGCCACTCCGGGTAGGCATAGCCCGAGGTGCCGACCCACAGGGCCATGTCAGCGCGTCTCGCTGTTGAGCAGCCGGCGGTACTGGCCGAGATGGCGGATCGCATGCTGCGGCTGGCCGAGCGATTCGTAGAGCCGCGCGAGGTTGTAGTGGCCGTCCGCGAGCGCGGGATCCTCGACGACCGCCGCCTGGTAAGCCTCGACTGCAGCCTGCGTGCGACCCAGATCCTCGAGCAGCACGCCGAGGTTGAACATCAGCACCGAATCCGCGCCGCAGAGTTCCAGCGCGCGCCGATAGACCTCCTCCGCCTCGCGCTTGTTACCGCGACCGTGCAGCAGCCGGCCCCAGTTGATCCACGCCGCGACGTTCTGGCCATCGAGTGCGACGGTCTGCCGGTACGCCTCGATGGCCTGGTCGATGTCGCCGTTCTCTTCGAAGTCGAGCGCATCGTCGAACCAGTCGTACGCCGTCCGCGGAGGCTCGGCAGCGCTGTCGCCCTGCGTCCCGAACTCTCTCTCCACGACGCGCAGCACGCCGTCCTCGACACTCACGTCGAGCCCGAGCACGTACTGCCCGCTGTCGACCTGGTACTGGCTGTTGCCGTCACGCACGACCACGCGATCGCCGACGGCGCAGATGCTGAGCCCGGACAGCGGCATCGTCTGCGGCAGGTGCTTGCGCAGGTCTTCGAGCGAGCGCCGGATGCGACGCCGCGAGACTTTCGCCTGGATGAGCGCGCGCGCCGCGCGCAGCACGATGAGATCCTGGAACGAGAACCGGTACTCGCGGCGCGGCCCGCGCGTCGGCGTGACGAAGCCGACGTCGATGAGACCTCGAATGGTGCTGCGAGACAGCCGCAGGACTCGTTCGATGTCCCGCACGCTGAAGGTTTGCATCGGCGGCCTAAGGTGAAGCTTACCGGGCCTTCGCTTTGCGTGCGGTCTTGGCAGGTTGCTCGACGCGCTTGGCCTCTTTGCGGGGGCCGAGCTTGGCGGCGGATTCTTTCGCCGACTCGGTGCGCTCCAGGCTGGCGCGCAGCGCTTCCATCAGGTCGATCACCTTGCCGGTGCTCTCGGGTTCGATCTCAGCCACGGAAATCTCCTGTCCTTCGACTTTCTTCTGGATTTCGGCCTGGATGCGGCCGCGATGCTCGTCGGTGTACGCGGCCGGGTTGAACTTCTCCGACGTCTGCTGCTCGATGAGCTGCTTGGCGAGCTTCAGCTCCTGCGCCTTCACTTCGGTCTTCGGCACCTCGACTTCGGTCGAGGGCCGCACGTCGGCTGCGAAATGCAGCTGCTGCATCGTCAGCACGTCGCTGATCGGCCGGATCAGCACGATGTATGCCTTGCCGCGCGTCGCCCAGCGGCCGACCGCCGCGAGCTTCGCCTCTTTCATCGCCTCGATCAGCAACGCATACGGCTTGTTCGCGCCCTTGTCCGGCGACAGGTAGTACGTCTTGTCGAAGTACACCGGATCGATCGACTCGACCGGCACGAACTCCGAAATCTCGACCGAGTGCGAGCCGGCCTCTTCGAGCGCCTTGATCTCCTCGGGGGTGAACTGCACGTACTGGTCCTTGGCGAACTCGTAGCCCTTCACCATCTCGTCGCGCTCGACGATCGAGCCGTCCTTGATGCAGACGTACTGCTGCCGCAGACGCGAGCCGCAATCCTTGTGCAGCATGTTGAAGGAGATCGCGTTCTGCGACTGGGTGGCGGTGTAGAGCTTCACCGGGATCGCGACGAGCCCGAACGAGACGGTGAGAGATCCGATTGAGCGGGGTGCGGCCATTGGCTTACCTACTTTGTTCGCCCGTTACTTCCGAAAGCGTCTGCAAGGCTCTGTTTTGACGAGAGTGCATCATGCCACCGGTCGCCGGCCTTGTCCAAGCGCGGCAGCACATTATCAAGGGTGAAGTCCGTGGGGTCGGCGGCCTCCAGCTCCTCCCAGGTCAACGGCATGGACACGGTAGCGCCTGGCGAGCCGCAGGGCGAATACGCGACCCGCAACGTCTTGCCGCGCACGTTCATGTTGTGATCGATGAAGATCTTGCCGGTGCGCTTGCCTGTCGCCCACTCCATCGTGATCTCCTTCGGGTGCTCCTTCAGCAGGTGACGCCCGACCATCTCGGTGATCTGCCGGGCGCCGTCGAACGTGACGGTGCGGTTGATCGGCACGAAGACGTGCAGGCCGGTCTTGCCCGAGGTCTTCACCACGGCTTCGAGCGACATTTGCTTCAGCAGCGCCCGCAGCCAGAAGGCGACGCGCCGGCCGCCCTCGAAGCCCTTCTTGTTCAACTCCGGTTCCTCACCCGGCTGTTCCTTGCCGGAGTAGATATAGGGATCGATGTCGAACACCAGGTAATCCGGATAGTTCAGCACCGAGTCCGCGAGCGCTTCTTCGGAGCTGTCGTAGTCGGTGTTCCTGTTGGCCGCGTCCGACGCAACATTCGCGCGCGAGTGCCAGACGTGGAACTCCAGCGTGCCGCTCTGGCCGAGCCACAACAGCGTCGGCAGATTGTTGGCGACGACGTACTGATGTTTCTCGTCCTTGTGCCCGGAGTACACGCTCACCATCTGCACGAAATCGGGACGCGCCTGCTCCCAGTGCTTCTGGTAGAAGCGCTCGCTGGTGATGCCCTCGGGCATGCGGATCATCGTCAGCGGCCGGTCGCGCAGATGCGGCAGCATGTAGCGCGAGACGCCGGCGAGATAGCGGACCAGGTCGCGCTTGGTGATCGCTGCCTGCTTGGTCGCGGGATCCGCCGGCCAGTACACGCGATCGAGATTCGTGAGCCGGATCCTGGCGCCGCCGACCGTCAGATCGATGCGATTCGACTTGTTCTCCAGCTGCTGCAGCACCTCCGCCACTTCGTTGGGCGGCGTCGCGAGCCGCGCCGGCTTCGCGCGCTTCGCTTTCGGACCGCCCTTGATGCTGCGAGATTCGATGTCGTCACGCACGCGCTCGAACACCGGTGCGCGCAACAAACCGTCGGGCGTCCATTCGGCAAAGCTCACTTCGACGACGAGCTCGGGATCGAGCCAGGTGGTCGGTCGCTGCAACGGCGGTTTTTCGACGAAGGGCGGCGCCTTGCGCTCGAGCTTGCCGAAGCGCTTGCCGAGCTCGGCGATGACGCGATCGTCGAGGCCGGAGCCGACATGCCCGGCGAAGTGCAGCTTGCTGCCGTTCCAGTAGCCCAGCAGCAGCGAGCCCAGCGATTCGCGCGCGCCCTTCCCTTTCGTGTAGCCGCCGACCACGAACTCCGCGGTCTGCGTTGCTTTCAGCTTGAGCCAGGCGCCGGAGCGCTTGCCCGGCTGATAGGGACTGTCCTTGCGCTTGGCGACGATGCCCTCGAAGCCGGCGTCGAGCGATGCCGCGTAGAGCTTCTCGGCGTTGTCGGACGTGTGCACCAGCTGCAGATGCGAGGTCGGTAGCAAGCACTGCGACAGATAACGTCGCCGATCGATATACGGCGCGCTGCGCAGGTTGATGCCGGCGAAGTGCAGCAGGTCGAAGCACAAGAGGATGACCGGCGATTCGCGTTGCGCGGCCGCCAGCTCGGCGGGCGTCTTCAGCTCGCGGCGATTCTGCAAGGCGTTGAACGAAGGCCGGCCAGTCGCATCGAGGGCGACGATCTCACCGTCGACGATCATCGAGTCGACCGCCTGCGTCTGCAGGTCCGCGACGATCTCCGGAAAAGCGGTGGTCAGGTCGATGCCGCGGCGGGATTGCAGGCGCACGGCGCCGTCCTGGACGAACGCGATCACGCGATAGCCATCGACCTTCGGCTCGTACAACCACTGCGGATCGGAGCGCGGCTCTGCGCCGATCTCCGCCAGCATCGGCTCCAGCTTCTTCGGCATCGCCTCGCTGGCGCCGGCCGGCCCGAGCACGCCGGCGTCGAGGCGCTGCGCGCTGTTCGTGGCGAGCTCGTCGAGCGAGCGACCCGAAAGCACCGAGCGGCTGCGCGCCAATACGTCCGAGCCGCCGCTGCTCACGAATCGATCCTTGTGCTTCAGCAACAGCCACTGCTTGTCCGACGAGGTGCGCACCAGCGCGAACGAGCCCTTCAGCTTCTCGCCGCGCAGGAAGAAGTTCAGCTTGCCCTCGGCCAGCTCGGTGCGGACGCGCTCCTGCGCCTCCTCGCGATTGCCGAACGAGTAACGATTGTCCTCGTCGGGCGAGTACACGCCGCAATCCCAGACGATCACGTTGCCCGCGCCGTATTGCTTCGCGGGAATCACGCCCTCGAACGAGCCGTAATCGAACGGGTGATCCTCGACCTCGACCGCCAGCCGCTTGTCGCCGTATTCCAGCGAGGGGCCCTTCGGCACGGCCCAGGACTTGAGCACGCCGTCGAGCTCGAGGCGGAAGTCGTAATGCAGGCGGCGCGCTGCGTGCTTCTGGATGACGAACAACAGCGGTCCGCGCCGCCCCGTGGGCAGCTTCGGCGCAGGTTCGGGCGTGCGCGTGAACGCCCGCTTCTCCGCGTAGCGGTCAAGAGGCCGTTTCATGGCGATCGGGCAGCATCGATGCCCGATTGTAACGGGTCAGGCCCGGTGGAACCGCAGTCCACGACGTTGCAGCGGAGCGGAACGGGGGCGGTCTTGGCGAGAGCTATTCTTCTCTTTACTCTTCGCCGCAACCCACCTTTCAGCCCGACTTCATCGGCAGCGTGAAGTAGAACGTCGCGCCCTGGTCGGGCCGTGAGTCGGCCCACACAGTGCCGCCATGACGTGCGATCACGCGCTGGACGATTGCCAGCCCGATGCCGGTGCCCGGGAATTCCCGGTCCGAATGCAGTCGCTGGAACGCGCCGAACAGCCTGGAGGCGTAGGCCGGATCGAACCCGGCGCCATTGTCGCGCACGAAATAGGTCGGCAGCCTCGTGTTCTGGACTGGACCGACTTCGACGGCGGGCCGCTGACGCCGCGCCGTGAATTTCCACGCATTCTCCAGCAGGTTGGCGATCACTACCCGCAGCAGCCGCGGATCCGCGTAGGCGCGAATTCCAGGCGCCACGGTCATCGCCACGTTGCGACCTGGATTGGCCGCCGCCATCTCGTTCGCGACCGATTGCACGAGCTGCGAGAAATCCAGATCGAGCGGCTGCAGCTGGCCGCGACCCACCTGCGCCAGTGACAGCAGCGCGTCGATGAGCTGTGACATCCGCGAGGCGGCCGCACGCACACGTCCGAGATACGCGAGCCCTTCGCTGTCCAGTCGCTGCGAGTAACGCTCGATCAGCAACTGGCTGAAGCTGTCGATCCCGCGCAGCGGCGCGCGCAAGTCGTGCGCGACGGAATAACTGAACGCTTCGAGCTCGCGGTTCGCAGCTTCGAGCGCCGCGGTTCGTTGCTGCAGCGTCTGCTCCAGCCAGCGCTCGTTCTCGCGCAACTGCACGTCCGCCGCGTGCTTGTGAAGTGCGATCTCGATCACGCAGCGCAGGTCCGGCGGCTTGAACGGCTTGACCAGATACGCGGCGGGCTCCGAGCTCCTCGCGCGCCGCAGGGTATCGTCGTCCGAGTACGCGGTCAGGAACACGACCGGCACGTCGTGCTCGTCCCGGATGGTTTCGGCCGCCGCGATACCGTCGAGGTCGCCGTCGAGCCCGACGTCCATCAGGATCAGCTGCGGATGGAGCTGCCGCGCCAGCTCGATCGCTTCGTCGCCGCGCGAAGCCATGCCCGCGACCGTGTAGCCGAGCTCGTCCAGCGTCTCGGCCAGGTCGAGCGCGAGCAGGCGCTCGTCTTCAACGATCATGATGCGCGCGGCCGACTGCTCAGCCACGCCGTTCGACGCGGTCATCCGGACGGGCCCTCGCTGAGGGTTGGCCGGGGAGTGAAACACTACGCCTGCCGCTGCGCAGTCGGGATGATTACGGGGGGCATTCGCCGCCCCCCTCGAGGGTCACTTCTTCTTGGCGTCGTCGACGGCGTCCTCGGCCGCGTCGCGCGCCTCATCGACCGCGTCGTCCAGCTTGTTGGCCGTGGATTCCTTGCCGCCGTTCTTGATCGTGTCGACGGCCTCGTCGACCTCTTCGCCGGCGCGCTCCACCGGACCTTGCTTCTCGCACGCCACGGTGCCGAGCGCCGCTGTCGCCGCCAGTGCGGCCCACAGGAACTTGCGATTCATGAGCTTCCTCCCGCGAAACGAACACAATCCCGCGCAAAACGTACGCGGCTCCGCGGAAGTTCCCCTACAAGTCCCTACTTGAGCCGGCCGACGAAGCGATAGAGGGCGATGAGCACGCCGAAGCCGAAATACAGCCCGAGCAGCGCGACCAGCATCAGCATCGCCAGCTGGAACGTGATCACCTGCTCGACCAGCAGCGCCATGATCAGCACCACGATGCCGGTGAACGACAGCGAGATGGCTGCCGCGATCTTCAGTTTGCGGGTGTCGGTCACGTCAATCCTGCGATCCAATCCACCAGCGCGAGCACGAGCTCCTGCCTGACGTCCGCGTCGCGCCGGCCCGACGAGGCGCGCACGTGAAATGAATGGTCGGCGTCCTGCAGCAGTTTCAATGTAGCGCGCCCGCCGAGCCGCTGCACTACCGGCTGCAACAACTCCAGCGTTGCCAGCTCATCGCGCGTGCCCTGCAGAAACAGCATCGGCACGTTGACATCCGACAGGTGCTCGGCGCGCTCCTGCGACGGACGGCCGGCGGGATGCAGCGGAAACGCCAGAAAGGCCAGACCGGCAACGCCCGGGAGCGGCGCCAGAGCTTGAGCCTGCGAAGTCATGCGGCCGCCGAACGATCTGCCGCCGGCAACGAGCCGCAGACCTGGCGCCTGTCGCGACGCTTCCGCGACGGCCGCGCGCACCGTCGCGTGACACAGTGCCGGCGGATCGGGCCGTCGCGAGCCACGCTCCATGTACGGGAACTGGTACCGCAAGCTCGCGATGCCTTGCCCGGCCAGATCGTCGGCGACCAAAGCCATCGAGGGGTGATGCATGCCGGCGCCTGCACCATGAGCGAACACGAAGCACGCGCGCGCGTTTGCCGGCAGCTCGAGCAATCCTGAGACGGTGGTGTGCTCGCTGACCTGCAGGGTCAGCTTCATGCCCTGACTTCCCGGGCGAAGAACGTGCCCGCTTCGCGCAACGAGCTGCGGCCTTCCGGAATCCAGCCCTGGAACAGCTGCCATACGTGCGGAACCGCCGGCCAGATCTTGATCTCTACTTTCACGCCCGCCTGCCGCGCCCGCTCCGCGAGACGCCGCGAATCGTCGAGCAGCGTTTCGTCCGCGCCGACATGGATCAGCAACGGCGGCAATCCCCGCAGATCCGCATAGAGCGGCGATGCGAGTGGCGCGCGCCGATCTCCTGCTTCACCCAGGTAGTACTTCGCTGCAATCGCGAACGAGTCGCCGCCGTAGAACATCGCACACCGCTCGCGGTTGGTGCGCGCCGATTCTCCGGTCGCGGCCAGATCCACGAATGGCGAAAACAGCACCGCAGCGGCCGGCATCGGCATCCCGCGCTCACGCAGTGACAACAACAGCGCCATCGTGAGCCCGCCGCCCGCCGAGTCGCCCGAGACGACGAGCTGCTGCGGCGCGTGGCTCTCCAGCAATCCGCGATAGGCGGCGATGGCATCTTCGAGCCCCGCCGGGAACGGATGCTCCGGCGCCAGTCGATAGTCGGGCACGAAAGTCTTGAAGCCGGCCCGTGCATAGGAAGACGTGACCGGGCGATAGGTTTGCGGAGTGCATGCGAAGTAGCCGCCGCCGTGCAGATACAACAGCGTCGCGACGGTCGATACGCCATCGGCCGTCATCCACTCCCCCGCTATGCCGCCGACCGTTCCGGCCTCGACGCGCACGCCACGGGGCGGTGGCCGGATCCGGCCGTTCATGATCCTGCGAGCCGCCGGCGCATCGGGCGCGCGCGCCAGCATCGGCTTGAACCAGTGACGCAATACGAAGCTCGTTGCCTTGGCCTGCCAGCTTGCCATTGCGACAGAGTGCCACGGCCGGGGTCCCTCTGCGAAGATTCCGGAAGATGACGCTCGAAATTCGCATTCTGCGCGTGGCTGACATCGCGGTGCTGAATTCCGAATTGTCCGAACTCTTCTTGGGCCCGGATTCCGTTCCCCAAAAAAAAAGCCGCACACCGAAGTGTGCGGCTCGTAGTTGCCCCGTGCCGATGGCTGGCCCGCGGGGCCGGGAGTTACTGCTGTTCCAGGAACCTGTCGGCGTCGGAGTCGAACTTCTGCGTGTCGTCGTCGATGCTGCGCACGAAGTTCAACACATCCGTCAGCTCCTGCTGCGACAAGGCGTCGCTGATCTTCACCAGCGTGGTGCCGCCCTGACCGTCAGGTTGCGGAATCTTGTGCTTGGCCGCGACCGCCTCCAGCGTCTGCGCCGAGCCGTCGTGCAGGTACGGCGCCGACATGCTCAGGCCGAGCAGCGAAGGCGAGTTGAATCCCGCCAGGCCGAAGGCACCGAAGCCCTGCGTGGACTGCAGCCCGGACGGGCTGCCCGGCGCGCCGACCGCAGCAGCGCCGCGGATCTCGAGCGGATCGGTCTTCAGGAACGTGCCGACGTCGTCGAGGATCGTGAGCGTGCTCTGCGCGCCATTGATCGCGAGCAGCTGCGGCCCGTTGACCTGCACGTCCGCGTCGAACGGCTTCACGCCACCGACCTGGAAGAAGTTCGCGCCGATCGGGTTCTCCGGGAACATCGCCAGCAGCCCGCTGCCGGTTGCCGGCTGTTGGTCGAACAGCGGCAGCGTCTGGCTCTTGGTCCATTTCGCGCCGCCGTGGCAGCTCGCGCAATTCGCGTCGAACACCGCGCGGCCCGGGGCATTGGCAAGCTGCGGCACGATTGGTGCGCGCACCGTCGTTACCCACTCCTGCAACGCATCCAGCGAGTCGCTGACGCCGAACACTGGGCCGTAGTTGAACACGAACGTCGAGTGGTTGCCGGTCAGCGTCTCCGTGGCGAAGCCCTTGCCGCCCTGGATGCCGATCGAGTTCTGGTTGAAGTCCGTGTTCGAGCCGCGCACCGCGCTCCAGTTCAGCGCACGCTGATCGAGCAGCCGGCCGGCGACGTCCGGCACGTCATGCGTGAACATGCCTTCCAGCGGAATCGTCTGCCGCGGACCGGTCTCGAAGATCCAGGTCACGTTGTCGCTGTGACCGTCGTCGTGACAGGAGGCGCAGCTCGACCAGCCGCTGTTGGACGCCTTGCCGCGATTCTTCAGCGGATCGATGTCGCGCAGCGCGATGTCGAACTGGCCGTCGCCGTTGGTGTCGAGCACGTCGGGCACGCCGAGCGCGGTGAAGAACACCAGCTTGCCGACCAGGTTGCGATGCTCCTGGGTGCCCGGCGCCGGCGGCGTGCTGGAATCGATGTCCCGCTTCAGCACGACGTTGTTGGCGAGATCGAGCGCCGTCACCGACGTGTTGATCTCGTTGTTCGCGTAGGCACGCGTGCCGTCGCTGCTCATCACGACGCCGGTCGGCATGTTGCCGGTCTGCAGTCGTTTGGCCTTCTGCGGGTTGCCGTTGTCGAGAATGTTGATCTTGCCGTTGGCGTCGAGACCGGCGCGCAGCACGTAGTTGCCGCCGCGGCTCACGAACAGGAAGTTGCGCCCGAGCCGGTCGGCATCCATGGCCACCAGATCGTTGAGGAACACCCGATCGAGCGTGTCCTTGTCGGTCGGCGGCGGCGGATCCACTTCCTTGAAGACCTGTGAATTGAGGTTCAGCGACAGTGCAGTGTTCTCTGCGCCAGCCGTACCCTGGGTGCGGTCGACCACGCCGACCAGCCCCTGCACGTTGACGTTGAACTTCACCGGCGGCTCGGGCGACGCGCCTTCGTTCGGCACGTAGAGCTGCCGGCCGCGTACCAGTGCGGAGAACAGCATGTTCGGATAGACCTGCTGCGCGACCTTGCCGATCGCGCCGTCCGCCGCGACGTCGTTCGAGTTCACGTCCGGACAGAAGGTCGTGTTCGCGAGGCGGTCTTTGTCGTTGCCCGCGCCGTCCGCGCCGCTGTTGAAGAAGATCAGCGGATTGGCCGGATCGCCCGTGCCTTCGATCAGATCGCGGGTGTTCTGGCAGAACTGCCGGCGGTCGGCGGCGAAGCCCGACGCCAGCGGCGCCAGCTTGACCTGCGCGACCTGCGCATTGCCGGCCACGGCCGCGCCGACCGTGAACGTGTCGATCACGCCCTGCTTCGAATCGTCGAAGCCGTCCGGACGCGCCGGATCGATCAGCTCGCTGAACAGACGCGTCACGTAGACGCGCTCGTCGTCATCGTTGTGATCGCCGTCGTTGGTAATGACCACTGCCTGCGGGTTGCCGCCGGTGTGCACCTTGCCCACGACCTGCATCGTCGACAGACGCACGATCGTCACTTCGCCGACGGTGTGGTTCGCAATGAAGGCGTACGTGCCGTTCGGCGTCACTGCGATGCCGCGCGGCTCCACGCCGACGTCGACCGGCGCACCGACGACTGCCGGCTGCGCGAGCGTGAGATCGATCGCGGACATCGTGCCTGCGACCGCGCTGGTCACGAATGCGCGCTTGTCGTCCGGGCTGATCGCCACGAAGCGCGGCTCCTTGCCCACCGGAACTTCTGCAAGCCGCTCCTCGGTATCGGCGCCATTGGCGTCGCGCACGCGGATCACGGAGACCGAGGCCTTCTGCCGATTGGCGACCACCACGCGCGTGTTGTCGCTGGTGAGGGCGATCGAGCTCGAGCGGCTCTGCGGGAACAGCTCGGTGAAATCGAGCAGCGCCCCCTTCGCATCGTCGAGCTGCCGGTTCAGATCGGCGAGCACCGCGGCGATCACGGGATCAGCGGCAAACGCTGCAGCCGACTGATTGAAGTTGACCGTCTTGCCGCCGGCCACGGCCGCTGCGACCGCGGCGTTGGCCGTGTCGTCGATCTGCACGCCGTTGGTCGGATCGCTGTCGCCGTCGAGGGCGCGCAGGAACACCAGGATGTTGCCGAGCACCTGATCCTGATCGTTCTGCACTTCCTTCACGTCCTGCAGCCCGAGCGCGGCGACGCCGTTGGCCACTGCCGTCGGCGTCAGCGTGCCGACGACCAGGCTGTTCGCACCCTGGCCGACGAACAGCTGCGCATCTTCCCCGACGACGAATTTGAACTTGCCCTCGGCGTCGGTGACGCTGTCGGTCGTGCCGGCCGCGCGAATGCCGAGACCCTCGATGCGCTCGAGGACGAACTGTCCGTCGGCGAGCGTGACCGGTGGCGGAGGATTGTTACCGCCGCCGCCTCCGCCGTAACCACCGCCGCCGCAAGCGGCCAGCGTAGCTGCCACGGCGATCGGCAGCAGAGATCTCGTCAGGGTGTTCACAACGATTGCCTCCTAGAGGTCGGGCCAGGGATCGATGGAACACAAAATGCCTGCGAGCACCGCGCGCGAGCAGTGCGCTGCGATGGAAGCGCAACCTAACGTTGGTGAGTCGTCGAATCCCTCCGCGGTCGAGAACCGCGCGCGCGGCAGGCGATTGTTGCGGGAAATCTCAGGCCGCGCCGGCGCAGCCCCGCGGTTTGAGCACGCGCTGGGTCGAGGGCGGATACTTCGCGAGCTTGTCGGCGGGACGGCGCGGGCGTGCGACCAGCTCGCCGCCGCAGTTGGGACACTTGCCCTTCAGTACAGTTGCGACGCACGACGCACAGAACGTGCATTCGAACGAGCAGATCAGCGCTTCGGTGGAGTCCGGCGGCAGATCCTTGTCGCAGCATTCGCAATTCGGACGCAGTTGTAGCATTGCTTCTCCATCACCCCAGGACCGCGGCGCGACGCGCCAGACTTTCCGGCGGCCACACGGTCTTGCTGCTGTAGTACTCAGGCACCGCACGCGCGCCCGGAGGCAGTACGACCCAGGGCTGTTTCGACGACGTGAAGATGTGAATGTCCGGCGGGCAGCGATCCGGCTCGTCGAGCGTGCCGACGCGGATGAATCGCACGACGTCACCCATGCCGCCGTAGTTGCTCCACACCGCGATCCTGCATACCGGGCAGCGCGCGATCCTCTGACCCTTGCCGCTGTTCGACGGCGTGTTGCTCACTTCCGGCTGACCCTGCAGCAGCTCGACACGCGTAGCTTCGATGAGCGCATTGAGCGCAAACGACGCGCCGGTCTCGCGCTGGCACCAGCGGCAGTGACAGCAGTGCACGAACATCGGCTTGCTCGTCATGCGATAGCGCACGGCGCGGCAGGTGCAGCCCCCTTCCAATACTTCGGAATCGCTCGCCACGGTCCTCTCCCCTCAGACCTGACTTTCGATGCGCATGATGCCGCCGAGCGTTGCGATTGCAAACAGCGCGACCGTGATACCGTCGGCCACCAGCTCCAGCAGCATCAACGCCGTCCCCGTCACTCCCGGGTCGCTGACCCGGCGTCTGATGACCTCGCGGATGACGATGACGCCGATCTGTATCCCCACACCCCAGAGCATCAGGGTGCGGGTCGGCGGAAAGAACGTGAAGGCAAGCACGCCATAACCGATCAGGGTCGACCGGAGCGCCGCGTAGCGACGCGTCTCGCGGGACGGCATTTCGGACATAGGTCACACATTTTGCCGCAGTCCGAACTCCAGCGGCGAGCGCTGCGGCCGATATCGAGGCAGACGACCGAAGCTTTTCCAGGGTCCGTTCGCAATCGATGTCCAGGCCACGCTGCGCAATCCGGAGCTGCATGGGCGGGGCAGCCGCGTGGCTGCTGGCCGCGGCGGTTGCTCTGTTCGCGACGGCCCGCCCGGCCCAGGCGCTCGACCCGCACCTCGCCGTCAGCCAGTACGTGTTCGACAACTGGCAGATCCAGCAGGGCCTGCCGCAGAACTCGGTCGAAGCGCTCGCCCGCACTCCCGACGGCTATCTCTGGCTCGCCACGCACGAAGGCCTCGTGCGCTTCGACGGGGTGCGCTTCACGGTCTTCGATCGCGACAACACGCCGCAACTGCGCTCCCGCATCATCACCAGGCTGCACGTCGACGACGAGGGCCGCCTGTGGGTCGGCACGCGCGTCGGTGTCGTGATGTTCTACTCCGGGCAGTTCCGCGAACCGCAGACCCCGGCCCTGCGCGAGGGTTACATCCGCTCGATCGTCTCCGACGGCAACGGCCACGTCTGGGTCGGCACCGACCAGGCGCTGTTCGAGGTCGACGGCGCGAACGTGCGCAGCTATGGCCGCGAGCAAGGTCTCGGCGACACGGCAATCCGCGCGCTGGAGGCCGGCAGCAACGGCACGATCTGGGCCGCCACGAACGTCGGCGGTTTGTTTCGACTCACTGCCGGGCGGTTCGAGAATGTCGCCGTGAGCTCCAGCGCCGGCAGCGAGGCAGTCCGCGCCATGCTCGAAGACGCGGATGGCGCGCTGTGGATCGGCACCGAGGACGGCCGCCTGTTCCGCGGCCGCGACGGTCAATTCGAGCCGTACGCCGGCGCACAGAATCTCGGTTCCGCCGTGAGCGCGATCCTGCGCGATCGCGACGGCAATCTCTGGGTCGGCACCACAGGCAGCGGCGCGTTGCGTCTGAGTGGTGACGTGCCGAGCTGGCTCGACATGCGCGAGCGCACGAGCAACGACGTGCGCGCATTGCTGGAGGATCCCGAAGGCAGTCTCTGGCTCGGTACGTTCGGCGCCGGCCTGGAACGTCTGCACACCGGCAAGTTCATTCCGTACGGGCCGACGGAAGGCCTGCCCGGCAATCTGGCGTGGAGCGTCGCGCCTGCGCACGACGGCAGTCTGTGGCTCGGCACGGATGCCGGCCTCACTCACTACGCTAACGGCAAGTTCGAATACCTCGCGCCGCGACTCGGTCTCAGGGATGTGCGCGTGCGGGCCGTGCTCGAAGACCGCTCCGGCGCCGTATGGTTCGGCACGCATGGCCGCGGGCTGTATCGCCTGCTGGCCGGCAAGCTCACGCGCTTCAGCACCGCCGAAGGACTCAGTGGCGACGCCGTGAAAGCGATCGCCGAAGACCATGCCGGCCGCATGTGGGCCGGCTCGAACGTCGGCGTGAATCTGCTCGAGAACGGCCGCGTCGGCCCGCCGCCCGCGGCGCTGCGCGGCATCGGCTCGTTCATGACGAGCATCCTGTTCGAGGACCGGCGGCGGCGCATGTGGATCGCGACCGATGCGTTCGGTCTGCTGATGATGGACGGCGAGCAGTTGCATCGCTACGGCGTCGCGGACGGACTGCCGAGTCCGCGCATCGTCTCGATCCATGAAGACGAGAGCGGCGCGCTCTGGTTCGGCACACTCGAAGGACTGGCCTACTACCGCGACGGCCGCTTCGTGTCGCTGGCGCAGGCTGCGCCCGCCTTGCGCGAGAACATGCTGCAGGTCGTAGAGGACGCGCGCGGCACCCTGTGGCTGGCGACCAATCGCGGTCTGTTCGCCGTCGCCCGCAAGGAGCTGGAGGCGCTCGTCGCGCGACCGGGCTCGGTCGTGCCGCAAATCCGCTCGTATCACATCGCCGATGGATTGCGCACCAGCGAATTCGCCGGCGGCAATACGCACGCCGGCCTGCGCGTGAGCGACGGGACACTGTGGCTGCCGAGCATCCGCGGCATCGTGCGGGTCGATCCGGCTCGCATTCGCACCAACGAGCTGCCGCCGCCGGTCGCTCTCGAAAGCGTGATTGCCGACGGCCGGGCGCTCGACCTCAGCACGCGGGTGCACGCACCGCCCGGCAGCACGAACTGGGAATTCCACTACGCCGCGCTCAGCATGGTAGCCCCCGAGCGCGTGCATTTCCGCTACAAGCTGGACGGCTACGAGGCCGGCTGGATCGAAGCGAGCACGCGCCGCACCGCGTACTACACGCGCCTGCCGCCAGGTAAGTACGTGTTCCGGGTCATCGCCAGCAACGACGACGGCGTCTGGAACGACATCGGCGCCGCGCAGCCTTTCGAGCTGCTGCCGCACTTCTACGAGACCACGTGGTTCAAGGCGGTGTGCGTCGGCGCGGTGCTGCTGTTCGGCTTCCTGCTGTGGCGGCTGCGCGAGTCGCAGTTGCAGCGCCGCTCACGCGAGCTGAAGGTCCTCGTCGCCGAGCGCACCCAGGACCTGGCGCATGCGAAGGAGGCAGCGGAAGCCGCGACGCGCGCCAAGTCGCAATTCCTGGCGAACATGAGCCACGAGATCCGCACGCCGATGAACGGCGTGATCGGCATGACCGAGCTGGTGCTCGATACCCGGCTCGATCCGGCGCAGCGCGAGTACGTCGAAACGATCCGCGACAGCGCCTCCTCGCTCCTGCGCATCATCAACGACATCCTCGACTTTTCGAAGATCGAAGCGGGCAAGCTCGACCTCGAGCGCGCACCGCTCGATCTGCGCGAGCTGGTGCAGGACGTCGTGCGGCTGCTGAGCGTGCCGGCGCAGGCCAAGGGCGTGCCGGTGCGGGCGGTCATCGATCCGCGCCTGCCCGCGCACATCATGGGCGACAGGGCGCGCATCCGACAGATCCTGGTCAACCTCGGCGGCAATGCCGTGAAGTTCACCGATCGCGGCGAAATCTCGATCGACGTGAGCGTGCTCGACCGCCGCGATCCGGACCTGACCGTGCGCATCGCCGTGTGCGATACCGGCATCGGCATCGCGCCCGAGCGTCGCGCCGTACTGTTCAACACGTTCTCGCAGGTCGATGCCTCGACCACGCGCCGCTACGGCGGCACCGGCCTGGGATTGTCGATCTCCAAGCGACTCGCCGAGCTGATGGGCGGCTCGGTCGGCGTCGAGAGCGTCCCCGGCATGGGTTCGACGTTCTGGTTCACGATCGCCACTGCCGCGACTGCTGACGCCGCGTTCCGCGACTTCTCGCCCGCCGAGGCCGTGGCAGTCGCGAAAGAGAACGTCATCGTGTCCACGCCGCCTGCCGCAGTTCCTGTCGCAGCTCAGCGCCGGCCGCGGATCCTGCTTGCCGAAGACAACCTCGTCAACCAGAAGGTCGCATCGCGCGTGCTGGAGAAGGAAGGATTCCAGGTCGACGTCGCGGTCGACGGACGTCAGGCCGTCGATGCCTGGCGGCGCGGCACCTACGACCTCATCCTGATGGACTGCCAGATGCCGCAGCTCGACGGCTACGAAGCGACGCGCGAGATCCGGCGCGAAGAGCGCGAGAACGGCATGGCGAGCCGCATCCCGATCATCGCGCTGACGGCGCACGCCATGAAGGGCGCCGCCGAGGACTGCCGCCGCGCCGGCATGGACGACTACCTGACGAAGCCGCTCGATCGCGAGCAACTCCGCCGCTGCTTGCGTGAGCACCTGAAGTCCCCTGTGGGTCAGGCTTCAGCCTGACAGTTTGTGTGTCGGGCTAAAGCCCGACCTACAGGCGCGCCAGCTCGGGGTGCTCGTCAGCAACGCCCAACTTTTGCTCCAGCGCGCGGCCGAGCGTGATCAGCACGTCCTCTCTGAACAACCGCGACCAGAGCGACACCGTGCGCGGCACGCGATGCTTCGGCCCCGCCGGATCTATCGGCTCGTCGCGCAAGCCGCGCGTAGGCGCATCCATGAAGCCGGCTTTGACTGCCAGTGACGGATGGCCGGTAGCATTCGTCGCGACCAGCGCGGCGCCGGCGTAGTTCGGGCCGATCAGTGCGTCGACCTGATCGAACAGCGCGTCGAAAGCCTGCATCGCGCGACGCCGCAAGCGCTCGAGCTGCACCATCTCGACCGCCGGGAACAGATGCGCACGACGCCACGAGTTCGGCCACGCCGCATCGTCCTGCCACTTGAGCGTATCGTCACGATTGCTCAACGTCAGCTCTGCGAACGCCGCCGCCGCTTCGAGGGTCACGAGCTGGTTCAACGACGCGAGCGGCAGATCGGGGAACGACACCTCGACGAGTTGCACGCCGAGGTCGCGCATTGCGGCGAGCGCGCGGCGATCCACATCGGTCGCGCCGACGCCTTCGAAGAACGCCGGCACGTAGCCGACGCGCACAGTCTTCAGCTGCGCGGACCAGTCGAACCCGAACGGCAAGTCGATCGAGCCCCAGTCCCGCGCATCGCCGCCATTGATGACGCTGAGGATCAATCCGCAGTCCGCAACGTTGCGAGCCAGCGCACCGACCTTATCCCACGACCAGCACAGCGACATTGCGCCATGGCGCGAAACGCGGCCATAGGTCGGTCGCAGGCCGGCCGTGCCGCAACGATGCGAAGGCGAGATGATCGAGCCGAGCGTTTCGGTGCCGATCCCGAATCCGACCAGGCCCGCGGCCGTCGCCGACGCAGAGCCCGCGGACGATCCCGACGAGCCCTCCTCCGGATTCCACGGATTGCGCGAGCGTCCGCCCTGCCAGATGTCACCGTATGCAAGTGCGCCGACCGCGGTCTTGCCGAGCAACACCGCACCGGCCGCACGCAACTTCGCAACGACCGCCGCATCCTCTTGCGGCGCCGGCAAGTTGGCGTACGGCTCCGCTCCCCAAGTCGTGCGCACGCCTGCGACGTCGAACAGATCCTTCATGCCGTACGGCACGCCGTGCAACGGCGAAAGAATACGACCGCGCGCGAGACCGACATCTGCCGCCTGCGCCTGGGCGAGCGCGAGATCGCCGGTCACGCTGATGAAATTCTCCAGCTTCGGCGCCAGGCGCACGATGCGATCGAGATACAGGCTGGTGAGCTCGACGCTCGAGATCGCTTTCTTGCGCAACCATTGGCCGAGCTTCCATGCGGGTGCGAGCGCGATGTCCGCTGCACCGGACGGCAACACTCCGGCGTCCGGCACCCTGCCGCGAATGCGCGGCGTCGGGCCGACATACCTCTTCCCCGGCAACCGCGGATCGAAGCGACAGGCCGGTGACACGTCGTTCGCGAGCTCGAGCTTGCGGATCGAGCCGAGCTGACTGAGCACCTGGTCGTAGCCGCGCGCCAGCTGTGCCCGCTCGGCGGGCGTATATGCAAGACCCAGCACGCGCTCGGCGGCGGCCAGATCCGCTTCGAGCGGCGACGGGGGCGGCTTCGCAGGCGGCTCTGCTGCCTCCGTCCGACCGGCCAGACCTGCAATCAGCGCGAGCGCCGAGCCCTGCAGCAGCGCGCGGCGCGCAACTTGATCGTTCATCGCAGTTACTCCGCGATTTTCGTGAGTTGTTCGAGAGCCCTGCGCTTCTGCTCCGGCGAGTGGCCTTCGTAATAGCGATCGATCAGGCGGCGCGCGATTTCGACTTTCACCTCGCGCGCGTTGTCCGGCAGCTCGACCTCGCTCGCATCGAACGCAAGCACGACCTTGAAGAGATGCTCCAGCACCGGCTCGGGCACGGCACGATCGCCATCGAGCAGCGCGGCGATGCTGCGGTAGATGCGCGTCGCGTAAGTCTTCGCGATGTTCGCCGCGACCGCGCAGTGGACCGCGTTGTTGGCCGAGATCAGGTCGTCGAGCAGACCGAGGCCCTGCTCCAGCTCGGCAAGACCCGCGGCCGAGCGATAGCTCGCTTCCCCACGCGCCAGGTGTTCGCGTGCAGCCAGCAGCTCGCGCGGTTCCGTCATGATCGCTTGCGACGTCGCATGCGCCAGGCACCGACGATGCCAACGATCAACAACACCATTCCTATTGCGATCGTCAGCAGGTTGCGTTTCGGGTTCGTGACCACGTAGTGCTCGTGGCGCGCGTAGAAGCCGTTGAAGTCGGCAAGAGCGGCGGGCAGCCCGAGCACGTCCGCCTTCTCGAGCGCGAGCGCACGCTCGTTCGGGTGGTACGTCGAGCCGCTCGAAAAAAGCTCGCCCCTGGCGTCGAGCTCGATGTGCGCGCCGAGCACATGGCTGACTGGACGATCGCCGATGAAAGCCACCAGCCGCTGCGCGCTCGCGCGATAGGCACCCAGATCGTCGACCATCAGACGACCCGGCAGCAGGAAGTCTCCCGTGAACAGCAACGCGGTCCGATCGTCGTAGAAGATCAGGTGCGCCGGCTGGTGGCCGGGAGCTGCGACGACATCGACCGTGCGACCGCCGAGCGCGATATGAGCGACGCCATCCGGCCACTGCGGCAGACTCAGCGCCGTCTTCAATTCAGCAACCTGCGGGGGCACGACCTTGACGCCGGGCACAGCTGCAAACTGCGCATCCGCCGCATGATGATCGCCGTGACCGTGGCTGTGCAGGACCAGCAGCGGAAGCTTCTGGCCGTCCTTGGCAGGCACGAGGTCCATGACGGTCTTCGTCAGCCCGATCGAATCCGTGTCTTCGACCGCTCCCGTGTCGATCAGCAGCGCCTCGTCCGTGCCGATCAGCAGGTACATCAGCGGCGCTTCGAAGTTCACGCACAGCCCCTGGCGGATGATGTAAGTCTGCGGCTCGTACTGGTGAACCTGCAGGGGCGCCAGCGTGGAGATCTTCTTGCAATCGTCCGCGCCTTCGTTCCAGTGCACGTCGAGCGACCCGGCAACGGGCTCGCACCAGGCGCGCAACGCGAGCAGCAGGGATGCCAGAGCGAACGTCTTCTTCATGTTATTTCCTGTCGATCGTCAGCCAGGCCACCAATGCACTCGAAGCTGCGAGCAGCGCCGCAACCAGCGACACGACACGGAAGCTGCGCACGAACGACTCGTGCAGCGCCCGCTCCAGCAGCGGATGCTCGGCGCGGGGGATGCGCTTGGGAACGGCTGCTTCGGCCAGCTTCGGCACTTCGGCCTGCAGTGCCGATCTTACTTCGGGCGCTGCCCGCATACGATCCAGGCGTTGATCGAGCGCGCTGCCGAACACGCCCACTGCAACCGACCCGAGCAACGCGACCGCGAGCAGGCCGGCGACCCGGGCGGTGGCATTGTTGATGCCCGAGGCCACGCCGGCGTAACGGTCCTCGGCTCCGCGCATCACTGTCGTCGTCAGCGGGGCGACGCTGG
Source organism: Steroidobacteraceae bacterium (assembly GCA_036555785.1). GTDB lineage: Bacteria > Pseudomonadota > Gammaproteobacteria > Steroidobacterales > Steroidobacteraceae > Steroidobacter. The sequence continues at coordinate 79,635 of DATBKP010000032.1, forward strand.
CTGCCATGCCGAAGCCGAGCACGATCATCGGCGGGAAGAAAGTCGACCAGTAGGAGCCGCCGATTCCTGGCAGCGCGAACATCGCGAAGCCGACGCCGACCACCAGCGGCCCGAGGATCAGCAGCCGACGGGGACCGTAACGCTCGATCAGTCCGCCCGACCAGCGCGACAGCAATCCCATGATCAGCGTGAACGGCAGGAACGCCGCACCGGCCGCCATCGCGGAATAGCCCTGGATGCGAATCAGGTTGAACGGCACGAAGAACAGCGCACCGCTGAGCGCGAAGTAGAGAAACAGCGTGATGGCGTTGGCGCCGCTGAAATCGAAGCTGCGAAACATGTGCAGCGGCATCATCGGTGCATGCGCACGGCCCTCGAACCACACGAAGGCCGCCAGCACGGCTGCGCCGACGAGAATCGGCACGATCACCATCGGATGGATCCAGCCTGCCTCGGAAGCGACCGTGAGGCCGTACGTCAGGCATCCGAGACCGACCACCGCCAGGAGTCCGCCCGGCAGGTCCACTCGCTGCGCATCCGCGTTGCGGCTTTCCGGCATGTGCCACAGTGCGATGCCGACTGCGAGCGCTGCGATCGGCACGTTGATGAAGAAGATCGCGCGCCACGACCACGCATCCGTCAGCCAGCCGCCGAGCACAGGGCCGAGCGCAGTGGTCAGCGCCGAAGCGCCCGCCCACGTGCCGATCGCGCGTCCCCGCTCCTTCTCCGGATAGGCGGCGCTGATGATCGCCAGACTGCTGGGCACCAGCATGGCAGCGCCGACGCCCTGCACTGCCCGGGCTGCAATCAACACCGCCGAGCTCGGCGCGAGACCGCAAGCTACGGAAGCGCCCGTGAACTCGACCAAACCGATCAGGAATGCGCGCCGCCGGCCGAAGCGGTCCCCGGCTGCGCCGCCGATGAGGATCAGCGCGCCGAGCAGCAGCATGTAGGAGTTGACGATCCACTGCGCCTCGCGGACCGGCGCGGACAGATCGGCTTGCATTGCCGGCAGCGCTACGCTGACCACCGAGCTGTCGATGAACGCAATGCTCGAGCCCAGGATCGTCGCCGCCAGCACCCAGGGCCTGGAGCGCTCGGGGCAGGGCTCGTTCGTCATGCCACGAAGTCTACGCCGGTTAGCTGCGGTTCAGCCGCAGCGGCGCAGAATTCACCGACGTCACGTCCGCAACCTGTAATAAGTGGAGATGCCGCCATGCGGATTCTGTCCATCCTCGGACTTGCGCTGCTGGGCCTGGTCGCGGGCTGCGCGAGTCACGGCAACACCTATTCGCGCAACGATGCCGGCAAGCCGTGGAGCGTTCAGGAAGCCACGGTCGTTCAGGTCACCGAGGCGACGATCGAAGGCCGCGAACAGGGCCAGATCGGCACGATCGGCGGCGGCTTCATCGGCCACGCAGTCGGTCACTCGATCGGGCACGGCGCGGGCTCCAGCATTGCAGGTGCAGTCGGCGCGGTAGCCGGTGCGATTGCCGGTCAGGCAGCCGAGAAGAAGGCGACGGAGAAGCGGGCCTGGGAGATCCTGGTCAAGCTGGAAGGCGGCGCGGAGACGCTGGCGGTCGTGCAGCCGGCGGATCAGAACTTCAGCACCGGCGAGAAGGTTCGCGTCTACACGCGCTCGGACGGCGCGGCGCGCGTCGCCAAGCTGTAGCTCAGTTCTCCAGCAGCTTCTGCAATTTCACGAGGGCCGCTTGCCACGCGGCCCGCTCGCGATCGACGTCGGCGCGTTTCGCGAGCTTGTTCACCTGGATCGCGATCTGCGCCTTGCCGCCCTCTTTCGCGTAGAAGCCGATCTCCAGCCGCGCGCCGTTCCACGCGCCGCGGAAATACTTGCCCTTCGTCTGCGACGACACTTCGAGCTCGCCTTTCGGGAACCATTGCTTGCGCTTCGCCGCGCTCGAAGTCGCCGTGTAGAGCGCGCCAAGCGTCGTTGCGATCGTCTTCGAAGCGGACACTGAAAAGCCCGTCGCTGTCTGGTGACGAACGCGTAGGCCGCGCGCGAGCTCGTACTCGACCGTCACCATCTGGCACCACCAGCCGGGCACGCCGTGCTTGTCTTGCAGCAGCTGCGCGATCTGCGGATGCTTGAGCTTCGCCGCGCCCGCTTTGTCGAGCGCGCCGAACCAGCCCGCCCAATCTCTGCCGGTCTTCGCCTTGACTGCGGCGTCGCTCATGTTGGGCACGTGGTGCTGCATCTCAGTAGGCATGGTGTGCGCTCCGCGCTTGGCGTGCGCGGCATTGTACCCCTCGGCCATCCGGTCATCACTCATCTGCACTAGCTCATTCGATCTCGCGCATCCGCCGGACTGTTTCGCGGCGCGCAGCGGCGTAGCGTCGGCGCCGTGAGTTCGAACCGCGTGCGGTTCGCCAAGCAAGTCACTTCATAGAGGATGGAGATGCCATGAACGAGCAGGAACTCCTGGAAGACCTGGCGTACGCCGAGTCGGAAGGCCCCGCGGACTTCGGTGAGAACGATGCCGACGCGTTGGATTTCGAAGGCGAGGACTTCGAGTCCGACCTCGGCGACTACGGCGACGCCGCCGATTTCGGCGAGGCCGACTTCGGCGAGGCTGACTTCGGCGAGGCCGACTACGGCGACTTCGGCGAGGGCGAAGCCGAGGGCGAAGATCCGTTCATCGGCGGCCTGCTCGGCAACCTGCTGGGCGCCGAGGATGAAGACGAGTTCCTCGGCAAGCTGTTCAAGGGCGTCAAGAGCATCGTGCAGAAGGCGGCGCCGGTGGTCGGCAAGATCGCGCGCGCCGCGGCGCCGGTGCTGAGCGCCATCCCGCATCCGTATGCGCAGATCGGCAGCAAGGTTGCGAACGTGCTCGGCAAACTGAAGGCCGAAGGCGCCTCGACCGAGGATGCACTCGAAGCGGTCGCCGAAGTCGCCGTGCGCGATCGCCGCGCCGTGCCGATCGTTGCCGGCCTCGCCGCGCGCACGCTGGTCAAGAACCGCGGCGCGATGCTGTCGCCCGCGCAGCGCCAGGGCGCAATCCGCAGCGCGACACGTGCGGCGAAGACACTCGTGAATCGTGGCGGACCGCAGGCCATCCGCGCCCTGCCGAAAGTCGCGAAGAGCGTGCGCCGTGCGATGGCGACCAAAGGAACTCCTCCGGCGGTGCGGGCGCAGGTCCTGCAGCGCACGGCTGCGAAAGTTGCACAGCGGCCCGCCTTGCTGCAGCGACTCTCGCGCCCGTCACCGGCTGCGCAGAGTGTCGTCCGGCGCGCTGGCGGCGGTGTCCCGAGCTATGGCGGCTACGGCTACGGCCCGCGCAACTACTCGGTCTCCGGACCGGCGCGCATCTGCATCAACGTGACCTGACCCGGCGGCGAGTCCTGCGAGCCCAGTGTCATGAGCAGCCTCGAACGGTTCCTGCGGACGAAGATGCGCTCGCTGAAGAGCCGCTCGCGGCGGCTCGTCGCGCTGACGCCCGAGACCGTAGGTTTGCGGCAACAGGATCTGCCGTTCGCGCCGTCGGCCGCGCACTTCGCGGCCGCCAACCGCCGGCTGGCAGCGATCGGCCGCTCCATCGACGAGCGACTGAAGCAGGCTGCGCAACTGGGTCCGCAGGCATCGATCGACAGCCGGCTCGTGGCGATGGCGATGGTCGAGCGCGAAGTCGATCGGGCGCGGCGCGCGTTCGGCATGTTCTTCGAAGTGTTCGAGCAGCGCGGCACGGCATTCGCGCCGGCGCTCGAAGCGCATGATGCGATCGCTCGCGACTGTTACGCAGTGATTGCCAAGTCCGCGCCGGGAACGCTCAGCCCGCAGCTGCTCTCGCCCGTCACGTACAACCAGGATGGCTACAGTCCTGCGACGAGTCGACGTGAGGTCGCGCTGTCGCGCTTGCTCGGCGAGACCAACCCGTTCCCGTTGATCCGCATCCCCTGGGATCGCGATCAGCCGTGGCAGGCCGTTTTCGTCCATGAAGTGGCCCACAACGTCCAGAGTGATCTCGGCTTGTGGGTCGAGAATCGCGAAGCGGTGATCGCGCGGCTGGCGACGGAGCGCATCGCGCCGGTCGCCATCGGCATTTTCGGTCGCTGGCACAAAGAGGTGTTCGCTGACTTATGTGCCGTGCTCCTCGGCGGCCCCGCCGTCGCGTGGGGTCTCGCCGAGTTCCTCGCGCACCCGCACGACAAGGTCATGACGTATCGTCCGGGCGGGCCGCACCCGACGGGCTATCTGCGCGTGCTGATCCTTGCGGAGCTGCTGCGTCGCATGGGATTCGCCGACGATGGCAGCCAGCTCGCCGCCGTGTGGCAAAAGCTCTATCCGTTGAAGCGTGGCCATCGGATGCCGGCTGCGGTGCTCAGCGAAGCGCCGCGTGCCATTCCGGCCGTCGTCGACGAAATCGTCTACCAGGCGCGACGCGCGCTGTCCGAGCGCTCGCTCGCGCGACTCATTCCGTTCACGGCAGCAGACCAGGCGCGCATCCGCGCCGGCGGCCGTGCCTTGGTCGCCGGACGCATGCCGGCCGATCTGCCAGCCCGTTTTCTCGTCAGCGCCTGCCGCTATGCAATCGAAGCAGGCGTCGACGTCGCACAGATGTCGGCCGCAGTCACCGCGCGGCTCGCAAAGCGTGAGGCCGCGGCGCCCGACACGGTCGTACCGATCGAAGTGTTTCCGAAGCTCAGAGCTGCATGAGGCATCGCATGTCAGAGACGACACAAACCACGACGGCGCAGTCGACTCAACGTCGCAGCGCTACGGCCATTACGGTGGACAACCTGCTGCGCCGGCGCTTGCGGGTGAGTAATCCGCGCAGCGCGCGCGACATCGCCGATGGGTTGCGCAGGACGTTCACGGCGGATAGCGCGGCGGAGCGGCGCGAAGTGGCCGGTCAATCGATTGCCGACGTCGCGCCGGCGAACCTGCTCCCCGCGAGTCCCGGCCCGACCGGTGTCGAGCTCGAGCAGGCGCAAGGCGACGTCGATCGCGACCTGCGTGCGCTGATCGAGAACAACCAGCTCAAAGACATCGAGGCGGAGCTCGACGGCTGGTCGCAGGCCATCCGTGCCAGCATCGACGACGGACTGTCCGCAGCACGCCTGGCGCTCGACCCACGCGCTCGCGACCGTGCCTTCGGCGCACGGCGCACGCTCGCGGACTACGCACGCATGGCGCGGCTCATCGGCACGATGACGCCGACGCTCAGTCAGCCCTATCGCAGGCTGGCGCAAAGTCTGGACGAGATCGGCGCAATGATGCTCGTCACTGCAGGTGAGGCGCTCGCCGCGCTCGGCCTTGGGAGCGGGCGTGCGCTGTTGCCGGCGCCCGCGAGCGAGCTCACCGCGCGTCGCGACGCAGTGCTCGCTGCCTTGCGCACACTCACGGGCGCTACCGAGAACTCGTTCGCTCAGGACACGTGGTCATTCGGCCTGTTCGGCCTGCGCGAATCGCTGCAGCGCCTCGAGGCCGCGGGACATTCGGACCTGCGGGCGCTGCTCGATCAGAACACGCTGGCCCAGATGATGGACGACCTCGTAGATCGCGCCTCGACGACGACCGCTCGCAGCCTGCGCGCCCTCGGCGCCACGGCGCAGGTGACAGTCCAGCGCATGCAGCGGCTGATCACGGTGCTCAACACGTTGCAACAGAACACCGATCCGGAGACTCCGCCGGTCGCGAATTTCCTGATAGCGCTCCAGTTGTTCGTCGACGGCTTCGTCGCACAGACGAGTGGCTATCGCCTGTTGTTCGTGGCGCGTCCGCCGCTAGTCTTCTATGGGCTGTACGGAATCGGCGGCATCGACGTCGCGACGCGCAGGCTGCTCGATGTCGTAGCGCTCCGCGGCCGCCTCGCAGAAATGCTCGACTGCTATCTCGGCTGCGACTGCTGCGGCCCGGAGAACGCCTGCCAGGCAATGCTCGACAAGTTGCTGTACGACACCGACCGCGCGATCGATCTGCTGATCGTCGGCTCGAATCCGAACGGCGACGGCGAACCGGAGTTCCGCGCGGCTGCCTACGGTGCGCTGATCCGGCAGTTCTTCATCGATGACACCGGCACGGACCCGGCGGTGCCGCTGCGCGGCTGCCTGAGCCGTGCGTGCTCACCGTCAACCTCGCAGCTCGGCGCAGTGCTCACCGGCATCGGGCAACGGCTGCTGGAGCCACTCATCGGTGCCGGGCCGATCACGACACCCATTACGCCGCTCATGCCGCTGTACCCGGATCAGAGCGAGATGATGCGTAGCGAGCTGTGCCTGCAAGCGCATTCGGAGGACCGCTGGGAGAACCTCGTGACGGCGATGGCGCCTTCCTGCACCACCTGGGCTGCGATTCATACGCCGATAGCAGTGCTATTGAGTCGCGCGCAGCTCACGCTCGGCGCAGCCGGGCCGTGCCCGGATCCGCAGATTTCGATGCCGCCGACGATCGAGAGCGGCATCGCGGAGATCGGCAGCGGCCGGCTCACGATGGGTCTGCCGCTGTTCACGCCGCCGGAGAAGCGGCTGCTGCGGTCGAGCTTCCGCGTCAGCCGGGGCTTCACGCCGTGATCCCGAGTGCCCCGCAACCGAACCGAAGCTTACTTGCGACTGGAGAATCGACATGAATCCGATCTACGAGCAGAGTGCGCAGCAATCGCGGCTGGAAGACGCCAAGCATCGCCTGCAGACCGACGGCTGCGTGATGGTCAAAGCGGCGATCGCGCCTTGCGAGTGCACCGAGACTGTCACCCACAGCATCCACTGCGTCGTCGAGAAAATCGAGAACGTCGAACACCGCAGCGACTACGTGTTCCAGATGTTCCAGGCGGTCGGCGAGTCGCTGCTGGCGTGCCAGAACATGTTCAGGACGTGGACCGGATACGTAGCGCAATGCCATGAGTGCAAGACGTTCAGTCGCGCCGACTATGCGCAGGCGTACAACGGCGACCCGCAGCAACGACTGATCAAGTTCGGCGCCGGTTGCGCCGACTTCCACAAGACGGACCTCGATCTGCAGACCTGCCTCACCAGCGTTTTCCATGCGCAGGCCCGTCTCACGGTGGCGTTGCAGAAAGTGCGCAACGAGGTGAGCTTCTTCGAGCTGCCGCAGCAGGTTGCCGCCATTCCCGCAGCGGCGCCGGCGCCGGCGGACCAGGCGAGGCCGCAGCCGCATGAGCCACCCATGGAGACGCGGCCCGGCAAACACCCCAAGGGCGCGGCGTAACCCACTTCTCTTGAACGTGAGCAGCCACGATGGACTACGCAACTTTTTCGACTCTACAGCGCAGCTGGCAGAAGCTCGCCAATGAAGAAGTAGAGGGTCTGCCGCCGGAGCAACGCCAGGCGGTGATGCAGGAGCTGGAGAAGCGCTTCGACGAGCTGCTGGCGCAGAACGGCGAGGCGACCAGCTTCCTCGACCTGATCGGCCTCGGCAAGGAGGGCGCACAGCCTTCTTTCGACAACGTGCCCTACCCCTCACTGGTCGCGGACTTCGACGACGCAGTCGTGCCGAGCCAGCTGCACGCTGCGGCAGATCTGTACTTCATCTACATCCACGAGCGCATGGGCTTGTTCAGAGTAGCTGAAGTCCTCAAGCGACTGTTCCGCGACGGCCGCATGCGCATTCAGCGCGGCCCTGGCGCGCGCGGACTGTACCTGCTCGAGAAGTGGCAGCCGCTGCGTTACTCGGCACGCGATCGCGCGATTGCATACATGCGCGTGTTCAACTATGGCCGCGCGCCGCGGCCCGCTGGCGCGATCGTCAACACCAACTTCCACTATCAGTTGGTCGCGTTGATGAGCGCCCTGGCACAGTACTTCCGCGACATCACGATCGGCGAAGTGATCCGCGGCAGCAGCACCATCGATCAGCGTCCATACGGCACGCTCGCGACGATCCAGCGCCTCGGCACCGACCTGCGCTACGCGCTCGATCGCGCCAGCTATGGAAACATCGTCGCGATGACGCACGAGACCGGTCTGTACCTGAAGCAGCTGCTCGATCTGTTCGAGACGCCGGACATCAAGAAGTCCTTCGACGCAAATAATAAATGGGACGTCGTCGAGCAGGTGCTCAACCGCTTCTTCGGCGGCGCACGCGAGCTGTCGCAGCGCGCGAAGATGGCGGACAGCGGTCGCCGCGTACTCAACTGGGTGTCGTCGAGCACGTTCAGCTCGACACAGGATCCCAACCTGTTCCGCACCGAGGCGCAGACTGCCGGTGCGAACGCCGAAGCCTGGATCGCTGCGTATCGTCTGACCGACGAAGGCCGCCGCTTCCCGGGTGTTGCAGCGAACCTGCGCTGGGCGGTCGGGTTGCCCGATCGCGAGGCGCGAGTGGTGCCAGGCTGAGCGTCGTGACGCGTGCGCGGAACTCCTGCGATGTTGTGGCTGCCGCCAATGACCATGAGCCTGCAGCCGACGCTGCCGGCCTGCGTGATCGACATGCCGCTCGCGCTGTCGCCGTACGGATTGGTCATTGCCTTGCGGCTCGCGCAGACGACGCGTGTGTGGTTGTCGCCGACGCTGTGGTCGATCATCGAGGACCAGCAGTTCTATCTCGCGCATCCGCCGTTTGTGGCGCTGCTGGCGGGATGCGCGGATGCCGACACCGGCCGCGCCCGCCTCGGCAGGGTGGTCGCGCAGTGGCGTACGGCGCGCGATCAGCTCGGCCTGGATGCTCGCGAGCGCATCTTCTGGCCGGGCGAGAAAGCATCGGAAGCCGTCATTCCGAAAGGCGGCGACATGCGCTTCATGCAGCGGCTCGACACGCTCGCGGCGCAACTGGATCGCAAATGGCAAGGCCGCCGCGTTCCTGCGGCGGCGGATCGGGAGGGGCAGGTGGACATGCAGGTCGACATGCAGGTCGATATTTTGGCCGATTGCGCCCGCGACACGATTGCGCTGGCCGCATCGCTCGCTGAGGAACGGCCGCTGGTGCTGACGACGCGCCCGGCAGACGGCGCGCCGCCGCAGCTCGGCAAGTATCTCGACGACAGCGGCATTCCCTGTCCGCACCTCGACGATCTGACGGCGCTGCGACTGCTGCGCAGTTCCGTGGCGCCGCTGCTCGTAACAGCCGGACTGGTGGAGATCGCGGCCGCGAGCGGCTTGCGACTCGCGGCGGTCAGCCTCGTGACGTCCGGTGCGACATTGCTCACCGACGAAACAGTGGATGACGAAGGCATCGACGATGAGGTCACCAGCGTCGCACCCGAGCGCGACCTGTCGTGGAATCTGGGGGCGGGCCAAGGAGACACGACGCTGTGGGACGGTGCAGCAGCGGCGTGGTACGAGCTGCCATGAGTAACTGCGATTGCCCGAGCTGCCTTGCCGGGCGCCGCGAAGCGCTGCTCGACCGGCTCACCCGCGACAGCCTGCGGGTCGCCCTGCGCCATGCGCAGTTCGAAACCTGGGCGCCCGAGCGAGCCACCGGCTCGCTGCCAACGACCTACAAGGTGCCGAACACCGGCTTCAAGGTGAATTGGACGAAGCAACGCTCGCTCAAGGACGTGCAGACCTTGAAGCCCGCGGACCTGCTGAAGAAAGGCCAGCAGGCGGTGTATGCGATCTACAAGAAGGGCTCGAAGCGGCCGCTATACGTCGGCCACGTGCACGGGGCGAACCAGACCGTGTTCAATCGTCTGATCGATCACGTGACCGGGCGCACCGCCGGCACAGCGAGCAGTGCGACCGGCCGGCTCAGCGACGAGCTCAAGAAGCACCTGAAAGACGCCTACGTGCAGGTCGGCACCTATGACGCACCCGGCTACGCACCGACTCCCAACATGACGCGTGTCGTCGAAGGGCTGCTGCAGCAGGCGCTGCACCCGCGGTTCTGGGACAGCAACGTCACGACGTTCGAAGTGGAAGAGGACGAATTCGCGGAGGACTTTGTATGAGCGCTGCCCTGCGGCTACGCGATCGCGACGAAGAGCTGGACCGGCTGGTCGCTGCCGAAATCGACGCGTTCGTCGAATTGCCCGGCGCTGTAGCACCGACGCCGGCGCCGGCACCCGCGACCATCTCGCTTGCGGAGCTCGACTTCGTCGAGCTGGTGCGCGCCTGGCTGGAACGGCGGCCGAACCGCCAGCAGCTCCTCGATCTCATGTGCGACGGGCTGCGCGCCGGCACGGTCGGGCCGGAAGTTCGCTCCGAGCCCGAGCCGCCGCGCGAAGCGCAACCGACCCCAGACGTCGCCGCCCCCGAACCTCCGCCGGAGCGTGAGTCTCATGCGGCCTCTTGATCTCGAAGACGATTTCGAACCGTTCGAGGACGACGCCGACCTGGCCGTCATCGGACCTTCCGACAATCGCGTCCAGGAAATTCGCACGACGCAGTTCCCGTGGAACACCGTGGTGCACCTGTGCCGCGACTTCGGCAGCGGCAACTGCTCCGGTTGCAGCGGCATGCTGATCGGACCGCGTCATGTGCTCACCGCCGGTCACTGTCTCTACAGTCTCAAGCGCAACGCGTCGCCGAAGACGATCCGCGTGCTACCAGGTCGCCGTGATCGCCGCACACTGCCTTACGGTTCGTTTCCGGCGAAGAGCTGGTACCTGCCGCGCGCGTTCGTACGCGGGCCGGAACGCGTCTCGAACGATTGGGGTGTGATCGTGTTGCGCGATCCGGTGACGCGCGTCCGGCAATTCATGCCGATGCATGCGGCGAGCGACGCCGAGCTCAAGTGGCTGTCGATGCACGGCCAGGTGAGCATCGCGGGATATCCGTCCGATCGCCCGGTCGGCACGATGTGGCGTCACAGCGAGCACCTGCGACGCGTCACGCCGAAGCGCTTGTTCTACACAGTCGACACGTGTCCGGGCCACAGCGGCAGCGCGATCTGCGCACGATTGCCAGCCGCAGGTCCACGGATTGTCGGCATTCACACGGCGGGCATTCTCGACGAGCAGGGCCGCACGTACGGCTGCAATCGCGCAACCGTGCTGGCGCCGGCCGGCGCGTTGAACAGCGGCATCCGGCTCACACCGGCGATCGTCCAGGCAATCCGCAATCCCGCGGCGGCCGTGCAGAAAGGAATTCTCGTCAGGTATCCCTGAGCGTCGCTCCATGAGTGCCCCGCAACGCCGCAGCGGCGAGGATTCGTATCGAGGCTTCGCTTCGATCTACGACGCAACCATGGGCGATGCTGCGTTTCCGACGGTGTGGGGCGCTTTCGAGCGCGCTCGCAACCAGCATGGCATCACGTTCGCGTCGGCGTGCGACGTCGGTTGCGGCACGGGGCGATTTCTCTCGAGCCTGCGGCGCCACGAGGCGCAACTGTTCGGCGTCGACCTTTCCGCCGCGATGCTCCAGCGCGCCGCGCGCCGCTTGCAGGGCACAGGCATTCGCTTGCTGCGGCAGGACATGCGCGCGCTGCAACTGCCGCAGCGTGTCGACCTCATCACCTGCAACTTCTGTACGCTCAACTATTGCGCGAGCGATGAGGATCTCGCTGCGACGCTCGCAGCCTGCCGCGCGAATCTCACTCCAGGCGGCCACCTGATCGCCGATGTGCTGACCGATCGCGGCCCGCTCGACGGCCCGGCCGAGGTGGTGCAGGAAATCTCGCTGTCCTCGGGCCATTCGCGCTGGCAGATCTCGCTCGAGCCGTCGGGCAGCGGCAGCGTCGTCGAAATGAGCACCGTCATGCGCGATCGCAGCGGCCGTCAGCATGCCTGGCGCGAGACACACCGACAGCGCTGGTATCGCGAGCCGCTGCTGCGGTCTCTGCTCGACCAGAGCGGATTCAAGGTGCTCAGCACGCAGCACATGGATGCCACAGCAACGGATGCCCAGCACTGGCTGCAATTCGTCACGGGCGCATCATGAGCAGCGCCTGCGCTGCGGACGAGCTCGATCGTCGCTGTGTGCTGGCGACGTTCGCGGTCGACGATGCCGTGTGCGTCGTGGTGCCTCTGGAAGGCAGCGCGCACCAGGACGATCACGTCGGAACTCTTACTTTGGGATCGAGCACTTACGGGATCTGCCTGAAGAAGCCCGAAACGCCGGCCTCCCCGCCCGCGAGCGACCCGCTCGCCGCACTCACCTCGCGCGAGCTGGAAGTGGCGATGCTGATTTCGATGGGACACTCGAACAAACAGATCGCACGCCGGCTGGGCATCAGTCGCTACACCGTCGGCACGCACATCGCACGGTTGTTCGTGAAGCTCGGCGTGCACTGCCGCCCCGCGCTCGTGACCCGCGTTCTGTCGCGCATGCCGGCACTTTAGTCCAACTGTCCGCGCTGACAGTTCGGCGCATGATCGCCTGCAAACGATACACGGGCATTGACGTTGCCGGGCGTCATGGAAGGTCATCATGCAGGGTCACGTCCAGTTCGCAGTGGATGGGCACGTCTGCTTCATCGTTCCGGAAGGCGCGGACGCGGGTCGCAGCGTCAGGATCGTGGGATCCGTGACGCTCGGCGAGCGTCGCTACTCCATCTGCGCGCAGCATCTGGATCACACGCGTGCCGCGCCGTCCGAGCTGCTCACTGCACGTGAGTTGCAGATTGCGGTGCTGATCGCGCAGGGATTCGCCAACAAGGCGATCGGCCGCCGTCTCGGCATCAGTCCCTTCACCGTCGGTGCGCATCTGGCGCGCACCTACTCCAAGCTCGGCGTCAGCAGCCGCTCTGCCCTCGCCGCTCGCATCGCCGGCACCGTCGCGCTCCATCGCCGCTCAGCGGAAGCGCGCGAAGCGGATCAGGTTCTATCTCGGACGTGACGGATCGATCTGCGGGACGCGCAGCTCGCTCGCGACGACCCGATGGTGCTCGACGTGCACGGGCCGATGCACGAGATATTTGTCGTCCTCGGGGTAGTAGCGCGCCAGCTCCGGCTGCTCGCCCGCAAATGCGCGAATGGCGTCCATCGTGGCCCACCAGCTGAGCGTGCTCACTTCCGTCTCGCCGTTGCCGAGGTCGCGCAACAGCATTTCGAAGCCGAGATTGCCGGGAGTCCGCGCATAGTCGTCGAGCCCGGTACCGGCAATGTAGTCGACGTACTCCTCCTGCTGCGCAGTGCGGATCCGTCCGGTCCATTTGCGAAAGATCACGTGACTGGTGCTCATGCGAAAAACCCTCGGCGCCGTTGCAGGCGCCGAGTGTGCGAGCACGGATGCTGTTCGTGCAAGGGTCGCCGCGACTATGTACCCGCCGCGCGACAAAGCTCCGCAAGTTTCGCGTGAGTGCCTTCAGGATCCGGCGCTTTCTCCGGCGCCGCCCACTCGCGTGAAGAGCCGGCAGCGATGAGCGCGCGTGCCACGTCGACGAATCCATCGGGGTTCGACGAATGGCCCCAGCCTTCGGCTGCCCAGAGCAGTGGTGTTCCCGAAAACATGCCGTCGAGTGCGTTGACAGCGGCGCCATGTTCGATCAGCGCGCGAGTGGCGCTGGCGTGACCCGCCATCGCGGCACGATGCAGTGCTGTGACGCCATCGCTGTCTTTGACGTTTGGGTCGAAGCCGCACGCGAGCATGGCTTCCAAGACCTTTGCATCCCCGCGTTCGGCGGGTACATGCATCAGCAGGTGATGCTCCCGGGTGAGTTGGCCGCGCAGCTTGGGGTCGGCGCGCAGCATTGCCTCTGCGCCAGCGCGATCGCCACGCGTGCAGATCGCGATGAAGTCCTCCAGTGGAGACAGTTCACTCTTCGCGCCGTGCGCCAGCAGCCATTCGGCGATCTGACGATTGCCGTGCAGCTCAGCGAGTGTGTGCGCCGTTCGACCGTCGACACGCCGCTGATGAATATCGGCGCCATGTCTGACGAGGAGCTCGACCATCGGCACGTCCCAGCGCTGAGCCGCAATGTGCAACGGAGCATCGTTTTGCTCACCCCACGGCAGGTTCGGATTCGCGCCGTGCTCGAGCAACCAACGCACCCCGGTGTCCTTATCGGCCCAACCCAGGATGTAGCGCAGCGGCGGCACGCCGCCGGCGATGCCGTCGACGTTCACGCCAAACCGATGCAGCAGCTCGAGAGCGGCGATGTTGCCGCTACCGGCGGTGATGTGCATCGAGACGCCATCCGTCGGATTCGCGCCAGCTTCCAGAAGCACTTCCGCAAGCGGCAGGTGACTGGTCGCGCACAGAGCAGCCCATAGCGCTGTGCGCGGCAGTTCGCGATGCCAGTTCCAGTGATACTCGGCATTCGGATTTGCACCGAGCGCGAGCAACGTACGCGCAATCTCGACGAGGCCCGCAGCTCGATCGGGCGCCTGGTGATGCAGGCAAGTGTGGCAGGCGTAGAGCAGCGGCTCCCAATTCTGTATGCCACCCGGACGACGCGCCGCGTCTGGATCCTTCTGCAGACGGGCGCTAACCGCGGCGGCATCGCCGAGCACGAGCTCGGTCTGCAGATTCGAGTGCGCGATGCCTGGATGCATCGCAAGCAAGCGCATCGCACGCGTCGGCGCACTTCCGGTCGCGCACCGAACGAACTCGTCGACAGCTGCTGCAAACGAGAGCGTGCGCTCTTCGACATGCTCGCGTAGCTCGTTCCACGACTTGAAACCGTGCTCGCGCGCGATCACGGATTGCGCGTCGTGCAAAGCCAAGTCGATGGATTGCAGCTCAGTCAGGGATTTGCGTGCTAGCGTTGGCAGGACCTGAAAGCGCTGGAGCGCTTCCGGCTCCTTTGCGCGCGCGGCATGCAGCAAGCTCTTCGCCTGCTTCTTCAATTGCTCGAGATTGGGACGATCGGGCAGGGTCTGCGACGTCATGACGACCTCCATGCTGGAGCCTGCGGTTCGCAATCAGGCAGCACGGATGGTGGACGTGCAGTGGGATCGATCGGATCAGTGGGCTTGGCCCTTCGCGCGAACCTGCTGGCGCCTGGAGCGCACGGTGCGAGTCAACGCCAAAGTGCGGCTGCTGTCAACGGCTCTCGCAACTCGCGCGAGTCTCACGAAGTGAGACTGGAACGGCAGACGCTACAGAGACGGAATCGAGAAGCAGGAAACCATGATGGACATACCGCAAGCGCGCCCAGGTCCGACGCGAAGCACCTACCAGCGCTCCATGGGGATCAAGGCAACGCCGCAGCAAGCGCGCTGGTGGGAACGATACTGGAGCCGCGCCAAAGTCTGGCGAACCGTACGCTTCGGTCCCGTCGCGGCCCACTTTCGGCTCGCGCATGCGCCCGTCTCCTCGCGCTCGCGGCTGTCGTCCATCATCGCAGCCGACTCGCGCGTCCGGACCGGCATCGCCCTGATCATCGGCATGGGGCCCGGCCTCGGCGAAGGACTGATGCGAACGCTGGTGACCCGCGGCATGCAGGTCGCGGGCATCTGCCGCAACGCATCCCGATGGGACACCGTCATCCATGAGCTGAGAAGAGAGGGACATCGCGCGCACGTCTATACCGCAGATGTGACGAGCGAAGCCTCGATTCGTGCATGCGTCGAGGATATCGAACGCAACCTCGGCGTCCCGGATCTCGTCGTCTATTGCGTCCAGTCATTCATCCCCGGTGGCGTTCTCGATACCAGCGTCGCCGCATTTGAGGAGGCCTGGCGAGCGAACTGCCTCGGAGCGTTCATAGCCGCCCGCGAACTGGGGCGCCACATGGCCGCACGCGGATCGGGCACGATCATCTTTGCCGGTGCGACGTCCGCTACGATCGGTCGCGCTGGATACCTGACGCTGTCCGTCGGCAAGTTCGGGCTGCGAGCGCTGGCGCAAGTCGCCGCCCGTGAGCTCGGCCATCGAGGTGTCCATGTCGCCCACGTGCTCATCGATGCGCATATCGAGGAAGGTGACGCGGCAGCAGCAGGAGAGCCCGTCGCCGACGCATTCGACGTCGCGAAAATGATATGCGCGCTCCATGAGCAGCCGCGCAGTACCTGGACGCACGAGTTGGACCTTCGTCCCTGGAACGAGAAGTTCTGGGAGCACTGCTGAAAAACACGCGAACGGAGAACACAACGTGCTGGGCCTGGAACTCGCCATCAAACTGCCCGTCCGCTTCGACACCGCGGCGCTCTGCAAGGATCTTTGCGCGGCTGAGCGCTTCGAATTCACGAAGCATCCGCTGCGCTATCACGACGGCAACTGGAAGATCATCAATCTCGTCTACTCGGGTGGCGACGCCCAGTACCAGCACCCACGCGGCACCTTCGGCTACGGCGATCGGTCACCGGCCGCGACGGCGGTCCTGGAGCAGTGCCCGTACTTCGCCGAGGTCATCGGCTCCCTGCCCGGCCGGATCATCATGGCGCGACTCAGCGCGCTGCACGCGCACGGTCGGATCTATCGACACTACGATCCGCGCGAAAGTGTCGACTTCAATCACTGGCGCGTGCACGTCCCGATCGTTACCGACCCGCAGGTGCTGTTCTTCCTCGGCTACCTGCCGCGGCACTGGCGCGCCGGCGAGGCATGGCTGGGGGACTTCACGTTCCCGCATTCGGTCCACAATCGCAGCGATCGCATTCGTGTGCACCTGATCGTGGACCTCGAACCGTCACGACAGATGCTGTCGTGGTTGCCGAAGGGATATCTGAGCGAAGCCGCCAAGGCTCGCCGCGCGACGCTGCGACGCTGGCAGAAGCAGTGGAGCTGGTATCACCACAAGCTGGCGGGAACAACGAATGTTGCTTATCGCGAGCATTCCGTCCGGGCCGAGCACAGCCAGCCACGATAGCTCGCTCCGGCAGAACCGGCCGGTGTCGACCGGTTCTGCCAGGAGCTCCTGCCAGATCCTACTGGCTCACCTCGGCAGTCGGGTCGAGGAAAAAGAAGTAGTCAGCCGTATAAGGGATGAACGCCTTCTTACCAACGTCCGACGCCTGGGAGCAACCGCTCGCAGGCGCGACGCCGCCACGCGTGTTCAGCCGCTGAATGAAAGTCGTCGGGAAGAGCGTGTCGCCACCGTTCGGGCCCTCTTGCCGGCCGACGACCTGGAGCAGCAGCCAGGGAATCGAGTCCGACCGCATCGTCACGGGCGGGCCGAAAACTTTCGCCCACACGGTGCTCGCATCGCGTGAGTGCTTCCACGCCGCGCGAATGGCGCCATTGGCCACCACGCGTGCGTCGGTGTTGCGGTCGGACGGATCCGGATTAGGGTCGAAGAAGTGAGTGATGATCTCCTTGTCGGCGCCATTGAATAGAGTGGCCTCGGGCGTGAACAGGACCCACGCGAAACCGGTGCCGGAAGGGGAGCAAGCGTAGTTCTGGGTACCCTCGGCACGACCTTTCAGAAACGCAAAGTTTCCCTCGGGCACGCGAATGTCCGGGGGCACGTAGGGGGGTTGCACGTTCTCGATGTGCGCGTAGGTCAGTGGTGAGAGCGAGAGCAGCGAGACGGCGGCGAGAGCCGCATTGAACATCTTCATAGTTTCCTTTGGGGAGTGGGAGTGACATCGAATGATGTCCGCGGGAATGGCAGCCGATCTGTCAACTAGTTGACAGAAGGCGATCCGCGATTGGCGCTAGGCCGACCCCGTGAGCTTGCGCGTCACCTGGCCGTTACCAGGATCTGGAGCGTGTTGCTGGTTGCGTCAAGTGGCGCATGGCTCGACGCCCAAAGTCGATACGTGCCGGGACTCGCAAACCTGACGGCGCGTTCCGTGATCGGGACGGGTTTCGGCACCACGGAGTCGAACTCAACACCCTCTGTCGGCTCTGCAAACCACTGCAGATTGGCTGCGACTTCCGCTTCGTGCTCAGGTGGAACGTACCCGATCCAAGCTGATCCCTGCGGAACGTCCGCAAAGCGCACCCTCTCCCAGTGTCCAGTCGTAGTGCGCGATGCGCGCAGTCGCACCCAATCGCCAACGTGTACTGCCGATTCCGATTGAACCATGAGGGTCACGACAACCGAGTCCGTTCTGATGTACACATACTCGGGAGGGCTTGGGTCGCACGCACTCAGCCCCAGGATCATCAACGCAACGACCAGTAGCCTGCGCGCGACTGCGGGTGCGACCAGTACAACGGCGTTGGGGGCTGCGTTCCACATGCTAGCGATGATCGTAGTCGACCCGTCCTCCTCAAAGCGTCTGCGGAAGCCGGGTTGGCGCCCCCGGCCGGAGTTGAACCGACGACCTACCGCTTAGGAGGCGGTCGCTCTATCCACTGAGCTACGGGGGCGTTTCTTGGACAGCTGGATGCGGGGCGGCATATTACCATCCGCCTCCTCCCGCCCTCCAACTCCGGCAATCCGCCATGCGCATCCTGCTCGCGCTTCTTCTTTCGGCATTCGCTCTCCCCGCGCTTGCAGCGCCTGGCACGCTGCTCGTGCTCAACAAGGCCGAGAACACAGTCTCTCTGATCGACCTCGCCACGAAGAAATCCGTCGCGACGATCTCCACCGGCGAAGAGCCGCACGAAATCGCGGTGTCGCCGGACGGCAAGATCGCGGTCGTCAGCAATTACGGATCATCTCCCACGCCCGGCAACACGCTCACCGTGATCGACGTCCCAGCGCACAAGGTGCTTCGGACCATTGATCTCGCGAAGCACGTCCGTCCGCATGGCATCGCATGGCTGCGCGGCAACGAAGTCGCAGTGACGACCGAAGGCACAAAGTCATTGCTCATCGTCGACATCGCCGCAGGCAAAGTCATGGCCGCGATCGATACCGACCAGCTCGGCTCGCACATGGTCGCTCTCGCACCCGCTCACGATCGTGCCTTCGTCGCCAACATCAACGATGGTTCAGTCTCGGTCATCGATCTCAAGCGACAGCGACGCATCGCGAACATTGCGACGGGCGATGGCACAGAAGGCATCGCGATCTCTCCCGACCAGCGCGAGGTATGGGTCGGCAACAATGACAGCAACACGCTCTCGATCATCGACGTCGCTTCGCTCAAGGTGGTCGCGACTCTGCCGTCGAAATCCTTTCCGATACGCCTGAAGTTCACCGCCGACGGCAAGTGCGTGCTCGTCTCCAACGCGCAGTCGGGTGCAGTTGCGGTGTGGGATGCGGCGACGCGACGCGAGCTCCGTCGCATCAACATGCAGGAGCCGAAGTCATCGAAGTGGGGCGCACCGATCGGCATTCTGGTCGTAGCGCCGCTGGCGCAGGCCTTCGTTGCGACGCAGAGCCTCGATCAGATTGCCGTGATCGACCTCAAGACCTCGCAAGTGGTCGATTGGCTGACGGCCGGGCACGAGCCGGACGGCCTTGGCTATTCACAACTCTAGCCCTGCCGCGTTGCGATTGGGGCTAAAGACCTACGTCTGATGCGTATCAAGTAGGGCGCATGACGCAGGTACACTGCGCGCCCGCTATGAAGACGATCGGCGTCATCTCGGACACGCACGGACTGCTTCGCTGGGAAGCCGAGGCCGCGCTCGCGAAGGTCGATCACATCATCCACGCCGGCGATGTCGGCACTCCGGAAGTGATCGAGCGTCTGCAACGCATCGCGCCGGTCACTGTCGTTCGCGGCAATAATGACAAAGGCTCGTGGGCCGAGCCGCTGCCCGCCACTGCAATCGTCGAGATCTGCAGTCAGCGGCTCTATGTCCTGCACGACATCGCGAAGCTCGACATCGATCCGCTCGCGAACGGTTTCGCGGCGGTCATCGCGGGTCACTCGCACAAGCCGGGCATCTCGGAGAAGGACGGCGTGCTGTTCCTGAATCCGGGCAGCGCCGGCCCGCGCAGATTCTCGTTGCCCGTTGCAGTGGCGAAACTCTTCGTCGAGAACGGTGCGGTACGCGCCGAGGTCTGCAACCTGCAGATCAAATCTCCCGCCGCACGCGCTCAGTAGCCGCGACTGCGGTCGACGATCCCGCTGATCGATTCGCCGCGCTCCAGGCTGCGGACCTTGCCGGCCACTTGCTTTGCGGAAGGACCGATCACCGTGATCGCCGAGACGTGCGGCGTGACGCGCACCTTGGGCTGCGACCACAGCGGATGATCCGGCGGCAACGGCTCCTTGCGAAAGACATCGAGCGCGGCGCCGGCCAGGTGCCCGCGATCGAGTAACTCGATCAACGCTTCCTCGACCAGCAAGCCGCCGCGCGAGACGTTCACGACATACGAGGACTGCGGCAACAGTGCCAGTGTTTCGAGACTGAAACGATCCTGCGTCGCCGGCGTCAGCGGCGCGATGATCACCAGCACGCGCGACGCGCGCATGAACGCAGCGAAGTCACCGGCCCCGCCCTGCTCCGCGAACGATCGAATACCCGGATGATCGTGCGCCGAGCGAGCAAAGCCATTCACCGGAAAGCCGAGCGCGCGAAACGCTGCCGCGACCTGCAAGCCCAGAACGCCCAGCCCGAAGACACCGATCGGCCAATCCGCCACATCGTTCGCAGGCAGCAGCTGTTTCCAGACGTGCGCGCGCTGCTGCTCGTCGTATTCGCTGCGGCGTCGGAGCCAATGAAGGACGGCGTACACGCAATAGTCGGCCATCTGCGCGCCCATGCCTGCATCCTCGAGCCGCACGACCGGGATCGAAGTCGGCAGGTCCGGACTCGAGAGAAGTTTCTCCACACCGGCGCCGGTACAGAAGAATGCCTTCAGGCGATCGTGCTGGGCGAAGAAGTCCCTGCCCGGCGCGGCCCAGGCGATTGCGTAATCAGCGCTGCCGGCGCGTCCCTGGCCCCAGATGTCGACTTCCGCTTCAGGAAGCTCGAGCGCGAGCGCGTCACGCCAGCGCTGGCAGGAAGCGGGATTGTGGTGAGCGACTGTGATGCGCATGCGAGGCGAGCATATTAGCGTCGCCCCGAGATACACAATGCGGTATTCGGCAGACGAATCCGCCGGCCGACGCGATACGGCTCGATCGCTTCCGCCATCGCTGCCTTGAAGTTCTCTACGTCGGCCGCCGAGAGCTTCGCCCTCGCCTGCTCGACCGGCAACGACATGTCGTTGACGATCTGCCAGTGCAGATCCGGCGAGTCGACCTCGAAAACGACCTCGACCGCTTGCGTCGTGAGCTCAGTGAACCCCGCCTGCCGCAACACGCTCTCGAACTCCGACAGCGGCGCGAGGCGGAACGGTCCCGGCGAGCCCGCGCGCGGCACCGGTCGCGGCATGAAGCGCGAGACGGCTTGATTGATCGTCATGAAGAACGCGTTCTTCTCCGGTTCGTCCCACGCCGACAGGGCGAAACGACCGTTCGGCTTGAGCACGCGTCGCAGCTCGCTCGCGGCGTGCACCGGATCGGCGCAGAACATCAGGCCTTCCTTGCAGGTGACCGCATCGAACGACGCGTCGGCGAACTCCATCGCCGCGAGATCCATCGGCCGATGCTCGATATTGGAGACTCCGGCGGAACGCGCGATGCGCATCGCTGCCGCGAGCATCACCGGCGACGAGTCGATCGCCACCACCTTGCCGCTCGGGTACACGCGCTCGGCGAGCGCGAGCGACGGCAATCCGGTGCCGCACGCTGCGTCGAGAATCGCTTGGCCCGGTCGGGCCTCAGTGACATCGCAGAACCAGCGGACCATGGGCGCGAACACGACTGCGTTCCAGTCGTGCCACTTCTCCCAGCCACTGCGTTGAGACGTTTCTCCCGCCACGGCGCGGGAGCTTAGCGCCTCGCTTCCCGTAATCAGAGCACGTTCGGACGAAAATCAACGATGTGGACAACGAGCGCTCCGACTCGTCCTGCCGATGCTCTGACGACAGCGTTGTGCTCGGTGATGATTGCAGTGTCGTGGAGGCCGAGCCGCTCGTCGTCGATCACGATTCCGCAGTCCAGAGCGAACACGACGATCGCGGTTCGGAACAGCGAGCTGTTCGATACGACGTTCATCGTCACGCGCTCGCCGAACACGGAGCTCGTGACCCGGTGGACCGCGTGGCCGCGGCGGGTCATGACGTTGAAGTCGAGCGACGATCCGCCGCTCACGCTCGCTACGATCTCGCGCTCGCCCGCAAACGCGTACGGCTCGCCGCGCACCAGCTCGATGCGACGGCCGACCTCGTGCAAGGTCATCGCGCCGCTCAGCAGGACCAGCGTCCGGTCGACCTCGTCGAACCGCGAGAACGGTCCGTCGCGCTCCACCTGCGCCAGACTGATGCGCCAGTCGAACCGTTCCAGCGAAGCGCCGGCCGGCGAGACGATGATGTCACGCGTCGTTCCGCCGCCGTTCTTCCAGGGTCGCGAAGGGTAGTCGGTGCTGCGAATGATGCTGAGCATCGCCGCTCAGACTACCAGAGCTTCGCGACCCGTCCGAGATGGATGTGACGGGGCGGGTCGATCAGCCATGTCCCTTCGGGTTCTTGGCTGCCTGTGCCTGCTGCAGCATGAGCTTCAGCATCTGCAACCGCCGCAAGCGCCGTGCCGTCGCATCGTCCTCCGCCACAGCCGCTCCACTGCCCGGCGCAGAATAAAAGAAGAATGAAAAGTCCTCCGGTCGCGCTGCGCCGGTGCCCGCGACGGATGTGAAAAGCTGCTGGGTCCGGGGCGCCTGCCACACGGCTTCGTGCGCCGCGCGGGCCCGCGCCAGAACGGTCTTCTGCGTCGCATTGCGATCGACCGTCTCCACCCACTCCTGCAGCTCGGGCGTGGCGCGGTCGGTCGTCAGGCGATCAAACTTGCTCATGTCCATCTCCTCGAGGCCAACACTGGGGTCGGCTCAAAGGATGGCGATTACGGTGGGGGCGAACTGTCAACGCGTTGACACAACGACAGGACCTCGACGACCTCGACCGGCTGGGATTTGCCCTTGACCGGCAGGGTGGCGGTGCACCCAAAGGTGAACGCCGGGCCCAGCTGCGCGGCTATGTCCCGCGATACGAGAATGGTCGCCTGCATGTCGCGCGTCAGCGCCTCGACGCGGCTTGCGAGGTTCACGGCGTCGCCGACCACGCCATATTCGATGCGGTTGTCGGGGCCAATCAGCCCGGCGACGACCGTGCCGGTGTGGATGCCGATGCCGATCTCCAGCGGTCCGATGCCCTGCTCCTGCAGCGTCTCGTTCAGGCCTTTCAGCCGGTCGACGATGCCGAGCGCGGCGCGAACGGCCCGCTCGGCGTGATCCGGATACGGCTGCGGCGCGCCGAACAAGGCCATCACGCCGTCGCCGAGGAACTGCTTGACCACGCCGCCTTCCGCTTCGACGGCCGCGACCACCTCGGTGAAGAACTGGTTGAGCAGGCTCAGCAGCACGGCCGGATCGAGCCGCTCGCTCAGGCTGGTGAAGCCGCGGATGTCCTGGAACAGGATGCTGACGTCACGCCGCTCGCCCTGCAGCGGCACACGGCCGGTCAGCACGGCCTCGGCGACTTCGTGCGAGACGAAGCGGCCGAAGGTGTCGCGAATCAGCTCGCGCTCCTCCAGGCCGTCGACCATTTCGTTGAACGACTTCGCGATGAAACCGAGCTCGTCGTGCCGCTCGATGCGCGAGCGGTACTGCAGATTGCCGCGCAGCACTTCGCGCATGCCGCCGACCAGCCCTTGCAGCGGGGCAATGATCCCGCCGGCCAGCGCGACGCCGATCAGCAATGCGCCGAGCAGACCGGCCGTGCCGATGACCACGATCCGGCGCTGCAACGAGCGCAGCGGCGCCAGCGCTTCGTCGTAGGACCGTTGCATCAGCGCGAACAGCGGCTGCGGCAGCTGTGACTGCACCGGCACGACCAGCGACTGGAACGTCTCATCCTCCATCGAGAACGTCGACGTCGTACGCGTCCCGGTGCGCAGCAGATCCGGTCGGGCCGCGGGCAGCGGAATGACCCGCCCGCGCTGGTCCGCTGGCCAGGACGAAGCGAAGACACGATCCTGCGTCAGGAACGAAACGTCGGTCCCGGTCGAGCGCTTCAGGCGTCCCGCGAACCTGTCGTCGATCGCCTCGCCGAGCAGCAGGAAGCCGATCACGTCCGGCGCGAACACCGGCACGGCCACCAGCTGAAACAGCTGACCGTCGATCTCGGCGATGCCTGCGGCCGGCTCCTCCGAGTCGATAGCCTCCTTCAGCGGCGACAGGTCCTCGATCGCCTCGCCGCTGCGATCCTTCTTCGAGGAGGCGACCAGCACCGTGCCGAGCTCGTCGGTGATCCAGAACAGATCGACGCCGATGCGCTCCTGCCAGCTCTGCGCGGCGGAAGCCAGCGTCGCCGGCTCGTACGTCGAAGGATCGAAGTGCGTCGCGACCGCGCTCTTCAGCGCGAAATCGCTGGCCAGGAGAATGGAGTTGGTTTCCAGGCGCGCGCCGCGCTCCTTGAACAGATTGTCGAACACTTCGCCGGTCGTCAGCAGCTCGCCGTCGAGCGTGCGGTCGACTTCCTGCGAGACCACGATCTGCGTGAAGCCGAGCGTCGCCAGCAGCACGGCGATGATCAGCGACGAAAATGCAATGAAGATCTTGGTGCGCAGCCGGGCACGCACCCACCAGTTCATTGGTCCCACCGCGCGCCGCGCGTCGCGGGACGCGCGCGCACCGGAGCAAGCGCAAGTTTGAAGGTGAGGTGCGGATCGCTGCCGCCGATCTCGACGCGCTGCGCGATGTCTTCCGTCTTGTCCTTGCTCTGCGCATGCCACGCCGTGATCGTGTACGTGCCTGCGTCCAGCGCCGGCAGACTGAAGGTCCCGTCCTCCTTGGTGACGGCGAAGCGATCGTTCGGCAACACCAGAATGATCGCCGACATCCAGTCGTGGATGTTGCAGCCGATCTTCACCACGCCGGGCTTGTCGAACAGCACCGGCGGCGCGTCTTCGCCCTTGTACAGCGGCAGCTCGAAGCGCTTCGGCCGCGAGAACGAATAGACGTGATGACGGATCTGGTCGCGATTCGGAAAGCGCACTTGCGTGCCGACCGCGATCGGCAGCATCTCCGGCACGAACGTCTTGTTGAATTGATCCATGATCGCGGGCGCCGCAGCCGCGGCTGGCGCCAACGACGCGGGCTCCTGCACGAACACGACCGCGTTCGCGACCGGTTTGCCATCCTCACCGAGTACTTGGCCGGACACGGTGCGCGCGAGCGCCCCGGAAGCCAGCGCTACCGTTCCGAGAAACGCGAGGAGAAATTTGAGTGCTTGCATCAGTAGCGGAATCGATAGCTCAGCTGCCAGCCATCATGTGAGCGTTCGCTCTGCGCATTGCTTGGACGCTTGCTGTCGAGCCAAGTGTACTCGACGGCTATCCGCTGCCGCAGACCCCATTCGAAGGCATAGCCGGCCGTGATGCCGTCGCCCCGCTCCGAGGTCGAGTTGCCGCCGTCGAGATCGGTGACGCGGAACCAGTCGTAGCGGACCGTGGCGCGATGCGCGCGAAGGCGATACGAGAGGAGCGCGTAGTACGCGCGGATGTCGCTGTCGTTCGTCGTGTCGCGCACGAGTGCAGTTCCGTCCAGGTACTGAGCGACGACGTCGAGACTCTCCACCGGATGCAGCACGACGCCGATCGTCGTGAAGTGCGTGTTCCAGGAGCCGTCCGCATTCTGGTCGCCCCGATTGTCGAAGTAGCCGATCTTCACTGCCCCGCGCTCGCGGGGATCGGCGATGGTCGCGAGCGCGTAGGCTGCAGGCCGGTCGTCGCGCTCATCGAAGATGTCGGTCCGGGTGCCGTTCGGCAGCGGCAGGTCGGTGTTGAGGCCGCTCAGCCCGTCGCCGATCACCCAGCCGCGCAACGCGAGCAGGCGCCCCAGTTGATCCGGGCCGTAGCCCGCGCCGAGCACGAGCCCGAGCCGCGGTCCGCGCGCGCCCTGGTGCCACCACTCGCCTTCCAGGCCGGCCACGCTGATTTCCTCCCACAGCCAGTTGTCGAGCGCCGACGCGGAAAGCGTGTACGCCGGCGTCCACGCCGGGCCGACGTGCTCGAGCGAAAACGGGTTGCCCGCCAGTCCGGCCTGCAGTCCCCAGCCGCTCTCCTGGCCGCCCCATTCCTTGCGCAGAAACGCTTCGATCAGCCAGGGCTCATAGTCATCGGCGAGGTCGGGCTGCACGTTGACCTGCGCCTGCGCGCGAATACCCCAGGGGAGCGACGCGCCGAACTGTACGGCCAGCTGCGCAAGCTCTATCCGGGTCACGTGCTCGAAGCCTGCGTCGCGGGACCGCCCGCCGTAGCGCAGTTTTCCCGGGCCGCTGTCGGTCCAGCTCGGAAACTCCGGTCCGCGGGCGACGCGCACGTCGATGAGCGCGCGCAGCCAGACGCTGCTCGGTTCCTCTTCGACGTCGTACTGTGCCCGCGCCGCCAGCGGCGCGAGGCCGCAGCAGGCGAACAGCAACGGTGCGATAGCAGCGGAGCCGCGAGACATGAAGGGATCGCTCGGGGCGGAAAAGGCGCAATGGTATAGTCGCGCCCCGCACGCTGCCACTGCCCAAAGGCAGCGGGTCGTGTCGGAGATTCCCGCTGTGCCCCTGAATGCCACAACGATCATCGCGCGCAACAGCCTGTTCCGCGCGCTGCCCGAACAGACGATTGCGCAGATCACCGCGCTCGCGTCTCGCCGCACTTACAAGCCGGATGCCGTGGTTTTCATGCGCGGCGACCCGGGCGATGCGCTCTATGGCGTGGTCACCGGCCGCGTGCGCATCAGTGCGAGCGGCGCCGGCGGCAAAGAAGTATTCCTCAATATCATGGAGCCCGGGGATGCGTTCGGCGAGATCGCCCTGCTCGATGGCCAACCGCGCACTGCCGCGGCCACGACGGTGGCGCCGACCGAGCTGATGATCATCCGGCGCGAAGACTTCCTCGCGCTGGTGAAACGCGAGCCGCAGCTCGCCGTGCATTTGATCGAGCTGCTGTGCAAGCGAGTGCGCTGGACTTCGGAGCAGTCTGAAGACTCCTCGCTCCTCAACGTGCCGGCGCGGCTCGCGAAGCGTCTGCTGAGTCTCGCGAGCTCGCACGGCCGCAAGACGCCGGCCGGCACGCAACTGAAGATCACGCAGGAGGATCTCGCGCAGTTCCTCGGACTGTCGCGTCAGATCGTCAACAAGTATCTGCAGACCTGGAAGCGGCAAGGCTGGATCACGCTCGGCCGCGGCAGCGTCTCGCTGGAAAATGAGCGCGCGCTGCGCGAGCTCACGCGCAAGGATTAGTGTCTCGGCGTTGACAGTTCTCCCGGACGCGGATCGCCATCATGTGCCTCACCTGATGGTTCACCGATACGAGGAGACTCAACATGAACAGGCCCACCGATTCCTTCTCACTGCGCAGCGTGGTCGAGAAAGTGTTCGCCGGCGTCGCCGCCGCCGTCATCATCGCGTTCGTTTCTGCCGGCACGGTGGCGATGTGCTTCCCGAACATCGCCTGACGCGAAGGAGCGACCGGCCGAATAGGCTCCGGATCGCTCCGTTCTCGCGGCGCGCCCGACATATACTGAGGGCATGCACGCGCACCGCTGGCTGATTGCATTCCTGGCAACCCTGCTCTGCTCGTGCGGTGGCGGGGGCGGCGGATACGGTTCCGGCCAGCCGGCGCCGCAACCGCCGGGCGGCTCGCCGCCGCCGGTCACGATCGTCGACATAGCCCAGCCCTGGGCCACTGCCACACCCGCCGAAGTCAACATGGACGAAGTCATGCTGGGGCGCGCCGCGAGCGACGCCGCAGCGATGCCGCGCTTCCGCAGCCTCGTGGTCGCACGGCACGGCAAGCTCGTCGCGGAGAATTACTTCGGCGGCGCGAACGCCGCGACCGTGTTCGATCTGCGCTCGGTGACGAAGAGCGTCGTCAGCATGCTCACCGGCATCGCCATCCAGAACGGTCAGCTGCCCAACATCGATGCGACGGTCGGCTCGTATGTCGCTGCTCCGTATACGCTGGATGCGGGCGATCGCGCGGTGTCCGTGCGCCAGCTGCTGACTATGACGTCACGCTATCAGTGGAACGAGAACAGCGCCGACGACTACAACCTCTGGGTGGTGTCGAGCGATCACGTGCAGTTCCTGCTCGACCGGCTGCAGACCGATCCCAACGGCACGTTCACGTACAACTCCGCGGCAGTGAATCTGCTCGGCGTCGTGCTGCAGGATGCGGTCGCGCGGCCGCTGCCGGAGTTTGCCGACGAGGTACTCTTTCAGCCGATCGGCATCACGACCGTGCAGTGGGAAGAGCTCGAGCCCAACATGGTCAATGCGGGCTCCGGAATCAAAATGACCGCGACCGACCTGCTGCGCTTCGGGCAGCTGCTGCTGCAAAGAGGCCGCTCGGGGAATCAGCAGATCGTGCCGGAGTCGTGGGTCACGGCCTCGACGACCCCGCAGTTCGGCTGGCGCGATACGTATGGCGCGCAGCGTGGCACTACCTACGGATATCTATGGTGGGTCGCTCAGCCGCCGGCGACGGTCGCGACCTTCGCGTGGGGCTACGGCGGTCAGTTCGCGTATGTAGTGCCGTCGCTCGATCTCGTCGTGGTCGCGACGACGGAGTGGCAGGGAATCAGTCAGGAAGTGAATCCGACGACGTTCGCGGGCAACGTGCTCACGGTGATCGTCAACGACATTCTGCCGGCCGCGCAATGATCACGGCGCCATGATCGCCTTGCGCGTCGCGGCCAGCGGCGCGTCGTCACGCAGCTCCGCTTCACCGTCGCTCAGGCGGACTCCGAGCTGTTGCCACAGCTGGTCCAGGTCAGGCGACACAGGCTTGTCCTTCATCTGCGCATAGAGGTCGCGCAGCACCGTCGTGCCCGTCGCTTCGTCGCCGACCTTCAGCACGCTATCGATCGAGCGCTCGAACGAGACTCCGCCGCTTTCGCGCAGCACCGCGCTCATCGCGTCGCGCAGCCCGAAACGGTTGCGGGTCTTCTTGCGGATCTCGACGTCCGCCAGCAGACAGAACAGCGCACCGCCCCAATAGGTGCGGCCCCACGTGTGCGTGTGATCGAGACCCTCGTCGCCGGATTGCGGGAGTCCGTTAGGCATCGAATGCACCAGCTCCCCCCAGACACGCTCGGGACGCAGCTCGCCGGCGTGCACGCGGGCGATGCCTTCGACGTACGTGGACAGCCCTTCGGTCAACCAGAGGTGATCGTCGCCGACTTCGGGCAGCGCGAGATGCACCATCTCATGGACGAGCACCCAATCCTCGTGCAGCTGCTCCTCGGTGACACCGCGGCCGACCTGCAGCCTGATGAAGGGCACGCGCATCCCATACGTCGTGCCATGACGCACACCGCTGCCGCCGCCGGTCGTAACCCGGATACGCAGCTGCTTCGCCGGAAACTGCCCGTAGTAGCGCGCCACGATGGTCATGGAGCGCTCGATCCACGCGACGACCGGTGCGGTGCCGTGTTCGAAATCCATGGACTGGAATTCGACCGTGACGCGGGCGCCTTCGGCCTCGATCGTGCGGGTGCTGGATGCTTCAGAGGCGTGCGCCGTGAAGCTGAGCAACGTCAGCGTCAGGCTCGCATACAGACGCACCCCGCTGCCAATCATTGGGGCCGGCGCCTCCCGCGCCGAACGCTTGTGTCATCCGGTTGACAGTCCTCCGCGAGCGCCAAGGCCATCATGTGCCCCATCCGATCACTAACGCTTCGAGGAGATAGACATGAGCAATCGCATTGGTTCCGTTTCGCTGCGTGCCGTCGTGGAAAACACCTTCGCGGGAGTCGCCTTTGCGGCGGTCGTGGCGGTCATTTCCGCGGGAACTGCAGTGATGTGCTTTCCCGGCCTCGTCGCCTGAAGGCGAGGCTCGGGAGCCGGAAAGGGACTGTTGCGGGCGGGAAGTTGGTGGAGCCGAGGAGGATCGAACTCCTGACCTTCTCATTGCGAACGAGACGCTCTCCCAGCTGAGCTACGGCCCCACCGTTGGAAGGCCGCGAATTGTAGCATCGGCTTGCGCGGCCGCAAGCCGAGCCGGCCAAGCAGCAGCTGTGCGCTGGCTCACAGAGTCGGCCAACAAACAGCGTCGGGCGATTGCCGTCGAGCCGCATTTGTTGGATCGTGCGCCGTCCGCCACGGACGCACATTGGGGAGCCTACGATGCTGGCCACACTGGGGAGCCACTGGATCCGTGCAGCCGCAGCTGCCGCGGCCGTTTTGACCGCCACCTTCTCACCCGTATCGCTCGCGCAAGACGAGCAGCCCGAAGCCGAGAACCCGAACAAGGCCGTCTGGCAGGCCGCAGCCGCCGCGATGGTCCATGGCCCGAGCAGCGTCACGCTCAAGGACCAGGCGCAGCTCGCACTGCCCGCCGGCTATGGCTTCGTGCCGCGCGAGCAAGGCGCAAAGCTAATGGACGTGATGGGCAACGAGACCGACGAGCGCTTCATCGGCCTGATCTTTCCCGAAGGCGAGAAGCCGGCTGGTTCGTGACGGTCGACTATGAGCCGTCCGGCTACATCAAGGACGACGACGCGAAGGATTGGAAAGCCGATGAGCTGTTGCAGAACCTCAAGGACGGCACCGAGGCCGGCAACGAGCACCGCCGCGACGTCGGCGTTCCCGAGATCGAAGTGAGCCGCTGGGTCGAGAAGCCCG
Organism: Steroidobacteraceae bacterium; assembly: GCA_036555785.1. Taxonomy (GTDB): domain Bacteria; phylum Pseudomonadota; class Gammaproteobacteria; order Steroidobacterales; family Steroidobacteraceae; genus Steroidobacter. The sequence continues at coordinate 109,933 of DATBKP010000032.1, forward strand.
CGTACGACGCGCAGACCCATCGCCTCGTCTGGTCGGCGGAAGTCCGCGAGAAAGGCGGCCAGGACACTGACCCGGCGGTCAACTACAACACCTACCTGCTCGGGCGCGAGGGCTACGTGTCGCTGGACCTGATCACGAGCTCAGCGAGCGTCGAGGCCGACAAGCCCGCGGCGCACGAGCTGCTGGCCGCCGTCAATTTCAACGACGGCAAGCGCTACACCGACTTCAATTCATCCACCGACAAGGTCGCGGCCTATGGCCTCGCGGCGCTGATCGGCGGCATCGCGGCGAAGAAGCTCGGCCTGCTCGCGGCGGCCGGCGTGTTCATCGCGAAGTTCGCCAAGCTCATCATCGTGGGCGTGGCGGCGGCCGGCGGTGCGGTTGCGAAGTGGTTCAAGAGCCGCGGCGGCGGCGCCGCCCAGGCATGATCAAGGCGCTGCTGTTACTGCTGAAGGCGGGCAAGCTCGGCAAGATACTGCTGAGCGGCGGCACCATGCTGCTGTCGGTCATCGCGTACTCGTGGATCTTCGGCTGGTGGTATGCCGTCGGCTTCGTCGCGCTGATCTTCGTACACGAGATGGGGCACTACGTCGCCGCTCGCCAGCGCGGGCTCGCTGTCGGCGCGCCGACGTTCATTCCGTTCGTGGGCGCGTGGGTGCAGCTGAAAGACATGCCGCACAACGCCGAGACCGAAGCCTATGTGGGAATCGCGGGGCCGCTGGCGGGAACGCTGGCGGCTCTCGTCTGCTTCTACCTCGCCCGCAACTACGACAGCCAGCTGCTACTGGCGCTGGCGTACGCGGGCTTCTTCCTCAATCTGTTCAACCTGATTCCGCTCTCGCCGTTCGACGGCGGCCGGGTCACGGCAGTGATCTCGCCCAAGCTGTGGCTCATCGGCGTGCCGATCCTGGTGGGGCTGTTCTTGTATCGTCCGAGCCCGCTGCTGATCCTGATGGCGTTCATCGCCGCGCCGCAGGCGTGGAAGGCCTGGCAAGCCATGCGGGGCCAGCAGACGGAGGAAGAGCAGACCTACTACCTGGCGAGCCCCGCAACGCGCTTCTCGTACGGCGCGCTCTATCTCGGACTGGCGGGATTTCTCGCGGTGATGTGCCACGAGCTCCACGAGGAGCTACCGCGCGGCTTCTGATTTCCCGTCAGTACCGCAGCCGGACCACCTTGGTCTTGGCGATCTGCGGCACGAACACGACGAACAGCGTGTCGTACTCATCGTCGCGCAGCGCGACTTTCTCGCCGCTCAGCGCTTCCACGAGATTGGTCGCGGAGCTGGCGCTGCCGACCACGAGCACGTATTCGCCGCGATGATCGCGCAGGATCCGCCGCGGCAGTTCCGACCACGCGGCGGAGGCGACCACGTTCACCGGCAGAGAAACCGTTTCGGACAGCGGCGATGCGGTCTGCTGAGTGCGCTTGTATTCCGACGCGAAGATTGCGTCGATGCCGCGCACCGGCCGGGCCTGCGACAGCATCTTGGCGAGCCGTGCCGCGCGCTCACGTCCGTCCACGCTGAGGTCAGGATCCGCATCCGCCGGCGACTCGACCTCCGCATGACGCACCACGAACACGACCGTCGTAGCGCGCGCATCGAACAACCAGGCAGCGGCCGCTACCAGGGCGATGAACAGCAGAACCGGCAGCACCAACGGGAAGAAAAACGGCCGGCGCCGCATTTTGTCGAGATCGCGCTGCATGATCCTTCGGAGTGTAACACGCGTACAATCGCGGCATGACCCAGCACATTGGCATCGTTGCCTGCTCCGCCGAGGGCGCCTCGCTCTGCTATCGGACCATCTGCGTCGAAGGCGCGCAGCTGCTCGGCGGACACGCCCATCCCGAAGTCACCATGCATACGTTCTCGCTCGAGGACTACATGCAGCCGATCTACCGGGGCGACTGGCAAGCCGTCGGCGAGCTGATGCTCGCTTCCGCGCACAAGCTGGCGAAGGTGGGCGCCGATTTCCTGATCTGTCCAGACAACACCATCCATCAGGCACTGCGCTACATGGAGTCGCGGTCGCCGCTGCCGTGGCTACACATTGCAGAGTGTGTCGCTTCGCAGGCTGTCGAGCGCGGCTACCGGCGCCTGGCGCTGACGGGCACGCGTTGGCTCGTCGACAGCAACGTCTATCCCGAAAAGCTCGAAGCTCGCGGCCTGAGCTACTTGCGGCCGACGCCGGCCGAGCGCGACGAGATCAACCGCATCATCATGGACGAACTGGTGCGCAGCGAGTTCAAGCCGCAGTCGGTCGCATATTTCCAGCGCGTGTTTGCGCGCCTGAAGGATGAGGGGTGCGATGCCGTGGTGCTCGGCTGCACCGAAATCCCGCTGGTGATGAACGACGGCAACTCGCCGCTGCCCACGCTCGACTCGACGCGTCTGCTCGCGCGCGCCGCACTGAATCGCGCCGTACGGGGCTGAACTACATGCCGCGGAAGCGGTGTTGAAACGTACTGCTCACGGGCAACACATCCTCGCGGCCTCGAACCGTCAGCTGCAGCTTCCCGTCCTCGCCCTTCTCGACCGCGCGGATCGCGCCGATACGCACGATCACGCTTCGATGCACCTGCCAGAAGGTTTCCGCATCGAGCGCGGCTGCGAGCTCCTTGAGCGGCGTGCGAATGTTGCCTTCGCTATCCGCGGTCACCACGCGCGTGTACTTGTCCTGCGCCTGGAAGAACAGCACCTCGTCTATGGAGAACATCTTCACGGCGTTGCCGACGCTCGCCGTGATCCACTTGATACCTTGCTTGCCACCCGCACTCAAGCGCGCCTGGACCATGTCGATGAGCGCGGTCATGTCCACGGGTGCGCCGCTGTTGAGTCGCGAACGAGCGCGCTCGATCGCAAGGCTCAGGCGCTCGCGTGCCACGGGCTTGAGCAGATAGTCCACGGCGCCCTCGTCGAAGGCACGCAGCGCGTACTCTTCGTAAGCGGTGATGAAGATCACGTGACACTGCGTCCCGGCGGCGCGCGCGACTTCGAGGCCGCTCACGCCCGGCATGCGGATGTCGAGCAGCGCGACCCGCGGGCGATAGTGTTCGAGCGCTTCGAGTGCGGACAATCCGTCCTCGCACTCGGCGACGACGTTCAACTCCGGCCACAGATCGCTCAGCAGGGTCCGCAGCTCGCGTCGCTGCGGCAACTCGTCTTCGGCGATGATCGCAGTCGGGCGCGTCATGCCGCAGCCGTCTCCAGCGGCAGCACCAGTCGCGCCAGCACGCCGCCGGCGTTGCGCTCGGACAGTTCCAGCGAAGCCGACGACGCAAAGCGCGTCAGCAGCTGCGTACGAATGTTGGCGAGGCCGGTGCCCTCGCCCATGCCGAGCTTCAGGCCGGCACCGTCGTCTTCCACTTGCACCTCGAGCCGCTTGCGTCCCTCTTCTTCGACGATGCGCGCGGCCATGATCACGTGCGTCACGCCAGGCTTGGGCTCCACGCCATGCTTGATCGCATTCTCGACCAGCGAGATCAGCAACAACGGCGGGAATGGCACGTCCCGCAGTTGCGGCGGCAGGTGGATATCTACTCGCAGCCGCTCGCCCAGGCGCACCTTCATGAGGTGCAGATAGCTCTCGCAGATCGCGAACTGCTCGCCGAGCGTGGATTGCACCGCGCCGGTCTCGGCCCGCATCTTCGGCAGCGTGGCGCGCAAATGCTGGGCGAGCGCATCGATCGTCTCGGAGGCGCGCTGCGGATCCGAGGTCACGAGCGAGCGCACCGAAGCGAGCGTGTTGAACAGGAAATGCGGCTCGACCTGCGCTTGCAGCAGCGTCAGCCGCAGGTCCGCCTCGCTCTTCTGCTGGCTCAGCTTCTCGAGCTCGATCCGGCGCCGGTGCTCCGCCCAGCGCCGCGCTTCGGAGAAATAAGCCGGCCAGCCGAGCCCGCCGCTGGCGACGAACAGGATCGCGAGATCGCGGCTCGCGTCCAGCGCGTACCGCAGGCCCATGTGCAGATCCGATCCCTGCACGCCTGGCGACATCTCCAGCATGAACCCATGCGCATTCATCAGATGCACGTGAAACGACTCGGCGAGCGCATTCGCGACCATGCCGCAAAGCATGCCGCAGATGACAGCTGCGATGACCGCAACGCGCTCGATGCGCCTCGACCAGCCGGCATGCCGCACGACTGCCGCGAGCACCGGGCCCGCTCCTACCAGCACCAGATTGGACAGCGCGCCGACGAGCGTCACCGAGATCGCCTCGGACGCGACACCCACCATCAAGCCGTGCGAAGCGCCGAACAGGATCGATGCCGCGACGCCGATCGAACCGAAGATCGCGGTGCGACGCCACGCCCACGGCCAGCTGAAAACCGCATACTGCTGGTAGAACTGAATGAACGCGGCCTCGCCCGCGGCCACGTCGGGCGGCAGCGGGCGGTTCAGCGGATGCGCGGGCTCGGTCATGGGCCGAATCGTACCCTCAGCGGATGTTGTGATCCTGCGCGGCGCGCTCCAGCGCCTCCTTCGGGATCATCGGGCGCAGCGTCGGGTAGAACTGCGCGAACGTTCCGTGGAATGCGCCGTGGTCGACGTGGCAGCGCACACAGGCGTTGCCCGGCGGCAGCGCCCCGCCCTCCTTGTCATCCGGGTCGAAGACGTAGAACGTGTGACCGTCCTTGCTCGAATCGACGACGTGGATCTCGTAGTTGGTGAGATCCGCCTGCGTGAAGCCGTTCTGGTTGATCGAGCGCTTCTGCGTGTCGGCGTTATAGAACGACAGCAGGAACATCGAGCCCTGCGCGTAGCTGCCGGTCTTGACGAAGGAGCGGTACGCGTTCGGCTCCATCAGCACGACCTGGAATTGTCCCGGATGCGCGGCGTTGAACGAGCCGGGGTTGTAGCCCATGCCGAGCGACGTGCCTAGAAACACCCAGCTCTCGAGATCCGCAGGCTTCTGCAGCTTTCCCGCAGTGATCCGTGCGATATCGAGCGCCTGCGGCGCGGGCTGCTGCGCGTCCTGGGCGAACGCTGCCACGGCGCCGCCGGCCACCGCGACGAGAGCGGCGGCGCGAAGGATGGAGCGGATGTTCATCGGTGCCTCCACGTTTGTCTGTGTGGCAGGCACCTTATAACGCGTCGGCCGCTCCTTCACGACCCTGCGACGAGCAGCCGCATTGAGTGGACGGCAATGCCCGGATGCGCGACGAAACGAATCGGCGAAGCTGTTCTACTGGCTGAGAAAGCCCTTCAGCGGCGCGCCGCCGTGTCTGCCAACAGCCGGGATCTCCATCATGATGTCCGCTGCCGTACCGTCGCTGTCGACGGCCGCAACACCGTTGATCACGCGATGGCCGTTGGGCACGAACAGCTGCGGATTGTCGAAAGGCGCCTTGCGATACAGCACTCGCGGATCGGTGAGTCCCTTGAGGAACGCGACCAGGTCGTCGAGGTCGTCCTTCGTCAGGTTCAGCTTGCCGATCTCGAAGTCGATGAACTGCGCGTTGTGCTCGCGGAAATCGCCGCCGCGGTTATAGAAATTCACCACCTGCAGCAGCGTCCCCTGGCCACCGTTGTGGAAATAGGGCGCGGTCAGCTCGATGTTGCGCAGGAGCGGCGTCTTGAAGGATTTGGTCGAGGTCCGCTCGCCGAGCGCGATCGCCGGGTTGGCGATGTTCGGCATCGGCTGGGTCAGCAACTCGGCGCTGGGAATCCCGCCTGGAGGCGCAGTGAGAATGTCGATCAGCGCGCCCGGATTGCCGAACGGATCGTGAGTGCTGAGGCCGGCGTCCTCTTCGAACGGGCGGACGCTCAGGTTGTAGTAGCTCTGGTCGTAGGCCACGACTTCGCAGTTGCCATTGAACATGCGCTCCACCAGCTCTGCCGGCTGCCTGACGCCCTCCACCATCGCGCCCATCAGGATCCGGTTGGAGTTGTCCGAGGTCTCCGCGCCGGAATGGCACCCGGCACAGGCAGCATCGCCCGTGAATATTGCGAGGCCGCGCAGCTGCTGCGCCGTCAGCGCACGGCTGTCGCCTTCGAAGTAGCGATCCACCGGCGAGTCGTCGGAGATCAAAGTCATCTCGTAGAGCTGCACCGCGAGGCCGAAGAACAGCGAGAAGTTGTACTCCTTCATCGTGTATTCGTTCGGCAGCAGCCGCCGATTCGGCCGGTCCGCAAGGGTCGTCGATCCATCCGGCTGGCGGATGGCGATCTTGTTCGAGCGCCACCAGCTCTTCTGGAATGCTTCCTCGATCAGGTCGCCGTAGGTGCCTTCGAGGCCCCGCGCGTTGTGACCATCGTCGTTGCGATAGTCGGCGAGCACGCTGTCATGCCTGTCGACCCTTTGCTTGGCGAGCGGCCGCGCCGCAACCAGGCGCTTGCCGACGTCGTAGAACGTGCGGCCGAGCGATCCCATCTCGCGATCGCTCAGCGGCGGGCCGACGGCCTGCGAGGCCAGCGCCGCGTGATCGATCCTGATCTTCACCAGGCGCAGCGAATCGCCGCTCGCCTTCAGCACCTGCGCGTTCTGGTCGCGCACGCCGAACACGCTCACGCCGTTGAAAATGGTTTCCGCGCGACCGTCCCAGAACGCGTCGCGATTGAACGCCGCGTTGATCACGGTCGGCGTATTGCGCGGCTCGGCGCGTCGGCTGTTGAGGCCGCCGATGTTGAACACCTCGTCGGGCACCGGAATCGTCACGTCTTTGTCGGCGCCCGGCACTGCCCGCACGAATCGGCTCAACTTCACGCCCTGCGAGGAAATCACGTCGTCGTTGTCGCGCAGGACCTGGGAGTTGCGCTGAGTGGGATCCGCCAGCCGGTGCAGCGGGAAGTCCGCGGCGGTCAGGCGGTGATTGATCCCGACGTTGACCGTCAGGTCTGGATTGTTGGCCCCGCCCGGATTGGCCTGGTTGATGGAACGAGGATCGGCGCCGGCGCGGAAGTGGCACGTCGCGCAGGCCTGGATGCCGTCGCTGCCCACCTGCATGTCCCAGAACAGCGCCTTGCCCAGCGCAATGGCGGCGCGGCGATCACGCACGTAAGTGTCGAGCTCAGGAATTCTGTGCGGACGCAGCGCTTTCAGGCTGCCCGGACCGGGATTGCTGTCCGGGAACATTTCCTGCGAGCCGGCGCATGTGCCCTCACGGAGGCTCTCCTCCTGTGCGGTCACGGGCAAACTGGCCAGCACCAAAACGCCGAGCGCCAACTGGCGCAGTTGTTGTCCTCGCATACGCCCTCCCCGGATCTGGTGAGGACACTCTGCACTCAGCGCGCTTACGAATGACTTACGCGAAATCTGGCGGAGAGGGCGAGATTCGAACTCGCGAAGGTCTTGCGACCTTGCCGGTTTTCAAGACCGGTGCATTCAACCGCTCTGCCACCTCTCCGCGGCGCGGCATTGTAGCTCAGGCCGGCTTGATGACCTCGAGCCCGCCCATGTAGCTGCGCAGGACTTCCGGCACCAGGATGCTGCCATCCGCCTGCTGGTTGTTCTCCATCACTGCGACCAGCGCGCGGCCGGCTGCGACGCCCGAGCCGTTCAAGGTGTGCAGCGGCTCCGGCTTGCCGGTTTCCGGGTTGCGCCAGCGCGCTTGCATGCGGCGGGCCTGGAACGCTTCGTAGTTCGAGCACGAGGAGATCTCGCGATAGGCGTTCTGGCCCGGCAGCCACACTTCGAGATCGTAGGTTTTGGACGAGCCGTTGCCGACGTCACCCGCGCACAGCGCGACGACTCGATACGGCAGCTGCAGACGCTTCAGAACCTCCTCGGCATTCTTCGTCAGCAGCTCGTGCTCGGCGCCGGAGTCCTGCGGCCGCGTCATGTGCACCAGCTCGACCTTCTCGAACTGATGCTGGCGGATCATGCCGCGCGTGTCCTTGCCGTACGAGCCTGCCTCGGAGCGGAAGCACGGCGTGTGCGCCACGAAGCGCAGCGGCAACGCATCGGCTTCAACGATCGAATCGCGCACGAGGTTCGTGACCGGCACTTCCGCGGTCGGAATGAGCCACAGGCCGGACTCGCCGCGGATCGCGAACTGGTCGGCCTCGAACTTCGGCAGCTGCCCGGTGCCGATCAGCGACTGCGTGTTGACGAGGTACGGCACGTACGTTTCCCGATAGCCGTGCTCGCCGGTGTGCAGGTCCAGCATGAACTGGATGAGAGCGCGCTGCAGGCGCGCGAGTCCGCCGGTCAGCACGGTGAAGCGCGCGCCGGAAATTTTGCCGGCGATCGCGAAGTCCATCATCTTCAGCTTCTCGCCCAGCTCGACGTGATCGCGCGGCTTGAAGTCGTAGCGGCGCGGCTCGCCCCAGCGGCGCAGCTCCACATTCGCTGTTTCATCGCGCCCGTCCGGCACGCTCGCCTGTAACAGGTTGGGCAAGCCGAGAACCAGGTCGTCGAAGTCCTTCTGCGCCTTCGCGAGCTCTGCTTCCGCCTCAGTCAGCTGCGCGCCCAGCGCTTCGGTCTGCTTCAGCAGCGGTGCGATGTCCTGGCCCTGCGCCTTCGCCTTGCCGACGCTCTTGGCGTGCACATTGCGCTCGTTCCGCAGCTCGTCCGCGCGGATCTGCCACTTCTTGCGCGACTCCTCGAGCGCGGCCAGCCGCGACACGTCGAGTGTGAACCCGCGACGCGCGAGATTGGCCGCGACCGCGGCGGGATCGGAACGGAGCACCTTGGGATCGAGCATGGACGAAATTCTACTTCTTTTTCCGTTTTTCCAGCGCTTCGGCGATCTTGATCTCGAGTCCCCGCGGCACTGGCCGGTAGTACTGCCGGGACGGCATGCCCTCGGGGAAATAATTCTCGCCGGCGGCGTAGGCATCCGGCTCGTCGTGCGCGTAGCGATAGTTCTTGCCGTAGCCGAGTCCCTTCATCAAGCGCGTCGGTGCATTGCGCAGATGCAGCGGTACGTCCAGCGAGCCGAGCGACTTCGCGTCCTCCATCGCTTCGCCGAAGGCAACGTAGACCGCGTTGCTCTTGGCCGTACACGCCAGGAACACCACGGCCTGTGCGATCGCGAGCTCGCCCTCGGGCGTGCCGAGTCGCTCGTACACTTCGCACGCCTCCAGCGCCATAGTCAGGCCGCGCGGGTCCGCATTACCGATGTCTTCGGATGCCATGCGCAGGACGCGTCGCGCGATGTAGCGCGGATCGCAGCCGCCATCCAGCATTCTGCACAACCAATACAGGGCAGCATCCGGATCGCTGCCGCGGACCGACTTGTGCAGAGCCGAGATCTGGTCGTAGAACGCCTCGCCTTGCTTGTCGAAGCGTCGCAAGCCGCCGGTCGCAACCTCCGCGGCGATCGCCTCGGTGATTCGCGGCGGCTCGGCGGCGCCCGCGAGATCCCATGACAATTCGAGCATATTGAGCGCACGGCGCGCGTCGCCATCCGCCGCGCGCGCGATGAGCGCGAGAGCCGGCTCGTCGGCCTCGATCGGCTGACCGCTACGGCCTTGCTGCTCCATCGCTCGCGCCAACACTTGGCGCAGATCCTGCTCCGTCAACGAACGCAGTACGTAGACACGCGCGCGCGACAACAAGGCGTTGTTGAGCTCGAACGAAGGGTTCTCCGTCGTGGCGCCGATGAATACCAGCGTGCCGTCCTCGACCCACGGCAGGAACGCATCCTGCTGCGCCTTATTGAAGCGGTGCACCTCGTCGAGGAACAGCACCGTGCGCCGGCCCGACTCCTTGCGAACCTCCGCGGCTCGCTCGGCTGCGGCGCGAATGTCTTTGACACCGGCCATGACAGCCGAGAACGCAATGAACTCCGCGTCGCAGGTCTGCGCCACGAGCCGGGCGAGCGTCGTCTTGCCGGTGCCTGGCGGTCCCCACAGGATCATCGAATGCAGGTGGCCGCCTTCGAGCATCCGGCGCAGCGGTTTGCCGGCGCCGAGCAGGTGCGCTTGACCGACGTATTCGTCGAGCGAGGCCGGCCGCATGCGATCCGCGAGCGGACGCGTTTCCGGGGCCGCGGCGGCACGCACGCTCATAGCTTCTTGGTCAACGCCTCGACGCGCATCGCCCAGCCGCCGAGCCAGACGAGCGCGAGCGTCAACCCGCAGAGGATGCCGATGGTGTTGGCGTAGACGTCGTGGATGTCGGCTTGCCGGCCGAGGTGCATCGCGCCCTGCAGGCCTTCGATCACGATGCCCATGAGGAGCAGCCCGACGCCGATCATGGGATAGCGCGCGCGCGGATAGATTCCCGCGAACCACAGCGCCAGCACGCCGTAACCGACCATGTGCTCGACCTTGTCGCTGATGCCGCCCATGTTGGGCAAATCGTGCTGGGGCACGAGGTTGGCGATCACCGCGCCGACGATGAGCAGCCAGCCGGACACGAGCCACAGACGTGGATGGCGAAGTGCGAGCAGCATCGGTCAGCGCTGGGGCGCGGGCGCCGCCTGCGAGGAAGCGTCGCCGATGACGTCGGCGCCCGGCGGCACGGTGAAGGTGAAGCGCGACGGATCGAGCGGCGGATTGCGCTCCACCTGGCTGAATTCCAGGCTCGTCGTCTGGCCGAGCTTGTCGGCGAGTTGCATGTATTTCAGGACCGCGCCCTCGAAGCCAAGCCGGACCCACTTGAAATCTGTGTCGTCGCGCCGCGGTTCCATGCGCACCCAATCGACCGCTCCCTCCGACTTCGCCTCCGTGACCTTGAAGTTGTCGGCGAGATTGCTCCGACCGCTCAGCAACATCGCCGGCGTCGCCGACAGGGTTTCATCGAGCTTGCGCACGGTCACCTGTTCCAGGTCGCTGTCGTAGATCCAGATGCGCGTGCCGTCGGCGACGATGACCTGGCTGTAAGGCTTGGTGTAATCCCAGCGGAAGCGATCCGGACGCGAGATCGCGAGCGTGCCGGTCGCTTCCTCGAGCGACTGACCGTTGCGATCCGTGAGCACTTGCTTGAACTGCGCCTGCAGACTCTCGAGCCCCTGCAGGAAAGTTTCGACGCGCTTCTGGCCGGCTTGCGGGCTCTGGTCGGCAGCGGTTGCGAGCGACGGGCCGCAGGCTCCGGCGAGTACGATCAGCGCGCCCGCGAGGCGCGCCCAGTGCGGACACTTCATGGGGATTACTCTTCGGGAGGCGCGGGCGCCAACACTTCGCGCATTCCGTTGGATTGCAGCGGCCCGACGAGACCGGCCGCTTCCATGGTCTCGATCATGCGCGCGGCGCGGTTGTAGCCGATCTTGAGGCGCCGCTGCACACCGGAGATCGACGCCTTGCGGCTCTCGATGACGATGCGCACCGCCTGGTCGTACAGCGGATCCTGTTCGCCGTCGACGCCGGCACCCTCCACTTCCACGCCCGGATCGCCAGGCTCGCCCGGCATCCCGGGAATGGGCATGCTCGGCCCGTCGAGAATCTCGCGCACGTAGTTCGGCTCGGCGCCGCGCAGGCCGCCGACGACGCGATGCACTTCCTGATCGGAGACGAACGCGCCGTGCACGCGGATCGGCACCGACGTGCCCGGCTGCAGGAACAGCATGTCGCCGTGCCCGAGCAGCTGCTCCGCGCCCATCTGGTCGAGGATCGTGCGCGAATCGACTTTCGCGGAGACCTGGAACGCGATGCGCGTTGGAATGTTCGCTTTGATGAGGCCGGTGATGACGTCCACCGACGGGCGTTGCGTCGCAAGGATCAGGTGGATGCCGGAAGCGCGCGCCTTCTGCGCGAGCCGTGCGATCAGCTCTTCCACCTTCTTGCCGACGATCATCATCATGTCGGCGAGCTCGTCGACGATGACTACGATGAACGGCAGCGGCTCGAGCAGCGGCACCTCGTCCGGGTTGCCCTCCGGGCTGAGCTGTTTCAACAGCAGCGGATCGCGGATCGGCTGGCCCGCCTCCTGCGCTTCCTTCAACTTGCGATTGAAGCCCGCCAGGTTGCGCACGCCGAGCGCCGCCATCAGCTGATAGCGACGCTCCATCTCGGCGACGCACCAGCGCAGCGCGTTCGCAGCCTCCTTCATGTCGGTGACGACCGGCGCCAGCAGATGCGGAATGCCCTCGTACACCGAGAGCTCCAGCATCTTCGGATCGATCATGATCAGGCGCACGTGCTCCGCCGTCGCCTTATAGAGCAGCGACAGCACCATCGCGTTCACCGCGGTGGATTTACCCGAGCCGGTCGTGCCGCCGACCAACAGGTGCGGCATGCGCGCGAGGTCGGCGACCACCGGCGCACCGCTGATGTCCTTGCCGAGCACCAGCGCCAGCGGCGAGGTCTGCTCGTCGTAGGTCTTCGACTTGATGATCTCGCCGAGCGTCACCAGCTCGCGCTTCTCGTTCGGAATTTCCAGGCCGATGGTGGACTTGCCGGGGATGACTTCGACGACGCGCACGCTGACAACCGAAAGGGCGCGCGCGAGGTCCTTGTGGAGCGCGCTGATCTGGCTGACCTTGACGCCCGGCGCGGGACGCAGCTCGAAGCGCGTGATCACCGGCCCGGGGTGAACCTCGACCACTTCGGCCTCGACGCCGAAGTCGCGCAGCTTCAGCTCCACCAGCCGCGACATTGCTTCCAGCGCTTCGGCGGAATAGCCGACCTGCCGCACCGGCGGATCGTCGAGCAGCGACAAGGCCGGCAGCTCCTTCGCCGCCGGGCGATCGAACAGCGCGACCTGGCGCTCCTTCTCGTGGCGCTCGCTCTTCTCGACTTTGTGGACGACCGGCTCGATCTTCGGCGGCGCCCGCTTGGCGACGCGGCGCTGCTCCTCGCGGATGACTTCGCTGCGCGCCTCCTTCACCTCGCGGCCCGCTTTGATCTCGCGCGCACTGGTGATGCGGCCCGACAGCCAGCCGAGTGCGTTCAACGTGAGGCGGCCGGTGCGATCCATGATCTCGATCCACGACACGCCGGCGAACAGCGAGACGCCGGCGAGCCAGAGCGCCAGCATCAGCAGCGTCGCGCCGAGAAAGCTCAGCCCCGACTGCAGCCCGTTGCCGACGAACGAGCCGAGCACGCCGCCCGCGGAGCTCGGATACCTCGCCGCGGTGAAATGCAGGCTCGCGAGTCCGCAGCTGGTGATCAGTGTCAACACGAAACCGACGGCGCGGAACGCGACCGTTGCGCGCGACGGCGTGTCGCTCTTGCTGCGGTCCTGGTACAGCAGCCAGCCGGTCAGGCCGATCATGATCGGGAACAGGAATGCCGGCGCGCCGAACAGCATGATCAGCAGCCCGGACAGATGCGCACCGAGCGGACCGATCACGTTGGAGATCGGGCCCGGCTCGCCGGTGGTCGCGAACGACGGATCGTTGCGATCGTAGGTAATCAGCGCCGCGAGCACGATCAGCGCCAGCGCGCCGAACACCCACAGCGCGCCCTCGCGCAGCGAGCGCACGACGGTCGCACCCAGTCGCACTCCGCCCCGCGCCTCAGCAGTGGTCGCCAAAGTCAATTAACCTCAAGTAAGCACACTAACTTTTTGATATTCAAACGAGATCAGCCGCGCATTGCAAGGAAAATCGCGACCCGCCGCCGCACTTCACAACGCACGAGCCGCGGGCATCGGCTATGGCGAGCATCGAAGCGATCTATTTGGCGGCGCTGCGCTCATTTACATACCATCACTGTCCAACCCCTTTCCCACATTCGCGAGGAAGTATCCATACATGAGCGCCCCCCGTCACTGCCGGCTCCTGATCCTGGGCTCGGGTCCGGCCGGTTACGCCGCAGCCGTGTACGCGGCGCGCGCCAACCGCAAGCCGGTGGTGCTCACGGGAATCGAAGAAGGCGGTCAGCTCATGACCACGGTCGAAGTCGACAACTGGCCGGGCGACCCGCACGGACTCACCGGTCCCGGGCTGATGGAGCGCATGCGCAAGCACGCGGAGCGCTTCAACACCGAGGTCATCAACGATCACGTCAACAAGGTCGATCTGTCGCGACGCCCGTTCCATCTGGAAGGCGACAGCGGCCAGTACACCTGCGACGCGCTGGTCGTCGCAACCGGCGCGACCGCGAAGTACCTCGGTCTGGAGTCGGAGCAGAACTATCGCGGCCGCGGCGTCTCGGCGTGCGCGACCTGCGACGGGTTCTTCTTCAAGAACCAGAAGGTGGCCGTCGTCGGCGGCGGCAACACCGCGGTCGAGGAAGCGCTCTACCTCTCGAATATCGCTTCGCACGTCACGCTGGTTCACCGGCGCGACACGCTGCGCTCGGAAAAGATCCTGCAGGATCATCTGTTCGAGCGGCAGCGCGAGGGCAAGGTCAGCCTGGTGTGGAACCACACCGTGGCGGAAGTGTTAGGTGACGAGAACGGCGTCACCGGACTGCGCATCGCGCCCGTCGCCGGCGGCCCGACGCGCGATCTCGACGTCACCGGCGTATTCATCGCGGTCGGCCATGCGCCGAACACGCAGCTCTTCGAAGGACAGCTGGAAATGAAAGGCGGCTACCTGATCGTCAAGTCGGGCAACGGCGGCAACGCTACGCAGACCAGCGTGCCCGGCGTCTTCGCGGCCGGCGACGTGGCCGACCACGTCTATCGGCAGGCGATCACCTCGGCCGGCACCGGCTGCATGGCAGCGCTCGATGCGGACAAGTATCTGGACCAGCTCGACGCCGCGAACAAGCGCTGAAGTGACGCTGCGCGCCGTCGATTCGATCGCGAGCATTCCAGCCGAGCAGTGGAATGCGCTCGACGATGCCGGCAATCCGTTCGTGCGGCATGAATTCCTGCTGGCGCTCGAGCGCACCGGCTGCGTCGGCTCCGGCACCGGGTGGTTGCCGCGTCACTTGGTGCTCCACGGCGCCGACGGCAAGCTCGAAGCGGCATTGCCTCTCTACAGCAAGAGCGATTCGTGGGGCGAGTTCGTCTTCGATTGGAGCTGGGCGCGCGCCTACGCACAGGCCGGCCTGCGTTACTACCCGAAGCTGGTCAGCATGGCGCCGTTCACGCCGGCCACCGGCCCTCGCCTGCTTGCAAAGACGCAAGACGCGCGCAAGCGCATGGCAGCCGCGTTGATCGAATACGCGCGCGCCGAGCGTGTGTCCTCCGCTCATGTTCTGTTCGTCACGGAGACGGATCGCGCAGCGTTCGGCTCAGGCGACTACCTGTGGCGCAAGGATTGTCAGTTCCACTGGCACAACCGCGACTACGCGAGTTTCGACGACTTCCTGACGACGTTCCGCTCGGAGAAGCGCAAGAAGGCGTTGCGCGAGCGGCGGCGAGTGCACGAGGACGGCATCCGATTCCGCACGCTGGCCGGCGAAGAGATGAGCGCGCGCCTGTGGGACATCGTGTTCGGCTTTTCCGCCGGCACCTTCGCGGTGCGCGGCCACGAGCACTATCTCAACGTCGACTTCTTCCGCGCCGTGTCGGCAGCACTCCCCGGCTCGGTAGTCGTGAAGCTTGCGGAGGCGCAGAGCACGCCGCTCGCCGCCGCGATCTTCTTCCGCGGCGGCGACACTCTTTACGGTCGCTACTGGGGTGCGGCCGCGGAGTTCCACAGCCTGCATTTCGAGACGTGCTATTACCAGGGAATCGAGTACTGTATCGAGCAAGGCTTGCGGCGCTTCGAGCCCGGCACCCAAGGCGAGCACAAGGTGCCGCGCGGCTTCGAGCCGGAACAGACCTGGTCGGCGCACTGGATCGCGGATCCACGGTTCCGGCGCGCGATCGACAGTTACCTGGATCAGGAGCGGCCGGCAGTGGACGAGTACATGCGACAGGTTCAGGAGCACACGCCGTTCAGGAGAGAGTCGGGCTGAAGCCCGACCTACAGGCTGACCCATACCTCTATGCGCGGCTCGATCGTCTGGCTCTCGGAACGCGATTCGCCGGATGCGTTTCCGCCAGTGGACCGCGCGCTGCGCGAGCCGGACGGGCTGCTCGCGGCCGGCGGCGACCTGACGCCTCCGCGGCTGCTCGCGGCCTATCGACGCGGCATCTTTCCCTGGTACTCGCGCGGGCAGCCGATCCTGTGGTGGTGTCCCGATCCGCGCGCCGTGCTGTTTCCCGAAGAGTTGCGTGTCACGCGCAGCCTTGCCAAGTCGATGCGCAATCGCGGCTATGTCACGCGACTGAACACCGCATTCCGCGACGTGATCCGTGCCTGCGGCAGCAGCGAGCTGCGGCCGGGCGGGACGTGGCTGTCCCCGGAGATGCGCGCCGCCTACCTCAAACTGCACAAGCTCGGGTTCGCTCACTCGGTGGAAACGTGGGACGGCGAGCGGCTGGTCGGCGGTCTGTACGGCGTTGCGCTCGGCGCGGTGTTCTTCGGCGAGTCCATGTTCAGCATCGAGCGCGATGCCTCGAAAGTGGCGCTGCAGCGGTTGTGTTCAGAGCTGCTGGCGCGCGGCTTCCGTCTGATCGACTGCCAGATGGCGACGCCGCACCTGCTCAGCCTGGGGGCGCAGCTCATTCCCCGACCCGCTTTCATCGAGCTGCTGGCCGCGCACGTCGGCCACGTAGCCGTTCCCGACCGTTGGGCGGATGCGACGCCAGCATCCGCTGACAGCAATCGGGGCACTTGACTGGGGACTGCGCCGCGCGCCCCAGCGGTGCCGCCGGCGTTCGTTGCATTGCCCCATCCCTTTATGCACAATTCGCGCGCTTTCCGGCTGCGACCCGGGTAAACCTCAAGAGTGCATGGCGAAAGAGGACGCAATTCAGATGGAAGGACGTGTGGTCGACACACTTCCGAACACGACCTTTCGCGTCCAGCTGACGAACGGTCACACGGTGATTGCGCACATCTCGGGAAAGATGCGCAAAAACTACATCCGCATTCTCACGGGTGACCAGGTGACGGTCGAGCTCAC